>NZ_JBPEHL010000004.1:0-672542 GCF_051201095.1 Shinella sp. BE166 | reverse complement strand
CACCCTAACACCTCAGCAGCGATATGGTTGCTGCACTGCACAATAAATCTGCTTTAAGGAAAGAAGCCGCCCCGGGAGGCGGCTTCGATCAGGCTTAGCGCTTGACGATCAATGCGGCGTCTTCGTCGTCACGCTGGCGTCCACCGAGGGCGGCGGCAGCGGACGCGATGAACGCACCGACGAGCAGCGACAGGGCACCGAGCATCGCCACCGTTGCGGCGGACTTGCGCGCCTCATCGGCCGCTTTCAGCGCGGCATTCTTCGCATCCTCGACCTGCTGAAGGACCTGGTCGACGCGGGCACGCGCTTCCTCCGGGGTCACGCCGGCCCGCGACGCGACGATCGCTGACATATAGGCCCGGTCGGCTTCCGGCACGCCATCGTTTACCGCGCCTTGCACCAGGATGCGGGAAATCTCGGCGGTGGCCGATACGTCATCGCCCTGCGCCCGCGTTGTCAGATCCTGCGGGCGAAGCAGAAGGTCCGTAAAGTAGCCGGTGGCCGCGTCGGGCGACGCATCGCTGTTTGCTGCCGCGGCCGAGCCTGCAACTGTCGCGGTTGCTGCGACCGTCGAGGCGGCCTGCACGCCCGTCCCGGCAAGCGACGTGAAGGCGGAACCGGCCAGGCCTGCAACGACAACTGTCGCCAAGGCCCAGCTGAGAAAGCCATGCGCCGTATCGCGGAAGAAGACCTCATCCGTATGGATGCCGGCCCATTTGGTGCGAAGGCGACCGGTGAGATAGCCGCCAAGCGCCGAAGCGAGCCATTGCACGACGACGAACCAGATCGCCGCCGTCACGCTGACCGCCGTAAAGGACGCGCTTTCCCCCGCCCAGGGCGAGACCATCGTGAGGCCGACCCCGGAACCCAGAAGGAGGAGGATGAGCGTCGTGGCGGCTGCCGCGACCGAACCGCCGATGACGGGACCCCAGGCGAGCGCCGGCGTGCTGGATTCAACGCCGACGTCGGAGACGTCAGAACTGTAAAGGGACATGTCCGTCTCCTATCGCAGGAAGAGAACGAGCAGGATGACGATCGGCAGGGGAATGCCCAGAAGCCAGAGAAGAATACCGCGACCCATTTTGAGAACCTCCAATTGCTTGCGAGCGAATGTTCGCAGCATGGCGCGTCAACTCTTTGAAACGGCTGATGTTCCACGGGTTGTCATCACCATTTTCTATTTTTCTTCTCGTGGAACCATGCGCCTGGCACGGTGTTCTTGTGGAGCCTGCTCTCAGGCTTCAACGAGGAAATAATCATGAAAAAACTTCTCCTAGCCGCAGCGCTTGTGGGCGCCTCGACTTTTGGCGCCTTTGCTCAGACGTCCACGACCCCGACGACTGATGGCGACACACCCGCGGTTGCCACGCCCGACAGCATGAATGCGACAGCGCCTGTCGAGGGTGCCAACAGCTTCACCGAGGACCAGGCGAAGGAACGCATCGCAGAGGCCGGCTATGCTGAGGTCACCGACCTTGCCTTGGACGACAAGGGCATTTGGCAGGCCAAGGCGATGAAAGACGGCAAGGCCGTGACCGTCGCGCTCGACTACCAGGGCAACATCGTCGCCAAGTAATTTCAGACTTCAGGAGATTCCCATGAAAACTGTTACCGGACTGTTCGACGATTACTCCGATGCCAGCGCCGCCGTCAGCGCCCTGGAGGCACGTGGTGTGCCCTCCAGCGATATCAGCATCGTTTCCAACAATGCGGACGAACGCCACGGCAAGGAAACCAATGCCGCTGAAGGTGCCGGAACCGGCGCGGGCATCGGTGCTGCCGTTGGCGGCGTCGGCGGCCTCCTGACCGGACTGGGCATCATGGCCATCCCCGGTGTCGGGCCGGTCGTCGCCGCCGGGTGGCTCGCTGCCACGGCAGCAGGTGCTGTCGCCGGTGCGGTGGCGGGCGGTGCGGCCGGCGGGCTGATCGGCGCTTTGACCGAATCCGGCGTGTCCGAAGAACACGCGCATGTCTATGCCGAGGGCGTGCGCCGCGGCGGCACGCTGGTGACCGCGAAGGTTGACGACAGCCTGCAGGCCGAAGCCGAGGCCATCCTTCGCAAGTCGAATTGGGTGGACCCCGAGCAGAGGCGCGCGGCCTATGCCGAAGGCGGCTGGACAAGCTTCGACGACACGCAGAAGCCGTATGGTACGGCCGAAATCGAACAGGAACGTCTGCGCTACAGGCGCTGATGGACCAAGGAAAAGGCCGGCACCCGCCGGCCTTTTTTGATTGGTGAGGGAAGGTATGGCCAATTGTTGCGCCAACCGTAAAAACAACATCAGGTCGCCTCTAGAACCATATTAAGGGGCGTCTCGGCGGCGCGCCGAACGCGAGTGAAGCCACCGGATCGGATCACTTCGGCGAGCCGTTTCTCCCCCGCCTGAGCACCGAGCGCGAGCCCCGTCTCCTGCGCCAGCGACGTGGGAACGCAAATCATCGTCGACGCCGAGTAGTAGAGCCGGCCGACGGGATTGATATTGTCTTCCAGCTTGTCCCCGGCCATGGGCTCGACCACCATCCATATCCCATCCTGCTTCAGCGCCCGGCGAATATGTGTTGCCGCTGCCTTGGGGTCGCCCATGTCGTGCAGGCAGTCGAAACAGGTGATCAGATCGAAATCGCGTCCATCGAAGTCCTGGGCACGACCGACGTCGAAGCGCACGTTCGCCAAGTCATGCGATCGAGCGTGCGCCGTTGCAGCGGCGATCGAGTCCGGATGGAAGTCATAGCCCGTGAAGCGGGAATGCGGGAAAGCCTGTGCCATCAGGATCGTCGACAGTCCGTGCCCGCATCCGACATCCGCCACTTTCGCTCCCGCCTTGAGCTTGTCGACGACACCGTCCAACGCCGGAAGCCAATCCTGCACGAGGGCATTGACGTAGCCCGGGCGGAAAAGCCGTGCCACGGCGCAGAACATGCAGCCGGCCTGGTCGCCCCAGGCGACGCCCCTTCCGGTCTTGAAGGCGGCTTGCACCTTCGGCTGGTTTTCAGCCATTGCAGCAGCGGTATCGAATGCGCCGATCAGATTGACGGGGCTGTCGGGCTCGGCAAACACGAATGCCTGCTCGGGGGTGAGCGAGAACCGTCCGTCCTCATAGTGCACGTAACCCGACGCCGCCTGTGCTGCGAGCCACTCTCGCACGTACCGAGGCGAACATCCCGCAGCATCGGCGAATTCATCGGCCGTTGAGGGGCCGATTTCCTTGAGCGTCTTGTAGAGGTCCAGAGCATCGCCGATCCGCACCAGCGGAACGCTGACGGCGCCGCCAAGATCACCAAGCACGCGGCCGACGAGTTCCTTGAGCGCTGTTTCATTGAGTTCAGTCATGTGAGTTCCCTCCTGTCCTGGGGCGGTAGGTTGCCGCCCCCACGATCAGAGGATGGGCTTCGTCCCTAGGGATGGCATGAGGCGCAAGTCCCGAGCGGGGGAGGAAATCCGCCAATGCGAGGGACAGATGTCCCGTTCCGCCTTGCGAGGAGAAGCCGGCTCTCGACGCAGGCTATCGAGACAGCGCGACGACAATCGCTTGCGAGCGGCTGTGTACGTCGAGTTTGCCGAAGAGCACCGACAACTGGTTGCGCACGGTCTTCACGCTCTTGCCGAGACGTTCCGCAATCTCGCGGTTGTCGAGCCCCTCTGCGACGAGGTCGAGAAGTGCCGCCTCCACGGGCGTCAAACCGGCTTCGCGGACCGCAAGCGGCCGCATGGGCCGATCCTGCCCCAGGAAGGCGGCCAGTTCGGACAGGAAGACGGGCCAGGCGGGTTCCTCTGGCAGCAAGACGTGGTTCTTGCTCTCGAGCGGTACGAAGCGTGCGCCCGGAATTGCCGCTGCAAGCTTGCAGCCCTGGTCGAACGGCACGCGCATGTCACCGCGGCTATGGGCGATCAATGTCGGCACGCTGAGGGTCGCCGCGAGCTCCAGCACATCGATGCCCTGCATGTTCCATAGCAGTTGCGCGGCGATGTCGCCTGCCGACGTCAGGCGCTCGAGATCGCCCCACCAGCGATGCTGCTCCGGTGTGCCATCCGGGATGAAGAGATTGGTGAAGAACTGGGCGAATGCCGGGTTGTCGCGTCCCCAGCCCACGCGGATGAAATTGACAAGGGTCTCGGCTTCCAGTCGCTCCGCATCGGTCTGCGCCCGGACCCGGGCGCCCTGGCCGTAGGCGTTCAGAAGCACCAGGCGGGAGACACGCTCGGGATGCCTCGCGGCATAGGCGATGGCAAGAGCACCGCCCTGCGAAAGGCCGAGGAGGACGAATTGCGGTTCCTCGATCGTTTCGGCCACGGCCTCTAGATCCGCATGCCACGCATCGACCGAGAGGTCGGCAACGTAGCGATCCGACAGACCGCAGCCGCGTGGATCGTAGCGCACGAACCGGTTGCGGGCCGAAAGCGCCTGGAGCCATGGCCGCCAGACGGGGCTCTGGAGATCATAGTCGACATGGCTGAGCCAGTGGGCCGCGCGCAGGAGTACCTGTCCCTTCCCGCAGGACGCGAGGGCGATACGGGTGCCATCTGCCGAGCTGCAGAACCGTATGGTCTGGTCGAGTTTCATGGGCCAAGACTATCGCAGTGGAAAGTCGCGTGACAGGTTTATGTTACAGCCCGGCCGCGCCCCCTCGGAAGGTCGAATTTCGCCCGGGCCTCACGGAATTTCATTGTAAGCCAGCGCGCCGGCACCAGCCTCCGCCTTTTGTTCCGCCGTCAGCCTCGATCGTGCCGCCTCGGCGACCGTGAGGGTGCCCGCCGGCCGCCACCATACGTCGTGGGTCAGCGTGGACATGTCGTTGTCGAGAAGAATGTAGTCGGCAAATTTCTCGCCGAATTTCCGGAAGGCGGCCGGCACGGTATAGGCATAATCCGTGATCTCGTTCACGCGTTCGCCATTTCTCGCGGAGAAAATCATGGCGCCGCCTTCATGAACGACGGAGTAGAGGTCGCCTTCCGGGGAGAAAGACGAATAGAGCCCTTTCGTCACGTCTCCGATCTTTTGCCCGGTCTGTGTATCCAGGACGGTTATTTGGTACGAGCCGCCATTGTCGAGTTCCTGGACAGTCATCCGCGTCCCGTCGGGGCTGAAACCGAATCCGATCGGATAAATCTCGTCCGGGACCGGTAAGACACCGGAGCCGATCATGGCGTTCTGCGACAATGACCATCGGCCGACGACGATCGCCTTTCCTATTTTGGGGGAATTGTTGGTGCAAACGAAGGAAAGGGATGCGCCGTCGGCGTTCAGCACGGCAAAACCCCTGTCCAGGTTCCAGCCGGCTATCTTGACCAGCCCGTTGCACCGGGAGCCGAGATCAAACTCGAAACGCTTCGCACCGCTCGCCACATCCCAGCCCTGCACCAGCGCCACGCCCTTCTTGTGGAGTGTGCTGACAAGAACCGCTCCATCCTGGCTGAACACCAATATCGGGGGATTGAAGGCGCCATGGGCTGGGCCGAGATTGTCTGCGGAAAGTGTGATCGTCGCGCCGGTCTCGCCCGTGATGGCATCGGAGACTTTTGTGATTCCCTTGCCAAGATAGGCCGCCACGCGCGATCCGTCCGGAGAGAATTTTGCGCTAGGAACTGCGGTGCCCAGATCTCCCAGAGTGCCGATCACCTTCTTGGTGGCGGTATCCCAGATTTCCAGCGTGCCCTTGCCTGTTCCGCGATATTCGCGGTCAACGGAGGCGACAACGGCGCGGCTACCGCTCGCATTGACGATGACGACGTGAATGTTGTTTGCAGGGACGGGAAGAACGATGCTGGAGGACCGTGCAGCAGCCGTCAGCGCCTGATAGGCGGATGGATATTGTGCTGCGGTCGTCTCGTCTATTCGCTGCGGAAGCCCGCGAAAGGCTTCGACGATCGCACCCTGGACATCGCCGGTTCCCAAGAGGCGCTTCGACGCCGCCGCATGATTTAGGGAGACCGCAATCGCCTCCTCGAGCGTCAGGACGCCATTCAACAGGATCTCGGCGGTGAGCGACGATTTTATCCATGGTGTCTGAGACCAGTCCGTCGCCTCGCCGACGCTGCGAGAAACCTCGCTCAGAGCGCGCTGAACCGAGAAGCCGGGGGTCTTTACGGCTTTGACGAAGGCGGCGGTGAAGGGGCTGAGGTCTCCCTCGCCATCTGTCGCCGTTGCATTCGGCGATGTCGAATAGGCAACGAAAATGCCGCGCGCTTCCTTTCTCGCGTCCGAAGTCCCTGGGTCGACCTTCGCCAACCCTCTGTCGAGGCCGCGGCCGGTCGACACCGACAAACCCTGGTTGCCTTCGCCCGCAAAGGGGTTGTTCCGGCAAGCATCAAGGAAGACGAGGGTCGCTGCCGATTTTTCCTTCATGCCGTCGATGATCTTATCGATGTAGAGGAAGGCATCGGAAAGGCCGTCGCCGGCCTTGGCGTCGGTTGCAACCAGGTAGTTGCGATCGTCGATCTGGATGCCGTGGCCGGAATAATAGATGAGTGCGATATCGTCACCCAAAAGGGCGGCCTTCATACGCGCGACGCAGTCACGTATCGTTGCCCCTCGCGCATCGATCGCCAAGAACACCGTGAAGTTCAGCTTTCGAAGGACGTCGCTCACGGCGGTGGCATCATGCGCCGGGTTGCGAAGCGGTGGTATTCCTCCGCTATAGGCCGCGTTTCCGATCACAAGGGCGAGCTTGCCCGCCTTGCTTTGAATTGCATCGCTTGAAACGGCTGCATCGGCAGTCGCTATCTCGTGGCACGTATCGGAGGGAACCTCTTGCGTTGCCGCCCGTGCGTCGGCGAAGCCGTGCGAAAATACCGAGCCGAGCGCAACCATCGCACAGGCGAGCAGACTTTTCACAAGCATGTTCAATTCCTCGGAGGAAAATCCAACGGCGAATATATTGGCAATGCCTGCAACGGATGATCATATGAGTAGCATGACTATTAGAAAATGTAAATATTACAACACCTGACGGGCCTGCGGTTCTTGGGTGAATGCGGGTCTGATCTGCCGGGATTTTTTGCGATCCGGTCCGGCTCAGCTTTATTGCTGCATTTCCCTGATGGGCTCGTGTCGAGGAACGAGCAGGCAGGCAGGGACGATCAGTGCGGCGATCAAAAGCATGGCGACGAAGGTGGAATGCAGGGCATGCTGCAATGCAAGCCGGATGGTTTCTCCATCGGCCATGACGGTGCCGGTGCCGTTCAGCAGGGCTCGCAGTTGTTCTGGCGTAATCGGCTGGCCGTTGGTGGAATGCGCCAGTCCGTAGGTCAGCACCGCACCCAGCACGGCGGCGCCGAGCGTGCTGCCGAGATTGCGCGAAAAAACATTGGATGCTGTGGCGCTGCCGCGCTCAGTCCAACTCACGCTATCCTGCGTCAGAATCAGCGCGCTGATATTCAGCAGGCCCATGCCGAAACCCATTATCAGCGAGCCGGCGCCTGCTAATATCGCGGAGCTCGACGGCGTGAGCAGGACGAGGAGACATGTGCCGACCGGAATGCAGATGCTACCAGTGATCATAATGGGGCGCAGGCCGAACCGAGCAAACTGTCGCGACGCGATCGTTGCACCGCAGGGCCAGCCCAGGAGCAGCATGGTCAGGGCGAAACCCGCCACCAATGGTGAGCCGTTGAGAACGGTCTGCACATACATCGGCAGGAACGTCGTCAGCCCCATGATCGACATGCTTGCGAAGAAGACAGCCAGGTTCGAAAACGCGATGGGTCGCTTCAGCCACAAATCTGGAGCGACCATGGGCGCCTCGGCGCGCCGCTCCTGCCAGATGAACGCGACAAGGGCTACGATGGCGATGGCCAGGGCCACCATAGCGGTGCTGGAGATCGTGGTCTCCATTTCCGTCAGAGCAATCATCAGCGCGGAAATGGACACTGCAAAAAGGGAAGCGCCAAGGATATCGATGGAGACGACGCGCGTCCGTTTCTCTTCATGCAGGAACAGAACGAACCCGAGTGCCGCAAGAAGCCCAACCGGCACATTGATCCAGAAGATCCACGCCCATGGGAGGTTATGAATGATGAGGCTACCGAGAAGCGGTCCGACAACGGCAGACAACGCCCAGACGCTTGCCAGGTAACCTTGGACCTTGCCACGCTGATTGCCGGGAAACAGGTCAGCGACCACCGTCATTGCCACGGGTTGAATCGCCCCTGCGCCAATCCCCTGCAAAAGACGAAAGGCGATCATCGACGGCATCGACCATGCGAAGCCCGCGAGCACGGAGGCGAACAGGAAAAGCGCGATACCGATCAGGATCATCGGCTTGCGGCCATAAATATCCGCGAGCTTGCCGAAGACCACCGTCGTCGCCGTCTGGGTCAAAAGGAAGGACGAAAAGACCCAGGAATACAGATTGATTTGTCCGAGTTGGGCGGCGATCTGCGGCATTGCGGTCGAAACGATCGTTGCCTCGATGGCGATCATTGCCATGCTTGCCATGATCGCGGCGACGACGAGCCCACGATGGGAGCTTCTTTCCGACATGAATGGCTTTCAGGCTGAGGCGCGGGCCTGGAGAAGGGCACTCGGCGCCGATGGTGAGGTCATTGCATGAAGCTCTAACTACTCCTCGCTCCCCATGCGTCAAGCACCGATGCAGTTTTTATCAGGCAAGGACACGACGGGCGCTTCGCCTGTTTCGTTGAGGGAGGTAGGCATCAGCGCCGCGAGCAATGATCTCGTCTTCGCGGAGCGTGTGTTTCTCGCTAAATCAGCACGTCGCGACGGCCCTGCGGGCGAATTCGCTTGGGGGCAGCCGACTTTTTGGCTGAAGGCGCTGGCGGATTTGTAACCGACCTTTTCGGCGATTTCTTCAAGGCTGCCGCGTGAGTGGAGAAGGGTGTCCTTGGCGAGCGCTTGCGCCATCGCAGCAGGTATTCCACGGGGGCGAAGGCGGTACATGCCTGCGTTGTGCCAGCTCGGCGATCGTGCAGCCTCGCCTGACATCGGAATGACTGTCCGAAATGGCGCGAGACGCTAGGCACTACGATCGGCGTGAAAGGGCAGGGGCTCGATCCAAACGCGGGGCACGGCTGCGCTCGAAGAGTGGATGGCGTGGCTGCGCGCACTCTAATTTTGCGGTTCGATCATGCATCAGGTCGCCATCGGTATAGATTTGGGAGACACGCATGTTCGCGCCGGCCTCAGCGATGAGCGAGGCAACATTGTTGCGTGGGCCGAAGAGCGGACGGAGGCGAATGCGGGTGCCGGCCGCGTGATCGGGCAAATCCGCGCCCTAGCCGATGGTCTGCTTGCCGCGTCCAACCCCTCCCGCGTCCGTGGGCATCGTCGCCGATGGCCGGGTGCTTCGCGGACGCAAGGGCATGGCGGCTCACATCGGCCATATGTCCGTGGTGCCGAACGGCGAGCTTTGCCCCTGCGGAAACAGGGGATGCTTCGAGGCATACGGCTCCGGCACGGCGTTTACGAAGCGCGCCCGCGCCCGTGCAATCGTTAGCGAGGAGACCACTCTCGGAAAAAGCGGAAGTCCCGTCCACAGCCGCGACGTGTTCGCTGCTGGAAGGAGTGGCGACGTTCTTGCCAACCGTCTGATCGACGAGGAGGCAGAGATATTGGGGCGGGGTTTCGTCAGCCTGATTCACATTTTCAGCCCTGACGTCGTGATCATGGGTGGCGGTCTTTCTCATGAATTCGACCGTCTTCGCCCCGGAATCCAGGATTATATTGCTCGCTGGGCCATACCCGCCTTCAAGGATGTGAACGTCGTTCGGGCAGCACTTGGTCAAAATTCCGGTCTGGTCGGCGCGGCGGCTCTGGCATTTCTTGCCGACAGGCCGCAAGAGAGCGCATCTGCGCTTGCCGCGTGTCGTTGAAAATCGAAGAGGAGCCATACCGTGCTGACAATCCAGAGACTGAGCCTTGCCGACGCCCGCACCCTGATCGAGGGCGCCCGCGCCCGCGCCGCGGAAATCGGCGTGCCCATGTGCATCGCCGTGACCGATGAATCGGGTCAGCTGATCGCGTTCGAGCGCATGGACGGCGGAAAGGTCACGAGCACCACGATCGCCCAGGACAAGGCCTTCACGGCAGCCGGCGCCAAGCGGACCACGGAGAGCTATTGGGAGGCGAGCCAGCCCGGCAAGCCCGCTTACGGCATCAACTCGGCCATCGGCGGACGCCTGTTGGTCGTGGCCGGCGGCATTCCCGTTATCGTGGACGGGCAGGTCGTCGGTGCGGTCGGCGTCAGTTCGGGAACGCCCGCGCAGGACAGCGATTGCGCACAGGCGGGCATCGATCTTTTCCTCGCCGGGCTCAGTGCTTCCGAAAAGCCCTGACGGGCAGGACGGGCCGTTTTGATCCGGCCCGTCATCGATCAGGTTCGGCGGCGAACATCGGGCCGCCCTTGTGCGCGGGAAAACCGTAGCCGTTGATCATCACCAGGTCGATGTCGCCGGGACGGGCGGCGATGCCGTCTGCGAGTAGCGCCGTTCCTTCATCCACCATCGCCTTGAGAAGACGGTCCAGGATCTCCTGCGCGGTGAACGCGCGGGGCGTGATATTCTTCGCGGCCCGCGCCGCTTCGATCACCGCCGTCACGGCGGGATCGATGGTGCGCTCGCCGCTGGGGTAGGCGTACCAGCCGAGGCCGGTCTTGCGGCCGAGGCGGCCGGCTTCGCAGAGCCGGTCGGCGATTTCGACATAGCGTTCGGCGGGATCGCGCGTTTCGGCCAGCCGCTTGCGGCGCGCCCAGGCGATTTCGAGGCCGGCCATGTCGTTGACGGCGAAGATGCCCATCGGGAAACCGTAGGCTTCCAGCGCGGCATCGATCTCGTGCGGCAGGGCGCCATCCTCCAGCATGAACTCCGCCTCGCGGCGATAGGCGTAGAAGATGCGGTTGCCGATGAAACCTTCGGTGACGCCGCAGACGATGGGGAGCTTGCCGAGGCGCTTCACGAAGGCCAGCGCACTCGCCAAGACGTCCGGCGCGGTTTTGGCGCAATCGACGACTTCCGTGAGCCGCATGACATTCGCGGGCGAGAAGAAATGCAGACCGACCACACGGGACGGATCGGCCGTCGCGGCGGCGATCGCATCGGGATCGAGGTAGCTCGTGTTGGTCGCCAGAATGGTGCCGGGCGCGACGATGTCGTCGAGCCTGCGAAACAGCTCCGTCTTGACGGAGAAATCGTCGAAGACGGCTTCCACGACGAGGTCGGCTGCTGCAAGATCGGTCGCCTCGGCTGTTGTTCCGAGCCGGGCGAGGCAGGCCTCACGCGCCTCCGCGGTCAGGCGCCCGGACTGGACGGCCTTGTCGAGGAGGCCGGCGATGCGGGCGTGCCCGGCGGCGGCAGCCTCCTGCGTCTGTTCCAGAGCGATGACGCGGTAACCGCTGGTGAGAGCCGAGACCGCTATGCCGGAACCCATCAGCCCCGTGCCGACAATCCCGACGGTTTCGATCCGGCGCGGCGAGACCTCCGCCAGCTTTTCAACTTTGCCGGCGGCGCGCTCGGCAAAGAAGATGTGCCGCAGGGCCGCGGATTCCTCGGAATCGCGCAGACGCAGGAACGTGGCGCGCTCCTCCGCCAGACCTTGTTCAAGGTCGAGCTGGCCTGCCGCTTTGACGAGGCGCACGGCCTCCGACGGCGCCAGCTGGCCGCGGCTTTTGGCAAACACCTTTGCTCCCGCGGCGTCGATGGCGGCGGGATCCGCGACGGGAACATCGATGCTGCCGGTCCGGCGTAGCGGCTGGCCGGCGTTTACGGCCGCGACGGCTGCCGCGAGAGGATCGGCGGCGACGGTATCGGCAAGACCGAGCGCGACAGCTTCGCCCGCTTTCACCATGCGTCCCGTTCCGATGAGGTCGATGGCGGCGATCGGGCCGATCAGGCGCGGCAGGCGTTGTGTCCCGCCGGCGCCCGGAACGATGCCGAGTTTCACCTCCGGCAGGCCGAACGTGGCGTTTTCGCCGGCAATGCGGCCATGGCAGGCAAGGGCCACCTCGCAGCCGCCGCCCAGCGCCGCGCCGTCCACAGCGCAGACGACCGGTTTTTCGAAGGCTTCGATACGCTCGACCACTTGGGGAAGTGTCGGCTCGACCATCGGCTGGCCGAACTCCTTGATATCCGCCCCGCCAATGAAGGTGCGGCCGGTGCCGGAGATGACCATTCCCGTGATGTCTGTGGTCCCCGCGGCATGATCCAGCGCCGCCAGCAGGCCGGACCTGACATGCGCCGACAGGGCGTTGACGGGCGGATTGTCGATGGCGACGACGAGCACGCCCCCCTCAAGGCGGGCGGAAACGCTCTGCGAAAAACGCATTTCGGAAAGCCTCACGCGGGGATGACGGCGGTGGCCTGGATCTCGATCTTGGCGCGGTCCTCGATGAGCGCCACCACCTGCATCGCCGCCATGGCGGGATAATGCCGGCCGATCGTGTCGCGATAGGCCTGGCCGATGCCGCGCAGGTTGCCGAGATATTCCTGCTTATCCGTGAAGTACCAGGTCATCGTGGTGATGTGATGCGGTTCGCCGCCGCCTGCCGCGAGCACGGCCACGACGTTCTTCAGCGTCTGGTGCACCTGCTCGACGAAATCGTCGGTCTCGAACTCGCAACGTTGGTTCCAGCCGATCTGGCCGCCGACGAAGAGCGTGCGGCCCGTCGCCGCCACGCCGTTCGCATAGCCGATGGGCTTTGCCCAGCCTTCAGGTTGCAGGATGGTGTGCATGATGCGTCTCCAGCTGTTGTATCAGTGCGGCGCGGATGTCGTCCGGCCTGGCAAGTAACTTGGCGTGTGGTCAGTTGCGCTTACGAAGCGAACGGAGTCTGAAATGCATGTCGGCACCTCCCGTTATCGTGCGGCGTCCTTCATCAGCTCGCGGCCGATGATGAGCTTTTGAACCTCCGTCGCGCCCTCATAGATGCGCAGCGCCCGGATTTCGCGGTAAAGCCGCTCCGTGATCTCGCCGGTGCGCACGCCCCGGCCGCCGAAAAGCTGGAGCGCCTGGTCGATGACCCATTGCGCATTTTCCGTCGCGGTCATCTTCGCCATCGCTGCTTCGCGCGTCGTCGGCAGTTTCTGCACGTCGCGCCTCCAGGCGGTGCGGCAGGTGAGGAGGGCTGCGGCGTCGATGGCGGTCGCCATTTCGCCGAGCGTGCTTTGCGCCGTCGGCAGGTCGGAAAGCGTCGCGCTAAACATCTTGCGGCTTTTGGCATGCGCCACGGCTTCATCGAGTGCGCGGCGAGCAAAGCCGGTCGCGGCGGCGGCAACGGAGGGGCGGAAGATATCGAGCGTGCGCATGGCGATCTTGAAGCCTTCGCCGGGGCTGCCGAGACGCTGCGCGGCGGGGATGCGGCAATTTTCGAAGCGGATGCGGGCCAGCGGGTGCGGTGCGATCGTCTCGATGCGCTCGGCAATCGTGAAGCCGGGCGTATCGGCGAAGACGACGAAGGCGGAAATGCCGCGCGTGCCGGGCGCCTCGCCGGTGCGGGCGAAGACCGTGTAGACGTCGGCAATGCCGCCGTTGGAAATCCAGGTTTTTTCGCCGTCGAGCACGAAATCGTCGCCGTCGCGCCGGGCGGCGCAGGCCATGGCGGCGACGTCCGATCCCGCATCGGGTTCGGAAAGGGCGAAGGCGGATATCCATTCGCCGGCTGCGACCTTCGGCAGGATGCGTTCCTTCAGCGCCGGCGTGCCGGACAGGCTGATCGCGCCGGTGCCGAGGCCCTGCATGGCGAAGGCGAAGTCGGCGAGGCCATCGGCATAGGCCAGCGTCTCGCGCACGAGGCAGAGCACCCGGCTATCGATCTCCTCGCTTGCGCCGCCGAATGCTTTTGGCACGCAGTGGCGAAGGAGGCCGGCGGTGCCGAGCGCTGCGACCAGATGGCGGCAGGCGGCGTCGACATTGCCGTGATCGACGCCGTCGAGGCCGGCGTCTGCGACGAAGCTGTCGAGGTCTTTTGCAAGCGCGCGGTGGCTCTCGTCGAAGAACGGCCAGTCGAGATGGTCGCGGGGCGGCCCCTTTGTGGCATTGGGCATGGTCAGTTTCCCTGGAAGGCGGGTTTCGCCTTGGCGGCAAAGGCTTCGAAGGCGCGCTGGAAATCGCCCGTCGCCATGCAGATCGCCTGGGCCTGCGCCTCCGCCTCGATCATCTGGTCGATGCCCATCGCCCATTCCTGGTCGAGCATCTTTTTTGTCATCGCATGGGCGAACCAGGGACCGTCGGCGACGGTGCGGGCGAATTGCTGCGCTTCGGAAAGCAACGCGGGACGCTCGTGCAGGGCGTTGTAGAAACCCCAGTTCAGGCCTTCCGCCGCGCTCATGACGCGGCCGGTGAAGAGCAGCTCGGCGGCGCGGCCCTGGCCGATGATGCGGGGAAGAATGCCGCAGGCGCCCATGTCCGCGCCGGCAAGCCCGACGCGGGTGAACAGGAAGGCGGTCTTGGCTTCCGGCGTCGCGACGCGGAAATCGGCGGCCATGGCCAGGATGGCGCCGGCGCCGGCGCAGATGCCGTCGACGGCGGCGATGATCGGCTGCGGGCAGGCGCGCATCTGGCGCACCAGCTCGCCCGTCATGCGGGTGAAGTCGAGAAGGTCCGGCATTTCCATGCGCGTCAGCGGCTCGATGATCTCAAACACGTCCCCGCCGGAGGAAAAGTTGTCCTTCGCGCCGGTCAGCACCACGGCGCGCACATCGCTGGCGCGCGTCAGCGAGCGGAAGAGATCGCCGAGCTCTTCATAGCTTTCGAAGGTCAGCGGGTTCTTCTTGTCCGGGCGGTTGAGCGTGATCGTCGCGACGCGGCCGTCGGCATCCGTTTCGAACAGGAAGTGCTTTGCTACGTGGTCCTTGAAGGGGCGTTTCTTGGCCTGCATGGGGTTCGTCATGTCTGATATCCCTAGAGAACTTCGCCGCCGGCGACCGCGATGGCCTGGCCGGTGATGGCTGTCGCCTTTTCCGAGACGAGCCAGGAGACGGTGTGAGCCACCTCGCCTGGCGTCACGAGCCGGCCCTGCGGGTTGGCGCGTGCGAGGCTGGCGCGGGCGTCCTCGCGCGTGCGGCCGGTCTTCTGGCTGATCGTGTCGAGCGCACCGTCGATCAGCGGCGTGTCGGTGAAACCGGGGCAGACGGCGTTGACGGTGACATCGGTGCGCGCAAGCTCCAGTGCCAGTGCCCGCGTCAGGCCGATAACGCCATGTTTGGAGGCGCAATAGGCGGACACATAGGCATAGCCGGTAAGGCCCGCCGTGCTCGCGACATTGACGATCCGGCCGTTTCCGGCCCGACGGACGGAGGCGAGTGCCGCATGCGTGACCAGGTAGACGCCCGTCAGGTTGATGGTGAGGACCCGTTGCCAGAGGGCGAGGTCGGTCTTTTCGAACGGTGCCGAGGGTGCCTCGCCGGCGCAATTGACAAGGACAGCGATGTCGCCGATTTGCGCGATGGCGGTCGCAATGCCGCGCTCGACGGAAGCAGCATCGCTGACGTCGAACCCGTCATGCACGAAGGCTTCTCCGCCCGCCGCGCAGATCTCGTCCCGCACGGCCTGCAAGGGGGCCGTGCGCCGCCCGGCGAGGCTTACGACATGACCATCGGCCGCCAAGGCGAGCGCGATCGCCTTTCCGATACCGCTTCCGGCGCCTGTGACGAGGGCGTGCCGCTTGCTCATGGCTTGCCCGCCGTCGTTGCCGCGCGGGCGAGATTGTTGACATATTGCGCCCGGGCGGAGTGGTACTGTTTTGGCCAGGGCTGGCCCTCGTAGCCGATCCGCGCCGCCTCGTGCAGGACGAAGGATGGGTCCGCCAGATGCGGGCGGGCGACGGCGCAGAGGTCCGCCCGGCCGGCCGCGATGATCGAATTGGCGTGGTCGGCCTCGGAAATCGCGCCGACGGCGATGGTCGGCACCTGGATTTCATTGCGGATCTTGTCGGAGAAGGGTGTCTGGAACAGGCGGCCGTAGACCGGTCTCTCCTCCTTCACCACCTGCCCCGAGGAGCAGTCGATCAGGTCGGCGCCGGCCTCCTTGAACAGACGGGCGAAAATGGCGGCATCCTCCGGCGTGTTGCCGCCGTCGTGCCAGTCGTGGGTCGACAGGCGCACCGAGATCGGCTTGTCCTCGGGCCAGACCTTGCGGATGGCGTGGAAGACTTCAAGCGGGAAGCGGGCGCGGGCCGCATGGTCGCCGCCGTAGTCGTCGGTGCGCTGGTTGGTCAGCGGCGACAGGAAGCTCGACAGCAGGTAGCCGTGCGCGGCGTGCAGTTCGATGATGTCGAAGCCGATGTCGCGGGCTCGTTCGGTGGCTTGCACGAAGTCCTGGATGACGTGATCCATGTCCGCCCGGGTCATTTCGCGCGGCATTTGCGAATGCGCGAGATAGGGCAGGGCGGAGGCGGAGATCAGCGGCCAGCCTCCTTCGGCGAGCGGCTGATCGATGCCCTCCCAGGCAAGCTTCGTGGCGCCCTTGCGTCCGGCATGGCCGAGCTGGAGGCCGATCTTGGCCGGCGTCTGGTGGTGGACGAAATCGACGATGCGCTTGAAGGCCTGTGCCTGTTCGTCGTTCCACAGGCCAAGGCAGCCGGGGGTGATGCGGGCATCGGCCGACACGCAGGTCATTTCCGGAAAGAGGAGCGCGGCACCACCCATGGCGCGGGAGCCGAGATGCACCAGATGGAAATCACCCGGCAGCCCGTCCGTCGCCGAATACATCGCCATGGGCGAGACGACGATGCGGTTTCGGAGCGTCAGGCCACGGATCTTGAAGGGCGTGAACATCGGCGGCGGCACCGCGCCGTTCGCCATGGGTTCAGCGCCCGCCCGTTCGGCGAACCAGCGCTCGAAACCTTCCAGCCACACCTTGTCGCGCAGGCGAAGATTCTCGTGGCTGATGCGCTGGGAGCGGGTCAGCATCGAATACATGAACTGCTCCGGCTCCAGCGTATCGGCATAGCGCGTGCCGACGACCTCGAACCATTCCATGGCGTTGCGCGCCGCATTCTGGATGCGCGCGACGTCGACGCGGCGCACCTCCTCGTAGGCGGAAAGCACGGCGGGGATATTGGCCTTGTCATGGCCGAGGATGTCGAACTGCCGGGTCAGCTCGATGGCATCGTCGATGGCGAGCTTGGTTCCCGAGCCGATGGCGAAATGGGCGGTGTGGGCGCTGTCGCCCATCAGCACGACATGGCTGTTGCCGTTGAAATGGCTCCACTTGTCGCAGATCAGCCGGCCGAAATTCAGCCAGGCGGAGCCGCGCATGTGCCGCGCATTGGTCATCAGGCTGTGGCCGTCGAGGGTTTCCGCAAAAAGCTTTTCGCAGAAGGCGATGGACTGATCCTGGTCCATCTGGTCGAGCCCGTGGGCCTTGAAAACCTCGTCCGTGGTCTCGACGATGAAGGTCGAGGTCGTGTCGTCGAAGCGGTAGATATGTGACTGGAACCAGCCATGTTCGGTACGCTGGAAATCGAAGGTGAAGGCGTCGAACAGCTTGTTCGTGCCGAGCCAGATATAGCGGTTCGGCCTGACGACCATGTCGGGCCGGAAGACCTCGGCATATTTGTTGCGGATGCGCGAATTGACGCCGTCCGAGGCGATGATGAGGTCGGCGTCGGCGAATTCCGCGTCGCTTTCCACGTCGCGCTCGAACAGCAGCTCGACACCGAGTTCCAGGCAGCGCTCCTGCAGGATGTTGAGCATCTTGCGGCGGCCGATGCCGACGAAGCCATGGCCCGAGGTGCGGATCTTGCGGCCCTTGAACACCAGCTCGATATCGTCCCAATGGTTGAAGGAGACTTCGATCGCTTCGGCCGTCTCCGGATCCCACCGGCGCATCGACTGCATGGTGGCATCGGAAAAGACCACGCCCCAGCCGAACGTGTCGAAAGCCCGGTTGCGCTCGACGACGGTGACGTGATGGTCCGGATGCTGGCGCTTCATCAGCAGCGCAAAGTAGAGCCCGGCAGGCCCGCCGCCGATACAGACAATCCGCATGTCGTTCTCCTCCCGAGGTCCGGCTGCGTCGAAGGCAAGGTGGACCCGTTCGGAAGAAATTTCAAGCTTAAAATTGTTTCTGGCGCCAAGACGTGAAATCGGGTTCGTGCCGAACAGGGCACGCCGCAAGGAACGTCGGAAATGGAAGAAGCGCCTCAGGCGCCCTTGGCGAGGGAGGCGATGATGGAGCGCTTGAGCTTGGCCAGCTCGTCCATCAATACGCCGCTGTCCTTCGGCGCGAGGCCGGCGAAGAGGTCGGAGATCCAGTCGGCGTGATGGGCGGCCATCTTCTCGAATTCGGCGCGGCCGAAGGGGGTGAGCGCGATGATCTGCACGCGCCGGTCCGTCGCGAGCGTCGTGCGGCTGATGTGGCCGCTCTCGGTGAGCCGCTCCACCAGCACCGTGATATTGCCGGGCGAAACCATCATGCGCTTGGACACTTCGCCGAGCACCATGCCGTCCGGCGCGCGTTCGAGCTGCGCCATCAGGTCGAAGCGTGGCAGGGTGGAGTCGAATTCTTCCCGCAGTCGCCGCCGGACCTCGCTCTCCACCAGTGTCGAGCAGGTCAGGAGACGCAGCCAGAGCCGGAGCTCGGCGCGGTGATCGTGCGGCGCCTCAAGAACCTTGGTCTCGCCATCCAGCCATTCCGGCGAGATGTCGAACTTGTCTTCACCCGTCATTGCCAACACCCGCTTTCATGTCGCCTAGCCTTTTAGAGATGTTTCGGGCTTTTGGACAGGCCGCGCGTCATTTGGAAGACGCTTGCAGGGGCTCCGACAGCACGGTGCCGGTGCCGTCCTTGGATTGGTCGTAGACATGGACCGTAATGCCGATGTGGTCGGCCATCAGGGTTTTGGCGCGCTCCACGTTCCGGTCGAGCGCCGCCTCCATCAATTCGGTATGGTGCCCGATGGACATGGCGTCGTGCAGGGCCGCGACCGCTTCCTGATAGCCCTCGCTCATGCCTTCGGCGGCGCGCAAGGTGGGCGCGAGGCCGAGGAAACGATGGTGGCGGCGAAGCTGGTCGGAAATCGTCGCCTGGAAGCGGGACAGCCAGGTCGAACGGGCCGCGCTGATCAGCGCCGCATGGAAGGCCGTATGCTTCTCGTCCCATTCGTCGATCTCGCTTTCGGAGGCGTTTTCGACGGCGATCTTGCAGCGCGACAGCCGGTAATGCGCCGTGACGACGGCGGATTCCCAATCGCTGCCGCCATTCTCGATCGATTCGAGCAGAAGCGGGACTTCGACGACCAGACGCGCGCGGGTGAGATCCTCCAGCGCCTCGCGCGAAACCGGGGCTACGGCAAAACCGCGATTGCTGATGGCGGTGACGAGGCCCTCGGCCTCAAGCCGCGACAGCGCTTCGCGCAGCGGCGTCCAGCCGAGTTCATAGCGGTCGCGCAGTGCACTCAGCTTCATCGGCGCACCCGGCAGGAGCCGCGTCGTGAGGATGTCGCGCCGCAGCAGCCGGTAGGCCGATTCCGTTTTGGTCGATTGCTCAAGGTCTTGCATCAAGTTCCCTTAGCGTCTCCCTGTGATGCAGACAAATATATATAGTTCTGGGCGTTACGCAAAACTATATATATTTGTTTGACAAGAAAGCATGTCGCCGCCATGATCCCCGCCAAGCCGCTGAGGAACGGCGGCCGCTTATCGTATCTGGGAGGATTTCATGGGCAGGCTTACAAAGACGTGGTTTTCGGGATTGTTCGTTGCCGGTGCGCTCGCATTGGGCGCCGCGACGGCATCCGCCGAGCCGATCCGCATCGGCATCGCCAATTTCGGCGAACATCCGCAGCTCTCCGCATCGATCGCCGGCTTCAAGAAGGCGATGGCGGAGAACGGTTTCGTCGAGGGAACCGACGTCGTCTACACCGAGAGCCATACCAATTTCGACGCATCGCTGGTGCCGCAGATGATCGCCAAGCTCCAGGCCGAGCAGCCGAAGCTGATCTACACGATCACCACCCCCGTCTCGCAGATTGCCAAGAAGGCGCTTGCCGGCTCCGGGATTCCGATCGTCTTTTCTGCCGTCACCGATCCGGTGGCCGCCAAGCTGGTGCCCTCCTGGGAGGCCGGCGACGAAGGCATGACCGGCGCGACGGACCTTCAGGACGTCGCCGCCGTGATGGAATTCACCCACAAGCTGCTGCCGAATGCCAAGCGTTTCGGTGTGCCCTATAATCCGGGCGAGGCGAACGACGCGGCGCTGCTCGACAAGATCAAGGAAGCAGCACCCGCTGCCGGCTTCGAGGTGGTCGATGTCGGCGTCGACAATGTCAACGACATCCAGCAGCGCATCGCCTCCTTCGCGGGCAAGGCGGATGTCATCTACACGCCGGCATCGAACCTGCTCCAGCCGGCGATCGCCGCCGTCTCGGCCGCCGCGCGCCAGGCGCAGATCCCGATCGTCAATTCCGACGACGGTGCCGTGCGCAACGGCGTCGTTCCGGCAAGCTTCGCGGTGAACTACGAGCAGGTCGGCCTTGCCGCCGGCAGGATCGCCGCGGAAATCCTCAAGGGCAAGGACCCGAAGTCCATCGCCCCGTGGCGCCCGGCCTATGAGGACCACCAGCCGCTGATCTCGAAGAAGACGCTGGCCGCCTTCGGCCTGGACGTGCCGGCATCGCTCGCCGATTGCGGCTGCCTGATCGACTGATCGCACTTCGGTTCCAACAGGTGGCGGCGCCCGTCGCGCCGTCGCCCCATAATAAAAGGGGGAGCCAATGCTGGAAATCAGGTCGGCCCGCAAGATGTTCTACAGGGGGCAGTCGGATGAGAAGATCGCGCTGAACGATCTCAGCCTACGCCTTGAAACAGGAGACTTCGGCGTCGTCATCGGCTCGAACGGCGCCGGCAAGAGCAGCATGCTCAACGCCATTTCCGGGGCGCTCGTCCTCGATAGCGGCAAGGTCCTCATCAACGGCGACGACGTGACCGCCATGCCCGTGCACAAGCGCGCCATGCGCCTTGCCCGCGTGTTCCAGGACCCGATGAAGGGCACCGCCGCCTCAATGACCGTGGCGGAGAACATGCTGCTGGCGGAACTGAGGGCCGCCAGGCGGACGCTGCGCCGCGGCCTGAACCCGACACGGCTTGCTGCCTACAAGGAGCGCCTGTCGCTGCTGGGTCTCGGCCTCGAAAACCGCCTCGATACGCGGGTGGAGCTGCTCTCCGGCGGGCAGCGGCAATCGCTGTCGCTGATCATGGCGGTCGGCGGTTCGCCGGAACTGCTGCTGCTCGACGAACACACGGCAGCGCTCGATCCGCGCACCGCCGACATCGTCATGCAGGCGACGATCCGCGCCGTCGAGGCCCTGAAGCTGACGACGCTGATGGTGACGCACAACATGCAGCACGCCGTGGACTTCGGAAACCGGGTCATCATGCTCGATGCCGGTCGCGTGCGCCTCGAAATCGCCGGCAGGGAAAAGGCGGCCATCACGGTGCCGGACCTGATCGGCCATTTCTCCGTCAAAACCGACCGCATGTTTCTGGCGAGCTGACGACCATGGATCTGCTTCAAAACACCGTCTCGAGCTTCATCGCGCTCGTTCCCGTCACACTCGCGCAGAGCCTGATCCTCGCCTTCGTCGTGCTGGGGATCATGATCCCCTTCCGCATGCTGAGCTTTCCCGACCTGACCAGCGAGGGCGCGTTCCCGCTCGGCGGCTGCGTCTGCGGCGTGCTCATGGCCGCCGGCATGTCGCCGCTCGCGGCGATCCTGATCGCGCTCCTCGCCGGTTTCGTCGCCGGCTGCTGCACGGCCTTCATCCACCTGCGCTTCCGCATCCATACCCTGCTCGCCGGCATCCTGATGATGACGATGCTCTATTCGATCAACCTGCGCATCATGGGCCGCTCGAACCTCTCGGTCTTCGGCTCGACGACCATCTTCGACTGGGTGCCGTTCCTGCAACCGGGCTTTCCGGCAAGCAAGATCGTCATGGCCGGAGCCTTCGGTCTGCTCGTCTTCGCGCTGCTGCTGCACTATTTCCGCACCGAAAAAGGAACGGCGGTGCGCGCCGTCGGCGCCAATCCCGACATGGCGGAGGCGCAGGGCATCAATGTGTGGCTCGCGACGATCGGCGGCGTCGGGCTTGCCGGCGCGTTTTCGGCGGCCGGCGGCGCGCTGATGGTGCAGTCGCAGGGTTTTGCCGACGTCAATATGGGCCTCGGCATCCTGATCAACGGGCTTGCGGCCCTGATGATCGGCGAGGCGATCGTCGGCAAGAGCAGCGTGCCGCGCCAGCTCGCCGCCCCCTTCGTCGGCGCCATCGTCTATTACCAGCTCGTCTCCTTCTGCCTTGCCGCCGGCATGCCGCCGCCGGACCTGAAGCTGGCGACGGGCCTGTTCGTGCTCGCCATGCTCGCCCTGCCGAGCCTCAAGCGAAGCCGCGGGCCGGCGGCCGCCCGCGAAACCATTCGAGAATAATCCAAGGACGACCTTATGACTGCACTTCCCGATTTCGCTGCAATCGAGGCCATGGATGCTGCCGATGGAATGCGCTCCCTGCGCGAGCGCTTCATCCTGCCGCAGGGCCTGATCTACCTCGACGGCAATTCGCTCGGCGTCGCCTCGCATGCCGCCTTCGCCGAGCTTCAGAAGGCGGCCACCGAGGAATGGGGGCAGGACCTCATCCGCAGCTGGAACACGGCGGGCTGGTTCGACATGCCGCTTGCGCTCGGCAACCGCGTCGGGCGGCTGATCGGGGCCGCTGCCGGCCAGACGGTCGTCTGCGACACGACGTCGATCAACATCTACAAGACTCTTCACGCGGCGATGGCGCTGAGGCCCGACCGGTCGGTCATCGTCAGCGAGGGCGGCAGCTTCCCGACAGATATCTACATGGCGGAGGGCGTGATCTCGACACGTCCGGGCGCCTCGCTGCGCCTCGAAGGTGTCGATGCGCCTGACATCGAGGACCTGATCGACGGCCATGTCGCGGTCGTTCTCGTCAACCACGTCAACTACAAGTCGGGCGAACTGCGCGACATGGCGGCGCTCACGAAGAAAGCACATGATAACGGCGCGCTCGTTATCTGGGATCTCTGCCACACGGCAGGCGCCCTGCCGGTCGATCTCGATGGCGCGAATGTCGATTTCGCCGTCGGCTGCACCTACAAATACCTGAACGGCGGCCCCGGCGCGCCGGCCTTCATCTATGCCGCCACACGTCACCACGGCGCCATCAGCCAGCCGCTCAGCGGCTGGTGGGGCCATGCGCGGCCCTTCGCCTTCGAAAAGCACTATGCGGCCGGCGAAGGCATCCGCCGGTTCCTGTGCGGCACGCAGCCGATCCTGTCGCTGCGCGCGTTGAAGGGCGCGCTCGACATCTGGGACGAGGTCGATATGGCGGCGCTGCGCGAAAAGAGCCTCGGCCTCACCGACCTCTTCATCGCGCTCGTCGAGGCGAAGTGTGGGGCTTACGGCCTGGAGCTGGAAAGCCCACGCGAGCGGGCAAAACGCGGCAGCCAGGTCTCGTTCCGCCACCCGAACGCCTATGCGGTCATGCAGGCGCTGATTGACCGCGGCGTCATTGGCGATTTCCGCGCGCCTTCCACCATGCGGTTCGGCTTCACGCCGCTCTATGTGAGCTACGCGGACGTATGGCAGGCGGTGGTGATCCTGGAGGACATCCTGCGCACAGGATCATGGCAGGATGCACGCTTTGCCGTGCGCGCCGCCGTGACCTGATCCGGGGCTTTCGCCATGACCGCACCACGCCGTCCGACGCTCGATGGGATTGCCGCGGCACGTGCGTGCATCGCACCGCATCTTGCACGCACGCCGCTGGTGAAACTCGATCTCGGGCTGCCGGACCGGCAGATCTTCCTGAAGCTGGAGACGCTGTCACCGATCGGCGCCTTCAAGCTTCGCCCGGCGCTGAACGCCGTATTGTCCCGCGATCCCGCGGCGCTCAGGGAAGGCGTCGCGGTCACCAGTTCCGGCAACATGGCCTATGGCATGGCCTTCGCCGCGCGCCTCGCCGGCGTGCCAATGGTCGCCTACATGTATCGCGGGGCGCCGCAGACCAAGATCGACGGCGTGCGAAACCTTGGCGGCGCGGTGCGTTTCGTCAGCGCCGAGACCTGGTGGGACTACATCATCGGCGCGGACCGGCCGGATGCGCCGGAACTGCTGATCAACCCGGTGACCGACCAGGCGGTGCTCAACGGCAACGGTTCCATCGGCATGGAAATCGTCGAGGATCTGCCCGACGTCGATGTGGTGCTGACACCCTATGGCGGCGGCAGCATGACCACGGGGGTCGCCAGCGCGGTCAAGGCCGTTTCCCGGCGGGCGCGCGTCTTCGCGGTCGAGGACGCCAGCGCCGCCCCGGTCACCGCGGCCCTTGCGGCCGGGAAAATCGTGACGATCGAAACCCGGCCGTCCTTCATAAAGAGCATCGGCGGCCCCTCGCTGGTGCCGCAGCTCTGGCCCGTCGCGCGCGACCTGATCGACGGTGCCATCGCCGTCAGCCCCGCCGAGGTGACGGAGGCGATGCGGCTGTTGTTCAGCAAGGCGAAGATCGTCGCCGAAGGTGCGGGAGCGGCCTCGCTCGCTGCCGCGATCGCGCGGCCCGACCTGACGGGCAACGTCGTCTGCGTTATCTCCGGCGGCAATATCGACGCGGCGGCCTATTCCGTGGCGCTCGCGGGCGGCATTCCCGCCGCTTGAGAATCAGACGCCGAGATAGCGGTCCTGAAGCTCCGGTGTCAGGGCCGTCGGCGCGCCTTCGAAAACCGTGGTGCCTTTCTCCAGCACGAAGCATCGGTCGGCCACGGGCAGCAGTTCCGACAGCGTCTTGTCGACCACGAGGATCGACTGGCCGGCGGCCTTCAGCTTGCGGATCGCCGACCAGATGTCCTGGCGGATGACCGGAGCCAGACCTTCGGTCGCCTCGTCGAGGATGAGGAGGCGGGGATTGGTCATCAGGGCGCGGCCGATGGCGAGCATCTGCTGTTCGCCGCCGGAGAGCGTCCTGGCATATTGGTCGCGCCGCTCACCGAGGCGGGGGAAGAGATCGACCACCTTGTCGAAGGTCCATTCGCTGCCGCGGGCCGTGGCAATCAGGTTTTCCATCACCGTCAGGTTGGGAAAGCAGCGCCGTCCCTCTGGCACGAGGCCGAGGCCGAGCCTGGCGATACGGTAGGGTCGCATGCCGAAGATCGCCTTGCCGCCAAACTGGATCGCGCCGGAGCGCGGGCGCACGAGGCCGATGATCGAATTGATCGTCGTCGTCTTGCCCATGCCGTTGCGCCCCATCAGCGCGACCACTTCGCCTTCGCGAATATCGAGATCGACGCCGAAGAGCGCCTGCGAGGCGCCGTAGAAGGTTTCGAGGCCTTTCAGGTCGAGGAGGGTCACGCGGCTTCTCCCAGATAGGCGCGGCGCACTTCGGGGTCGCTGCGGATTTCATCGACCGTGCCCGTCGCGATGATGCGGCCGTAGACGAGCACCGATATGCGGTCTGCCAGCGCAAAGACCGCGTCCATGTCGTGCTCCACCAGCAGCATCGGCGCTTCGTGACGTAAGCCATCGAGGAACGACGTCAACTGCTTGGAGCCTTCCGGCCCCATGCCGGCCATGGGCTCGTCGAAGAGAAAGGCTTTTGGCGAAAGCGCGAGCGCGATGGCGATTTCGAGCTGCCGGCGCTCGCCGTGGGAAAGTTCCGCCGCCGGCACATGGGCGCGGGCGGCAAGGCCGACACGCTCCAGCATGGCCATGGCGGGATCGATCAGGCTGCGGTCACTCCTTACTTGCCGGAAGAACCGGAAGCTGCTGCCCTGCCTGGACTGCACCGCCAGCATAACGTTGCGAAGCGCGGAGAACTCCTGCGCCAGCGAAGAAATCTGGAAGCTGCGCGCAAGGCCGAGCCGCGCGCGTGCCGCCATGTCGAGCCCGCCGATGTCCTGCCCCAAGAAGCGGATCGTGCCGCTGTCGGCGGCAAGCGAGCCGGCGATCTGGTGAATGAGCGTGCTCTTGCCCGCACCATTCGGGCCGATCAGGGCATGGATCTGGCCGGGGTAAAGGTCGAGGCTGACCCCATCGGTGGCCTTCAGCGCATTGAAGGATTTGCGCAGATTGCGGATTTCGAGAATGGGCTCAGGCATGACGCGGCTTTCCCGAGAGGAGGCCCAGAAGCCCACCGCGTGCAAAGAGCACGATGCCGAGCAGGATGAGGCCGAGGAAGAATTGCCAGCGCTCGGTGATGCCGCCGAGCACATATTCGAGGCAGACGAAGATCATCGCGCCAGCGACGGGGCCGAACAGCCGCCCCTTGCCGCCGAGGATGATCAGCACGATCAGCTCGCCCGACATGTGCCAGGAAAACATGGAGGGGCCGACGAACCGGTTGAGGTCGGCATAGAGCGCGCCGGCAAAGCCGGTGATCATCGCGGAGAGCACGAAGGCGACGAGCCGGATGTTGAAGGGCGCAATGCCGACCGCGGCAAGCCGCGTGCCGTTCTGCCGCGCCGCCTGCAGGGCGCTGCCGAAGCGCGAGCCTTCGACGAGGCGGAACAGCAGAAGCGTCACCATCAAGACGGCAAAGCAGACCAGGAAATAGGGCAGGGGCTGCGTGGTGTTGATGCCGGGGAAGGCGTTGCGCACATAGATCGACAGCCCGTCCTCGCCGCCATAGGCGGGCCAGGAGATGGCGAAATAATAGATCATCTGCGCGAAGGCGAGCGTGATCATGATGAAGTAGATGCCGGTGGTGCGCAGGCTGATGATGCCGATCGGCAACGCGATGAGCCCGGCGATCACCACGGCCGTCAGCCAGATGATCGGCATCGACGTCGTGCCGGGAATGCCGGCCACCAGCGGCTCTGCGTTGAAGGCATGCGTCGCCAGGATGCCGGCGACATAGCCGCCGAGCCCGAAGAATGCGGCATGGCCGAAGGAAATCAGCCCGCCGAGCCCGAGCGCCAGGTTGAGGCCGGTGGCGGCAAGCGCAAGGACGACGACGCGGGTCGCGAGCGTGACGTAGAAGGGTTCGCCGAGCCCCGCGGCCGCGAGCGGCATGGCGAGCAGGAGGAGGGCGAGCAGCAGGTTGATCGTGGTTTCGCGGGTCATCTTGTCCTCACGACTGCGCCGCGAACAGGCCGCTCGGCCTGAAGGCAAGGATGAGGGCCATGACGACGTAGATCAGCATCGAGGCCAGTGCCGCGCCGATCGTCGTCGCCTGCGAGGCCGGCATCGTCAGCGCGAGAAGCGAGGGCAGCAGGAAGCGGCCCATCGTGTCGACGACGCCGACGATCACCGCGCCGACGAGGGCACCCTTGATCGAGCCGATGCCACCGATGACGATGACGACGAAAGCGAGGATGAGTACGGGCTCGCCCATGCCGACCTGAACCGACTGGAGGGCGCCGACCAGCGCGCCGGCAAAACCCGCCAGCGCCGCGCCGAGCGCAAAGACCACCGTATAGAGCGTGCTGATATCGACGCCGAGTGCCGCGATCATTTCGCGATCGGATTCGCCGGCGCGAATGCGCATGCCGAGCCGAGTCTTGGAGATGAGGAGATAGAGACCTGCCGCAACGGCGATGCCGACGGCGATGATCGCCAGGCGGTAGAGCTGATACTGGCCGCCGCCCGGCAGCGGCACTGCGCCTTGAAGCTGCGGGGGGATGTCGAGATAGAGCGGGAACGAGCCGAAGACCCAGCGCGCACCTTCCGAGAGGATCAGGATCAGCGCGAAGGTGGCGAGCACCTGGTCGAGATGGTCGCGGTCGTAGAGCCGGCGGATGACGGCGACCTCGATGAGCGCGCCGACGCCGGCCGCGGCGGCAAGGCTGGCGATCAGGCCGAGCCAGAAAGAGCCGGTGGCCGCGGCCACCGTGGCGCACGCGAAGGCGCCGATCATGTAGAGCGAGCCATGCGCCAGGTTGATGAGGCCCATGACGCCGAAGATCAGCGTCAGGCCGGCGGCCATCAGAAACAGCATCACGCCGAGCTGAAGCCCGTTGAGCAATTGTTCGATCAGGAGTGCGGTGAACACGGCGTCGGTCCAAGCTTCAGGTCGGGATCGCGTGGGCATCGTCCGGGCGCCGGCAAGAAGCCGAACGCCCAGGCGATGGGACGTCAAACAGCCTTACAGGCCGCACTGTTCGGCGTAGGCGTCCTTGTGATTTTCGAAGGCGGTCGCGACGATCTTGTTGGTCAGCACGTCGCCATCCTTCACCACCTCGCGCACATAGATGTTCTGGATCGGGTGCTGGTTGTTGTTGAAGGAAAACGCGCCGCGCACGGACTTGAAGTCAGCGGCCTTCAGCGCTGCCTTGAAGGCCTCCTTGTCCTTGGCGCTCGCCTTGGAAAGCGCCGACAGGATCAGGTTCGCCGTGTCCCAGCTCTGCGCCGCATAGATCGACGGCAGGCGGTTATATTCGGCCTTGAAGCTTTCGACGAAGGCCTTGCTGGCCTCGTTGTCGAGGTCCGGCGACCAGCTGGCGGAGTTCTTGACGCCGAGTGCCGCATCACCGACGGCCGGCAGCACGTCCTGGTCGAAGGAGAAGCTCGGCCCCATGACCGGAATGCCGACGCCCGACTGGGCATATTGTTTCATGAAGGCGATGCCCATGCCGCCGGGCAGGAAGAAGTAGACGGAATCAGCGCCGGATGCGCGGATCTGCGCGATTTCGGCCGCATAATCCGTCTGGCCGACCTGGGTATAGACCTCGCCGGCGAGCGCTCCCTTGTAGAAGCGCTTGAAGCCGGTCAGTGCGTCCTTGCCGGCGGGGTAGTTCGGCGCAAGGATGAACGCGTTCTTGTAATCCTGATTGGCGTACTGGCCCATCGCCTCATGGAAATTGTCGTTCTGATAGGCGACGTTGAAGTAGTTCGCATTGCAGTTCGCGCCGGCCAGCGCCGAGGGGCCGGCATTGGGCGAAAGGTAGATGACGTCCTGCGCCACAGCGTTCGGCACCACGGCCATGGCGAGGTTCGACCAGATGATCCCCGTCATGAGATCGACCTTGTCGCCCTGGATCATCTTTTCGGCGATCTGCACCGCGAGTTCCGGCTTCTGGGCATCGTCCTCGATCACCAGTTCGACGTCCTTGTTGCCCGACTGCTTGATCGCCAGCGTGAAGGCGTCGCGCATGTCGATGCCGAGGCCGGCACCGCCGCCCGAAAGCGTGGTAATGACGCCGATCTTCACCGGCTCGGCATGGGCGAGGCCGGACGTCGCGAGCGAAAGGCCGAAGAGGCTTGCTGCCAGAATGCGGTTCATGCTGTTCTCCTCATTATGGTTCGATTTTTATCGTGTTCTATCAAAGATCCGTACGCACATGCCATAGTTCGGGGAAGAGCTCCACCTCGAGCATCTTCTTGAGATAGGAGGCGCCGGACGTTCCGCCGGTGCCGCGCTTGAAGCCGATGATGCGTTCGACTGTCGTGACGTGGTTGAAGCGCCAGCGCCGGAAATAATCCTCGAAGTCGACCAGTTTTTCCGCAAGCTCGTAGAGCATCCAGTAACGTTCCGGATTGCGGTAGACGGTTTGCCAGGCCGCAAAGACCTTGTCGTTCTCGCTGCGCGTCTCGCGCCAGTCGCTGCGCCCGGCCTCGTCGCCGACATCGAAGCCGTTGCGTGCCAGAAGCCGGATCGCCTCGTCATAGAGCGAGGGGGCGGCGAGGATCGCCTCCAGCTTTTCCATGATATCGGGGCGATGAGCGTGCGGGCGCAGCATGGCGATGTTGCGGTTGCCGGCCGAAAACTCGATCGCCCGGTACTGCCAGGACTGGAAGCCGGACGACTGCCCGAGCGAATCCCGGAACTCGGTATATTCGCTGGGCGTCATCGTGCGCAGCACGTCCCAGGCATTGTTCAACTGCTCGAAAATGCGCGCGACCCGCGACAACATCTTGAAGGCCGGCTCCAGCCGGTCCTCGCGGATGGAGCGGATCGCCGAGCTGATCTCATGCAAGGCAAGCTTCATCCAGAGCTCGGAGGTCTGGTGCTGGATGATGAACAGCATCTCGTCATGCGCCTGCGAAAGCGGCGCCTGCGCGGTGAGGACCTTTTCCAGCTTGAGATAGTCGCTGTAGGACATGCGTCCCTCGAACGACATTTGTGCGCGTTCCTTCGAAGGGTCGTATGGGTCGCTCATGTCAGTGCTCCGACCGCAAACGGAACCGTTGGATCTTGCCCGTCGCGGTCTTCGGCAGGGCCTCGACGAACTTCACCGAGCGGGGATATTTGAACGGCGCGATCGTCGCTTTGACGTGATCCTGCAGGCGCTTGATCGTCGCCTCGTCCGCGAGCACGCCGGCGGTCAGCACGACATAGGCTTCGACGATCTGGCCGCGCTCGGTGTCCGGCGCGCCCACCACCGCGCATTCCGCCACTTCCGGGTGCGCGATCAGCGCCGCCTCGACCTCGGGGCCGGCAATATTGTAGCCGGCGGTCACGATCATGTCGTCGGAGCGGGCCGCGAAATGGAAGAAGCCGTCCTCGTCCTGGAAGAAGGAATCGCCGGTGATGTTCCAACCGTCGCGGACATAGTCGCGCTGGCGGGCATCGGCCATGTAGCGGCAGCCGGTCGGCCCGCGCACGGCGAGCTTGCCGACCGTGCCGCGCGGCACTTCGCGCATCGCGTCGTCGACGATCCTCGCCTCGTAGCCGCCGACCGGCTTTCCGGTCGAGGCGGCCTTGCGATCCTCGAAGCGGTTGGAAATGAAGATGTGCAGCATTTCGGTGGCGCCGATGCCGTCGAGGATCGGCTTGCCGGTCTTCTCGGTCCATTCCTCGAAGATCGGGCCAGGCAGTGTCTCGCCTGCGGAGATCGCGACGCGCAGCGACGACAGGTCCGCGCCGGCATCCATCGCCTTCAGCATGGCCCGGTAGGCCGTGGGCGCGGTGAACGAGATCGTCGCCTTGTAGGTCTCGATGATCTCCACCATCAGCGCCGGCGTCGCCTGTTCGAGCAGCGTCGCCGCCGCCCCGAAGCGCAGCGGGAAGATCGCAAGACCGCCCAGGCCGAAGGTGAAGGCGAGCGGCGGTGAGCCGACGAAGACGTCCTCCGGCGTCACGCCGAGAACTTCCCGCGCGTAGCCGTCGGCGATCGCCATCAGGTCGCGGTGGAAGTGCATGGTCGCCTTCGGCACGCCGGTCGTGCCGGAGGTGAAGCCGAGAAGCGCCACGTCGTCGCGGCCGGTCGGCACGGCGTCGAAGCGCACCGGCTTGTCGAGGGCGATCCGGTCGAGTTCGGCGTCGTGGTTCGCGGTCCCGTCGAAACCGACGACCTGTTCCAGGTGGCGGCTGTCCTTGGCGCAGGCGATCATCTCGTCCATCAGGCGCGTGTCGCAGAGCGCCAGGCTGATCTCGGCCTTGTCGACGATCTTGGTGAGTTCGCCTGCGCGCAGCATCGGCATCGTGTTGACGACGACGGCGCCGGCCTTGGTGGCGGCGAGCCAACAGGCGACCATGGCCGGGTTGTTGGCCGAGCGGATGAGCACCCGGTTGCCCGGCTTCACACCGTAATTTTCGACCAGCGCATGGGCCAGCCGGTTGGTCCAGTCGGAAAGTTCCTTGTAGGTCCGGCGGCGCCCGTTGCCGATCAGCGCGGTGCGGTCGCCGACCCCTTTTGCGACCATCGCATCCGTCAGTTCGACGGCGGCGTTAAGGCGGTCGGGATAGTCGAAACCGTCGAGCAGGAAATCCGGCCATTCCTGCGGCGGCGGCAGGTTGTCGCGTGTGAACGTGTCGACATGTGCAGTCGGTCCAAGCATGTGGCGGCCATCCCCCTGTTCGTGTCGTGCCTGTTGTTCAGGCTGCATCGGCTAGATTTTTTGCGGTCGTGTTGGCGCGGGCAGCAAGGCGCAGCTTCGCCGAGCCGAGAGGCCATGTCGTCGCGCAGGAAATGTCATCGATTGTGATGGGCACAGCGAAGACCTCCACTTCTGCGCTGAACATGGTGCAGCATCGCATCTGTCAAAAATTATTTCAAGCCTAAAGTTTTTTCGTTGATGGCATTGCCTTTGGCCGCCGTCCGGGTGATTTCTATTCCCGTCGGCCATCAAGGGAGGGGTGCAACGATGCTGGAATACCGCATTTCGGACTGGGACAACGCCTATGCCAACGGGGTGAACATCCCGCGTGGCGATCGATGGCCGGAGGCCTGGGTCACGCCCGCCGAGGCGTTCCGAAGCGCGCTATTGTCGGCCGGCCGCGCAAAACTCGACCTTGCCTATGGCGAGCGGCCGAGAAACCGCATGGACCTCTTTCTCCCGGAAGGCGCCGCCAAGGGCCTGGTCGTCTTCGTACACGGTGGATTCTGGCTGCAGCTCGACAAGAGCTTCTGGTCGCATCTGGCCGCAGGCGCCGTCGCCAACGGCTATGCCGTCGCCATGCCCTCCTACACGCTCTGCCCGGAGGTTCGCATCGCGGAAATCGTCAGGGAGGTAGCGGCCGCCATCACCGAAGCAGCAGGACTGGTCGAGGGACCGCTGATCCTGACCGGGCATTCGGCCGGCGGCCATCTCGCCAGCCGGATGATCACCACGACGGCGCCGCTTGCACCTCATGTCCAGCAACGCATCCGCAATGTCGTCTCGATTTCAGGCCTGCACGACCTGCGCCCCCTCCTGTCGACCGCCATGAACGAAAGGCTCGCCATCGACGAGGCGGAGGCACTTGCTGAAAGCCCGGCGCTGCTGCGGCCCATGCAAAATGCCCGCATCACCTGCTGGGTGGGCGGAAGCGAACGCCCGGAATTCCTGCGCCAGAACGCCCTGCTCGCCAATATCTGGACGGGCCTGGGCGCCACAACGGCGACGGTCATCGAGCCGGACAGGCATCACTTTACAATTATCGATGGCCTCGCCGATGCGGGACATGCTCTGACGCGAGCCCTGCTGTCGGAGTGAGTATCGTACGATAAGTCAGACGTCTCCGCTGCCGCTCGACTGGTGGCTCCGACGGCCTCAGCGTTTCGACTTCTTCTTCGTGAACTGCCGATGGTACTCGTCCGCCATCTCCCGCAGCGCACGGCCGATCCGCGCATATTCGTACTCGTTGAGGTTGGCGAGGGAGGCTCTGCCGGAGGGGTGCTGCGTGCCGAAGCCGCGGCCTGGGAGGAGGACGATGCCGGTTTCGTCGGCGATGCGGAAGAGAAGCTCGTTGGCGGTGAAGGTCTTTTTCACCCACGCCGCGAACTCCGAGCCGTAGAGTTTCTGCGCGATGTCTTCGAGGTCGAGCAGCGTGTAATAATCCACCTGGTTCGGGTTCTCGGTGAGTTCGATGCCGAGTTCGCGGTAGAGGGCGGCTTCGCGCCGGCGAATGACCTTCTTCAGCGATGCCTTGTACATGTCGTGCTCGTCCATCAGGGCGAAGAGCGAGAACAGCACCATCTGCACCTGCTGCGGCGTCGAGAGCCCGGCGGTGTGGTTGAGGGCGACCGTGCGGCTGTCGGCGACGAGCCGGTCGATGAATTTCAGCGCACTGACGTCGGTCACGATCGAGTTGTAGCGTTTTTCCAGAGGCTCCCGCGTCTTCTTCGGCAGATCCGCGATCTTCCGGTCGAGCACGTTTTCGCGGTTCGTGGCGATGGCCCCGAGCCGCCAGCCGGTGGCGCCGAAATATTTCGAGAAGGAATAGACGAGGATCGTGTTGTTCGGGCACACCGCGAAAAGCGACTGGAAGTCGTCGGCGAAGGTGCCATAGACGTCGTCGGTCAGGATGATGAGGTCCGGCCGGTCGTTGGCGACGATGTCGGCGATCTTCTTCAGGCTGCGCTCATCGAGCTTGACGGAGGGCGGGTTGCTCGGATTGATGCAGAAGAACACCTTGATGGCGGGGTCCTTCAGCTTTTCCAGTTCCGAATCGGGATATTGCCATCCGGCAGCCGGGTCCGCATTGATCGCGACTTCCTTCAGGCCGTACTCGTCGAGCTGCGGGATCTCGATATAGGGCGTGAAGACGGGCAGGCCGATCGCCACCTTGTCGCCGCGCTCGACGAGCCCGTTCTGCTTCATGGTGTTGAAGATATAGGTCATGGCGGCCGTGCCGCCTTCCACTGCGAAGACATCGACATCGCCGGCCGGCGTGAAGCCGCCGATCATTTCCTTGACGAGATATTGCCGGACGATCTCTTCGCTCACCCGCAGCATGCGGGGCGGGACGGGATAGTTACAGCCGAGGATGCCTTCGACCATCTCATGCAGGAACTGCGAGGCGGAAAGGCCAAGCTGGTCGCGGACATAGGACAGGCTGCGGCTCAGGAAGACGACGCCCTCCTGGTCGCGATGCTCGCTGATGAAGCGCTCGAACCGGCCCTCGATGCCTTCGATATTCGGAAGGCCGCCAATGCCCTGCTGCATGTAGGAGTAGGACAGCTCGGCCTCGGCCGTGGCGAACAGGCCGAGCCGGAAGAAGGCCCGGCGGGGAAGGGTGGCCAGGAAGTTCGGGTTGCCGCGCCCGGCATTCAGCATCGTCTGGTTCTTCTTGCTCGTGGCCAGCTTGATGAGCTCGTCCTTGAGCTCGAACGGGCTCAGCTTGGCGTATTGGCTGTAGTCGGTCATGGGGCTTTCTCCGAAGGCTTTTGCTTTGACGTTTCCGCATTGTCCGACGCCGAAGCGATCCCGCTTCGGCTGGAAATGCTCTGGGGTCGGTCATACGAGGGCGACGACGAGTGGCCCGAGCAGGGTCAGGAACACATTGGCGAGGGCGTAGGTGATGGCGAAGGATGTCGTCGGCACGGAATTGCCGGCCTTGTCGAGCACCTCGCCGAAGGCGGGATTGGCGCTGCGCGAACCCGAGAGCGAGCCGGCGAACACCGCGACGTTGTCGTAGTGCAGCACGTATCGTCCCACGGCCATGGTGATCAGCATGGGAATGATGGTGACGGCGACGCCGATCAGGAAGATCGACAGGCCGCTCTCGATGATGGTGTGCACCGCCTGCTGGCCGGACTGGAGGCCGACCACCGCAACGAAGCCGGCAAGGCCGAGGTCGCGAAGCAGTGTGGATGCGCCGGTCGGCATGTTGCCGAGCGTCATGTTGCGGCTGCGATACCAGCCGAAGGCGAGGCCCGCCAGAAGCGCGCCGCCGCCGCTGCCGAGCGTCAGCGGGATCGAGCCGATGCGCACGACAAGAAGGCCGATCAGCAGGCCGACGACGATGCCGAGGCCATGGAAGACGAAATCCGTCTTGTCGCTCGGCACGAGAACTGGCCCGACGCGCTTGGCGATGCGCTGGAGATCCTCCTGGAGGCCGTAGACCGTGACGATATCGCCGGCCTCGATCCGGGTTTTCGCTTCGAGAGGCAACGGGGTGCCGCCGCGCTTGACCGAGAGCACGAAGACACCGTGCCGCAGGTCGCGCGTTGCGTCGATGATGTCGGAGACCGTGTGGCCGGCGAATTCGGCATTGGCGACGACGACGTCGCGCGTGGCGAGAACCATCTCCATGCCGTCGGAGGCCTGCAGTTCCGGCCCGACGACGGCCTCCAGCCCGACGACGCCGGAGCGGCGCCCGACGACGAGCACGATGTCGCCGCGCTCCAAAACGAAGCCCGGATCGACGCCGACGATGCTGCCCTTGCGCTTGATGCGCTCGACGGCGATCGGGGCGGCCGTGGCGCTGGCCTCCAGGTCGGCGACCGTGCGGCCGGCCGCCTTCTCCACCGTGAAGAGGCGCCCGACGAGATCCGGTAGGGCAGCGCTTTCGCCCGGGCCGAAGACCTGCGCGCCGGCCAGCATCTCGGCCTGCGCCTTGACGGCGTCGTCGCGGATGCCGCGGCCCATGAACCAGGGCAGGATGTTGACGCAGACCAGGATCGCGCCGAAGGATCCGAAGATGTAGGTGACCGCATAGCCGATCGCCACATTGGCCTGGAGCGCCTGGGTCTGGTCCGCCGAAAGGCCGAGCTTGCCGATCGCCGAGCTTGCGGTGCCGATGATCGCCGACTGGGTGAGCCCGCCTGCGGCAATGCCGGCAGCGAGGCCCTTATCGAGCGAGAATATCTTGGCGAGCACCACCACCGTGGCAAGGCCGCTCAGCGCCAGCACGGCCGCCATGACGATCTCGCGAATGGATTTGCGGCCGAGCGAGCGGAAGAACTGCGGCCCGCTCTCGAAACCGACGGCATAGATGAACAGTGCGAAGAGCACGGTCTTAATGCCGTTGTCGATCGTCACGCCGACCTGGCTGAGGACGACGGCGACCAAAAGCGAGCCGGCGACGCCGCCAAGCTGGAATTTGCCGAATTGGAACTTGCCGATCCAGTAGCCGCCGGCAAGGGCGAGGAAGAGGGCAATCTCGGGGGATTGCTGGAAGATCGAGTGCAGATAGTTCATGCGTTTTCCCACTTGCAGCCGCGCGGCACTCCGCTTCCGGCACGCTAAATGAGTTTTGCAAAACTGCAACTATAACTCGTATGTGTCGTTTTGACTGGAACGCCAGGGTGAATGAGTTTCAGCACAACCTGCGGAAAATGTGCCGTTTTTGAACGCAGCCTCCGTCGGCCGAATGAACGGCTTGGCTGGTACGTTAGAAGAATTGAGTATACCTGGCCCCGCCAGCGCAGGAATTTCAGGAATTGTCAGTGAAGCCGAGTGGTGAGGCCTGCTTCCGGACAGGGGAGCACGCCCTATGCGGAGGGGGACGGCATGACCGGTTCCGGCACGCGACTGCATGTTCTGATGATGGCGGCTGTTTGTACCGTCCTTGTGCTGCTGGGCGCCGGATCGGTGTCCGCGCAGCCCAGTTTCGATTGCGCCAAGGCCTCCAATGCGGTGGAGCATGCGATATGCGGCGATCCGGCTTTGGCGGCGCTCGACGCGGAAATGGCTGCCGCCTATTCGCAGCAGCGTTCCGCGGCTGAAGGCAAGGCGGCCGAGAAGCTGGTGGCGGACCAGCGCGCCTGGATGCGCAAGCGAAGCCGATGCCGCGGCGATGAGGCCTGTCTTGCGAAACAGATGCGCGAGCGCATCGCCGAACTTCGTCAGGTGCCCGAAACGCAGACCGCGGCGCTTGCCTGTCCCGAGGCACTTAACGAGGCCCGGGCGATGGTCGCCGGCATCCAGTTTACCATCGGCATGACGCAGAAACTGACGCCGGGCACGGGCTTCCTATTTGGTTATCAGCTCCGGGCGGCAAAACCCGCACCCTTGCCGCTTTTCATCGTCGCCGATTTTCCGGCGGCCACGCGTTTCAAGGGCAAGGGTTTTCTGCCGCTGACGGCTGGGGCGAAGGGGCCGGATGGCCTGAAACATGCCGGCGAGCGCACGCGCGCCATCATTCCGCTGCATGGGCGCATGCCCGCGGCAAGCGGCGCCATCACCGTCTTTCTCCTTTCCGCCGGCCCGCAGGATATCGGCGTCAGCCTCGTGACGGGCGGCGCCTGTGGCGAGCATGTGCTGCGCACGGAGCGTTCACCGCGCCTGACGGTGGAACTCGGGCTGCCGGAAATCGTCATGCAGGACCGCTTCACGAGCGATGCGCTGGACGAGGTTCTGGCCGACGCTTCCGGGCGCTACGAGATGAAGGTCTACAAGGACCGCTACGACGTGTTCGACCGCGAGATGGGCGCTCTGCTCTTCTCGCGCGCAGGATTGCAGCCGCGCTTCTCACCGACGGGACGCTTCGTGGCAGCGGTGCGTTCGATCGACAGGCGGCTGGAGGTCATCGACCTCGCCGATGGTGCCGTCGTCCAGAACCTGCGTCCCGGGATGCTTGCCTGGGCACGCAACGACAGTTTCATCGTGCTCGGGGCGGAAATTCGGCAGATGGAGAATTCCGTCGTCTCCACCCTCAACGGCGATATCGGCACCGGAACCTATATGCGGAACATGGGGGTCGGCTGGCGCACTGAAATCGTGCTCGATGTCGATCGCATGTTCGCGGCGCTGACCGGCCCGAGCGCCGACGGCACCAAGGACGGCGGGCGGTTCTGGGACATCGTCTCCGGCGCGGTTTACGACCTGGAGGAAAGCGGGCCGGGTTACTACTTGTCGGCCTCGCAAGGGAATTTCGGCGACTTCGACCCCGACGGCGCGCGAAAAGCGCTTCGCCAGCTCGTCAGGACCCATCGTGGCATCGATATCCCTCTGGAAAAACACCTCTGGCGTTTCGGCGAGCCGATACGCGTCACGCATGGCATGGAGAGCTATCTCGTCAATGCGTCCGCGCCGGACGAGCAACTGTTCGTGCCCGTCGACAAGCTCGTTCGCAAACCCCTGCTGGAGGGTACGGCGGTCGTGGCTGCGGATGACCGATGCGGGAATGCAGGCGATGGCCGTGGTCTGGCGCGCGCCGAGGGTGGCGTGTTCTGCGGGGTCCAGATCGCCGGGCGCGGCCTTGGGCGCCTGCCGCAAGGGTCGTTCCAGCCTTCCGAGGCGACGGTCTTCGACCGGATCGGCGCCGTCATCGGCGCGATCGACCGGGTGTCGTCGGTCGCTCACAGCATCTATGGTCACTATATGGATGTGAATGCCGAGCGAAAGCCGAAGATCGATACGCTCATCGATGCCGTCGCGCGGACCGCTCCCGCCATCCGCCAGCGCTTCAGCACCGTCGCCCCGGAAAACATCGCCTTCGAATGCAAGACCTCCGCCGAGGCGTTCGACCCGGCCTCGATCGAACAGGCCTGGCGCTGGGGGGAGGGGGAACAGGCCCATGCGCTGCTGTTTGCCAATTGTTATGCCGGCAGCTCCAGGGTCAGCATGGCCGGCCTCATCCTGGTTTCGCGCGACCTCATCGTGAACATCGACCGCGAACTCGTGCCGGAAGGCGCGTCCTACGATACCAGCGCGTTCGGGTGGAGCTCGACGGATGCGAGCGAGATCCGGGTCTTCGCGGTGCGCGACGACCGGATTCTCGTTTCCGCCAGCTATATCGGACGGGCCGCCTTCATCGATACGCGCACCGGCAAGCGCGTCGGAAACCTCATCCCTCTTGCCGATCCGACTCTGGTGCGCGCCATGCGCCTGACCCGGGACAGCCGGTTTCTGGTGCAGCTCAATCATGACGGCCGCTTCGCCGTGTTTCGCGCCGGGACGGGCGAGCAGATCCTGGGTGGGGCGCATATCGATGACGAGATCGTCGTCATGCTGCCCGATGGTCGGTTCGACACGACTTACGAAGGGGCGCATGCGCTCAATGTGCGTTTTGCCGGGATGCCGGCTTTGCAGACCGTGCACCAGTTCGGGGCGGCCCTCCATCGGCCAGGCCTTGCGCAGGCGGTGCTCGAAGGGCGGGAGATCGCCGCACGGCCGGAAACGCTGGGTTCGCCGCCGCTGGTTTCCTTCACGGTGAGCGTGGCCGAGGCCGGAAAACGCCGCCTGGCCGTGAGCGCCACGGACGATACCGGGCTCGCGCGGCTGCGTGTATTCGTCGACGGTCGGCTGATCACCGAGCGGAATGTGCAGGGACAAGCGGCGGAAGAGGTCTTCGACATTGACGATCCCGGCGGCAGCCGGTGGATCACCGTGCTTGCCGACGATGCCGACGGCTTGGTCAGCACTCCGAAAGGCCTGCTCCTGCCGCCGCCATCGCGCGGGCAGGGGCGTCTTCGCGCGGTGCTCGTCGGGATAGACGCGTATGCTGGCGATCCCGGCATTCCCGCACTGTCCTTCGCGCGCAGCGATGCGGAGCGTCTGAAAGCGGTTCTGGCGGGCGTCGGTGGCCATCGTGAGGCATTGCCGGAACTGACCGTGCTGAGCGACCGTGCCGCGACGGGCGAAGCGATCCTCAAGGCGGTGGCCGATGCCGTCGCCGCGACGGGGCCGGACGATACGTTGCTCTTCTCTTTTGCCGGCCACGCCGTCGGTTCCGGCGGCACGGGCACGACCGGCGACCTGCTGCTCGCCCTGCCGGATACGCGCACCGGCGCGTTGCGGGAGACCGCGCTTGCCTGGAGTGACGTCGCGGCGGTGCTGTCCAAGGCGAAGGGAACGGTGGTGATCCTGCTCGACGCCTGCCACACCGGCCTTGCCGGCAGCAGCGCCTTTGCCACGAACGACGATGTCGCCGGTGCCTTGCTGACGTCGGCCGGCGCGCCCATGGTCGTGCTTGCCGCGTCGAAAGGGCGGCAGGTGGCGCTGGAAAGTGCCGGAAAGGGCGGCGGCGTCTTCACCTCGGCCATTGTCGAGGTGCTCGGGACTGGCCGCGGCACGGCGGACGTCGATGCCAATGGTGTCATCGACCTCGGCGAATTCTACTCCGCCGTCAAATCGCGCGTGCTGCGCGACACCCAGGGCCGGCAGAGCCCGTGGCTCGCGCGAAACCTCCTGGTCGGCGACATGAGTTTGTTTTGAGCCGGTAAAATCCACCCGCGCCGATCTCGGCAAGGGGTATGAGAACAAGATATCGTCGGTTATGCTCCGAGCAAATTGGCAGAGCAGCGTGTCCGAGCGCACCACGCGCCGGTCCGAAAAGGGGGGGGAAAGCATGGCTGACGCAAAGATGATGGCGCAGATGTCCGGCAAGGAGGGTTTTATTGCCGCCCTCGACCAGAGCGGCGGTTCCACCCCCGGTGCCTTGCGTCTCTATGGCATTGCCGACACCGATTATAGCGGCGACGAGGCGATGTTCCGCCTGATGCACGAGATGCGCGTGCGCATCATGACGGCGCTCGCTTTCTCCGGCGACAAGGTGATCGGCGCCATCCTGTTCGAAAAGACCATGGACGGCGAGGCCAAGGGCAAGCCGGTTCCCTCCTATCTGTGGGAAGACCGCGGCGTCGTGCCCTTCCTCAAGGTCGACAAGGGGCTGGCCGCCGAGGAGAACGGCGCGCAGGTGATGAAGCCGATGCCCGATCTCGACGCGCTGCTCGCCCGCGCCGTGAAGAAGGGCATTTTCGGCACAAAGATGCGCTCGGTGATCGCCCATGCCGACAAGGCCGGCATCGCCGCCGTGGTGAAGCAGCAGTTCGAGGTGGGCCGCCAGATCCTCGGCCACGGCCTCGTGCCGATCATCGAACCGGAAGTCTCGATCAAGAGTGCCACGAAAGAGGAGGCCGAGGCGATCCTGCGCGACGAGATCGCCAGCCAGCTCGACGCGGTGCCGGCGGGCGAGCAGGTCATGCTCAAGCTCACCATCCCGACGGTTGCGGATTTCTACAAGCCGCTGATCGCCCACAAGGCGGTCGCCCGTGTCGTGGCCCTGTCGGGCGGCTACAGCCGCGCCGATGCTTGCGAAAAACTCAGCCGCAACCACGGCATGATCGCCAGCTTCTCGCGCGCGCTCACGGAAGACCTGCGCCTGCAGATGAGCGATGCCGAGTTCGACGCCAGCCTCGGCCGGACGATCGACGAGATCTATACCGCGAGCGCCGTGAAGGTCTGATCGGGCGAAGCTAGACCGCCGCGCCGCGGTGCAGGCTGCGGTAGCGGGCGGGCGAGTGGCCGAGGATACGGCGGAAGGTGGCGGCGAAGGCGCTGTCCGAGGCATAGCCCAGCGATTGGGCGATGCGCGGCAGGGGTTCGTCGCCGCGCCGCAGCCGGGCGGCCGCGAGCCGCATGCGCCATGCCGCAAGATAATCGATCGGCGAGGCGCCGACGGTGTCGCGGAACCGTTCGGCAAAGGCCGAGCGTGATTGGCCGGCAATGCCGGCGAGCTCGTCCACCGTCCAGCGGCGCGCCGGATCGGCATGGATGGCCCGCAGCGCCGGGGCAAGGCGACGGTCGGTGAGGCCGGCGAGCCAGCCCGGATGCCGCGATGTCTCGCGGGCGAGGTAGGCGCGCAGCACATGGATGAAGATCAGGCGCAGGAGGTCGTTGCAGGCAATGCGTGACCCCGGTGCCGTGCTGTTCCACTCCGCATCCAACTGTTCCAGCAGCCAGGCGATCGGCCCGGCCTCTTCGCGCGCGATGACGACGACCGGTGGCAGGGCATCGGTCAGGAGCGTGCCGTCCACCGTATCGAGGTTCACGCTGCCGCCGAGAAGCACGAAATCCTGGCCGTCGCCGACCATCACATCGAGGCTGCCGCCGATGAAGACGTCGCGCGCCTGGATGGGTTTGACCCGCGGATCGCTGCAAAGCGTAAAAGCCTTGCCGCTGACCACCAGGCAATCTCCCGCCTCGATGCGCATCGGCGCTTCGCCTTCCGGGATCACCCAGGCGCCGCCGTGGCGGATGGCGTTGAACTTCACATAGGACGGCGGCGGGAAGGCGACGGACCATGGGCCGCCGGCAGCGAAGCGCACGGAGAAGAGCGCGCGCGCATCGATGGCGCTCAGCACGTCGGACAGGGCATCCTGTGCATTCTGGACGATCACGACAAAAACCTGGAGTTTGCAAGCTGGAGACGCCGAAACTTTACCCGATATGAAGCACGGACACCAGCACGAGAGAACGAAGGAGTGACGACATGTCCGAGCAAAAACCCATCGGGTCCCGTTTCAATGCCGCCAGCACCGCCGAGGAGGTGGTCGCGGGGATCGACCTTTCCGGCAAGACGGCGATCGTGACCGGCGGCTATTCCGGCCTCGGCGTCGAGACGACGCGCGCGCTCACCGGCGCCGGCGCCACGGTCATCGTGCCGGCGCGCGACCGCGCCAAGGCGGAGCGCACGTTGGCCGGCATCGACAATGTGCGCATCGAGGCGATGGATCTTTCAGACCCCGCATCCATCGCCGCCTTCGCGGACAGGATCGTCGCGGCCGGCACGCCGGTATCGATCCTCGTCAACAGCGCCGGCATCATGGCGACGCCGCTGGCGCGCGATGCCGAGGGGCACGAGAGCCAATTTTCGACGAACCATCTTGGCCATTTCCGGCTGGTGGCGGGGCTTTGGCCGGCGTTGGTTGCGGCCGGCGGCGCGCGGGTCGTTTCGGTCTCCTCGCGCGGGCACCAGATCGGGCCGGTCGATTTCGACGATATCGATTTCCGCACGCGCGCCTATGACAAGTGGCAGGCCTATGGTCAGGCGAAGACGGCGAATGCGCTCTTTGCGCTGGGACTCGACCGGCGCGGGACGGAGCATGGCGTGCGCGCCTTCTCGCTGCATCCGGGTGTCATCCTCACCGATCTCGCCCGCCATCTCAGCGAAGAGGAGATCAATGCCTTCGACGTCTATGACGAGAACGGCAACCGCCGTGTCGACCCCGCGCGCGATCTGAAGAGCCCGCAGCAGGGTGCCGCAACCAGCGTCTGGGCGGCGACACGCCCCGAACTCGACGGCATCGGCGGCTTCTATTGCGAGGATTGCGAGGTGTCGCTCCCGCAGGGCGAGGCGGCAGGCAACAAGGGCGTGGCGCCCTGGGCGATGGATCCGGATGCGGCGGAGCGCCTCTGGGCGTTGTCCGAACGGCTGACAGGTGTTTCCCTGGTTCGCGCCGCAAGCTGAGTGGCTTTTGCCAGAAGCAACGATTGGCGCCCGCAAAAGGGGCGCCAATCACAAAACCGTGTCGGGGAAGAAAAGTTTTGCGACCTGTGGGATGAGACGCGGTAGTTGATCGTCTTAGCAATAAGACCGATATCGAAAGCATGCCGTTCATGTCCGACCATCTGAAGCGCTTCGCCGCCTATTACCGCCCGCACCGGGGCCTGTTTGCGCTGGATTTCGGCAGCGCCGTCGCCGCCGGCCTGCTGGAACTGGCCTTTCCCGTCGCGGTGACGCTCTTCATCGACCGGCTGCTGCCGACCGGGCGGCTCGATCTCATCGCGCTGGCCGCTGTCGGCCTGTTCCTGATCTATCTCATCAATGCCGGCCTTCAGGTCATCGTGACATATTGGGGCCACATGCTCGGCGTGCGCATCGAGGCCGAGATGCGCCGCAAGGCTTTCGACCACCTGCAAAAGCTCTCCTTCGGCTTCTTCGACAACCAGAAGACCGGCCATCTCGTCGCAAGGCTGACCAAGGACCTCGAAGAGATCGGCGAGGTTGCCCATCACGGGCCGGAAGACCTGTTCATCGCCATCATGACGCTGATCGGGGCGTTCCTGCTGATGCTCTGGGTGCATGTGCCGCTGGCGCTGATTACCGCCGTCATCGTGCCGCTGACGGCCTGGGTCACCACGCATTATGGCGCGCGCATGACCTCCAACTGGCATGCGCTCTACGGCCGCGTCGCCGATTTCAACGCCCGCATCGAGGAGAATGTCGGCGGCATCCGCGTCGTGCAGGCCTTTGCCAACGAGGATCACGAGCGCAAGCTTTTTGCCGAGAGCAACCGCAACTATCTCGTCACCAAGCTCGAAGCCTACAAGGTGATGGCGGCGTCCATGTCGCTGTCCTACCTTTCGATGCGCTTCGTGCAGGTGGTGGTGATGCTGGCCGGCGCCTGGTTCGTGACGCGCGGCGAGCTTTCCGCCGGCGGCTTCGTCGGCTTCCTGTTTCTGGTCAACGTGTTCTTCCGGCCGATCGACAAGATCAACTCGATCATCGAAACCTATCCGAAGGGCATTGCGGGTTTTGCGCGGTACACTCAGTTCCTCGACACGCAGCCCGACATCATGGACCGCGACAGCGCCCGGGAGGCGGGCCGACTGAAGGGCGATATCGAATATCGCGGCGTGCGTTTCGGCTACAGCGCCGAAAGGCCGGTCTTCGACGGGTTGGACCTCGCAATCCAGGCGGGCGAGACCATCGCCTTCGTCGGCCCCTCGGGTGCGGGCAAGACGACGATCTGCTCGCTGCTCCCGCGTTTCTACGAGATCACCGCCGGCGCGATCACCGTCGATGGCATCGACATCCGCGACATGACGCTGAAATCGTTGCGCTCCAATATCGGCATCGTGCAGCAGGACGTCTTCCTCTTTGCCGGCACGATCCGCGAGAACATCGCCTATGGAAGGCTCGATGCCACGGAAGCGGAGATTCTGGACGCCGCGAAGCGCGCCCGGCTCGACGATGTGATCGCCAACCTGCCGGACGGGCTCGACACGATGATCGGCGAGCGCGGCGTGAAACTCTCCGGCGGGCAGAAGCAGCGCCTCGCCATTGCCCGCATCTTCCTGAAGAACCCGCCGATCCTCATCCTCGACGAGGCGACCTCGGCGCTCGACACGGAGACCGAACGCGCCATCCAGCAGTCGCTCGCCGAGCTTTCGGCCGGCCGCACGACGCTGGTCATCGCCCACCGGCTCGCCACCATCGCGAATGCCGACCGCATCCTCGTCGTCGATGATGGCCGCATCGTCGAAAGCGGCAACCATGCCGACCTTATCGCCCGCAAGAACGGACGCTATAAGAACCTCCAGGCCGCGCAGACCGCCAGTGATCCCGTGCTTCATCTGAATCTGAAGCGGTAGCGGATTCGGAAAGCTCTCGGAAGACGAGTCCCGATTGGACCGCGTCGATCGTCCGCGAAGTGGAATCTGTTCGGGCCGGCGGCGCACGGTGCGCCACCTGCGCGGCCAAGCCTTGTCGGGCCGCTGGTCATCGTGCGCTGGCAAGAAAACGATGGCGTCCGCCGGAAACTCGTGCTGATCTGCCGGGCCAATACCCCTACCGTGGGAGCCGGAATGAAGCACAGCATTGCGCATATAGCGCTCGTCGTCCGCGACTACGACGAGGCCATCGCCTTCTATGTCGAAAAGCTCGACTTCGAGCTGGTCGAGGACAGCTACCAGCCCGAGCAGGACAAGCGCTGGGTGGTGGTGCGGCCGCGCGGCGGCAACACCTCGCTGCTCTTGGCGCGCGCCTCTGCCGCCAACCAGGAGGCCTTCATCGGAAACCAGGCGGGCGGACGGGTTTTTCTCTTCCTCTCGACCGACGATTTCTGGCGCGATCACGCACTCTACACCGAGCGGGGCATCCGCTTTGTGCGCGAGCCGAAGCAGGCTGGCTACGGCACGGTGGCGGTCTTCGAGGATCTCTACGGCAATCTCTGGGATCTCGTGCAGTTCAGCGACGGGCGGTGAGGCGAGGGCCGCACTCCTGCAGCCCTTATCCCGGCGTGGCGTTGATGCGGGTGGAGGCGAAGCGCTCGCGCAGCCATTCGGCGGCGGGGCCGCTGGGTTTCTGCTTGTGCCAGACCATTTCGAGGGCGACCGGCCAGTCTGCGTCGTCGAACTGGAGGGCGGGGGTCACGAGATCGTCGATGACCGGGGAGTAGTCGATGATATGGTCCGGCACCAGCGCCCAGCCGATGCCCTGCTTGACCATTTGCAGGATCACCCAGTGGCTTTCCACCCACCAGACTTCGGCGGCGGTGCGCAGGCGCTGTTTTTCCGGGCCTTCGCTGCGCACGGCAACCATGAGCTGCCGATGGCGCTTCAGCTCCTCCCAGTCGACCGCCGTCCCGGCCAGCGGATGGTTCCGGCCGCAGACCAGCTTCAGCGGCACCCAGCCGATCGTGTGGAAGGCGAGCGCCGCCGGCAGTGTCTCCTGCCGCCACATCACGCCGATATCAGCCTTGCCGTCGAGCACCAGCCGGCTGACATCCTCCATCATCGGGAACAGCAGCTCCAGTTCCACATGGGGGAACCGCTCGGCGAATTCGGCAAAGAGCGTGCCCAGCGCCCGCTCCGGATAGAGCTCGTCGATGGCGACGACGAGGCGCTTTTCCACATGGGCCTCGAAACTGGCCGCGACGCCGATCAGGTGCTCGCGGCGATCGAGGATGACCTTCGCTTCCGCCAGTAGGCGCTCACCCGCCGGTGTGAGGACGGGATTGCGCGAGGCGCGGCTGAAAAGCTGGACGCCGAGATCGTCCTCCAGGCTCGACACCAGCACGCTGATCGCCGACTGCGCCTTGCGCAGCGCCCGACCGGCGGCGGAGAAGGAGCCGTGCTCGGCGGCGGCCGCGAAGGCCTCCAACTGTTCCATCGAAACGGTCATCTATCGCAAATCCGGATAGTAGCTAACTTTATAATTGGCGATATTGAGATAGAAGGCGCGCAAGTCAACGAAAACAACAAAAGGATAGACGTCATGTCCATGCGCACTTTCCCCGATCGCGTCCGTCATGCGGTCCTCTTCGAGGCGTTCGGCCTCGCGATCTTCGTTCCCGTGGCGGCGGCGCTGTTCAACCAGCCGGTCGGCCATATGGGCGTCGTCGGCGTTGTCTCGGCGACCATCGCGACGCTGTGGAACTTCGTCTACAATCTCGGCTTCGACCACGCGATGCTGCGGCTCGTCGGCCATACGCGCAAAAGCCTGAAGGCGCGCATCGTGCATGTGCTGCTGTTCGAGGGCGGCCTGCTCGCCATCCTCATTCCGCCGATCGCCTGGTATCTCGGCATCACCGTGTGGCAGGCGCTGATGATGGACATGGCGATCGTCGGCTTCTATGTGGTCTACACCTTCGCCTACAACCTCGCCTATGACCGGGTCTTCCCGGTGCCGCAGGCCGCACAGCCGGCCTGACGGATATCAGCGGCCGCTCTCCTTGATGGATTCCATCGCGACGGAGGTGGAGGTGCTTGCGACATTCGGCAGGCTCGAAATCTTCTCGCCCAGCACCTCCCGGTATCTGCGGATATCGGAGGTGCGGATCTTGATCAGGTAGTCGAAGCGGCCGGCGATCATATGGCACTCCTCGACTTCCTTGATCTTGCGCACCGCATTGTTGAAGGCGATGAGCGCTGCCTCCTTCGTGTCGGACAACTTGACCTCCGCGAAGGCGACATGGTCCAGTCCGAGCTTCTTCGGATTGAGCACGGCGCGGAAGCCGTCGATGTAGCCGTCGTTGATCAGGCGTTGCAGGCGCAGCGTGCACGGGGTCTTCGAAAGGCCGACGATTTCCGACATTTCGGTGATGGAAATGCGTGCATTTTCAACGAGAAGATCGAGGATCTTCCGGTCTATCGCATCGATTTCACTAAAAACTTGCTTTGTCTTGGACATTAAGACCACCAAATCCGGATTCATTTGGAGATAGTTCTCGTTTGAAGCCTTATATTGGTGAGAAAGTCCCGTAGCAATCCACTATGTTCCCGGCCAGCGCCACGAGGGTGGAATGCGCCGGCAGGCGATGTATTCTGCGCTCGGATGGAATGGCCGATAGCCCGAGATGGTGATGAAAATGGTCCAGTCTGCAAACGAACACAACACGCCCGCTTTCGCCGATTTCGCACCGCCCATCCGGGCGCAGAGCGAGCTCCGGCAGCGCATCACTGCCGCCTATCGCATTCCCGAAGTAGAGGCCGTGCGGCCGCTTCTCGACCAGGCGACGCTGCCGGACGAGGTGACCGCCCGCATCCGCGAGACGGCCCGCAAGCTGATCGTCGCGCTGCGTGCCAAGCACAAGGGCTCCGGCGTCGAGGGGCTGGTGCATGAATATTCGCTCTCCAGCCAGGAGGGCGTCGCCCTCATGTGCCTTGCCGAAGCGCTGCTGCGCATTCCCGATAACGCCACCCGCGACGCGTTGATCCGTGACAAGATTTCCGAAGGCGATTGGAAGTCGCATATGGGGGGCGGCCGTTCGCTCTTCGTCAATGCCGCGACCTGGGGCCTCGTCGTCACCGGCAAGCTGACCTCGACGGTCAACGACCGCGGCCTTTCCGCTGCGCTGACGCGCCTCATCGCCCGCTGCGGCGAGCCGGTCATCCGCCGCGGCGTCGACATGGCCATGCGCATGATGGGCGAGCAGTTCGTCACCGGCGAGACGATCGACGAGGCGTTGCGCAATTCGCGCGCCATGGAGCGCAAGGGGTTCCGCTACTCCTACGACATGCTCGGCGAGGCGGCGACGACGGCTGCCGATGCGGAGCGCTACTATCGCGACTACGAGAACGCCATTCATGCCATCGGCAAGGCCTCCGCCGGCCGCGGCATCTATGAAGGCCCCGGCATCTCGATCAAGCTTTCGGCGCTGCATCCGCGTTACGTGCGGGCCCAGGCCGGGCGCGTGATGGGTGAATTGCTGCCCAAGGTGAAGGCGCTGGCGGCGATTGCGAAATCCTACAATATCGGCCTCAACATCGATGCCGAGGAGGCCGACCGGCTGGAACTGTCGCTCGACCTGCTGGAAGAGCTTTGCCACGATCCAGCCCTTTCGGGCTGGGATGGCGTCGGTTTCGTCGTGCAGGCCTATGGCAAGCGCTGCCCCTTCGTGCTCGATTTCATCATCGATCTCGCCCGCCGCTCCAGCCGCCGCATCATGGTGCGCCTCGTCAAGGGCGCCTATTGGGATGCCGAGATCAAGCGCGCGCAGCTCGACGGCCTGGAGGAATTCCCGGTCTATACGCGCAAGATCCACACGGACGTCTCCTATATCGCCTGCGCGAAAAAGCTGCTGGCGGCGACGGATGCGGTCTTTCCGCAGTTCGCCACGCACAATGCCCAGTCGCTCGCCACGATCTACCAGCTCGCCGGCCCGGATTTCCGCGTCGGGCAATACGAGTTCCAGTGCCTGCACGGCATGGGCGAGCCGCTTTATGACGAAGTGGTCGGCGCGGAAAAGCTCAACCGGCCGTGCCGCATCTATGCGCCGGTCGGCACGCATGAGACGCTGCTTGCCTATCTCGTCCGCCGCCTGCTCGAAAACGGTGCGAACTCCTCCTTCGTCAACCGCATCGCTGATCCGGCCATTTCGGTCGATGAGCTGATCGCCGATCCGGCCGCAGTCGTACGCGCCATGCCGGTGCCGGGCGGAAAACATGACCGGATCGCCCTTCCGGCAGAGCTTTACGGCAAGGGCCGGCTGAACTCCGCCGGTCTCGACCTGTCGAACGAGACGGTGCTCGCAGCGCTTGCGCAGGACCTCGCCAAGACCGCCGCCGTCGAATGGCAGGCCGTGCCGCAGATCGCGGATGGTTCCAGCGATGGCGAAAAGCGGGCGGTGCTCAACCCGGCCGACCAGTCCGATGTCGTCGGCTATGTGACGGAAGCCTCCAGCGAGGGCGTGGCGAAGGCCGCGAAGCTGGCGCTGGCCGCCGCGGCCGAATGGGCTGCCGTGCCGCCGCGCGAGCGTGGCGACCGCCTCGACCGCGCCGCCGACCTGATGCAGGCGAAAATCTCGACCCTGATCGGCCTTGCCATCCGCGAGGCCGGCAAGTCGGCGGCCAATGCCATTGCCGAAGTGCGCGAGGCGATCGACTTCCTGCGCTACTATGCGGAACAGGCGCGCCGCACGCTCGGCGCCGCCCACCCGCCGCTAGGCCCCATCGTCTGCATCAGCCCGTGGAACTTTCCGCTGGCGATTTTCTCCGGCCAGATTGCGGCCGCGCTCGTCGCCGGCAATCCGGTGCTGGCAAAGCCTGCGGAAGAGACGCCGCTGATCGCCGCGGAAGCTGTGCGCATCCTGCACGAGGCCGGTATTCCGGCCGGCGCGCTGCAATTTCTGCCGGGTGATGGCCGCGTGGGCGCCGCCCTCGTTGGTGCGCCGGAGACGGCGGGCGTCATGTTCACCGGCTCGACCGAGGTCGCCCGCCTCATCCAGAAGGAGCTGGCGGGTCGCCTGTCGTCCTCGGGAAAACCCATTCCGCTGATCGCCGAAACCGGCGGGCAGAATGCCATGATCGTCGATTCGTCGGCGCTTGCCGAACAGGTGGTGGCGGATGTCATCGCATCCGCCTTCGACAGCGCCGGCCAGCGCTGCTCTGCGTTGCGCGTTCTCTGCCTTCAGGAAGACGTTGCCGACCGGACGCTGACCATGCTGAAGGGCGCGCTCGCGGAACTCAAGATCGGCCGCACCGACCGGCTGAACGTCGATACCGGCCCGGTCATCACGGCGGAAGCCAAGCAGAACATCGAGGGGCATATCGAAAAGATGCGCGCCCGCGGCCGCAAGGTCGAGCAGGTGGCGCTGCCGGCGGAAGCCGCGCGCGGCACCTTCGTCTCGCCCACCATCATCGAGTTGCAGTCGCTTGCTGATCTGGAGCGCGAGGTGTTCGGCCCGGTCCTGCATGTCATCCGCTTCAAGCGCGAAGACGTCGATCGCCTGATCGACGACATCAACGCCACCGGCTACGGCCTGACCTTCGGCCTGCACACGCGTCTCGACGAGACGATCGCCCATGTCACCAGCCGGGTGAAGGCGGGCAATATCTATGTGAACCGCAACATTATCGGCGCCATCGTCGGCGTGCAGCCGTTCGGCGGACGGGGGCTTTCGGGCACGGGTCCGAAGGCTGGCGGGCCGCTCTATATCGGCCGCCTCGTGCAGACGCCGCCGGTGCCGCCGCAGCATTCGTCGGTGCATCTCCAGCCGGCCGTGACCGATTTCGCGCAATGGCTGCGCGGCAATGGCAAGGCCGAACTGGCGGACCGCGTGCGCGATCTCGGCAGCAATTCGGCGCTCGGGCTGGATCTCGAACTGCCCGGTCCCGTCGGCGAACGCAACCTCTATTCGCTTCATCCACGCGGCCGCATCCTTCTCGTGCCGGCGACGGAGGAGGGGCTTCTGGCCCAGCTCGGTGCCGTGCTCGCCACGGGCAACAAGGCGGTGGTCGATACGGCCTCCGGCCTCAAGGCAAGCGTGTCCGATCTGCCGGCCAACCTCGCCGCCCTCATCACCTGGTCGACCGATTGGGCGGCCGATGGTCCCTATGCGGGTGCGCTGATCGAAGGGGATGGCGACAGGGTCGTTGAGGCCGCGCGCCGCATCGCGACGCTGCCGGGTCCACTCGTCCTGACGCAGGCTGCCTCCACGCAGGAAATCCAGGCGGGCAGCGAAGCCTATTGCCTGAACTGGCTGCTCGAAGAGGTCTCGACCTCGATCAACACGGCAGCCGCCGGCGGCAATGCCAGCCTGATGAGCATCGGCTAAGGTCTCATTTGCAAAGCCCGCTACCGCCACGAGAGGGCGGTGGCGGTCCTAGGCTGTCTGCCAGGCCTTCAGCACCCGCACGCCTTTCGCCTCCACCCCGGGCCAAAGCTGCAAGAGGTAACGGTCGTCGCCTTCCAGCCCGTCGGTGCTGAGCGTGTCGAGGCCGGCGAGGCTCGCCCGAATGCCGAGCGGTCCCGCCTTCACGGCAAGCCGCGGAGAGTCCGTTTCGTTCTCGGTCATGCCGGCAAGCACCAGTTGGCCCGACGGGCAGGTGATGCCCGCCTCGACGACGTGCTGGTGGCTGTCGAGATCGAGGTCGGGGCGTTGCTGGTGCCATTCGACGCAGACCGGCACCATCATGTTGCGCACGGTGTGAAGGATGACGGCATGCGGCCCGGCCATGAGGTGGCACGCGATCGTCTCTTCCGTGTAGTCGTCGGGCAGGTCCGCATGCGCTTCGTCGCGCAGGTAAATCTGGAAATAGTCGGCGAAGATGTCGCCCTGGTACAGAATCCGAAACATGTGCACCTCTGCCGGCCCGGTGGAATGTGCCCCTGGGCTTTGCCCGGAACGCGCAGACCTATCATAGAGACGGCCGAGACCCTGTCGAAATTCGCGAAATGTGGGTCATCGGGGCGCGGCGGGCGCGTGGCGCCCGCGGGGGCGCTAATCGAGTATATCGATTAATCGTGGCCTTCCGGTCATCTTGCCGGGAGGTTTTATCCTCTGGATACTGCCGCGAGAAAAAGCCATTGAGGGGTCCGCTGGTATGGCACATATCGCCGAAGCCGTAATCGACAACATCGCCGACCGTATCGACCGCCTTGTGGCGGACCATCGGCCGGGGCACGGCCTCGCCCGCGCGTTCTATCAGGATCCGGACATCTACCAGCGCGATATGGAGCGGGTGTTTCGCCGTCACTGGCACTGTATCGCGCATGAGAGCGTCATTCCGAACATCAACGATTTCGAGGTTTTCCGCATCGATACCGAGCAGGTGATCGTGACGCGCGCGGCGAATGGCTCGATCAACGCGATCCTCAACGTCTGTCGCCATCGCGGCGCGGAGGTCTGCACCAAGCAGAAGGGCAATGCCCGCGTCTTCGTCTGTCCCTACCACGCCTGGACCTATGGCAATGACGGGAGCCTGCGGGCCGCCCGCCTGATGCCGAAGGATTTCAAGCGCGAGGACCATGGGCTGAAGACGCTGCATGTGCGCGTCGTCGAAGGGCTGATCTTCATCTCCTTCGCCGATGAGCCGCTCGATTTTTCCGAGGTGGAGCGCCTGCTGCATGCGACCTGCGGGCAATATGGCTGGGCAAGCGCGAAGATCGCGCATCGCGAAACCTATCCGGTCGATGCCAACTGGAAGCTCGCCGTGGAAAACTATGTCGAGTGTTACCATTGCGGCCCGGCGCATCCGGAATATTCGCAGACCCATGCACTGGAGCAGCCGCTGCACATGATCGAGGCGCTGAATGCTGCGATGGAGGAGCGCACCTGCGCGCTCGGCATCGAGGTCGGCTCCGGCAACCATTGGCAGACGTCGCGCGAGGGCCGCGAGGCGATCCATGCCTTCCGCTATGCGCTTTATGACGGCGTGCAGAGCGGCAGCGAGGACGGCACGGCGGTCGCACCGCTGATGGGCCGTTTCTCCGATTTCGACGGCGGCGTTACCTCCATCCATCTCGGCGGCACGACCTTCCTCGTCTGTTATCCCGACCACGGCATGATCTACCGCTTCATCCCCAAGACCGCGCAGAGCTGTGAGATGGAGCTGATCTGGCTCGTCGACGGCAAGGCGGAAGAGGGCACGGATTACGACCTCGAAAAGCTCACCTGGCTCTGGAAGGTCACCACGGCGGAAGACAAGGCGATCATCGAGCACACGGCGCGGGGCGTTCAGTCGCATTATTTCGTACCCGGCCCGATCGCGCCGATGGAGCAGAACGAGTTGCGCTACATCGACTGGTATCTGGACGAGATCAGCCGGCCGAACGGCAAGGCGTAAGCCGCGGGCGTGCCGGATTTTCCGGCATGCGCCTTCCTTATCCCCAAGCGATATTGCGGCCAAACATCATAGTTGTTGACGCATTTTTTACCTCGTCTACTATATCTTGTGTTCGAGGTTCTTCCGATTCGAGAGGATCGGAAGCTAAGACGGGAATCCGGTGGGGCCATGATGGCCCTGTCAATCCGGAGCTGCCCCCGCAACTGTAAGCGGCGAGCGTTCGTTCGATAAGCCACTGGGGCGCAAATGCCTTGGGAAGGTGAACGGATGCGCCGACCCGCAAGCCAGGAGACCTGCCTCGCGCATGAACGTCCACGGGCGGGGTGCCCGGCAGGCGAACGATGGGTTGCGGAAGGATGCCGCCCTGTCGTTTCCCGAGTGGCCCCCGCATGAATTGCTTCGGGGTGAAGTCCATGTCGATACAGTTTCCAGCATATCCGCGCGAGTAGGCGGTAGTCCCGGCCGCGCGCCTGCGGCTGCCTGATTCATTTCCAGTCCATCGCACGGCCATCGGCGGATGACCGGACGATCTCCCATGCCAATTGCCCGACGCGCAATTGCAAAGTCACGAGGAAAACAATGTCCATCACCGTCTACAGCAAGCCCGCCTGCGTCCAGTGCACCGCGACCACCCGCGCGCTCGACCGCCAGGGCATCGATTACAGCGTCGTCGATATTTCGGAGGACACCGACGCCTTCGCGCTCGTCCAGGGTCTCGGCTACCGGCAGGTTCCGGTGGTGGTTGCCGGCGAGCAGCATTGGGCCGGCTTCCGCCCCGACATGATCAGCGCGCTCGCCTGAGCCGCGGACGATGGGCGATCTCGTCTATTTTTCCACGCGGTCGGAAAACACCCATCGCTTCGTCGAAAAGCTCGGCCTTTCCGCCGCCCGCATTCCCCTTCGCGCCGATGAGGCGCTGAAGGCGGCCGCACCCTTCGTGCTCGTCGTGCCGACCTATTGCGGCGAGGACGGGAAAGGCGCCGTTCCCAAGCAGGTGATCCGCTTCCTCAACGATGCGGACAACCGGTCGAACCTTCGCGGCGTGATTGCCGCGGGCAACAGCAATTTCGGCGCGACCTTCGGTATCGCCGGCGACGTCATCTCCGCCAAATGCGGGGTGCCCTATCTCTACCGCTTCGAGCTTCTGGGCACCGCGGAGGACGTCGCCAATGTCAAAGACGGATTGGAACGATTTTGGACACGATGACGCTTGAAAAGCCGGCAAAGGTTCCGGAAATCACGGCGCTGGATTACCACGCGCTCAACGCGATGCTAAATCTCTACGACGAGCACGGAAAAATCCAGCTCGATAAGGACCGCATGGCGGCCAAGCAGTACTTTCTCCAGCACGTCAACCAGAACACCGTGTTCTTCCATAACCTCAGGGAAAAACTCGATTATCTGGTGACCGAGGGCTATTACGAGCAGGAGGTGCTGGACCAGTATTCGTTCAACTTCGTGCGCGATCTGTTCGACCACGCCTATGACAAGAAATTCCGCTTCCCGACCTTCCTCGGCGCCTTCAAATATTACACGTCCTATACGTTGAAGACCTTCGACGGGAAGCGCTATCTGGAGCGTTACGAGGACCGCGTCTGCATGGTGGCGCTGGCGCTCGCCCGCGGCAACGAAGCGCTGGCCCGCGATCTCGTCGACGAGGTCATCTCCGGCCGTTTCCAGCCGGCGACGCCGACCTTCCTCAATGCCGGCAAGAAGCAGCGCGGCGAGCTCGTCTCGTGTTTCCTGCTGCGCATCGAGGACAACATGGAGAGCATCGGCCGCTCGATCAATTCGGCGCTCCAGCTTTCCAAGCGCGGCGGTGGGGTGGCTTTGTCGCTGACCAACCTTCGCGAGATGGGCGCGCCGATCAAGCAGATCGAGAACCAGTCCTCCGGCGTCATCCCGGTGATGAAGCTCTTGGAAGATTCCTTCTCCTATGCCAACCAGCTCGGCGCGCGGCAGGGGGCAGGTGCGGTCTATCTCAACGCCCACCACCCGGACATCATGCGCTTCCTCGACACCAAGCGCGAAAATGCCGACGAGAAGATCCGCATCAAGACGCTGTCGCTCGGCGTCGTCATTCCGGACATCACCTTCGAACTCGCGAAGAACAACGAGGACATGTACCTGTTCTCGCCGCATGACGTGGAGCACGTCTACGGCGTCGCCTTCAGCGAAATCTCGGTGACGGAGAAGTACCGCGAGATGGTCGAGGACGCCCGCATCAAGAAGAAGAAGATCAAGGCGCGCGACTTCTTTCAGGTCATCGCCGAAATCCAGTTCGAGAGCGGCTATCCCTACATCATGTTCGAGGACACGGTGAACCGCGCGAACCCGATCGCCGGCCGCATCTCCATGAGCAATCTCTGCTCGGAAATCCTGCAGGTCAGCGAGGCGAGTGAGTTCAACGACGACCTGTCCTATTCGAAAATGGGCAAGGATATTTCCTGCAATCTCGGCTCGCTCAACATCGCGGCCGCGATGGACTCACCCGACTTCGGCCAGACGATCGAGACCTCGATCCGCGCGCTGACGGCGGTCTCCGAGATGAGCCACATCTCCTCCGTACCCTCCGTCGAGAAGGGCAATGACGACAGCCACGCCATCGGCCTCGGCCAGATGAACCTGCACGGCTATCTCGCCCGCGAGCGCATTTTTTATGGCTCGGAAGAAGGCATCGACTTCACCAATATCTATTTCTACACCGTGACGTACCACGCCGTGCGCGCCTCCAACCGGCTGGCGGTCGAAAAGGGCCTCAGCTTCAAGGGTTTCGAGAACTCGAAATATGCCTCCGGCGACTATTTCGACAAATACACCGAGGCCGAATGGCTGCCGGCGACGGAGAAGGTGAGGGGCATTTTCGAAGAGGCCGGCATCCATATCCCGACGCAGGAAGACTGGCTGGAACTGAAGAAGGCCGTCATGGACGGCGGGCTCTACAACCAGAACCTCCAGGCCGTGCCGCCGACGGGCTCGATCTCCTATATCAACCACTCGACCTCCTCGATCCACCCGATCGTCTCGAAGATCGAGATCCGCAAGGAAGGCAAGATCGGCCGCGTCTATTACCCGGCCGCCTTCATGACGAACGACAATCTCGACTACTATCAGGACGCCTACGAGATCGGTCCGGAGAAGATCATCGATACCTATGCGGCGGCCACCCAGCATGTCGACCAGGGCCTGTCGCTGACGCTGTTCTTCCGCGACACGGCGACGACCCGCGACATCAACCGCGCGCAGATCTACGCCTGGAAGAAGGGCATCAAGACCATCTACTACATCCGCCTTCGCCAGATGGCGCTGTCCGGCACGGAAGTGCAGGGCTGCGTTTCCTGCGCGCTGTGACATCGGGGAAGACCATGAACATCCAAGTGAAGACCAAGGCCCCGAAGGCAGCCGCCGCCGTGCGCGCCATCAACTGGAACCGTATCGAGGACGACAAGGACCTCGAAGTCTGGAACCGGCTCACCGGAAACTTCTGGCTGCCGGAAAAGGTGCCGCTCTCCAACGACATCCCCTCCTGGGCGACTCTGCGGCCGGAAGAACAGCAACTCATCATCCGCGTCTTCACCGGCCTGACGTTGCTCGACACGATCCAGAACGGTGTCGGCTCCGTGCGGCTGATGGAAGACGCCGCCACGCCGCATGAGGAGGCCGTGCTCTCCAACGTCGCCTTCATGGAGGCGGTGCATGCGCGCTCCTATTCCTCGATCTTCTCCACGCTCTGCTCGACGCCGGATGTTGACGACGCCTATCGCTGGTCGGAGGAAAACGAGTTTCTGCAGCGGAAATCCGCGCTGATCATGGAGCAATACGCCTCCGTCGATCCGCTGAAGAAGAAGGTCGCCAGCGTCTTCCTCGAAAGTTTTTTGTTCTATTCCGGCTTCTATCTGCCGATGTACTGGTCGAGCCGCGCAAAGCTCACCAACACCGCCGACATGATCCGCCTCATCATCCGCGACGAGGCCGTGCACGGCTACTATATCGGCTACAAGTTCCAGCGGGCGCTGGAGCGTCTTTCGGGGGAGCGCCGGCAGGAGATCAAGGACTTCGCCTTCGATTTGCTGCTCGAACTCTACGACAACGAGGCGAAATATACCGAGGCGCTCTATGACGGCGTCGGCCTGACCGAGGACGTCAAGAAATTCCTGCACTACAACGCCAACAAGGCGCTGATGAACCTCGGTTACGAGGCGCTGTTCCCGCCGGAGGCCTGCAAGGTCAACCCGGCGATCCTCTCCGCGCTCTCGCCGAATGCCGACGAGAACCACGACTTCTTCTCCGGCTCCGGTTCGTCCTATGTCATCGGCAAGGCTGTCGCGACCGAGGACGCGGACTGGGATTTTTGAACGATCAACGCCGCGGGGTTGAACCCGCGGCGTTGGTTCCATGTGCTTATCGGGCGGGCGGGGCGTACATCAGGCCGCCGTCGTTCCACAGCCGGTTAAGGCCGCGGTCGATCTTCAGCGGGCTGTCCTTGCCGAGATGGCGCTCGAAGACCTCGCCGTAGTTGCCGACGGCCGAGACCGCCTGGTAGGCCCATTTCGGATCGAGGCCGAGCGTCTTGCCGGCCTCGTTGTCGATGCCGAGGAAACGTTTCTGGGCGACGGTGCCGCTTTCGAGAAGCGACGCGACGTTCTCCTTGCCGATGCCCATTTCCTCCGCCTCGACCAGCGCGAAGAGCGTCCAGCGCACGATCTTGAACCATTGATCGTCGCCCTGGCGCACGGCCGGGCCGAGCGGCTCCTTGGAGATGACCTCCGGCAGCACGATGAAACGCTCGGGGTCGTTGAGCGTCAGGCGCTGGGAATAGAGGGCCGAGGCATCGGTGGAATAGACGTCGCAGCGGCCGGTGTTGAAGGCCTGGATCGTCTGGTCCGGCTTCTCGAAGGCGATGACCTGGTACTCGATCTTGTTGGCACTGAAATAGTCGGCCATATTCTGCTCGGTCGTCGTGCCGGTCTCCGTGCAGACGGAGGCGCCGGAGAGCTCCTTGACGCTCTTCACGCCGAGGTCCTTGTTGATCATGAAGGCCTGGCCGTCATAATAGTTGACGCCGACGAAGCTCATGCCGAGGTCGGTATCGCGCGACAGCGTCCAGGTGGTCTGGCGCGACAAAAGGTCGACTTCGCCCGATTGCAGCGCCGTGAAGCGGTCCTTGGTGGACAGCGGCACATAGGCGACCTTGTCCGGATTGCCGAGCGTCGCGGCGGCGATCGCCCGGCAGAAATCGACATCGAAGCCGCTCCAGATGCCGTTTTTGTCGGGCACGGAAAAGCCGAGCACGCCCTGGCTGACGCCGCAGCGCACCTCGCCGCGCTCCTTGATGACGTCGAACGTGCCTGCATGTGCGGTGCCGGCGGCGAGGCCTGCGGCGATCGTGGCTAGAATTGTCATCCTCATGTGGTTCTCCTCCTTGTTGAATTTTGGGGTTGGTTTTTTGGGCATGCGTCGTCGCCTCCGGGAGAGGCGTCCCTCCCGGTTGACAGGTTTTGAGCGGTCGTGCGGTTCGCCTTAGCCGAGCGTTCTTGCGACGTCGGCGAAGGTTTCCTCGAGCACGGCGATCAGGTGGTCGGCGTCGCGTTTCGAGAAGATCATCGGCGGGCGCATCTTCAGCACGTTGTCATGCGGGCCTTCGGTGCCCATCAGCACGCCGCGGCGGCGCGCGCCGTTGGAGACGGCGCGAGCGAAATCTGTCGCGGGTGCCTTGGTCCTGCGGTCGGTCACCAGTTCGATGCCGAGGAACAGGCCGAGGCCGCGCACGTCGCCGATCACGTCGTAGCGCTTCTGCATGTCGCGGAAGGCGTCCATGAGGTGGTTGCCGATGGTGAGCGCGTTGCCGCGCAGATCCTGGCTTTCGATGACGTCGAGCACGGCGAGGCCGACGGCGCAGGACACCGGATTACCGCCGAAGGTGTTGAAATATTCCATGCCGTTGTTGAAGCTGTCGGTGATCTCGCGGGTCGTCACGACGGCCGCCAGCGGATGGCCGTCGCCGATCGGCTTGCCCATGGTGACGATGTCGGGCACGACGCCCTGCGTTTCGAAGGCCCACCAATGGCTGCCGACGCGGCCGAAGCCGACCTGCACCTCGTCGGCGATGCACACGCCGCCGGCCTCGCGCACCAGGCGGTAGGCCTCCTTGAGATAGCCGTCCGGCAGGAAGACCTGACCGGCGACGCTCGGGATCGATTCCGCGATGAAGAAGCCGGGGGCTTCGCCTTTTGCCTGCATCGCTGCGATCAGTTCGGCGACGCTTTCGGCAAAACGCTTGCCGTGCTCCTCGATCGGCCAGTCCTCCGGTGCGTGGTAGCTATCGGGGATGGCTGCAACATGGATATGCGGCTTCGGCCCCTTGCCGCCCTTGCGGCGGAACTTGTAGGGGCTGATGTCGATCAGCTCCTGCGTCGTGCCGTGATAGGACCAGTCGAGCACGATGGCGTTTTCGCGGCCCGTATGTGCTCGCATCATCCGCAAGGCCAGGCTGTTGGCTTCCGAGCCGCTGTTGACGAAACCGGCGACCGTCAGCTCCTTCGGCAGCGTGGCCGTCAGGCGCTCGGCATAGGCGACGATATTGTCGTGCAGGTAGCGGGTGTTGGTGTTGAGCGTGGCCGCCTGTTTCGCCATCGCCTCCACGACGGTCGGGTGGGCATGGCCGATGTGGCAGACATTGTTGAAGCAATCGAGATAGGCCCGGCCGCTGTCGTCGATCAGCCAGACGCCCTCGCCGCGCACGAACTTGATCGGCTTGTCGTAGGAGATGGAGAGGTTCGGCAGCAGCAGTTCGTGCCGCAGCTTGACGATCTCGTCGTGCGACCGGCCTTGCCTTTCGTAGAATTCCTCGGCGATGCCGGCGAAGGTGCGGGAATCCGGGAAGAGTTCTGCCCAGACGTCGAGATAGCGCGGCTCGCCCACGCCGAAGATCTCGGTGGCGGAGAGGTTGGTGTCGGTGGAAAGCTGGAGGTGCAGGTGCGGCGCCCAGCCGCCGTTTTCCGCAGGCGCGCCCATTTCGCCGACGAGGGTGCCGGCATCCAGCCGATCGCCGGCCTTCAGACGCTGCATGGCCTCGTGCGCGAGGTGGCCCCAGAGCGAAACGAAGGGCGGGCAGCCTTTCGGTTCGTGGCTGAGCGCGATCAGGCAGCCGTAGCCGAGCGGGTCCTGCTCGATCTCGACGCTTACGACGGTTGCCGGCAGCGGCGTGAAGACTTTCGTGCCGGCGGGCATGAAGAGGTCGAGGCCGAGATGATGGGTGCGGCGGCTGTTTTCGATGAAGCGCGAGACGAACATGTCGCCCGCATAGACGGTGCGCGCCTCGCCGAAGGGGCCGATGCCGAGCGCGATGCCGTTTTCACGGCAATGGGTCTCCCAGATCGCTTGTGCCTCGTCCGGCTGTTCGGCGGCCGATTTGACCGTCATCGGATGGGTCGGGTCGCCATAGGGCACGAGGGCCGCGGGGTAGGTCGCGGCCGGCCGCTCCAGCAGGGGGGCGAGCGCCTTGCGGTTCTTCGCAATCCAGTCGGCAACGGCATGCGCGCCGGGGGCCGCCTCGAAGCCGCAGGCCTTGCGCAGGATGGCGGTGGCGAAACGCGGGTTCATCCGGTCGAGCTTGCGCAGCAGCGTCCAGGCGGGCCGCTCGCTGATGGCGAGGTAGGGGTTGTCTTCCGTGTGGCTGCGGCGCGAGGCCGAGATCGTCACGGAGGTAACGAGGCGGGCGGCGATAAGGTCGTAGAGGAGGTCGATTTCCTCTTCCAGCAGTGGATATTCGGCGTGGAAGCCGCGGGCGATGGCGGCAGCGGCGCCGATCGGGTCGGCATGGTCGAGGCCGGCATAGGCGGCGGCGATCGCCACCTCGGCGATGACAGGCGCATGCAGCGCGTCGCCGAAATCGATCAGGCCGGAAATGCGGTCGTGATCCGCGCCGTCGACCAGCACGTTCCAGTCGTTGGCATCATTGTGGATGACGGCGGCGCGCAGCGTCGCAAGGCGCGGGGCGAGGAATACAAAACGCTTGAGGAAGCGCTCCAGCAGAGCCCGGTCTTCGGTGGAGGCGACATGCTGCAGGCGTTCGGCCGAGTGGCCGGCCTTTCGGATGTCCCAGTCGAGATCGCGCAGCGCGCCAGGATGCATGAAGCCCTTCAGCGCGGCATCGAAGCGGCCGAGCATGCGGCCGAGCGATTCGAGTGCGGCATCGCTGCGGCCCGTTTCGGCAAGCGGCTGGCCGACGACCCAGCCGACCAGCCGGATGCGATGGGCGACGCCGTGCGGGCTGGTGGTGCTGGCGAGGCTCGTGCCCAAAAGCGTCTGGCGGATATGCGGCACCGGCAGGTCGCCGGCATGCGCGGTGACATGGGCGAGCAGCGCCGTCTGGAAGTCGCTCTCGACCTCCGGCTCGGCGGCGTTGACGATCTTCAGGATGAAGGTTCCATCCGATGTTTCCACCTTGAAATTCTGGTCGCGCTCGCTGGCGAGCGGCGAGAGCGTGCCGGAAAGCCCGTAGTGCTCGGAAAGCAGCGCGGCTGCGGCCTCGATGGAAAAATCCGGTTTCGTCTTCAGCATGTCGTTCATGGCAATCCTCTTCGTGACGCAAAGAGTTGCATGGACGGCGCCAAGGCGCATCCGGCATTATGCCGGTTGTGCCGGCACTCTGTATGTAATAACCGTCATCTTGTCGGCAGGATTGGAGGAGGGGCCATGCAGGATACGGACGCCATCGACCGGACGATCCTCAGCATCCTGTCGAAGGAGGCGCGCATCCCCATGAAGTCGCTTGCCGGCCGGATCGGCCTTTCGCGCAGCGCGACCACCGAACGCGTCAGCCGGCTGGAAAAGGCCGGCATCATCCGCGGCTACCGCGCCGATATCGGCCAGCTCGACGACGGGCAGGTGCAGGCCTTCCTGCTTGTCACGCTAAAGCGCACGCCCTCGATCGGCGTGCTCGATCGCCTCGCGGGCTTTTCGGCGGTGCGCAAGGTTTCTTCCGTCAGCGGCCAGCTCGATCTGGTGGTGGAAGTCGAGGTCGGCTCGATCAACGCGCTCAACGAGTTGCGCAACGAGGTCTCGACCATGGACAATGTCGAGGACCTGACGACCTCCATCGTGCTGCGGCGGGATATCGAACGGAGCTGATCGCTACAGCGGCCCGCAGCGTTCGCGCATGGCATCGGACGAGCGGCGCACCACTTCGGAAATCTCCAGCAGTTGCTTGGCGAGCGGCGTCGAATTGCGCCAGATCATGCCGATGGTGCGGGCGGGCCGCGGCGTCTGGAAGCGGGCGATCGAGACCTGTGCCGAGCGGGTTTCCACCGGCACCGCCATTTCGGGGATCAGCGTGATGCCGATGCCGGCGCCGACCATCTGGACGAGGGTGGAGAGCGAACTGCCCTCCATCACCTCGCGCGGCCGCGCCGAGCCGATCCGGCAGAAGGACAGCGCCTGATCGCGGAAACAATGGCCTTCCTCCAAGAGCAGCAGGCGCATTTCGCGGAGCTTGTCGGGCTCGGGCGTCGGCTTGCCCTCGTCCTCGCGGTGGCGCACCAGCACGAATTCCTCCTCGAACAGCTTGAGTTCGGTGAGCGATGGCTCCGATACGGGGAGGGCGACGATCGCCATGTCGAGATCGCCCTGTCCCAGTTCCTGGATCAGCTTTGCCGTCATCGTCTCGCGCACCTCGATCTGGATGCCGTCGAAGGTTTTGTTCAGATCGTTTATGATGGCGGGCAAAAGGTAGGGCGCGACGGTGGGGATGATGCCGATGCGCAGGCGCGACAGGAACGGCGTGCGCGAGGCGCGGGCAAGGTCGCCGAGCTCGTCGACGGCGCGCAGGATGCCGCGCACCCGCATGGCAAAGGTCTGGCCGAAGGCGGTCAGCTTCACTTCGCGGGCGCTCCGCTCGAAGAGGTCGTTGCCGAGTTCCTCCTCCAGCTCCTTGATCTGCATGGACAATGCCGGCTGGGAAATCGCGCAGGCATCGGCCGCATGGCGGAACCGGCCGTGGCGCGCCAGGGCTTCAAAATAGCGTAGCTGTTTCAGTGTAAGGTTGGTCATAATCTTAGCTTATCGCAGCGATCAGTAAATCCAACTTAAATTTATCGCAGGCTTCCGATAAGAAGGTATCAAGGGGAGGGCGCAGGCTTCTCCCCAAGCGTTCGCAAGGCTGTCCCGAGCGGCAGGCCCCAGGAAACAACAGGAGAGAATCATGGACCAGAAAACTGACACCGCGGGCAAGTGTCCCGTCGCCCATGCGGCACCCAAAGGCAGATCCAACCGCGACTGGTGGCCGGACCAGCTGGATGTCCAGATCCTGCACCAGCATTCCAATCTTTCCGATCCCCTGGGCAAGGATTTCGACTACGCCGAGGCCTTCAAGACGCTCGATCTCGACGCCGTCAAGCAGGACCTCACGGCCCTGATGACGGATTCGCAGGAGTGGTGGCCGGCCGATTTCGGCCATTACGGCGGCCTGTTCATCCGCATGGCCTGGCACTCGGCCGGCACCTACCGCATCACCGACGGCCGCGGCGGCGCCGGCCAGGGCCAGCAGCGTTTCGCGCCGCTCAATTCGTGGCCGGACAACGTCAACCTCGACAAGGCCCGCCGCCTGCTCTGGCCGATCAAGCAGAAATACGGCAACAAGATCTCCTGGGCCGACCTTCTCATCCTGACGGGCAATGTCGCGCTCGAATCCATGGGCTTCAAGACCTTCGGTTTTGCCGGCGGTCGCGCCGACGTGTGGGAGCCGGAAGAACTTTACTGGGGTCCGGAAGGCACCTGGCTTGGCGACGAGCGCTATAGCGGCGAACGCGAGCTGGCAGAACCGCTCGGCGCCGTGCAGATGGGCCTCATCTATGTCAACCCGGAAGGCCCGAACGGCAATCCCGATCCGCTGGCCTCCGCCCGCGACATCCGCGACACCTTCGCCCGCATGGCGATGAACGACGAAGAGACCGTGGCGCTGATCGCCGGCGGCCACACCTTCGGCAAGACGCACGGCGCCGGCGACGCGTCGTTCGTCGGCATCGACCCGGAAGGCGGCGCACTCGAAGCGCAGGGTCTGGGCTGGAAGAGCACGTTCAATTCGGGCGTCGGCACGGATGCAATCGGCAGCGGTCTCGAAGTCACCTGGACCTCGACGCCGACCAAGTGGAGCAACAACTTCTTCTGGAACCTGTTCGGCTATGAATGGGAACTGGAAAAGAGCCCGGCCGGCGCACACCAGTGGGTCGCAAAGGGTGCAGGCGCCACGATCCCGGATGCCTTCGATTCCACGAAGAAGCACCTGCCGAAGATGCTCACCTCCGACCTCGCGCTGCGTTTCGACCCGATCTACGAGAAGATCTCGCGCCGGTTCCTCGAAAACCCGGACCAGTTCGCCGATGCCTTCGCGCGTGCCTGGTTCAAGCTGACCCACCGCGACATGGGCCCGAAGGCCCGCTACCTCGGCCCGGAAGTGCCGGCGGAAGACCTGATCTGGCAGGACGTCGTCCCGGCCGTCGATCATCCGCTGGTCGACGACAAGGACGTCGCCGACCTCAAGGCGCGCGTTCTCGCCACCGACCTCTCGGTGCAGGAGCTGGTCTCCACCGCCTGGGCGTCGGCCTCGACCTTCCGCGGTTCCGACAAGCGCGGCGGCGCCAATGGCGCGCGCATCCGCCTTGCACCGCAGAAGGACTGGGAGGTCAACCAGCCGGCGCAGCTCGCCAAGGTTCTGGGCGTGCTCGAAGGCATCCAGGCGGACTTCAACGCGGCCCAGAGCGGCGGCAAGAAGATCTCGCTCGCCGACCTGATCGTGCTGGCCGGTGCTGCCGGCGTCGAGAAGGCGGCGAAGGCTGGCGGTCATGACGTCGCCGTGCCGTTCACGCCGGGCCGCACGGATGCGTCGGACGCCCAGACCGATGCCGCATCCTTCGCAGCCCTTGAGCCGCGCGCCGATGGCCTCCGCAACTATGTGAACGCCAACCGCCATCAGTTCCTGAAGGGGGAAGAGGCGCTCATCGACCGCGCGCAGCTCCTGACGCTGACGGCGCCGGAACTGACAGTGCTCCTCGGCGGCCTCCGTGTGCTGAAGGCCGGTGAACCGGAACACGGCGTGTTCACGACCCGTCCGGAAGCGCTGACGAATGACTTCTTCGTCAACCTGCTCGACATGGGCACCGTCTGGGCGCCCGTCGCCGACAAGAAGGGCGTCTATGAAGGCCGTGACCGCAAGACGAACGAACCCAAGTGGACCGCCACGCGCGTCGACCTGATCTTCGGCTCGCATTCGCAGCTTCGCGCCTTCGCCGAAGTCTACGGTTCGTCCGACGCCAAGGAAAAGTTCGTCAAGGACTTCGTCTCGGCCTGGAACAAGGTGATGAACGCCGACCGCTTCGATCTCGTCTGATCAATGACATAGCTCAGGGCGCGGTTTACCCGCGCCCTGACAACCTGCCCGCCAACCGGGCCTGTTTCCTTTCCCCCAGCCGTCGCATATGAATCGGGCCATCCGAAGCTTAAGCCTGCTGCAAGGAAACAAGGTGGACGTACATCCTCAACCGCCGCTGATCGCGCGAATCCGCTCGCAGGGACCCGCCATGACGCGGGCGCTGGAGCGCGTCGCTTCCTTCGTGCTGGCCGATCCGCAATCCGTGCTCTTCAAGAGCATCACGGAACTTGCCGACGAGGCCCAGTCATCCGAGGCGAGCGTCATCCGGTTCTGTCGCGAACTCGGCTATCCCGGTTTCCAGAACTTCAAGCTGGCGCTCGCGCATGAGCTCGCCACGCTCCAGCAGACCGCTTCAACCTCCGCCCCCGGCGACATGGTGCAGGAGTTGGTCGAGACCGCCCGCATCGCGCTGGAGGAAACCGAAAGGATGCTCGACCGGCGGGCCATCGAGGAGGTGTCCTCGCTGCTGCTTTCGGCGCGCCATGTCGAGATTTTCGGCGTCGGCGCATCCGCCATCACGGCGCAATATCTCGAATACAAGCTCGCCCGCCTCGGCATTTCCGCTCATATCGGCCGCGATGCGCATCTCGCCACCATGGCGTCCGCGACCGCCTCGCCCGCCGATCTCTACATCCTCGTTTCCACCTCCGGCTCGACCATCGATACGTTGCGCGTGGCGGAGAATGCCCATGCGCGCGGCGCCCGCATCGTCGGCATCACGCACCGGACGAAGAGCCCGCTGGCGGCGATCTGCAACTTCGTGCTGCTCGCCTCCTCGCCGGAAACGCCACTGACGGGCGGGGCCTTTCCCTCGAAGATCAGCCAGTTGCTGATCGTCGATGCCATAGCCAACACGATCACCAAGCTCGATCCGGCACGCCTCGAAACCATCAAGGATACGGCGGAGAGCGTCAGCGACCGCAACATCTGAAGATTTCCTTTGAAGATAATCTTCAGATGAAAAAAATTATTGACGGTTTTCGCCAAAAGCCGTAACGTCGTCTCCAGTCAAGGAGATGCGGCGTTTATGGACATCATGGAAACAATGCGGGGCCGGCTTGTCGTGTCCTGCCAGGCGGCGGAAACCAGCCCGCTCCATGCCACGGAGCATATCGTGGCGCTCGCCCGTGCGGCCGTCCTCGGCGGCGCCTCGGGTGTGCGGATCGAGGGTGTGCGCAATGTCCAGGCGGTGCGCGGCGCTATCAGCTTGCCGGTCATCGGCATCACGAAAATCGCCCAGCCGGGCTCCGACGTCTACATCACGCCCTCGCTCGAAGACGTGCAGGGCCTTGCCGCGGCGGGCGCTGACGTCATCGCCTTCGATGCGACGGACCGGCCGCGCCCGGTGCCGGTCGCCGACATCGTTGGCGAGATCACCCGGCTGAAGAAGATCAGCATGGCCGATATCAGCACCTTGGCGGAGGCACGGCAGGCGATTGCCGCCGGCGCGGATTTCGTCGGCACCACGCTGTCCGGCTACACGCCCTATACGACCGGCACCACGGCCCCGGACTTCGCGCTGATGCAGGAACTGGCGGCAGCGGGCATCCCCTTCGTCGCGGAAGGGCGGATCTGGGAGCCGGAGCAGGCGCGGCGCGCCCTGGAGCTTGGAGCGGCCTTCGTGGTCGTCGGCTCCGCCATTACCCGGCCGGACGAGATTACCAGACGGTTTGCCGACGCCCTTGCCGGCGGCACGCGTTGAGATTTTGGAGGACGATATGATCAGGACGAAAAAAGTCGCCGTCATCGGCGCCGGTTTCATGGGCTCCATGCACGCCTCGATCTTTTCCAGCGACCCGCGGGCGGAGCTGGTGGCGATCGTCGACCGGGATGTTGCCCGGGCGCAGGCCGTGGCGGACGGGCTTGGCGGCGGTGTGCGCGTCTACGGCTCGCATGACGAACTGCTTGCGGCCGAAACGCTCGACCTCGTCAGCATCTGCACGCCGGATCATCTCCACCTCGAACCCGCGCTGGCGATCGCCGCCAAGGGCGTCAACCTCTTCATCGAGAAGCCGATCGCCTCGACGCTGGAGGACGGACGCAAGATCGTGGCGGCCTGCCAGGCGGCCAAGGTAAAGCTCGGCGTCGGCTATCTGCTGCGCTTCGACCCGCGCTATTACAAGGCGCGCGAGCTGATCGAGACCGGCAAGATCGGTACGCCGATCCATGTCTATGCCCGCCGCAACAGCGCCCGCACCGAAGGGCCGAAGCGTTATGCCGGCACGCTGCCGCTCGCCATGCACGTCACGGTGCACGACGTCGACATGGTGCTGTGGATGCTGAAAGGCCAGACGCCTGTGACAGCCTATGCGCAGCAGACCGAAATCCTGCTCGGCGAAATGGGCACACAGGACACGATTGCCGGCGTCGTGCGCTTTTCCGGCGGCACGGTGGTGACCTTCGAAAGCGCCTGGTCGCTGCCGGCGGGCGCCCGCCACATGATCGATGCGCGCCTTGAAATGATCGGCACGGAAGGTTCCTTCGAAGTGCAGTGCGGCGATAGCGGCCTCTACTTCGCCGACAACCAGGCCTCGCGCGAAATCGACACCCAGCACTGGCCGGAGATCGGCGGCAAGGTCGGCGGCGACCTGCGCCTCCAGCTTTCCGGCGTGCTCGAATGGATCGACGGCGCCGAATGCCAGGTCGCGACCGGCGAGGAGGCGCTGCTGTCCCTCGAACTCACGCAGGCGCTCGTGCGCTCGGCGGATACGGGCGAGGTGCAGCGGTTCTGAACTCGACAGAGATACAGCGCGGCTAGGCGCTGCGAAGTGCAACTGACGGCTCGTTGACGAGCGCTATCCAAAAAAGGGGAACGACATGAAAAGACGTCATTTTATTGCTCTGACACTTGCACTGTCCTCGTCCGTGACGGTGCCGGCCTTCGCGCAGGATGCGGACCAGCCTTACAAGGGCACCCGCCTTGCCGTGCTGATGGAAGGTCACCCGACCACCGAGGGCATCCAGGCGCTGCTGCCGGAATTCACCGCGGCGACCGGCATCGAGGTCGAGCTCGAAGTGGTGCCGGAATCCGACATCACCGCCAAGATGCTGCTGGAGTTCTCCTCCGGCTCGGGCCGCTATGACGTGGTCCAGAACAACATCATCTACATTCCGGGTTTCCTGAAGGCCGGCTATATCGCGCCGCTCGACGAGCTGGCGGGCAAGTTCCCCGCCAATTACGACAAGGCCGATTTCGTGCCCGGCTACCTCAACACCAATATCGTCGATGGCAAGCTCTATGGCCTGCCGGTCTATGGCGAAAGCACCTTCCTGATGTACCGGAAGGACCTGTTCGAAGAATATGGCATTGCTCCTCCCAAGAGCTTTGGCGAGGTGACGGCGGCCGCGAAGACGATCAAGGAAAAGTCGAACGGCGCGGTCGCCGGCATCACCATGCGCGGCGCGCAGGGCATCCAGAACGTCTATGTCTGGGCCGGCTGGCTGTGGGGCTATGGCGGCGAGTTCATCGGCGCGGACGGCAAGTCGGCGCTCGGCAGTGATGAGGCGGCCGCCTCGCTCGATGCCTTCGCCGGCGTGCTGCGGGATTATGGCCCGGTCGGCGTCGCCAATTTCGGCTGGGAGGAGAACCGCGTGCTCTTCCAGCAGGGCAAGGCCGGCATGACGATGGACGCCACCGTCAACGGCGCCTTCAACGAGGACGCCTCGATATCCTCCGTCGTCGGCAAGGTCGGTTACGTGCCGGTGCCTGTCGAGACCGACAAGCTCAAGGGCGGTTCCTCGTCGCTCGCCGTGCACAGTCTCTATGTTTCCGAGGCCTCGCAGCAGAAGGAAGCGGCCTGGCTCTTCGCTTCCTGGGCGACAGCGAAGGAGCAGCAGGTCAAGTCCTTCGGCCTCGCGCCGAATTCCGGCGTGACCTCGCTTGCGGCGCTGAATTCGGAAGAGTTCAACAAGCGCTACGGCGCCTTCAAGGATGCCATGCTTGCCTCCATCAATGCCGGCAATCCGCAATATCTGCCGACCGTCGAGGCCGCCAACGAGGTCATAAACAATGCCGGCATCGCGGTATCGAAGGTGCTCGCCGGCACGGCCACGGCCAAGGATGCGCTCGCCGAGGCGAACGCCGCCAACGACGCGGCCCTCAGCCGTTGATCATCACGGCCGTGCCCGGTTCGCCGGGCATGGCCAGCCTCACGGGGAGCGGCACCATGAAGGATGCGACCACCTATTTCTACCGTCCGGTCGTCCTGTTTTTCGGCACGGTCTCGGTCATCCTGACCGTCTATGTCGTGTGGCTGACGCTGCACAATATCAGCCTGCTTCGTCCGGGGCAGGAGAGCTTCATCGGCTTCGACAACTATGTCCGACTGCTGTTCGACGGCCGCGCCATCAACGCGCTCGGGCGCACCGTGCTGTTCACGGTCGCCGCGACCGTCATCGAAGTTTCGCTCGGGCTGGCGATCTCGCTGCTGGTGGACCGGGAGTTCCTGGGAAAACGCATCGTGCGCGGCATCCTGCTGGTGCCGATTGTCATGACGCCGGTCGTCGTCGGCCTCACCTGGCGCTTCCTGCTCGATCCGTCGAACGGCATGATGAACTACCTGCTCTCCACCAGCGGCCTCGGCCCGGTCGACTGGCTCGGGAATCCGAATGTCGCGCTGTTCTCGCTGCTGATGGCCGACATCTGGCAATGGACGCCCTTCGTCGTGCTGCTCACCATGGCCTCGCTGGAATCGTTGCCGGGCGATCCGCAGAATGCTGCGCGTGTCGATGGCGCGCGGGAATGGCAGGTGCTCTGGTACATCACGCTGCCGGCGCTGAAGCGGGCGCTGATGGTGGTGGCGCTCATCCGGGCGATCGATGCGGTCAAGGCCTTCGACATTTTCTACATCATGACGCGCGGCGGGCCGGCGCTCTCCACGGAGACGCTCAACCTCTACGGCTACATCTCCGCCTTCACCAATTTCGACATCTCCTATTCGCTGACAATAGCCATGGTGCTGACCATTCTCACGAACGTCGCCCTGCTGCTGCTCTACAACCTCGCCTTCAAGGCGCCCAAGCAAGGAGAAGCCTGATGCGCCGGATCATCTTCTGGATTGCGCTCGCCATCCTTCTCCTCTGCGTGCTCTTCCCGCTCTATTGGGTGGTGGCGACCTCGCTGAAAACCCAGCGCGATGCCTTCGCCATGCCGCCGGTCTGGCTGTTTGCGCCGACCTGGGAGAACTATGCCAAGGTGCTGAACAACGGCGTCTTCATCCGCGCCTTCTTCAACAGCGTGGTGATCTCGTTTTCGGCAAGCCTGATCTCCGTCGGCGTTGGCGCGCTCGTCGCCTATGGCCTGGTGGCGCAGGACGAGGCGACCAAGCGGCAGAACGAGAAATTCATCCTCAGTCTCCGCATCGCGCCGCCGCTGATCTTCATCATCCCGACCTATTTCCTGGCAGCGCAGATGAAGCTTCTCAACAACCACTGGATCGTCATCGGGGTCTATGCCTTCGTCAATATCCCCTTCGCGATCTCGCTGCTGATCACCTTCTTCGAGGATATTCCGCGGGAATTGCGGGATGCGGCGAAGGTCGACGGTGCGCGCGAATTCACCATTTTTCGCGAGATCTTCCTGCCGGTGGCGTTCGGCGGCATCGTCGCCACCTTCATTCTCTGCGTACTTTTCACCTGGAACGAGTTCTTCATCGCGCTGGTGCTGACGGGCCGCGATACGCAGACCTTGCCGGTCAGCATCACCTCCTTCCTCACCTTCCAGGGTGTGCAATGGGGACCGCTGACGGCAGCGGCGACGCTAGTCATGCTGCCGATGCTGGTTCTGGGAATGCTGGTTCAGGGCAAGGTCGTGCGCGGCATGTCGCTCGGCAGCATCAAGGGATAGAACGATGATGGAAACCAACACAATGACGCGGTCCCTTCTCTTGAAAAGCATCCGCAAATCCTATGGCAGCGTGAGCGTGCTTAAGGGCATCGACATCGAGGTCAACGAAGGCGACTTCGTCGTGCTGCTCGGCCCCTCGGGCTGCGGGAAATCCACCCTGCTGCACGCCATAGCCGGTCTGCACCCGATCGATGGCGGGTTGATCGAGATAGACGGCCGGGACGTGACGGCCGTGCCGACGCGCGAGCGCGACATTGCCATGGTGTTCCAGTCCTATGCGCTCTATCCGAACATGACGGTGCGGCAGAACATCGCCTTTCCGCTGCGCATGCGCCGTACCAATGCGGCGGACATGCAAGACAAGGTCATGCAGGTGGCAAGACTGCTGCAGATCGAGCAACTGCTGGAGCGCAAGCCGCGTGAACTTTCCGGTGGCCAGCGCCAGCGCGTGGCGATCGGCCGGGCGCTCGTGCGTGATCCCAAGGTCTTTCTGTTCGACGAGCCGCTTTCCAATCTGGATGCCACGCTTCGCGTCGAGACTCGTGTGGAAATCAAGCAGCTGCACGAGCGCATCGGCAAGACGATGATCTATGTGACGCATGACCAGATCGAGGCGATGACGCTCGCCACCAAGATCGTCGTGATGCACAAGGGCGAGGTGCAGCAGATCGGCAGCCCGTACGCGATCTACCACCGCCCGGCCAATCTCTTCGTTGCAAAATTCGTCGGCTCGCCCGCCATGCATTTCGTGCCCGGCGTGCTTGCGCTCGCTGACGGAAAACCGTGCTTCAGCGACGGGAAGGGTTGGACGCTACCGCTTGCCCTGCCGGCGGATGCCGCGGCAAACAGCGACGTGCTGCTCGGCATCCGGCCGGAACATATCCGGCTTGCGCGGGCGGGATCGCAGGTGATCGACGCCAAGGTCGAGATGGTGGAATCCACCGGGCCGGAGGACAATGTCACGCTGTCGGTGCACGGCCATTTGCTGGTCGCCCGCATGGAGACCGGCAGCGTCTCGCAGGGTTCCACCGTGCCGGTGACGATCGCGGCCGAAAAGGTCTCGCTTTTCGATGCCGCCAGCGGCCGGCTGATCGGCTAGGATCGCGCCTATGACGGACGATAGCGCAATCCTCGCCGTGGATATTGGCGGCACGAAAACTCTGGTCGCCCTCGTCGATGCGTCCGGCGTGGTGGAAGAGGTCACGGTCGCGACCGCCCGGGAAGACGGTCCCGACCGCTGGCTCGAAGCGGCGTTTTCCGCCGCAAAACCCTGGCAGGGGCGGTTCCATGGCGTCGGCCTTGCCGTCACCGGCTTCGTGCGGAACGGCTGCTGGTCCGCGATGAACCCGGCGACCTTGGGCATTCCGCCGGATTACCCGCTCATCGCCCGAGTCGAGGCGCTTACCTCCCTGCCGGCCATCGCCGTCAACGATGCGCAGGCCGCCGCCTGGGGCGAACATGCCTTTGGCGCAGGGCGGGGCGAAGACCTCGTCTTCCTCACCATATCGACCGGCATCGGCGGCGGCATCGTGCTCGGCGGCCGGCTGCAAAAGGGTCTCGCCGGGCATTTCGGGCTTACTACCGATGGTGACGACGGCAGCTTCCTCGAAGACCGCGTTTCCGGACGCTGGATGGCGGCGGAAGCCCGGCGCCAAGGGCATGGCGCCGACGCGCGGCAGGTTTTTGCCTCCGCATTGCGTGGCGAGACATGGGCGATGGACATCGTCGCGGCTTCCGCCCAGCGCGTTGGGCGCCTCTGCCGCAACATCCAGCTGGCGCTCGATCCGCCGCGCATCGTGCTCGGTGGCGGCATAGGTCTGGCGGAGGGTTTCATCGATCGGGTCAGTGCTCTCCGGCCGCCGCTCGGTGCCGTTTCGCCGGTGCCGATCTGCCGGGCCGAGCTCGGTGTTCGCGCGGGCATTCTCGGGGTCGCGGATCTCGCGCGTATCGCATTTTCGGGGCGGGGCCGCTAAGGCGCGCCGTCCCCATTTGTCGAAAAGGAGGAACCGGATGTCGGTTCGCAACGCGGCCATGGCGGACATGGCCTTCATCATGGACGCTTATCGCCTGGCCTTCGCCGTCAACGAAGCGTGGACGCGTAACTATGTGCGCATGACGGGCATCGACTGCTTCCGCATCCTAGAAAAGGACGGTGTGCCGGCCGCGGTCTGGGCGGTCGTGCCTTGCGGCCATTGGTTCGGCGGACGGGCGGTGCCGGCCGCCAACATCGCCCATATCGCGATCCAGCCGGAATTTCGCGGCGGAGGGCTTGCCGCGGAGATCATGGAGCTTTCCTGCGGCGACGCGCGCAAGGGCGGCGCTTGCCTCGCCAGCCTCTTTGCCTCGACGCGCCCGGTCTACCGCCGCTCCGGCTTCAACCTCGCCGGCCACGAGATGATCTACGAGGCGCAAACCGCGGAATTCTACAAGATCCGACAGGACATCCGCGTTCGCCGCATACCCCTCGCCGAGGCGCAGGCCGTCCTCGATCCGATCTACCGGCGCGCCTGCCGCAACGAGGCCGGCCTGCTCGACCGCAATGATGCGCACTGGAACGCCCGCCTCGACGAAACGACATACATACCCTCCGTCTTCGTCCTGGGTGAGGACGAAGGCTATGTGGTGATCGAAACGCCCAGTGAGGACGTTCTGGAAATCCGCGATTGGGCGGCGCTCAACGGCGCGGCTGCACGGCAGATCCTGAAATTCATCGGCACCTTCTCGACGGTCTATCGCACGGTGCGCTGGCACGGCGCCCCGCAGGATGCGCTGGTCTTCGCCATGCCGGACAAGGGCTGGTCGCTGGTCCACCAGGAAGAGTTTCTGATGCGCGTGCTGGACCCCGTCGCTGCCCTGAATGCGCGGGGGTATACCTCCGATGATGGTAATTTGACGCTTACGATCGAAGGGGGCGAGCCGCAGGTCCTGCACCTTGTCCTTCGTGACGGCAAGGCAAGTTGCATGCCCGGTCGTGGCGAGGGACCGGCCGTATCGATCGAAGCGGCCCAGCTTCCAAGCCTATTCTCCGGCTTCCGCTCGGCGAGCTTCCTGCAACGTGCCGGCCATGTCGACGGCGATCCCGAGGCCATTGTGCTCGCCGACCGCATTTTTGCCGGCCCACCGCCCTGGGTCGCCGAGCATTTTTGAGTTAGCCGTTCATGTGAGCCTGCTGGCGCGGGGTCTCGATCGGGGAGAAGCCGAAGCGTTTCTTGTAGCAGGTCGCAAAATACTGGCTGGAGGAGAAGCCGCAGTCGTAGGCAATGTTGGTGACGGTCTGCTGGCCGCTTTCCAGCAGTTGCCGCGCTGCATTGAGCCGCAGCATCTGGAGATAGCGCACCGGCGTCATGTTGGTCAGCACCTGGCAATGCTGGGTGAACTGCGTGCGTGAGAGGTTACACTCCGCCGCCATGTTCTCCAGCGTCCAGTCCTCGTCCAGCGCGTGTTTCAGCCGCTTCAGGAAAATCTCCACCGTGCGCTTCGAGCTCGCCAGCGCGAGGTCCAGCACGGGCGACTGGCTTTCCAGCATCTGGCGGAACTGCAGCAGCATCATCGAGATGAGCAGGCGCAGGCGTGCCTCCCCGCCGTCGATATCGCGGCCCGCCACCACCTCGTGGATCTCTAGAAAGGTGCGCGCGACGTCGCGCGAGGCGAGGTAAGAGAGCTGTTCGTTTTTCGACAAGAGCTCGCTCAGCCGCTTGCGGTCGCGCTCCGGCCAGCCGATCCAGTCCGGCCAGAGCCAGGTCTCGTGCGGCCGGCGCACGCCCATGTCCATCAGCACCCAGATGATGTGGCTGGCGCCGATATTCGGGTCGCCGAGCGCGTGCAGCTGCCAGGGCCGCACGACGAACATCTGGCCCTCGTTGATGACCGTCCTGCGGCCATCCATGGTGATCGCCAGCGAACCGCGGGCGAGATAGGCGATCTTGACGCCCTCGTTGCAATGTTCGCGCAGGCCCCAGTCCTGCGGGATCGTCGCGTCCCAGCCGCCGACGGAGCAGACCTGCGGCAGCGCATGGCCGAGATCGATGCCCGGATAGCCGCGCCGCGTCCAGGCATTGAGCGAGACCTGCCCGGCAAGCGAGGCCTTCATCAGGTCCTGGCAATTGCCGGCATAGAGCAGGGCGCCCGGCTCGCGGAAAACCGCCGGCCGGTTGACGGCCCGTTCGTTGCTGCCCTTGGTCATCGCTCCCCTCCGTCGATGTCTAAAATTTACCGGTCGTCTATTTCGAACGCCGGCAGCGATTTATTGCGCAATGCTGGGACATCATCAAGCGACAAATGGAGGCGCTGGTGATTTGTCGTTGAAACTCAACGGCATGGAGGAGAATCAGGGAGGATTTGCCGGTGCGGATAGGCTTCCACACGGACGCGTTCAACTCGGCCTACTGGTCGTTCGAAAAATGCTTGCAGTGGGCGAGCGACAACGATGTGCACTTTATCGAGTGCGGCCTGATCGACGGCGTGAGCTGGATCCATGGCCTCGGCTACCAGCCGCATGTCGCGCTCTACGAGGACCCCGCGCTGCTGCGCCGCAAGATGGATCGCTACGGCGTGCGCTTCTCCCAGGTCGATGCCGCCTATCCGCTTTCCGGCGAGGATGGGCCGCTGCGGGGCGTGCCCTATGTGCTCAAATCGATCGCCTGGGCCGCGCAGGCGGGCAGCCCCTGTGTCGATACGACCGACGGGCTGCACATGCCGGCGGGCCTCAGCGAAGAGAAATCGATGGCGCTGATGAAGCGCAGCTACGAGAAGATCATCGAGGTCGCGGAGGCGCACGAGATCATCGTCAATATCGAACCGCACGGCCATTTCACGACCCGCCCCGAATTCATGGCGCGCATGCTGGCCTTCGTCGATTCGAAGTGGCTGCGCATGAACATGGACACCGGCAACACCTTCATCGCCGGCCAGGAGCCGACCGAGTTTCTCTCGCGCTTCATCGACAAGGTCAGCCATGTGCACGTCAAGGACGTGTCGCAGTCGCTGGCGGATGCGGTGCGCGGCGGGCAGACCGGCATTGCGGTCAGCCATTGCGCGCTCGGCGACGGCGTCAATGCGGAGAACATCAAGGCCTGCCTCGCGCAACTTCGCGCCCATGGTTATGACGGTGTGCTGAGTCTCGAATGCGAAGGAGCGGCCGGGCCGATGATCGAGAAATCGCTCGCCTGGATCCGCGCCACCTGCCGCGATCTCGGCATCAAGCTGCATTGAGCGCGCCATGAAACTCGGCATCAACCTGCTGTGCCTGACGGATTTCGTCGAGGACCAGCATCTCGAAAGCATCGGGCGCTTGCGCGACCTCGATTATGACGGCGTAGAGGTGCCGGTCCTAAAGGGGGACATCGGCCACTACGAGCGCCTCGGCAGGGCGCTGGATGCGCTCGGCCTCGCCCGGTCGACCACGTCCATCGTGCCGACGCCGGAGGCCAATCCCGTCAGCTGCGATGCCGAGGTGCGGGCGCGGGGGCTTGCCCATCTCGACTGGGCGCTGGATTGCGCCATCGCGCTCGGTGCGGAGAGCATGGGCGGGCCGTTCCATGCGCCGATCGGCTTCTTCACCGGCGCCGGTGCCAGCGAGGATGAGCTGAAATACGGCGCGGATGCGCACCGGGCACTGGCCGAGCGGGCGGCGGCGAACGGCATGCTTCTGAGCCTGGAGCCGCTCAACCGTTTCGAGACCTATTACCTCAACACGATGGAGCAGGCCCGCGCCTATGTCGACCGGGTCGGGCACCCCGCCTTCAAGATCATGTACGACACCTTCCACGCCAATGTGGAGGAGCGCCGGCCGGAAGAAGCGATCCGGCTGATCGGCCCGGATATCGGCGTCTTCCATGTCTCGGAAAACGACCGTGGCATCCCCGGGCGCGGGCACATAGATTTCCCGGCGATGTTCACCGTGCTGAAGGAGATCGGTTATGACGGCTGGTTGACGCTCGAGGCGTTTGGGGCCGGCCTGCCGGCAATCGCGACGGCGACCCGCGTCTGGCGGCCGCTGTTTCCGGATTTCGAGACGCTTTTTTCAGAAAGCGCAACGTTCATTCGCAAGACATGGGCTGAAGCATGAGCAATCCCGCAATCGAGATGCGCGGCATCACCAAGAGTTTTCCCGGCGTGAAGGCGCTGAAGAGCGTGAGTTTTTCGGCCTATCCGGGCGAGGTGCATGCGCTCGCCGGCGAAAACGGCGCCGGCAAGTCGACATTGATGAAAATCCTCTCCGGCGTCTACCGGCTGGATGGCGGCGCGGTCGTCGTTGGCGGCGAGGAGCGGCATTTCAGCCATCCGCTGGAGGCGATCCGCGCCGGCATCGCCGTGATCTACCAGGAATTCTCCCTGCTGCCGGAGCGCACGGTGGCGCAAAACATCTTTCTCGGCCGAGAGCCGACGCGGCTTGGCCTGATCGACCACAGGGCGATGAACGCGGAGGCACGGCGGGTGCTCGCACTGTTCGGCTCGGCGCACCGCATTGAGCCGGATACGGTCGTTGCCGATCTCGACGTCGCGAGCCAGCAACTCGTCGAGATCGCCAAGGCGGTATCGCTCGATGCGAAGGTGATCGTGATGGACGAGCCGACCGCGGCGCTCAACGAGGCGGAATGTGAGGTGCTGTTCGGGCTCGTCGATACGCTGAAGAAGCGCGGTGTGGCGATCGTCTACATTACCCACCGCATGCGCGAGATCACGCGGCTTGCCGACCGGGTGACTGTGCTGAAGGACGGCGAGACGGCGGCGAGCTTCGATCATGTACCGGAGCCCGACACGATCGTGCGCGCCATGGTCGGCCGCGATATCGGCGATTTCTATGCCGCACCCGCGACGCCTCAGGAGATCGGCGAGGTCGTGCTGTCCGTGCGCCACGCCGGCAATGAGCGGCTGAAGGACATTTCCTTCGAGTTGCGCGCCGGCGAGATCGTCGGTTTTGCCGGATTGCAGGGGGCAGGGCGCGTGGCGCTCGCGCAGGCGATCTTCGGTTTTGCGCCTTTCACCGAAGGCGAGGTTTTGCTTGCCGGCAAGCCGGCGCGCTTCACCAATCCCCGCGACGCCATCCGCGCCGGCATCGGCCTCCTGCCGGGGGACCGCAAGGCCGAGGGATTGGTGCTGATGCAATCGGTTTCTGACAACGGTTTGCTGACGGCGCGGGCGCTTTCGGGTCTGGCGGGCAAGGCCGATGCGACGCCGTTTGCCAGTGCCGAAGAGATGGACAAGCTGCTGCACGAACTCGACGTCAGGGCCGGCAGTTTTTCGCAGGAGATCAAAGCGCTCTCCGGCGGCAACCAGCAGAAGGCGATCGTCGCGCGCTGGCTCGCGCTGGCGCCGCGGTTGCTGATCTTCATCGAGCCGACACGCGGCATCGACGTCAATGCCAAGGCCGGCATCTATCACCTGATGCGCGATCTCGCGCGCAAGGGCACGGCGATCATGATGGTGTCGTCCGACCTGCCGGAGGTGCTGGGCGCTGCCGACCGCATCCTCGTCATGCGCGCCGGCGAACTCGTCGCCGCGTTCCCGCGCGGCGTGTCGGAAGCCGATGTCATGCTCGCCGCAACGGGCGAAGAGGTGGTGGCGGCATGAACACGGCGACCCTGACCAAACGTCCCGCCTGGCGCATGGAGCGCTACGCACCGGCTTTGCTGCTTGCCGCGGCACTCGCCATCTACATCGCGATTGCGCTCGGCCTCGGCCTCACGCGGTTCCTGACGCCGGAAGCGGCGATCTCCATCCTCAACCGCTCCATCGCGCTCGGCATCACCGCCGTCGGCCAGACCTTTGCCATCCTCGTTGGCTCGATCGACCTGTCGGTGGCGCATCTGATCTCGGCGTCCGCGGTCGTCTCCTCGGCGATCATGAACGGCGATCCGGCGATGATGCTGCCGGCCGTCCTCGCCGTGCTGCTGATGGGCGCTGTGGTCGGCACGCTGAACGGGCTGATGATCACCAAGCTGGAGGTCAATCCGCTGATCGCGACGCTCGGCATGGCGCTGATCATCCAAGGCTGCCTCGCCTCCTTCCACGGCCGTTTCGGCGGCTCGGTGCCGGATGCGTTCCAGTATTTCGCCTATGGCGAGGTGCTGGGCCTGCCGGTGAGCCTCATCGTTCTGGCGCTCCTGGTGCTTGCGGCCTGGGCCGTGCTGCGTTTCACCCGCTTCGGTTCGAACATCTATTCGGTCGGCGGCAATCGCGACACGGCGCGCGCAGCCGGCATCAAGACGGCGCGGGTGGTGATGGCAAGCCACATCATCTGCAGCCTCTGCGCTTCGCTCGCGGGCCTCTATCTCGCAAGCCGGCTGAAATCCGGCTCGCCGTGGATCGGCACGGAGGGTGCCTATGATCTGGAATCGATCGCGGTGGTCGTCATCGGCGGCACGATCCTTTCGGGTGGCAAGGGCGGCATCTGGGGCACCGTTGCGGGGGTCATCATCTTCTCGCTGATCGACTCGATCTTCAATCTCGCCGGCGTCGATGCCTTCGCCAAGCAGGTGATGCGCGGCATCATCATCGTCGCCGCCGTCGCCTTCTACGCCGTGCGTTCGAAGAGGATAGTGGCATGATCCAGGAAACCGTCGGTTCCGCAAAGGCGCCGGGCGCCGCAAGGGGTGGTCGCCTGCCGAAGATCAATCCCGTCTTCTTCGTGCTCGCAGCGCTGCTTGTCGCCATCACGCTGTCCAACCCGAATTTCGTCGAGCCCACGGGCTACATGAATTTCCTGAAACGGGCCGCACCGCTGGCGATCCTCGCTGCCGGGCAGATCTACGTCATTGTCTCGGGTGGCTTCGATCTCTCCGTCGGCTCGGTGATCACGCTAACGGTGGTCGGCTCGTCCATGCTGCTCAACAACAATGCCGATGCGACCTGGTGGGTCATTCCGGTCATGTATGGCGTCGGGCTTGCCGTCGGCGTGGTCAACGGGCTTGTGGTCAGCTATCTGCGCGTGCCCTCGCTGATCGCCACGCTCGGCATGATGATCACGCTGAACGGGGCGGCCTTCATGTGGTCGAGCGGGTCGCCGCGCGGCTACCTGCCGGAGACGTTCCGTTTCTTCGGGCGCACCAATATCCAGGGCATTCCGCTGATCCAGTTCCTGCCGGTGGCGCTGCTGGTGCTCATCGTCGTCGGGGTGTGCCTGTTCTGGCTCATGCACCGCACCAATCTCGGGCGTCTGCTGCATGCGATCGGCGACAATCCGCGGGCGGCGCAGATGTCGGGCGTGCCGCTGGAGCGGGTGCGTATCATCGCCTTCGTCGTTTCGTCGCTGAGCGCGGTGACGGCCGGCATCCTGCTTGGCGGCTTTGCCGGGGTCTCGACGGATGTCGGCGTCGGCTACGAGTTGCAGGCGATCACTGCCTGCGTCATCGGCGGCGCGCAGCTTCTCGGCGGTCGCGGCTCGGTGCCGGCCTCGATTGCCGGTGCGCTGACGCTGACGGCGATCTTCACGCTGCTCAATTTCATCGGCTTGCCGAAACCGGTGCGCGACGTCGTGCAGGGCGTGATCCTGATCGTCGCCGTCGTGCTTGCCACCTACCGGCGCAACCGCGCCGGCGGGACCTGAATTTCGCCGGCCGCATGGCCGTCGGGAGGAACCTGAACATCATGATCAAATGGGAGTGAGACATGAAAAAACTGCTGACCGCCGCCCTTTCGGCTGCCCTCTTTGCCAGCACCGCGCAGGCCCAACAGCTGAACTTCGACGATCCCGCGGAATTCGCCCGGCAGCGTGAGATGCTGACGGCGAAGGCCAATGGTCCGGAGGGGGAGCCCTGGGTGCAATATTACGGTGACCAGATGGCCGACACCGCGCAGTACAAGAAGGAAGGTCCCTATACGATCTGCTTCTCCAATGCCGGCGTGAACAATGCCTGGCGCGTCACCGGCTGGACGAACATGCAGGCCGAGGTCAAGCTGCATCCGGAAATCAAGGAACTCATCCATGTCGATGCCGAAGGCTCGGACGACAAGCAGATTTCCGACATCGACGACCTCATCAACGGCGGCAAGTGCTCGGTGCTGATCGTCTCGCCGAACACCACCGCCGCCCTGACACCCGCCGTCGAAAAAGCCTGTGCCAAGCTGCCGGTCATCGTCTTCGACCGCGGCGTCAACACCAAGTGCCCGGTGACCTTCATCCACCCCGTCGGCGGCTACGGCTTCGGCATCCAGGCCGGCGAGTTCGTGGCCTTCACCGCCCCGGCCGGCGCCAACGTGCTGATGCTTCGAATCGTGCCCGGCGTCGATGTTCTGGAAACCCGCGCCTCGGCGGCCAAGCGCATCTTCAAGGAGAAGGGGCTGAACGTCATCGGCGAGGAGTTCACCGAGGGCGACAATGCCAAGACCAAGTCGATCGTCGAGGACTACCTGCAACGCGGTTCGATCGATGCGATCTGGATGGATGCGGGTGCGACGGCCGTCGCGGCGCTGGAGGCTTTCGAGGATTCCGGCCTGCCGCTGCCGATCATCACGGGCGAGGACCAGCAGGATTTCCTGATGAAATGGAAGGCCGAGGGCTTCAAGGCGATCGCGCCGACCTATCCGACCTACCAGTGGCGCACGTCGATCATCGCGGCCGTCAAGGTGCTGAAGGGCGAGGCGGTGCCGGGTCCGGAATGGGTGATGCCGCAGCCGTCCATCACGGCTGAAACGCTCGACCAGTATGTCAACGACAAGATGCCGCCGCTGCATCATGCCATGTGCGGCTGCGAGAAGCTGCCCGACTATCCGGCAGCCTGGGGCGGCCAGTAAACATCATTATCCGGGCCGCAGAATGCTGCGGCCCGGACTTTCTCGCTACGAGCTGAGCTGCGTGTTTATATCGTTCATGAGCGCATGCAGGATCAGGGCAGCCCTGGCTGCGAGGCGCAGCTTGTTGGTCATGTCCGTCACCCGATCTGGATGCCGTATGGCATAGGCGTGGATCTGCGTTTCGTCGAACAGATTACCCGCTTTTCCGTGATCAGCTGGGCAGTGGGGAAGGCGAGGACATTGGACATGGGATCTCCAGTCTTCTCTTAGATCAGGCAAGGCATGGGGAGAGCGGGAGGCCACTCTCCCCATGCCGCTCAGAACTCCTCCCACTGATCGCCTTGTGGAGCCTGGGCGAGGGCGGAAGAGTTCGAGAAGGCGGTCGCCACCTTGCGGGCGAGCGTGCGGGCGGGGGAGGCTTTTGCGGCGGCGGGGTTCATCGCCGTCACCATGGCAGGCCCGCTTTGGCGCTCGTCCAGCTTGAACTGCGCCAGAAGCTGCGAGAGCGTCGAGACGTCGGTGGAAAGGCTGTGCGTCGCCGCCGTGGTCTGCTCGACCATTGCCGCATTCTGCTGCGTGCCCTGGTCCATCGAGTTCACCGCGGTGTTGATCTCCTGAAGGCCGATCGATTGTTCGCGCGCCGCCTCGACGATGGCCGAGACGTTTCGGTTGATCTCTTGCACTTCCGTGGCGATCGTGCCGAGGGCCGCACCGGTTTCACGCACCTTCTGCACGCCTGCCTGAACTTGCAGGCTGGATGCGGCGTGCTGGATGGTTGCTGCCTCCTGTGCCTTCTGCTCCTCGCGCTGGCGGCGTTCCTGCTCGGAAAGCCCGCGGTTCGCCTCGGCTTCCTGTTCGAGCCGGATGCGCTCGATCGCATTGTCGCGGAAGACGGCGACAGCGGCGGCCATCTGGCCGACCTCGTCCTTGCGGGCGAGCCCAGAGACCGGTGCTGCCGTCTCGCCCTCCGCAAGTGTGAGCATGCGTTGGCGCAGGGCATTGACCGGCCTGGTGATGCCATAGATCGTTACTGCCAGAGAGGCGATGATTGCAGCGAGAAGAACGACGCCCAAGACGACTAGCGATGTATCAACCGTGAAGTGGGCATCGGTGGTCAATGTCTCCGACTGCGCATCGACGGACGCGATGCCGGTCTCGACCCAGGCGGCAATGCTCTTCCGGAGCTTGATGATTTCCTCATCCTGCCGCGCGAGAATGACCAGCGCTTCGTCGTTCTTGTTTCTTGATGCGTATTCGACGGCTTTGTCCAGTTCGACTATTATGGCTCGGGTCGCGTCTGCAAACGCCTGGATATCCATTGCTTCTGCAGGCATTCGCTCTTTGGCTGTCTCGAGCTGCTCGATCGCAATTTTGGCATTTTCGGAATAGCTTTGTTTCAGCCCGGGCATTTGCGGCGAGTTCGCGTCATACACGATCACTTTGTAGGCAATATAGATTATCGTATGAATGCTTGTATTGGCCCTTGCGACCAACAAGGTCGCCTTGTTGTCGGTCGCTAGGAATTCGCTATAGGCCGAATCGGCCTTGAGGTAATTCCAAGATAAATAAAAGGTGCTGGTAATCGTGATGACGCTCAACATGACGAGCGGCGCCAGCACTTTGGTGATGATCTTGGCATTTTGCAGGAAAGACATGGTTGCCTCGTGAGGATGGCGGAAGCCGGGATGATCAACATCGCCCCTGCACATCAGCGACGCGACCTGTGCACGGCCGCCGACTGAGGCTGGTAACGCGCAACACATTGCATCGCACGTGAAGATGCCATCATGGCAAACGAAGGGCTTGTGCTGTCAATATTTGCGTTAATTGTTAAGTCGTAATTAAATTTGGAATTAACTGTCGTATAGATCGTCAATAATGCTAAGAAATATGCCGTTTCTTCCGAATTTTGTTGAGAAAAACTCAAGATGTTGAGTTTAATTCGCCGAATGTAATCTCTATGCGTCCATTTTATACATCATTCAGCCTTCGCGGCACGAAATTGCGGCGCCAGCGAATAGCAGCACGGCTTGAGGCGTCACTTGTCTGGATGCGCAGGAGCGCTGCTGTTTGCAGGGGAGAGGGTTTTGCAAGCCAGAACGGTTTTTCTTGGTGGTCTGCTGGCGGTCTTGGGGGCAGAGGCCGGCCGGGCGGATTGCCTTGCCGATTTCAACGCGATCAACAGCCAGCGGCGTGACACCGCGCGTTATGCGCTGGAGGTTTCGGCGGATGTGCTTTCGCCCGAGGGCAGCTTGGTCAAGCACATGGCCTCCTCGTCACTGTTCGACCTGACGGACGGCCTCCGCATGAAGACCTCCGGGCTCAACACCCAAGCCGATTTCATCCTGATCGGCGAGGAGGGCTGGACGCTCGCGGCAGGACAGTGGACGCCGATGCCGGCCGAGCAGCGGACGCTGGCGCTGCAAGGCGTCGTCGCCGATCGTTATGTCTACGACCGGGATGCGCGGGATTTCGAATGCCCGGGCGAGGCGGCGTTCGAGGGCAAGCCGCATGAACGCTTCGTCTTCAACCAGACGGTCGGCGTGCTGGAAAGCCGGGTGACCGCCTGGTTCGATCCTGCGACCCGCCTGCCAATGGCGGTCGTCTCCAATGCGGAGGTTAACGGCTACAAGGTCGTCGCGACGACACGCTACCGTTTCGATCCCGCTATCCGCGTGGAAGTGCCCCGCTAGCGACTGGAAAGCTCATCTCAACACAGTGATTTTTTATCAATATTGCGGTCGGAGGTTTTATGCCAAGAGCGAGGAACATGCTCAAAACTGATGAATCGCAAGTTCCTGCCGGGATGCCCAGGTTCTATTTCCACATATCCAACGACACCGAGACCTTGCGGGACGAAAAGGGCATCATCCTTGATGACACGGCGGCCGCAGACGCCTATGCGCGGCGGATCGTGCGGGAAATCGCGGTGACCGAAAAGGTAAGCGTGCTTGTCACCGATGCGGATGGCCAGGCGCTGATGCGGGTTCCGTAAACCGCCTCACGCCTTGCCGAAAAGCGCCATGAGGTCGACGGAATCCGTGGTCTTCGCGCCGAGTTCCAGGTGGTTCTGGATGTGTCGCAGGTGGAGCGTCATCATCCACGCCGCCTTTTCAGCATCTCGCGTGTGAAATGCTCCGACGATCGCCGCGTGGTCGTCGTCGCGACAATTGCTGACGCCGGAGCCGAAAAGGCCGATGATCAGCGAGGTGCGGGTCACCAGTTCCTTCATCGTGCGGATGAGGATGGCATTGCCGGCGACCTGCGCCATCAGGGTGTGGAACTGGCCGGAAAGGCGGATCGCATCGTGGCGCCGCCGCTCCTTGTGCGCGACATATTCCATTTCCAGGTGGCGCGTCAGCGCGGAAATATCCTCCTCCGAGGCGCGGTGGACGGCGAGGCGCGCGATGTTCGGTTCCAGCGCCAGGCGGGCCTCGAAGACCTCGCGAGCCTGCTCGGGCGTCGGCGAGGCGACGAAGGCGCCGCGGTTGGCGTGCAGTTCCACGACCTCGCGGCTGGCGAGCAGCAGCAGGCTGCGCCGGATGCGCATGCGCCCGACGCCGAAGGCATCGCACAGGGCGGATTCCGACAATTTCGTGCCCGGGGGCAACCGCTGTTCGATGACCGCTTCGAAAATACGCTCGACGATATCGCTCTCGTCGATCTCGTCCGCTTCGAAGGGAGCTCCGCTGCTGAGTTCAACCACTGCCGTTTACCTCGATACGCTCCGCCTGCACTCGCATGATCCATCTAATATGTCGCATTCGGTTCACCAACAAGCCGCGATTTCGTTGACATGATCAAAATGTCTTGTTCACAACCACTTGACAGGATCGTTAACAATGCGCGTAATGCCCATGCCAAAGGCCGAATGAGGCCGCGCTCAGCGGCCCGCTCGCCAATAGAAAACAGATCAATGGCCCAGAGGAAGTGGAACATCATGCAAAAGCGCACATTCCTGAAATTTTCCGCCCTTGCCGCAGCGACAGTCCTTTCGCTGCCGCTCATGGCTTATGCCCAGAACGCGACGCTGAAGATCGGCTTCGTCGGCGTCACCTCCGGCCCGGCCGCATCCTGGGGCGTTTCCAACCAGCGCTCGATGGAAACCCGGGCGGCCTGGCTGAACGAGCTCGGCGGCGTCAAGATCGGCGACAAGACCTATAATATCGAGATCGTCCCCTTCGACGACCAGAAGGACCCCAAGCGTGCCATCGCCGGCATGGAAAAGATGGCGCAGGACGGCGTGCACTACGTCGTCGGCCCGAACGTCGATGACGGCGCCGCGGCCGTTCGCCCGGTCGCCGAACAGAACGGCATCATGTATTTCCCGTATGCCTTCCCGAAGGAACTCTTCACGGCGCCGGCATCGAACGCGATCCTCGGCATGGTGGCGAACTACCAGTCGGGTCCCGCCATCTACAAGTTCCTGAAGGAAAACAAGGGCGTGAAGAAGGTGGCTTTCGTTGCCGCCAACGAATCCGACCCGCTCAGCCAGCGTGAATCCGGCATTGCCGCCGCCGAGGCGCTCGGGCTGGAAGTCGTCTCCGGCAACGTGACCTACCAGGTGGACACGACCGACTTCACGCCGGTTCTGCTGCCCGTCATCCAGGCATCGCCGGATCTGCTGGTGCTTTCCGGCGTGTCGCCGGCCAATGCGCCGCAGCTCATCCGCTCGGCGCGCGAGCTCGGTTATACCGGCCTCATCTCGACGGAAACCGGCCAGGATGCGAGCGTCCTGCAGGAAGGTGCGGGCGAACTCGCGGACGGCTTCATCTCCGTCGGCGGTGCGTCCACGCCGGAGCTTGCCAGCGAAACGATGACGGAATTCGTCGACCGCTATACGAAGATGTTCGGCGAATATAACGACGAGTCGAACACCAAGGTCTATGCGCTCGAATACATCCTCGAGACGCTGAAAGCGAACCCCGCGGCAATCGAGAATGTCGATGAATTCAAGAAGACGATGGACACGTTCGAAGCCGCGAACCCCTTCATGAAGGGCGACGCCAAGCTGAAATATGTCGGCATGACCTCCTTCGGCCAGAAGCGCCAGGTCTCCGTTCCGCTCGTGGTGAACGAGTACAAGGGCGGCAAGTTCGAGACGCTGTTCGTCGGCCAGGTCGACTGATCCGAGCCTAGGACCTTACAAAGAAACGGGATCCGGACCGCGCGTGCAGTTCCGGCCGGATCCCTCTTTGCCTGAACCTTCCATTGGAGGCTCACGATGGAACAGATAATCGCCAACGGTCTCTACCTCGGGGCGCAATATGCGTTGATCGCCCTTGGTCTGACGCTGATCTTCTCGCTGATGAATGTGCTGAACTTCGCCCACGGGCAGATGTACGTCTTCGGCGGCTTCGTCACCTACACGGTCGTCGTGCAGCTCGGCCTGCCCTTCATCGTCGGCCTCTTCGCCTCGGCGATCGTGCTTGCGGTCATGGGCGCGGCCATCGAGAAATTCCTTTTCGCGCCGGTGGTGCGCCGCTCCAAACGCGATGAATCGACCATGCTGCTTGCGGCGGGCATCGCCTTCTTCCTCGATGCCGTCATCCTGCTGTTCTTCGGTGAAAAGCAGCGCGGCGTGCCGAAGATCGTCAACGGCGTGCTCAATCTCGATATGCGCATCATCATGCCCTACGACCGCATCCTGATCGGCGTTCTCGCCATCCTGCTCATCGTGGCCTTCATCGCCTTCATGCATTATTCCCGGACCGGCCGCGCCATGCGCGCACTCGCCCAGGACAAGGTAGCCGCCCAGTTGATGGGCGTGAATGTCTCCCGCTACTCGATGATCGGCTTCGCGCTCGGCGCCATGCTGGCCGGCCTCGTCGGCGGACTGCTCGTCACGATCACCGGCGTCAATCTCGGCATGGGCGGACCGACCTCGGTCAAGGCCTTCCTGATGATCATGATCGGCGGGGCGGGCGTGATTTCCGGGGCGATTGCCGGCGGGTTCATCCTCGGCATGATGGAGAGCGTCGGCCTCACCGTGCTGTCCGCCTATGGCGATATCACCTACCTCGTCATCTTCGCATCGTTGATGGTGTTCCTGGCCGTCCGTCCGCAGGGGCTGATGGGCAAGCCGTGGGGTTGAGGCGATGATCGGTAAAAAACTCCTTGGCTTTATCGCCTTCCTCGTCGTCGTATTCGTGCTGGTGCCGCTGTTCATCAGCGCGACCGGACGCTGGGACTTCTTCTACACGCTGACCTCGGTCGCGCTGCTTTCCGTCGGTGCTGCCGGCGTCTGGCTCACCTTCTATATCGGCCGCATCAATATCGGCCAGGGCGCCTATGCCCTGATCGGCGGCTATGTTTCGACCATCCTCGTCACCCAGGCAAACGTCTCCTTCTGGTTGACGCTGCCGCTGGCGGGCCTGTTCTGCGCCATCATTTCGGTGGCGATCGGCTTCCCGATCCTCAGGCTCCGCGGCGTCTACTTCGCCATGGTCACGCTGGTTTTGACCGAGGTCGCGCGCCTCACGGCACTCGCCCTTCCCATCACCAACGGCGCGAAGGGCATCACCTCCATCCCGCTGCCCGGCGAACTGTCGATCTTCGGCCTCACGATCATCCCGGCCTTCGGCACGCTGTCCAATCCGCGCTTCGGCTTCTACATCATGGCCGTGCTCCTGATGATCATCACCTACCTGGTGCTCTGGCGCATCGTGAACTCGCGGCTCGGGCATCTCTGCCGCAGCCTCCAGCAGAACGAGGAACTGTCGGCCTCGATCGGCGTCAACACCGCCTATCTCCGGGTGCTCGCCTATGCGATCTCCTCGTTCTTCGGCGGCATTGCGGGCGCCATGTTCGCCTCGATCGCGCAGTCGATCTATCCGTCTTCCTTCGTGGTCGCCGATAGCGTGAACTTCATGCTCTACTGCTTCCTCGGCGGCCTCGGTTATGTCTTCGGCCCGATGCTCGGCACGCTGCTCCTTTACTTCGGCTGGGACCTGCTGTCGATCGCCCGCGAATACCAGCTCCTCATCTACTCCGGCGTCATGATCCTGCTCATGCTGGTCCTGCCGAACGGTGTCTTGAGTCTTCTCGACAAGAAGGAGGGCAGCAGATGACACCCATCCTGCAAATCAAGAACATCACCAAGCGCTATGGCGGCCTCACCGCGGTTAACGATGTTTCCTTCGACGTGAAGGCGGGAGAGATCCTCTCGGTGATCGGTCCGAACGGCGCCGGCAAGTCGACGCTGTTCAAGCTGATCTCCTCCTTCGTGCCGGCGACCTCCGGCGAGGTGCTCTTCAACGGCGGGCGCATCTCCAGCCTCGCGCCGCACAAAGTCGCGCAGATGGGGGTCGTGCGTACCTTCCAGGAAACGACGATCTTCCGCTCCATGACGGTGCGCGAGAACATCATCGTCTCCCATCACCTTCGGTCCAAGGCGAGCCTCTTCGGCTTCTTCCTCGGCACGAAACAGGCGAAGGAAGACGAGGCGGCCTTCGCCTCCTCGGCAGACGACATCGTCGACTTCCTCGGGCTCCAGGCGATCCGCAACGAGCTCGCCTCCAACCTGCCGCAGGGGCACCTGCGCGCGCTCGGCATGGCCATCGGCCTTGCCACCGATCCGAAGGTCATCCTGCTCGACGAACCCTTCGCCGGCATGAACCACGACGAGACGATGAAGATGGTGGGCCTTGTTCGCCGGCTTCGCGACGAGCGTGGCGTCACCGTTCTCCTCGTGGAGCACGACATGCCCGCGGTGATGAAGATCAGCGACCGCATCGTGTGCATCAACTTCGGGCAGAAGATCGCCGAAGGCACGCCCCAGGAAATCCGCGAGAACGAGAAGGTGATCGAAGCCTATCTCGGTTCCGAAGATGCTGCGATCGGGATGTAAGCCATGACCAAGATCTTGAGTGTTGAGAATGTCGAGCTTTACTACGACCACATCTACGCGCTGAAGGGCGTCTCCATCGATGTCGCGGAAGGCGAAACGGTCGCGCTGATCGGCGCGAACGGGGCGGGAAAATCCTCGATCCTGCGGGCGATCACCGGCCTTCGGGGCATCAAGTCCGGCCAGATCCTCTACCAGGGCGAGCGGCTCGACGGCACATCCGCTGCCGATGTCGTGCGCAAGGGCATCTCCATGGTTCCCGAGGGTCGGCGTGCCTTCCCGCTGATGTCGGTGAAGGACAACCTGCTGATGGGCGCCTTTACCCGCTCGGATAAGGCGGAAATCGAGCAGACCTTGGAAAACGTGCTGACGCGTTTCCCCCGCCTGCGCGAACGCTATCACCAGCAGGCGAGCACCATGTCGGGCGGCGAGCAGCAGATGATGGTGATCGGCCGGGCGCTGATGGCCCGCCCGAAACTCCTGCTTCTGGACGAGCCCTCGCTCGGCATCGCGCCGAAGCTCGTGCAGGACATTGCGCGCGCTATCGTCGCCATCAGCCGCGACGAGAAGGTCTCCATCCTGCTTGTCGAGCAGAACAGCCGCATGGCGCTCTCCATCTCCAACCGCGCCTATGCGCTTTCCACCGGGTCGATCGCGCTGTCAGGCAATTCCAAGGACCTGATGAACGACGACCGCATCAAGGCTGCCTACCTCGGAGGCGAACTCTGACATGAAAATCCTCGTCATCAACCCCAACACGACCGCATCGATGACGGCGCATATCGGGGTGGCGGCGCGCAACGCCGCTTCCCCCGGCACCGAGATCGTTGCCGTCAACCCGGCGCACGGCCCGGTCTCGATCGAGGGCTATTTCGACGAGGCGATGAGCCTCGCCGGCCTGCTTTCCACCATCCGCAGCAACCCGGATTGCGACGCCGTGGTCATCGCCTGTTTCGACGATACCGGGCTCGATGCGGCGCGCTGCCTCACCGACCGCCCGGTCATCGGCATCGGCGAGGCGGCCTATCACTTCGCCTCGATGATCTCGAACAAGTTTTCCGTGGTGACGACGCTGGCACGCTCCGTGCCGGCGCTGGAGCACAATCTCTCGCGCTACGGCCTTTCGGTTCGTTGCGCCAGGGTGCGGTCCTCGGAAGTGGCGGTGCTGGAGTTGGAGCAGCCAGGCTCCAATGCGCGCCAGAAGATCAGTGCCGAGATCGGCCTTGCCGTCAGCGAGGACCGGGCAGAGGCCATCGTGCTCGGCTGCGCCGGCATGGCGGGCCTGGCAAACGACCTTGCGCAGGAACACGGCCTGCCGGTGCTCGATGGCGTCACCTGCGCGGTGAAGCTTGCCGAGGCCATGGCCGGCCTCAACATGCGCACATCCCGACTTGGCGGCTATGCGCCGCCGCCGGCCAGCAAGCTCGAGGCGGCTCTCGGTTAGTCGAAACTTACGCGAAGAGCGGAACGCGATCGGGTGATCGCATTCCGCTTCGTGCGCCGGGCTTACTTGCCCGCGTTGTACTTGGCATCGACCTCGTTGATCGCCTGGACGTTGCCGGCCGAGCGGCCGTTTTCGTCAAATGTCTGGGCGAGGTAGGCGTCGGCGATCGCCTTGGCGAGCTCCGTGCCGATGACGCGGGCGCCCATGGTGATGATCTGCGCATTGTTGGAGAGGGCGGCGCGCTCGGCCGAATAGGTGTCGTGCGTCAGCGCTGCGCGGATGCCCGGCACCTTGTTAGCGGAGATGCAGACGCCGATGCCGGTGCCGCAGACGAGGATCGCGCGGTCATATTCGCCGGCGATGACGGCCGAGGCGACGCGGTCGGAGAGGGTGGCGTAGAACGCATCCGGGCCGGCATCGGTGCGCGAGACTTCGTGCACGTCGTGGCGGTCCTTCAGGTGATCGGCGAGAACCTTGGCGAGGCCTTCGCCTGCGCTGTCACCGGCAATAGCGAGTTTCATGGAAAATCTCCTTTCAGATCGTGGAAGCGCAGCGCGCCAGGATGTCGAGATAGCCTTCAACCTTCCAGGCTGAGCGGCCGATGAAAAGCCCGTCGATGTTCGGGCAGGCGATCAGCTCCTCGCAGTTCTGCGGGTTGACCGAGCCGCCATAGAGGCAGGGAATGCGGCGGCCGAGAACGCTTTCCGCCACCTCGGCGATTTCGGCGTGACGCGCATCCGCATAATCCGCCGTCGCCGGAATGCCCTTTTCGCCGATCGCCCAGACGGGCTCATAGGCGAGCAGGATTTCCGCCTGTTTCTGCGTGCTGTCGAGCCGCGCAAGGGCGCCGCGCACCTGTTGCGCCAGCACCTCGGTCGCATGGCCGCCTTCACGGTCGGCGAGCGTTTCGCCGATGCAGATCAGCGGCACGAGGCCGTGGCGCACGGCGGCCTCCGTCTTGAGGCCGACCGTCTCGTCCGTCTCGCCAAAATGTTCGCGGCGCTCGGAATGGCCGAGTTCGACGATATCGAGGCCACAATCCTTCAGCATCACCGGCGAGACTTCGCCCGTCCACGCGCCTTCGTCGGCCCAATGCATGTTCTGCGCACCGACCTTGACGGAGGTGTTTTGGAGCATCGCCTTCACCTCACGCACGGCGGTAAACGGCGGGATGATGAAGCGCTGGATGCGCGGGTCGCGGTCGCCATCCGCGGCAGCGAGGCCTTCAGCAAAATGCTTCGCCTCCGCGAGCGTCTTGTTCATCTTCCAACTGGTGCCAACCCAGAACGTCATGTCGTTGTCTCCTTGGCAATCGTCACCACGGTCTTGCCGCCGCCGAGTTCGGCGGCGGTATCGTGGGGCAGGGGTTTGTCTGAAATGACCGTGTCGAATTCCGTGAGATCGGCCAGCACATGCAGCGCCGTATGGCCGAAGCGGCGGCTGTTGATCAGGAGGCAGGTCTGGCGGCTGGCGGTCATCATCGCCCGCTTGGCGCGTACCACCGCCTCGTCCATGTGATAGGCGAGCCGGCCGGAAGCGGCGGGGGCCGAAACGAAGGCGATGTCGGCGCGCAGGCGCGACAGCGCCTCTTCCGTGACGATGCCGAAATAGGCATTGAACTTTGCCGAATAGACGCCTCCGAGGCCGATCAGTGTCACCCCGGAAACGCCCTTCTGGCGCTCCATGATCGCCGCATTGTTCGTTATGAGCGTGATCGGCTTTTTGCCGGCCAGCACGTCGCCGAGCACGGAGGCCATCGAGCCGTCGTTGATCATGACGGTCATGCCGGGCTCGAACAGCTCCGCGGCGGCCTCTGCTAGCGCGCGCTTGACGTCGGCCTCCTGCAATTCGCGGAACCGGAAATCGCTCTCGAACTGGGTGCCGGCATCGATCGTCGCACCGCCACGCACCTTGCGCAGCACGCCGGCGCGCTCCAGATCGTCGAGGTCGCGGTGGATGGTCATCTTGGAGACGCCGAAGCGTGCCGCCATGTCGTCGAGTTCGACGGACCGGCTTTCGACCAGAAGGTTGATGATCTCCTGCCTGCGCTCTTCCCGTTTCACCGCGTTCTCCATCCTCACGCCGTGGAGAGGTCTATAACACCATTATTTGCAGAATATAACACAGATTTTGTGATTTTGTGATTTTCTTATGGGGTGCCTTGTAACAATGCGTGCGCCGTGCGCTCGTCCGTGATCAGCCCGTAGAGCTTGTTGCTGTGAAGCACGGCGCGGATGGCCTCCGTCTTCACCGGGCCGCCGGCAATGGCGACGATCCGGTCCTTGCCGTTCTCGGAGAAGGATGCGGAAAGCGTTCTCGCGGTCACCGACGTCTGTAGGATGCGGCCCCGGTTGTCGAAGAAATGGCCGAGCAGTTCGCCGACGCCGCCGAGGCTGGCGATCTCCTCCAGTTCATCCGCCTGCAACATGCCGGATTTCACGAGATGCGCCTGGTTGTCGACGGTGCCGATGCCGACAATCTTGAGATCGGCGCTGCGGGCAAGGTCGAACACTTCGCTGACGCCGCGCTGGGAGAGCAGCACCTCGCGATCCTCCTCCGTATTGGCGAAGAACGGCACGGGCATGACATAGGCCTGCGTGCCGGTCTTTTCGGCGAGGCGATGCATGACGTCATAGGGGTTGGCGGCGTAGTTACGGGTGAGGCCGCCGAGCAGCGAGACGAAGCGCGTGCCGCTCGCGCTGATGCGCGGCAGGTGGCGCACGGCGGCCGAGAGCGTGCGGCCATGGCCGAGGCCGATGACGGACGCCTCGCCGCGCTCGATCTCGCGCCGCAGGAAATTCGCGCCCGCCTGGCCGAGCGTCGTCAGCGCCAGCGGGTCGTCGTCGATATCGGGCGACACTTCGCAATAGTCGAGCCCGTAGCGGGTGGAAAGCGCGACCTCCAGGTTGGCGCATTCCGCGATGTCGCCGTCGATGCTGACTTTCACCACGCCTTCGGCGACCGCGCGCGCGATCAGCCGGTGCGCCTTTACCGAGGGAATCCCTAAGCGCTTGGCGACGGCGGACTGGGTGAACCCGCCGACATAGTGCAGCCAGGCGGCGCGGACGGCGAGGGAGTCTTCATTGTCGGTCATCAGCGATGTCCTGCCTTGCTTTGCAACCGGAAGCGGTTTTCAGGTCCGTCTTAGCAAGTGGCCGTCGGACGGTCAGCCCAGCTTGAGATCGGAAACGCCGGTATCGATATGGGGTGCCCAGAAGGCGATGCTTTCGGCGATCTGCGGAATGACCTCCCGGTCGTTCGGCTCACGCTCCTTGAAGGAGAGTTCCAGGCAGATTTCGTTGTCCACCGCGCCACCCTCCGCAAAGGCCTTGAGCAGTGGTTCCGGCTGGATGCGGCCCCTTGCGTTGAATTCGGCGGTGAACGGCCGGTGGCCACCCTTGTCCATCAGGCTCTGCTTGATGTGGATGATTGGCGAGATTTTCGGCACCGCGCGCGCCCAGGCATAGGGGTCGAAATCGTCCGGGTTGCTGGAGGTCACGTCGCCATGGTCGATATCGGCCATCATCCACATGGGGATCGCCATGTCCGCGGCGGTGAGGCGATCCTGAAGCTTCACGCATTCGGCAATGGTCTCGCCGAATTCCCGGCCGATGCTCATCGGCTCCCAGAAGACATAGGAAAGCCCGGCGCCTTTCGCATGCTCGGCGACTTCGGCCCAGCAGTCGATGGCGATCCGGATCAGTTCCTCGCGGCGCGCCGGATCATCGAAGTCCTTGTAGGTGAAGATGGCAAACTGGGTGCCGACGGAGGTGCCGCCGAGATCGCCGATGATGTCGGCAAAGGTCTTGAACCAGTCGATATAGTAGCGCCGCACATCCGCATCCGGGTGGCCGAAATGGTTGAGCCGGCCGTAAGGGCCGGTCATGCCGGAGGTCACGCGCACGCCGGTGCGCTGGAGCGCCCTGTCCATCTGCCGCGTCAGCCGGCGGATCGTCGAAGCGTTCCAGCTCGGGTTGATGAATTCATGCGTCAACTGGAGATCGCGCAGGCGCAGGTCGCGCGCGACCGTCTCGATCAGGTCGTCGGGATCGGCGAAGCGGTTGACCAGCGGATTGGTGTTGAGCGAAAGCGTCAGCGGCATGGTCGTCCTCAGGCGGCGGCAAGGCGGGCGGAATGGAACCAGTCGGCGAAGGCCGCACGCTCGGCTTCCGTCAGGTGCAGGTAATGTTTGGTGCGGCGGTAGAGGATGTCCTCGGCCCTCTGCGCCCATTCGGTCGCAACGAGATAGCGCGCTTCCGCCTCGTAGAACTGCCCGCCGAAATGCCGGCCGAGGCCTTCAAGACTGGTGGCGCCGGCAACGACATTCTTTGCCCGCGTGCCATAGAGGCGACCGTAGTGGTGCACCAGCTTGCGCGGCATCCAGGGATAGGTGTCGCGCAGGCTGTTGGCGAAGGTTTCGTAGTCGGCTCCAGGCATGTCGCCGCCAGGAAGCGGCGCCTTTTCCGTCCAGTCGCCGCCCATGTTCGGGAAGATGTGCTTGAGGCGATGCAGGCCGCGTTCGGCAAGCTCGCGGAAGGTTGTAATCTTGCCGCCGAAGACGTTGAGCAGCGGCGCGCCGCCGGTCTCGTCGAGGTCGAAGACATAGTCGCGGGTGACGGCGGAAGGGTTGCCCTTGCCGTCGTCGAACAGCGGGCGCACGCCGGAGAAGGAATGCAGCACATCCTGCCGGCGCAGCTTTTCCTTGAAATAGCGGTTCACCGCCTTGAGCAGGTAGTCGATTTCCGTCTCGTCGGCGGAGACATCCTCGGCGCGGCCTTCGTAAGCGATATCCGTGGTGCCGATCAGCGCCTTGTCGCCCTCATAGGGGTTGATGAAGATGACGCGCTTGTCGTGGTTCTGCACCAGGTAGGCATTCGCGCCCGCCCAGAATTTCGGAACGATGATGTGGCTGCCCTTGACGAGGCGCACGTTGCGGCTGGAGTTGGAGCCGGCGACGCGGTTGATGACGTCGGAGACCCAGGGGCCGGCGCAGTTGACGAGGCACTTGGCGCGGAAGGTGCGGGTTTCGCCCGTCACGCTGTTATTTGTGGTGACGCTCCAGGCGCCATTCTCGCGGCGGGCGGAGACGGTGGGCGAGCGGGTCAGCACCACGGCGCCTTTTTCCGCAGCACCCACGGCGTTCAGGGTCACGAGACGCGCGTCGTCCACCCAGCAATCGGAATATTCGAAGCCGCGGGCATATTGATCGAGGATCGGCGTGCCTTCCGGGTCGCGGGCGAGGTTCAGCGTGCGGGTGCCGGGCAGCTTCCTGCGGCCGCCGAGATGGTCGTAGAGGAACAGGCCCAGCCGCACCAGCCAGGCCGGGCGATCCTCCGGGCTGTGTGGCAGCACGAAGCGCATCGGCCAGATGATGTGCGGTGCTGCGTTGAGCAGCACCTCGCGCTCGATCAGCGCCTCGCGCACCAGCCGGAATTCGTAATATTCGAGGTAGCGCAGGCCGCCATGCACCAGCTTGCCGGAGCGCGAGGAGGTGCCTTCCGCCAGATCGTCCTTTTCGCTGAGGACGACGGAAAGGCCGCGGCCCGCCGCATCGCGCGCGATGCCGGCGCCGTTGATGCCGCCGCCGATCACGAAGAGGTCAATAAGCTCGGGCTCGTTCATCAAAGTCTCCTTCGGCACCCCTTGGGAAGGCGCAATCGTCATTCGTGTCAGCGCGCGGCCAAGATGTCCCAGGCGGGCGCGATGCCCCGGCGGACATCAGCATAGGCGGCAAAGAGGCGCGTCATGCGTTCGGTGTCTTCGGCTTTCGGCTTTTCAGCCTCGCCGAGCTCGGGGGTCACCCAGTCGGCGATGCAATCGTCCATGGTGCGGTAGGCGCCGATGGCGACCGCGGCCATCATCGAGGCGCCGGCCGCACCCGCCTCCTCGCGAAGGCTCATGCGGACGGGCGCACCAAGGGCAGCACCCAGCGTGCTGCGCAGCGCCGCCGAGCGGGCGGCGCCACCGCTGACACGAAGCTCCGGCGGAAGGGTGCCCATCGCCGCGTAACAATCGCGCGTTGCCATGCCGAGGCCCTCGACGACGGCGCGCACGAGGTCCGGATAGCGGTGGCGGCTGGCAAGGCCGGTGAAGTTGGCGCGCGCCCGCGCATTGACGAAGGGGCCGCGCTCGCCGGCCTCGGAAATATAGGGGTGGTAGAGAATGTTGCCCGGCTTGCTTGCGGCAAACCACGGATCGACGCGCGCAATCATCTCGTTGAGGCTGACGGTGACGCCGAACTCGCCAAGAAGGTCGGCGCCAAGCTGGAGCAGCCAGTCGAGGTTGATCGTGGCACCCATGTTCGTCTGCACCTGGGTGACGACGCCCGGGATGGGGAGCGCAATGACATAGCCGGTGCGCTCGGCATTCAGCACGACCTCGGAGACGGATTTGGCGAGGAGGTGCACGCCGGTCGAGCCGATGGCGGAGCAGGCGGCGTTGCGGCCTTCGCTGCGCACGCCGGCGCCGAGCGCCGTCATGCACATATCGACATAGCCGAGGCAGACGGGCGTGCCGGCTTTCAGTCCCGAGGCGGCTGCGGCTTCCGCCGTCAGCGGATGCGTAGTCTCCGTGCCTTCGATCACCTCCGGCAGCAGGGCGCGGCGGTGCGTCAGGCCGAGGGCGGCCAGCACGTCGCTGTCATAACAACGGGTGCGGAAATTGCCGAAGGTGAAGCTCACTTCGGAAGGGTCGGTGGCGCGGATGCCGGTCAGGTTCAGGTAGAGCCAGTCCTTGCAGTGCATCGCCGTCTCGGCGCCGGCCAGCAGCTCCGGGAAATAACGGTCCATATGGGCGAGCTGTGTGCCCTGCTGGCAGGTGTTGAGGCCCGTACCGGTCGCCTCGAACCGTGCGCGGTCGGCCTCGGTCGCGGCCAGCCGTTCGACGGTGGGTGCCGCACGGGCATCGAGCCACAGCCAGGCGTCGCCGGCCGGACGGTTGCCGGCGCCGACGAGCCAGGTGCCGTCGCCCTGGGCGGTGATGGCGATCGCGGCGGTGCGCTCGGCGAGGCCTTCGACCTTGTCAGCGAGCCCGCGCAAGGCGCGCGTGCAGTCGAGCCATGTCTGGTCGAGGGATTGCGTGACCGAGCCGTCATCGCCGGTGGTATAGGTGTTGCGCACGGAGGCGCTGGCGACCTGGCGGCCGGCGAGCGTGAAGGCGACGGCCTTCATGACGGAGGTGCCGGCGTCGATGCCGATGATGAGGTCTGCGCGTTCAGTCATGCCTGTTGCTCCACGGACCGCACGACGACGCACGTCGCTTCGCCTGACCCGAAACAGAGCATGATTTCCTCCCGAAATTCTCTCGCGAAAGTGCGCGTGGTCCCTTTGTACCGCAGAGCAGAGGTCCTGCGACCTGTTTCAGAGGATTTACCACGGGCCTCCCGGACCTCATAACGAACATAACACAAAGATACCTTATGTCTCGTAAAATTTTGCGCACCAAGAATTTTTTTTCAGGTATGATAGAGGGAGGAAATAAGAGCGCCTGGTGGCTTCTTTCGTCGGGCGCTGCCGTCGCCAACCGTCGCTGCGCTTGGCGGAATGGTGCTTCAATCGTAATGAAATTCAGATTTTTATCTAATAAAACCTGATAGTTGTTCCACTTATCTTTCGGTTCGTTGGAGTGTTTCGCGTACAGTGAGCCTCTGCACCGGGCGTTCATTTCAATGCGCTGGTTCGCCTTTTTATGACGAAATAGTGAGCATATGATCGAAGCCTAAGCGAAAAAGCCCAATTGACAGGCTGTGTTAATTTAACATATACACTGCGACATATAACATGCAGATATCGCAACTGCGAAGATGTGTGCAATGCAGCGCAAGGCGGGTGAGGAGACCTGGCCGGCGCCGTTCATGGGGAGGTCATCATGACATGGTCTTTACGGAAGAGAGCGATGCCTGGGCGCTGCGCTGCGCGTCCACCCGAGGGCCTGCCTATGTCATCGGCCTGTCGCCGGCATCCCCGCTGAAACCGTCCATCCCATCCAAGGCCAATCGACATGACTGACACCACGATTTCCAAATCGCCCCAGCCCGCGAAAAGCTATCGCTGGATCGGTGGCGTCGCCGTCGTCGCGCTGGTCGTGGCCATGGCGCTCGACACGACGATCGTGCAGATCGGTTCCGAAAGGGACGTGCAGGTGCAGCGGTTCTCGCCAGAAGCGTTCGGAACCGAGCAGTTCCCGCTGATCAAGCAGAGCGTCGAGACGCGCGCCGTCGAGGCCGCGGAACTGGCGCAGGCGATCACCGCCGACAAGAAGGCGGCGGGCGAAAAATACGGTGTGGCGACCTCCGTCGGCCCGGTCTTCCCGGTCAAGTTTACCGGCGTCGTCGGCGAGCGCAAGGCGAACTACAACGTGGTCGCCGTCGAGGGCCTTCCCGCCGAGCTGACGCTGCGCGTGCAGACCGGCCCGGCGCTGAACGGCACAGACCTGCGGGATGCGACGGGCCAGATCGAATTCGGCCAGTTCAAGAACCAGATCGAATACCAGGATGCCGGCTCGGCCATCAACAACGAGGTCAAGAAGGTCGTGCTCGGCAGCCTCGATCCGGCGGCGCTCACCGGCAAGACCGTGACGGTCATCGGCGTCTTCAAGCTCGTCAATCCGAAGAGCTGGATCGTCACCCCCGTGAGGATCGACGTCCAATGAGTGCGCTCGATGGCTCGTATCAGAAGGGTGAAGTCGTTCTCGCCGCGCGCAACGTGGCGAAGGCCTATGGCAATATCCATGCCCTCAAGGGCGTGAACTTCGACATTCACCGCGGCCAGGTGACGACGCTGTTCGGCGAGAACGGCGCCGGCAAGTCGACGCTGATGAAAATTCTCTCCGGCGTGGTGCAGCCCACTTCCGGCGAGATCGTCCTAGATGGAGAGCCAATCGTTTTCGCGTCATCCTCCCAAGCACGTGATCGCGGTATCTCCATCATCCATCAGGAGCTGAGCCTCGCTCCCAACATGAACGTGCGCGACAACATCTTCATGGGTCGCGAGATCATGACGGCGACGGGCGTGGACTTCGCGGAAGAAGAGCGCCAGACGCGCCTCCTGATGGCTGAATTGGAAGAGAATATCGATCCGCTGACCCCCGTCGAGGACCTGCGCCTCGGCCAGCAGCAGATCGTCGAGATTGCGCGCGCCCTTTCGGTCAATTCGCGCATCCTGATCATGGACGAGCCGACCTCGGCGCTGTCGGCCACGGAAGTGGAAGTGCTGTTCAAGGTCATCCGCGACCTCACGGGCCGCGGCGTATCGATCGTCTATATCTCGCATCATCTGGAAGAGGCCTTGCAGATCACCCACCATGCGGTGGTGCTGCGCGACGGCGCGATGACGGCCTATGCCGAGCGCAAGGACATCGATCTCGAATGGATCGTGCGCCACATGGTCGGCGACAATTTCGACCTCGGCTCGCCGCCGACCGGCTACGAGAAGGGCGATGTCGCGCTGTCGATCGAGGGCATCACCGTGCCGGATCCGGCGGGCGCCGGCTATTCGGTGGTGGACGGGCTGTCGCTCTCGGTGCGCGCCGGCGAGATCGTCTGCATCTATGGCCTGATGGGCGCAGGGCGCACGGAACTGCTCGAAGCGGTTGCCGGCCGCCTGAAGGCATCTGCCGGCAAGGTCGTGCTGAAGGGCCGGGACGTTACCGGGCAGTCGATTGCCAGCTGCATTCGCGATGGCCTCGTTCTGGTGCCGGAAGACCGGCAGCGCGACGGCCTCGTGCAGACCATGACGGTCGGCCGCAACCTTTCGCTTGCCAGCATCGGCGCCTTCACGCGCCGCCTCTTCACCTCCACGTCGCGCGAGGCGGGGCTGGTCGGCGAGGCGATCCGCAAGGTGCATATCAAGACGGATGGCGGCGGCGCGCCGATCGGCTCGCTCTCCGGCGGCAACCAGCAGAAGGTGGTCATCGGCAAGATGCTGGCGACCGATCCCGAAGTCATCCTGCTCGACGAGCCGAGCCGCGGCATCGATATTGGCGCCAAGGCGGAAGTCTTCAAGCTTCTCGCCGAGCGCGCAAGGCAAGGGCTTGCCGTCGTCTACACCACCTCCGAGGTCGGCGAGTGCCTGAGCATCGCGCACCGCATCCTCGTCATGCGGCGCGGCCGCATCTCCGCAGAATTCGGTCCTGATGTGACCAAGGAACAGATCATGGCCGCCTCTGGCGAAGCCGTGCATGCCCATTAGGAGCGCTGAAGCAATGTCAGTCACACCTGCAATCGACACAAAGGCAGCGGTTCGCGGCGGCAAGCGCAAGAAGGGCTTTGTCGAGCTTCTGTTCGAAGGCCGCGCCTTCTTCGCCCTCATCGCCATCATCGTGGTCTTCTCGGCCATGTCGCCGAATTACCTGACGGTCAGCAACTTCCTGATCATGGCCTCGCATGTGGCGATCTTCGGCCTCTTGGCGATCGGCATGCTGCTCGTCATCCTGAATGGCGGCATCGATCTGTCGGTCGGCTCGACGCTCGGCCTTGCCGGTGTGGTCGCGGGCTTCCTCATGCAGGGCGTGACGATCCCGCAGATCGGCGTCATCCTCTATCCGTCGGTCTGGGTGGTGGTCGTGCTCACCTGCCTGCTCGGCGCTGTCGTCGGCGCGGTCAATGGTGTGCTGATCGCCTATCTGCGCGTCCCCGCCTTCGTCGCGACGCTCGGCGTGCTCTATGTCGCCCGCGGCATCGCGCTGCTCATGACCAACGGCCTCACCTACAACAATCTCGGCGGCCGCCCGGAGCTTGGCAACACCGGCTTCGACTGGCTCGGCTTCAACCGGCTGGCCGGCGTGCCGATCGGCGTGCTCGTGCTCCTCGTCTTCGCCGTCGCCTGCCACATCCTGCTTGCCCGCACGGCCTTCGGCCGGTGGCTCTACTCGTCGGGCGGCAACGAGCGCGCGGCGGAACTTTCCGGTGTGCCGGTGAAGCGCGTGAAGATCGCCGTCTATGTGCTGTCAGGCATCTGCGCGGCCGTTGCTGGCCTCGTGCTCTCCTCGCAGCTCACCTCCGCAGGCCCCACGGCCGGAACCACCTACGAGCTGACGGCGATTGCCGCCGTCGTCATCGGTGGCGCGGCGCTGACCGGCGGTCGCGGCACGGTGATCGGCACGATGCTCGGCGCCTTCGTCATCGGCTTCCTGTCGGACGGTCTCGTGATCATCGGTGTCTCGGCCTACTGGCAGACGGTTTTCACCGGCGCCGTGATCGTCACCGCCGTCCTGCTCAACAGCCTGAAATACGGCCGCCGCTAAGGAGCGACGGCTGACTGGAACCGACCGCGACCGGGAGAGGTGGATCGATGATCGGCCTGGCAGCGGAAAGTATTGCCGATAATCGGCGCAACCGGGCTCGACAAAGGGCCGGCCTCAACAAAGGGAGTGAGACCATGTTCAAAAAAGGTATGCGTGTACTCTTCGCAGCAACTGCCGCTCTGCCGCTGCTGTTCAGCACCGCCTGGGCCGAAGGCCTGATCACCGTCATCGTCAACGATCCGTCGAACCCCTACTGGTTCACGGAAGGCGAAGTCGCCAAGAAGACGGCCGAAAGCCTTGGCTACACGGCCAATGTCGGTGCCCACAAGGGTGACACCAACACCGAAAGCAACCTGATCGACACCGCGATCACCAACAAGTCGGTCGCGATCATTCTCGACCCGGCCAATGCCGATGGTTCGGTCGGCGCGGTCAAGAAGGCCGTTGCGGCCGGCATCCCGGTCATCCTCGTCAATGCCGAGATCAACCAGGAAGGCCTCGCCAAGGCGCAGCTCGTTTCGAACAACGCCCAGGGCGCAGCGCTTGGTGCCCAGCAGTGGGTCGAAGCGGTCGGCGACAAGGGCAAGTATGTCGAGCTCTTCGGCGCTCCCTCCGACAACAACGCCGCAACGCGCTCGAACGGTTACGAAACCGTCCTGACGCAGTACCCGGATCTCGAAAAGTCCGGCAAGGAAGTGGCTGACTGGGATCGCACCAAAGGCCATGCCAAGATGCAGTCGCTGCTTCAGGCAAACCCGGACATCATCGGCGTGATCAGCGGCAATGACGAAATGGCGCTCGGTGCCATCGCCGCTCTCAAGGAAGCCGGCAAGCTGGAACAGGTGAAGGTCGGCGGTTTCGACGGTTCGCCGGATGCCGTCGCCGCCATCAAGGCTGGCGAACTGCAGTACACCGTGCTCCAGCCGGTCGCCGTCTTCTCGGAAGCTGCCGTCAAGCAGGCCGACAACGTGATCAAGAACGGCTCCACCGGTGTCGACACCGAAAAGCAGCTCTTCGATTGCCTGCTGATCACCAAGGACAATGTCGACAAGTACACCGCTCCCTTCGTCCTGAGCGAATAATCGAGACCGGGAGCGCCTTTCGGGGCGCTCCCATTTCGCACCCGGGTCGTCCGGGGCCAGCTTGGCATTTTCCTTGCCGCCCGATACGAGATACGAAACGCTATCCTCGAAGCATGGCAGGGTCTTCCCGTGAACAAGAAAGTAGACGTCAAGAATTTGCTTTCGGAGGAGCTGCCGAGCGACAGCCGCCATGCGCGCCAGCTCGTGCGCCGCCAGATGATCGCCGAGACGGTCATCGCCGAAGGCTCCATCCGCATCGAGGACCTGACCGAGCGTTTCGGCATCAGCCTGATGACGGCGCACCGCGATGTCGACGAGCTCGTCAGCCGCGGTCTTTTCCGCAAGACGCGCGGCATCGTGTCCGCAGCGCCCACCAGCCTCATCGAATCCTCCGACGTCTACCGCGCGACGAGGCAGGCGAAGGAAAAGAAGGCGATCGCCCGCGCCGCCATGAGCTTCGTCGAACCCGGCCAGGCGATCTTCCTCGACGATGCGACCACCGTGCATGAGATGACGGCGTTCCTTCCCGCCAAGGTGCCGCTGACGGTCATCACCAATTCGCTCGTGCTCATCAACGAATTGAAGGACGTCAATGACGTCAACCTGATCTGTCTCGGCGGGCAGTTCTACAATTGGTGCAACGCCTTCATGGGGCATATCACCACCAACGAAATCCGCCGGCTACGGGCGGATACGGTCTTCATGTCGCTCTCGGCCATTGTCGACGACGTGGTCTATCACCAGTCGCCGGAGACGGTGGCGACCAAGCGGGCGATGTTTGAAAGCTCTGCCCGGCGCGTGCTTCTAGCCGATCACACCAAGTTCGAGCGGCGCGCGCTCCACCACTTCTCGACGCTCGAAGAGTTCGACGCGGTGATCGTCGACGAGGATATCCCGATCTCCCACCTCTCGCGCATGCGCGCCAAGGGCATCAACGTCATCGTGGCGGACGGCGAGCGCGCTGGCTGACCGTTTGCGGGTTTGCCCTTTTCTCCATGCGGCCGATGTTGCATCTTCGCGGCTCAATGGCAGGCAAGGAGCAGACCCATGACCAAGATCGTCGATGATCCCGAGACTTTTGCGTCCGCGGCCTTGGCAGGGTTTTCGCGCGTCTATGGGCGCTATGTCCGGCTGGTGAAGGGCGGCGTGGTGCGCGCCACCGCGGTGCCGCGCGGCAAGGTGTCGGTCATCGTCGGCGGCGGCTCCGGGCACTATCCGGCCTTTGCCGGTTATGTCGGGCCGGGCATGGCTGATGCGGCGGTGGCCGGCGAAATCTTCGCCTCGCCCTCCACGGCGGCGGTCGCGCGGGTCTGCCGCAATGCGGACTATGGCGGCGGCATCATCCTCGGTTTCGGCAACTATGCCGGCGACGTGCTGAATTTCGGCGTCGCGGCGGAACGGCTACGGGCGGAAGGCATCAATGTCCGCATCGTCACGGTGACGGACGACGTGGCGAGTGCACCGGCGGACAGCCATTTGCAGCGCCGCGGCATTGCCGGCGATTTCGTCGTCTTCAAGGTGGCGGGGGCGGCTGCCGAGTCGGGTCTCGCTATCGACGACGTGGAACGCGTGACGCGGCTTGCCAACGCCCGCACCTTCTCCTTTGGCGTCGCCTTCGGCGGCTGCACGCTGCCGGGCGCCACCGAGCCGCTGTTCACCGTACCGAAGGGCATGATGGCGCTCGGCCTGGGCATCCATGGCGAGCCCGGCATTCGGGATGCGCGCATCGTGCCGGCGGGAGAACTGGCGAAACTGCTCGTGGAAACCGTGCTGACCGAGCGCCCGGCCGGTGCCCGCCGCGCTGCCGTGCTTCTGAACGGTCTCGGCGCCACCAAATACGAGGAACTCTTCGTTCTCTGGGGCGCCGTCGAAAGCCAGTTGCAGGCGGCCGGTGTGGATCTCATCGCGCCGGAGGTCGGCGAATATGTGACGAGCCTCGACATGCAAGGTTGCTCGCTCACCGTGATGTGGCTCGACGAGGAGTTGGAGCGCTACTGGCTGGCGCCCTGCGATACGCCCGTCTTCCGCCGCGGCGAGACGTTTGCGACCGAGCCGGCTGAATTCAAGGCGAATGCGGAAGACGAGGCGCCGACCTTCGCCCTGGCCTCCGGTGCCTCGCGCGAAAGCGCCCGCTGCCTTGCCGGCATTCTCGATACGATGGTGTCCGTACTCTCCGAGGCGGAGGCAGAACTGGGGCGGATCGACGCCTTTGCCGGCGATGGCGACCATGGCCAGGGCATGCGGCGCGGGGCCAATGCCGCCCGTGACGCCATCAACCAGGCCGTTGCGAGCGGTGCCGGCGCGAAAAGCGCACTCGCCGTGGCGGGTGACGCCTGGGCGGATCGCGCCGGCGGGACGTCGGGTGCGATCTGGGGCCTGCTGTTGCGTTCCTGGAGTTCGGCCTTCGCCGATGACAAGGCCGTTGGGGATGCGGATGTCGTGCGTGGCGCGCGTCTTGCGCTCGACGACGTCATGCGGCTCGGCGGCGCGCGGCCGGGTGACAAGACGCTGGTCGATGCCTTCCTGCCCTTCGTCGCGGCGCTGGAAACCGCCCGGAAGGATGGCCTCTCCCTGAAGGAGGCGTGGCACAAGGCGAGCATCACCTGTGACGAGGCGGCCCAGGCAACCGCGCCGCTGACGCCGCGGCTCGGCCGCGCGCGCCCGCTCGCCGAGCGCAGCATCGGCCACCCCGACGCCGGCGCGGTCTCGCTAGCCCTTATCGCGAAGGCGATTGCCGCGCGCCTTTAAGGCGCTTCCATCGAATTGATTGTGAAGGTGCACCGAACGTCTTGCGACGTTCGGCATCGCGGCGTCGCGTGCATGCACCTATTACACTCACTATAACATCACATATTTTTAGATGCGCTTATTGACATGTTATACCAGTTGGGAAATATAGGCTCACACCGGGCGACCGGGGAAGGAAATGCATTCAGGGAGGTCTTCGATGACATCGATCGCGCTGTTCGGTGCCGGTGGCAAAATGGGCTATCGGCTCGCCAAGAATCTCAAGGGTTCGCGCTTCGATGTTCGCCACATCGAGGTGAGCGACGCCGGCAAGGCGCGGCTCGCCGATGATCTCGGCCTCGCCTGCGTTTCCGCCGATGAGGGTCTCGCCAGCGCTGACGTCGTCATCCTCGCGGTTCCGGATACGGCGATCGGCAAGGTCGCGGCCGGCATCGCCGACAAACTGAAGCCGGGCACGATGGTCGTGGCGCTCGATGCCGCCGCACCCTTTGCTGGCCACCTGCCGGAGCGCGCGGACCTCACCTATTTCGTCACGCATCCCTGCCATCCGCCGATCTTCAACGACGAGACGGACCCATCCGCCAAGCGTGACTTCTTCGGCGGCATCGCTGCCAAGCAGCACATCGTTTCCGCGCTGATGCAGGGGCCGGAAGAGGCCTATGCGCTCGGCGAGGAGATCGCCAAGGCCATCTGGGCGCCGGTCATGCGTTCGCACCGTGTCACGGTCGAGCAGATGGCGCTCCTGGAGCCCGGTCTGTCCGAAACCGTCTGCGCCTCGCTGCTCGTCGTCATGCGCGAAGCCATGGACGAATGCGTGCGCCGCGGCGTTGCCAAGGAGGCCGCGCGCGACTTCCTGCTTGGCCACATGAACGTGCTCGGCGCCGTGATCTTCGAGGAGACGCCGGGCGTGTTCTCCGATGCCTGCAACAAGGCGATCGAATTCGGCAAGCCGGTGCTGATGAAGGACGACTGGAAGCGGGTCTTCGAGCCCGCGGAAATCGCCGCCAGCATCCAGCGCATCACCTGATTTCCGGCGGGTTTTGCCCGCCGACGAAGACTTGCACCGGGGCGGCCATTTTCAATGGAGGGATGGCCGCTGGAGACCGGTGCCTAACCGGGAGGAAAAGATGAACATTACCCGCAGACTGATCACCGTCGGCTTTGCTGCCGTCATGGCCGCAAGCGTCGCCATGCCGTCCTTCGCCGCCGATCTCATCGCCATCATCACGCCGAGCCACGACAACCCGTTCTTCAAGGCGGAAGCGGTCGGTGCCGAAGCCAAGGCCAAGGAACTCGGCTACGAGACGCTGGTTCTGGTGCATGACGACGACGCCAACAAGCAGTCGCAGCTCATCGACACCGCGATCGGCCGCGGCGCCAAGGCGATCATCCTCGACAATGCCGGCTCGGAGGCCTCGATCGCCGCCGTGCAGAAGGCGAAGGATGCGGGCATTCCCTCCTTCCTGATCGACCGCGAAATCAACGCCACGGGCGTCGCCGTCTCGCAGATCGTCTCGAACAACTACCAGGGCGCGCAGCTTGGCGCGGAAGAGTTCGTCAAGCTGATGGGCGAGAAGGGCAACTATGTCGAGCTGCTCGGCCGCGAAGCCGATCTCAACGCCGGCATCCGCTCCAAGGGCTACCACGACGTCATCGACGAATATCCGGACATGAAGATGGTGGCCCAGCAGTCGGCCAACTGGAGCCAGACCGAAGGCTACTCCAAGATGGAGACCATCCTTCAGGCGAACCCTGATATCCAGGGCGTGATCGCCGGCAACGACACGATGGCCATGGGCGCGATCGCCGCCCTCCAGGCTGCCGGCCGCAAGGATGTCATCGTCGTCGGCTTCGACGGTTCGAACGACGTGCGCGACTCCATCAAGGCGGGCGGCATCAAGGCGACCGTCATGCAGCCGGCCTATGCCCAGGCCCAGCTCGCCGTCACCCAGGCGCATGAATACATCACGACCGGCAAGGCGCCGGCCGAGGAAAAGCAGCTCATGGACTGCGTGCTCATCACCGCGGACAATGCCGGCAAGCTCGAAACCTTCGCGCTCACCGAATAATCCTCCCGCGATGGCGCGAGGCAGGGTGCGGTCCTGCCTCGCGTTTGCTGTTCACGACGGAGAAATGGGAATGCCGAAATTTCAGGCTGCCTGTACGGTTCTGCTTGCCGGCGCGCTGGCGCTGGGCGGCTGCAAGTTCGTCAAGACGGAGGACGAGCAGAAGCAGGCGGCAGCCGGCGCCTTCAATCCGGACAAGCTGGTCGCCGATATCTGGGACACCAAGGTCGTTCCCTATCTCGAAGAACGTGCCGGTCCCTTCCAGGAGGTTTCTGCACTTGCGGCGAGCGACCTGAATGCGGCCGCCGAAAAATACGGCCACAAGGAAAAGCAGGGCAATGCGCCCTGGACATTTGCCGCGAAGATCGACGGCGTGATCGTCGGCGAGGAAACGAAGTCGCGCGCGGCTTACGTCGATGTGGATGTGGATGGCGACAGCAAGGCGGATGTGCGCGTCTCGATCGGCCCGGCGATCCGCGGCACGGCGTTGCGCGACAGCCTGACATTCGTGAATTTCAACGAGTTCAAGAACCAGATCGAATGGGCGCAGTACGGCAAGTCGTTCAACACCCATGTGAACGGCACGCTGCTGGAAAAGCTTTCGCGTGAGGGACTTACCGGCAAGACGATCAAGGCGACGGGCGCCTATCCGCTGCCGGCCAAGGGGCAACTGCCGCAATTCGTGCCCGCCACCATCACGGTTGGAGGCTGAACATGCCCGAAACCGATGACGTCATTCTTGAGCTGAAGGACATCACAAAGGCTTATTCCGGCATCGTGGCGCTGAAGAAGGCGGACCTGAAGCTGCGGCGCGGCGCGGTGAATGTGCTCGTCGGCGAAAACGGCGCCGGCAAATCGACCATGATGCGCATCATCGCCGGCGTCGAGCGGCCGACGCTCGGCGAGATCTGGATGGATGGCGAGCGCATCCAGCTCAACAGCCCGGCGGACGCGGTGCGCCACGGCATCGGCATCGTCTTCCAGGAGCTGAACCTCTTCGGCAATCTCTCCGTCGCCGAAAACATCTTTGCCACCCGCGAGATCACGCGCGGCCTGCGCGGCATCGACCACAAGGCGCAGGTGGAAAAGGCCAATGAGTTTTTGAACCGGCTCGAAGCCGGCATTTCCGCCGACACGCTGGCGGAAGACCTGCCGATCGGCCAGCAACAGCTCGTCGAGATCGCCCGCGCCGTCTCGCTCGACACCCGCATCCTCATCATGGACGAGCCCACCTCGGCGCTGAGCGCCGCCGAGGTCGACGTGCTCTTCCGCGTGATTGCAGACCTCAAGGCGCGCGGTGTGGCCATCGTCTACATCTCGCATCGGCTGGAAGAGCTGATGCGCATCGGCGACTATATTACCGTCTTGAAGGACGGCCAGATCACCGGGCATGCCATGGTGAAGGACATCGACACGCGCTGGATCGTGCGCTCGATGATCGGCTCGGACGCCAAGGATTTTGCCAAGCAGGTCGAGCATGAGCCGGGTGAGGAGGTGTTTCGCACGGAAAACATCTGCCTGCCGCGCGCCCAAGGCGGCTATGCCGTCGATCATGTCTCGATCGGCGTGCGCAAGGGGGAAATCCTCGGCATCTACGGCCTGATGGGCGCAGGGCGCTCCGAGCTTTTCGAATGCATCATGGGCCGCCACGAGCATTATACCGGCAAGATCTTCGTCGAGGGCGAGGAGCTGAAGGGGCGCGACACGACCCGGCGCATTCGCGAGGGGCTGGCGCTGATTCCGGAGGATCGGCAGCGCGAGGGTCTCGTGCAGTCCATGTCGATTGCCGACAACCTGTCCATGGCGAGCCTCGGTCAGTTCCTGAAGGCTGGCTTTCATATCGATCTGAAGCTTGAGAAAAGCGCGATCATGGAGGCGATCCGCAACCTTTCGATCAAGGCGAAGAATCCGGATTTCGACGTCACCTCCATGTCCGGTGGCAACCAGCAGAAGGTGGTCATCGGCAAGGCGCTGATGACCGGGCCGAAGGTGTTGCTGATGGACGAGCCAAGCCGCGGCATCGATGTCGGGGCGAAGGCGGATGTCTTCCGCACCATGCGGCGGCTGGCGGGCGAGGGGCTCGCCATCCTGTTCTCCACCTCCGATCTCGAAGAGGTCATGGCGCTCTCCGACCGCATCGCCGTCATGAGCAACGGCCGGCTCGTGACGGTGGTGGATCGCAGGCAAGCCACCGAGGAGATGATCGTCTCGGCCTCCGCAGAGGGACATAAAACCAAAAGGATGCATGCGTGATGACGACAGCAACACAAACTGCCGCCACCGGCAACCACCTCTCGACCGGCGCAGCGCTGCTCACGCTGATGAAGCTTAGGACCTTCATCGCGCTCTTCGCGGTGATCATCTTCTTCTCGATCTTCGCGCCGAACTTTTTGTCGACTGCGAACATGATCCTGATGTCGAAACACGCGACGCAGAACGCGTTCCTGGCGATCGGCATGACCTTCGTCATCATCACCGGCGGCATCGACCTGTCCGTCGGCTCGATCGTCGGGCTTTGCGGCATGATCGCCGGCGGGCTCATCATGTATGGCGTAGCGCTGCCGCTCGGCTACACGGTCTATTTCAATATCGTCGAGGTCGCGATCATCGTCATGGTGGTCGGCATCCTGATCGGCGCGATCAACGGCCTGCTGATCACCCGCCTGAATGTTGCGCCCTTCATCGCGACGCTCGGCACGCTCTATGTCGCGCGCGGCATGGCGCTGCTCTATTCCGATGGCCAGACATTGCCCAATCTCACGGGCCGCGAAGACCTCGGCAACCAGGGTTTCAGCTATCTCGGCTCCGGCTCGATCCTCGGGCTTCCGGTCTCCGTGTGGATTCTCATCGTCGTGGCGCTGGGTGCGGCCTATTTCGCCCGCTTCGTGCCGCTCGGCCGGCATATCTTTGCGGTCGGTGGCAATGAGCGCGCCTCGCGCATGTCCGGCATCCGCGTCAATCGCGTCAAGATGTTCGTCTACATGTTCTCCGGCTTCTGCGCGGCGATCGTCGGCCTCATCATTTCGTCCGAACTGATGGCCTCGCACCCGGCGACCGGCACCAATCTGGAACTCAATGCCATTGCCGCGGCGGTTTTGGGCGGTACATCCATGTCTGGCGGGCGCGGCACGATCGGCGGCACGATCATCGGCGCCTTCGTGATCGGCATTCTGTCCGACGGGTTGGTGATGATGGGTGTGAGTTCGTTCTGGCAGATGGTGATCAAGGGGCTGGTGATCATCGTTGCCGTGGTGGTCGACCAGGCGCAGCGCCGGTTGCAGCAGCGCGTGACCTTGATGCAGATGGCAAAGGCAGGCTGAGCATGGCGGCATACAAGGGTGCATTGATCGGCTGCGGCTTCTTCGCCGTTAACCAGATGCATGGCTGGCAGGACCTGGCCGACGTGGAGATCGCGGCGATCTGCGACCGGGATCCGGAGCGGCTGAGAATTGTCGGCGACCAGTTCGGTGTGACGCGGCGCTACCAGTCGGCGGACGAGATGTTCGCTGCCGGCGGCTTCGATTTCGTCGATATCGCCACGACGGTCGGTAGTCACCGGGCGCTGGTGGAACTTGCCGCCAGCCACAAGGTGCCGGCGATCTGCCAAAAGCCCTTTGCGCCGACGCTGGAGGATGCCAAGGCCATGGTGGCGGCCGCCGAAAAGGCCGGCATCCCGCTGATGATCCACGAGAATTTCCGCTGGCAGACCCCAATCCTCGCCGTCAAGGCGGTGCTGGAGAGCGGTGCGATCGGCTCGCCCTTCTGGGGCCGCGTCTCCTTCCGCTCCGGCTTCGATGTGTTCTCCGGCCAGCCCTATCTCGCGAAGGGCAAGCGTTTCATCATCGAGGATCTGGGCATCCACTCGCTGGATATCGCCCGCTTCCTGTTCGGCGATGCCAGCCGCATGACGGCCCGCACGCGCCGCATCAATCCGGCCATTGCCGGCGAGGACGTGGCGACGATGCTGCTCGACCATGAGAATGGCATCACCTCCATCGTCGACGTCAGCTATGCAACGAAGCTGCCGGAAGAACCCTTCCCGGAAACCTTCGTCGAAATCGATGCGAGCGAGGGCACGCTGCGGCTCGGCAACGACTACAAGCTCACCGCGCACGGGCCGACTGGAACGACACAGAGCACTGTCGCGCCGAACCTGCTGCCCTGGGCCTCGCGGCCCTGGCACAATATCCAGGAGAGTGTGGCGCTCATCCAGAAGCACTGGATCGAGCGGCTGGCTGAGGGGAAGCAGCCGGATACATCCGGCCGGGACAATCTCAAAACCTTCGCACTGGTCGAAGCCGCCTATCTCAGCGCCGAGCGCGGCGAGACCGTAAGGCTGGGAGACCTGCTCGGATGAGTGCGGACCCGTTCCAGCTCTATGGCACCGACGAGCGCGAGCCGGAAAGCTGGTCTCTTGCCGTGGGCGCGCTCGGCGTCGTGCTTCAGGACGGCAATCTTCGCACCCTGCGTTTTCGCGGCCATGAGGTACTGCGCGCCATCGCCTTTCTGGTGCGCGATAAGGATTGGGGCACATGCAGCGCGGCGATCGCGGACCTCGCTATCGAGGAGACCGAACGCGGCTTTTCGGTCAGCTATCGCGCCCGTTTTACCGCGCCCTCCGGCGCGCATCTCGATTGTGATATCGGTATCTCGGGCACTGCCGAGGGCGTGAGCTTTTCGGCCGATTGCGTGAGCGATGCCGATTTCGAGACGGCGCGAGCCGGCTTCGTGGTGCTGCATCCGATCGTCGGCCTGGCGGGCCAGCCGGTGCAGGTCCGGCATGGCGATGGCAGCCTCGAATTGGCGCGCTGGCCCGAAGAGATCGAGCCCTGGCAGCCGTTCAAGGATATCGCCGCGATCATGCACAGCGTCGCGCCCGGCATCGAGGCGACGACGGAATTCGGCGGCGATATTTTCGAGATGGAGGACCAGCGCAACTGGACCGACGGGTCCTACAAGACCTATGTGCGGCCGCTGGCGCTGCCCTGGCCCTATCTCGTGCCGGCGAACCAGCCATTCAGCCAGCGGATTTCCGTCGCAATCCAGGCGGAGGAGGTCGCGGCCACCGCCGCCGACACGGAGGAGGTGATTTCGGTCGAGTTGAGGTCGACGCGGCTGCGTTTTCCCGAACTCGGCATCGGTCTTCGGCCGGAATGTTTTGCGGAGGAAGTGGCCGCGCTCGATCTCCTCGGGATGATCGGCGCGCGGCACCTGATTGCGCATTTCGACCCCGGCCCGGGCCATGGCGAGGCGGCGCTGAAGGGCTACGCGGAGATTGCTGCCCGCTCAGGCCTCAAGGTGACGCTGGAACTTGCCGTGCCCTGCCTGCGCCCGCTCGACGAGGAGATGACGGAATTCGCCGCCCTTGTCGGTCGTTGCAACCTGACGCTCGATACGCTGTTCGTCTGCCCTTCGGTCGATCGCCAATCGACGCCGCCGGGCAGCGCCTGGCCGGATTGCCCGCCGCTGGAGGATCTTTATGCCGCCGCTCGCGCGGTCTTTCCCGGCATCCGGATTGGCGGCGGCATGATGAGCTATTTCACGGAGCTGAACCGCAAGCGCGTGCCCGGCGATCCCATCGATTATATCAGCCATTGCACCAACCCGATCGTGCATGCGGCCGACGATCTCTCCGTCATGCAGACCTTCGAGGCGCTGCGCTATGTGGTGAGTTCCACCCGCGCGATCTATGGCGACAAGCCCTACCGCATCGGCCCCTCGACGATCGCTATGCGGCAGAACCCCTATGGCAGCGCGACGAAGGAGAACCCGGCAGGCGCCCGTATCGCCATGGCCAATGTCGATCCGCGGCACAATGGCCAGTTCGGCGCGGCCTGGACGCTCGCCTATGCCGCCACGGTTGCGTCGGCGGGGCTGGAGGTCCTGACGCTTTCGACGCTGGCAGGCCCCTTCGGGCTGGTGGCCGGCGAGGGCGAGCCGACGACGAAGGACGCGCCGCGACCGCTCGCGCATGTGCTGGCGCGGCTCGGCACCCTGGCGGGCGAGGAGTTGGTCGCCGTCGAAACGTCGCGGCCGGATGCGGTGCTAGGGCTGGCCTTGAAGAACCGGCTGCTGCTGGCCAATATCACGCCGGAGGCGAAGGCGATCGAACTCGCCGCCAAGCCGCGCAAGGTTCTGGAGATTGGCGCCGAAGGTGTGGAACTGCCGGCGGAGGCGCAGATCATGCTGCCGCCCTATGGCTGCGTCGAGATCGTGCTTTAAGGTTTAGGTTCGAGCCTTGAGGGCATAAAGCGCGCGGGAGCGTTCCAGGTGCTTGATCATCGCCTTTTCCGCAAAATCGGCGTCGCCCTTCTCGATCGCGCGGATGATTTCCTCATGTTCGGCAAGCGTAAAATTCTCGCGGCCTGTCCAGATGAGCATTTCCGTATGATAGGATTTCAGCCACCCCAGCATGGCGCCGCTGACGGCGACGAAGATCGGATTGCCGGAAATCTGCGCGATGGCCTGGTGGAATTCCATGTCGGCATCGATGAAGGCGTTGGCATCGCCGAGGCTCTGCTTCTGCTTGTCGAGCAGCGCGCGCAATTCGGCGATCTGCGCCGGGCTTGCCTTGGCGGCGGCCTCGCGGATCATGCCGCGCTCGAAGAAGATGCGGGCGCTCTTCAGGTGCTCCAGCGAATCGGACGAGCCGGAGAGCATCAGCTTGGCCGGCAGGTCGACCTGGCGGATGATGGATTCGGCGGTGATGCGCAGCACCTTGGCGCGCTCGCCCTGCGAAATCTCGACGAGGCCCTTGCCGGCGAGCGCCTGCATGGCCTCGCGGATGGCGGGGCGGCCGACGCCGTAGCGTTCCATCAGTTCGCGCTCGGAGGGCATGTCGTCGCCGGCCTTCAGCTCGCCGGTCTCGATCATCAGCTTCAGGCGCGCGAAAACCTCGTCGGAGAGTTTTTTGCGGTGGATCGGTTCGGAAACGACGTTCATGGGTCACCTGGTTTCGACAGGTTTGAATATGCACCAAGTTCCATCGCTGCAACAGGTTTTGCGACGGCCAGCTTGCAATAACATAAATACTCATTATACCAGCTGATGGGTTTTAACAAGCAGGCCATGGGAGGAGAAAGCGTGATCCGTCTGACCTATCGGATAGAGACGCCCGGTTCGGTGGAGGCGATGGCGGTGAAGATCGCCAGCGACCAGTCGACCGGCACCTTCGTGGCGCTGCCGGGGGAGACGGAAGAGCTGAAGGCGCGCGTGACCGCCCGCGTCGTCGCCATCCGCCCACTGCCGCCCACGGATCGCGCGTCCTTTCCGGACGAGGCCGGCGGCGCGACGCTGTTCAACCGGGCGGATGTCGATATCGATTTTCCGATGGATGCCGTCGGCACCGATCTTTCCGCGCTGATGACGATTGCGATTGGTGGCGTGTTCTCCATCAAGGGCATGACGGGCATCCGCATCGTCGGCATGCAACTGCCGCAGGATTTTGCCGTCGCGCATCCGGGGCCGCAGTTCGGCGTGGCCGGCAGTTTCGCGCTGACCGGCGTGAAGGACCGGCCGATCATCGGCACCATCGTCAAGCCGGCGCTCGGCCTGCGTCCGCATGAGACGGCGGAGATGGTTGGCGAGCTGATCGCGGCCGGTGTCGATTTCATCAAGGACGACGAGAAGCTGATGAGCCCGGCCTATTCGCCGCTGAAGGACCGCGTGGCGGCGATCATGCCGAAGATCCTCGATCACGAGCAGAAGACCGGCAAGAAGGTGATGTATGCCTTCGGCATCAGCCATGCCGATCCCGACGAGATGATGCGCAACCACGATCTGGTGCTTGCGGCCGGCGGCAATTGTGCCGTCGTCAACATCAATTCGATCGGCTTCGGCGGCATGTCCTTCCTGCGCAAGCGTTCCGGCCTCGTGCTGCATGCCCACCGCAACGGCTGGGATATTTTCACGCGCCATGCAGGCCTCGGCTTCGAATTCTCCGTCTGGCAGCAGTTCTGGCGCCTCCTCGGCGTCGACCAGTTCCAGATCAACGGCATCCGTGTGAAATACTGGGAGCCGGACGAGAGCTTCGTGCGCTCATACAAGGCGGTCACGACACCGCTGTTTTTCGAAGGCGATGTGGCGCTGCCGGTGATCGGTTCCGGCCAATGGGGCGGACAGGCGCCGGATACGATCGCGGCGACGGGCGGCTCGACGGACCTGCTCTATTTGTGCGGCGGCGGTATCGTCAGCCATCCGGGCGGGCCGGGCGCCGGCGTGAAGGCGGTCCGGCAGGCCTGGGAGGCGGCGGTCGCGGGCGTGCCGTTCGAAACCTATGCGAAGGACCATCCGGAACTCGCGCAATCCATCGCAAAATTTGCCGATGGCAAGGCGGCCTGACCCATGACGCGACCGCTGATCAGCTATTATGGCGACGACTTCACCGGCTCGACCGACGTCATGGAGGCACTCGCCTCGAACGGCGTCGAGACCGTGCTGTTCCTGAAAGTGCCGGATGCGGACCTGCTGTCGCGCTTTGCTGGCGCTCGCGCCTTCGGGCTTGCCGGCACCAGCCGCAGCGAGACGCCGGACTGGATGGACGTGCATCTGCGCGAAGCCTTCGGCTGGCTGAAGACGCTCGACGCCGAACTCTGCCATTACAAGGTCTGCTCGACCTTCGATTCCGCGCCGCAGGTCGGCAGCATCGGCCGGGCGATCGAGATCGGCCGCGCGGTTTTCGGTGAGGCGACCGTGCCGCTCATCGTCGGCGCACCGCAGATCCGGCGTTACACCGCGTTCGGCGAACTCTTCGCCGCCTATCAGGGTCGCAACTACCGCATCGACCGCCACCCCGTCATGTCGCGCCATCCCGTCACGCCGATGGACGAGGCGAACCTGCTGATGCATCTCGCGCGCCAGACGACGCTGTCGTCGGCGCTCGTCGACAATGTCGCGCTTCTTGCAGCGTCCGAGCCGGAAGCGGCCGATATCCTGCTTATCGACGTGCTGGACGCGGCGACACAGGGCGCCGCCGGAGCCTTGCTCTGGAGCCTGCGACACAAAAGCCGCTTCGCCTGCGGGTCCTCCGGTGTCGAATATGCCCTGATCCCGGCTTGGCGGAACGAGGGCCTGATCGGAGAGAAGCCGGTCTTTGCCGATGCTGGTCCGGTGGATCGCATCGCCGTCGTCTCCGGCAGCGTTTCGCCCACCACCGAGCGGCAGATCCGCCATGCGCTGGCAAACGGCTTTGCGGGCGTCACGCTCGATCCGCTCGCACTTACTGCCGATGATGGCGGGCCGGCGATTGCCGCCGCGATCGAGGCCGGGCTCAAGGTGCTGGAGAGCGGAAGCAGCGTGGTGCTCTACACGGCGCTGGGGCCAGCGGCAGACCGGGGCGGCGAACTCGACGGCGGTGCGCGTCAGCGTCTTGGCCGCGCGCTCGGCCGCATCCAGTCGGCGCTCGTTGCGCGTGCCGGGCTTTCCCGCGCGGTGGTGGCGGGCGGCGATACGTCGAGCCACGCGCTCGGCGAAATGGGTATTTCGGCGCTGACGCTGAAGATGCCGCTGCCGCAGACGCCGGGTTCGCCGCTCTGCATCGCCCATGGCGGTGCGGCGGATGGCTTGCAGATCGCGCTGAAGGGCGGCCAGGTCGGCGGCGACGACTATTTTTCCATGATCCGCGCCGGCCGCGCGTGATCTAGCTCGGAAACTGGCGGTAACATTCCTCGGCGATCTTCTGGAGCAGATCGCGGGAAATGTCGCCGGTCACGGCGTAGCCGAGGTCGCCGTCGATCCAGTAGAAGGTCTCGATGCCGCTGGCGGAGGCGAAGCGGAAGCTCGTCGTCTTGTTCTCGCCGTTGCGGCCGACGAGCACAGTGACACGCCGGCCGGCATCGTCCTCATACATGAACATCGCACCCGGCTTGTCCGCCACGGGCAGCAGGCGGCCGCCGACCAGCTTGAAGCCGATGGTTTGCAGGTTCGGCACCTTCAGGTCGGTGATGGCGAGACGTTTGCCGAGCCAGGTCGCCAGATGCGCCTCCTGGTCGGCAAAGACCTCGACGGGATGGCGCACCTCGCTGGCATAGATCAGATAGGCGTTGCGCGCCTCGTTCGGCAGCGCATCCATGGCCGTCATCACCGGGGTCTTTTCGAAGAGCATCGGCCCGAAATGGCCTGCGAAGCCGCCGAGCATGAAGACAAGGGCTGCCGCTGCGGCTATGACAAGACGGGATGGTGCCGATGCCCTGGATGCGGCCGAGCCCGCCGAGAGCAACGCCAGATCGGAGGGCCGTGACGTCACATAGGGCGCGAAGGCGCCCCGGAGTTCGTCGTTCTGGGCCTGCCAGTCGGCGACCATCTGGGCGGCTTCCGGGTTTCCGGCGAGGTGGGTTTCCACGCGCTGGCGCTCGGCCTCGCCGAGGAAGCCGTCGGCATAGGCGTGCAGGTCCGTTTCGGAGACGGGGCGGCTCTCGCTCATCTGGGGCTCCGCAAGTGAATGACGTTTTCCTCCTGCAATTTCTGCCGCAGCATCTGCCGCGCGCGCGACAGGCGGGACATGACGGTGCCGACCGGAATCGCCAGCATGTCGGCGACCTCCTGGTAGGAATGGCCTTCGACCGCGACCAGCATCAGCACGGCGCGCGCCTCCTTCGGCAGGATTTCCAGCGCCTGGACGAGCCGGTTGCGCGCGAGCGGATCCGAGGGCAGGGCGCTTGCGGCCACGGTTTCGGCCTCCTCGATGCCGACGGAGGGACGCCGCGCGATGGCCCGGCGCGCGTTGAGGTGCAGGTTGGTCATGATCTTGTAGGCCCAGGCGCGGATGTTTGCGCCCTGCCATTGCGAGCGATGCGTCAGCGCCTTCTCGACACAATCTTGCAGCAGGTCCTCGCTCTCCGCATCCGAGCGCGTCAGGCTGCGCGAATAGCGTCGGAGCTGCGGCAGGAGGGCGAGAATCTGGGCGTCGAAGGACGGGGGCGGGGAGGCTGTGCCCTCCCGCCCACTATCGCCCGGAGCGTCGTTCGGGTCAGGGCTTTGCGACATCCCAGACTTCGTTCACGCCGTCGCCGGTGGTGTCGCCTTCCTTGGTGTCCTTGATCCAGTAGTAGAGCGGCATGCCGTCCTTGGCCCATTGTTTGGCCCCGTCCTTGCGGGTGACGAGCGAATATGCACCCTCCGCCACCGCATCGGAAGCGGCGATCGCCGGCGGCCAGTTGGTCGCGCATTTGTCGTAGCAGTTGGATTCGCCGGCCGTGTCCTTCTTGAAGGTGTAGAGCGTCATGCCCTTGTCGCCGGCAAGGACGTCGCCCTTGTCGGTCTTCACGGTCTTGAAGGGTTCGGCGGCGAAGGCGCTGCCAGCCAGGACGGCAACGGCGAATGGCACGAGGATTAAGAGCTTCATGGTCGTCTCCCATCGTTAAGCGACTTTCATGAGCCGCCTATGCCAAGACACCGGCACCTGCCGGATTATTCCATCGAGGCCGAAAAATTCTCGCACCTTTATCTTTTCCTTACGTCGCGCTTGCGCCTTCCCAATCGAAACCTGACCCGCTCCGCGCCTATTTTGCCGCTCGCATAAACAGGAGAACGGACATGTCCGATTTCATCTTTCTCGCGCTTGGCTGCGGCACCTTCATCGTCTTTGCCGCCTATGCCCGCGCGCTCGACCGACTGTGAGGAGAGACCCGTGCTCGAACCTCTTTTCGGCCTTTTCGTTGCGCTTGCGCTTGGCGCCTATCTCGTGGTCACGCTTCTGCGGCCCGAACGCTTCTGAGCCTCCAGGAGAATCTTGATGACTGCTATCGGGTGGCTACAGATCGCCCTCTTCTTCCTTGCGGTGCTTGTCACCATCAAGCCGCTCGGACTTTACATGGCCCGCGTCTTTGCCGGCGAGCGCACTGCGCTTTCGCCGGTTCTGGGGCGTCTCGAGGCCGATCTCTATCGCGTCTCGGGCATTTCGCCCCAGAAAGAGCAGGGATGGCTCGCCTATACGGTGTCCATGCTGGCCTTTTCCGTCGCCGGCTTCGTCCTGCTCTACGCGATGCTGCGGCTCCAGGCCTATTTGCCGCTCAACCCGCAGGGTTTTTCCGGCATGGCGCCGGATCTCGCCTTCAACACCGCGGTCTCCTTCGTCACCAACACCAACTGGCAGAACTACGGCGGCGAAACCACGCTCAGCCATTTCAGCCAGATGGCCGGCCTGACGGTGCAGAACTTCCTCTCCGCCGCAACCGGCATGGCGCTCGCCGTCGCGCTGACCCGCGCGCTTGCCCGTTCGAAGGTCTCGACGCTCGGCAACTTCTGGGTCGACATGACGCGGGCGACGCTCTACGTGCTGCTGCCGATGGCGCTCGTCGTGGCACTCGCCTTCGTCGCCATGGGCCTGCCGCAGACGCTGGACGGCTCCGTCACGGCCACCACGCTTGAAGGCGCCAGCCAGACGATCTCGCTCGGCCCCGTCGCAAGCCAGGAAGCGATCAAGCAGCTCGGCACCAATGGCGGCGGCTTCTTCAACGTCAATGCCGCGCACCCGTTCGAAAACCCGACGGCTTTCGCCAACTACCTCAACATCTTCGCCATGCTGTCGATCTCGGCGGCCCTCGTCTACAGCTTCGGCCAGCTCGTCGGCAATCGCCGGCAGGGCTGGGCGCTGATCAGCGCCATGGCCATCCTGCTGATCGCCGGTGTCGCCGTCGTCTACTGGGCGGAAGCGCAGGGCAACCCGATCCTGACCGCGCTCGGCGTCGATGCGTCCCCCGGCAACATGGAGGGCAAGGAAGTCCGTTTTGGCCAGGCGATGACGGCGCTTTATGCTGCCGTCACCACTGGCCTTTCGGATGGCGGTGTCAACGGCATGCACGGGTCCTTCACCGGGCTTGGCGGTCTCGTGCCGATGTTCCTGATGCAGCTTGGCGAAGTCTTGCCGGGCGGTGTCGGCTCCGGGCTTTACGGCATGCTGGTCTTCGCGCTGCTTGCCGTCTTCGTCTCCGGCCTGATGGTCGGGCGCACGCCGGAATTCCTCGGCAAGAAGATCGAGGGCCGCGAGATGAAATATGCCATGCTCGCCGTGCTCGTGCTGCCGCTCGCCATCCTCGGCTTCACCGCGGTCTCCGCCGTGCTGCCTTTCGCGGTGGCCAGCGTCGGCACCGCCGGTCCGCATGGGCTTTCGGAAATCCTCTATGCCTATACGTCGGCGGCCGCCAACAACGGCTCGGCCTTCGGCGGGCTTACGGGCAACACTGCCTGGTACAACACGACGCTCGGCATCGCCATGCTGCTTGGCCGCTTCACCTATGTCGTGCCGGTCATGGCGATTGCCGGTTCGCTGGCCGCAAAAGTGAAGGTTCCGCCGTCGCCGGGCACCATGCCCACGGATGGACCGCTTTTCGTCGGCCTTCTCGTCGGCATCATCCTCATCCTCGGCGGCCTGCAGTTCTTCCCGGCACTCGCCCTTGGCCCCATCGTCGAACATTTCGCGATGCTCGCCGGCCAGACCTTCTAAAGGAACATTCCATGTCAAAGGACCACCAAGCGCCGGGCCTTTTCGACCCCGCCATCGTGCTGCCGGCCGCACGCGACGCCTTCGTGAAACTCGATCCGCGCCAGCTCCTGCGCAATCCGGTGATCTTCGTCACCGAAGTCGTCGCCACCGTCGTCACCATCCTTTTCCTGCGCGACCTCGTCGCCGGCAACGGCCAGGCCGGTTTTTCCGGCCAGATCGCCGCCTGGCTCTGGTTCACCGTGCTCTTTGCGACCTTCGCGGAGGCTGTCGCGGAAGGCCGAGGCCGTGCCCAGGCGGATAGCCTGAAGCGCACCAAGTCCGAACTCGTTGCCCGCCGCCTGACGGCGTCCGGCGCGGCCGAGACGGTGCCCGCCACCAGCCTCACCGTCGGCGATGTCGTGCTCGTTGCGGCCGGCGAGCTGATCCCGGGTGACGGTGAGGTCATCGAAGGCGTCGCCTCGGTCAACGAAAGCGCCATCACCGGGGAATCCGCCCCTGTCATCCGCGAATCCGGCGGCGACCGCTCGGCCGTCACCGGTGGCACGCAGGTGCTGTCCGACGAGATCAAGGTGAAAATCACGGTGGCGCCCGGCTCCTCCTTCGTCGATCGCATGATCGCGCTGATTGAAGGCGCGCAGCGGCAGAAGACGCCGAACGAGATTGCGCTGTCGATCCTGCTCTCCGGCCTGACGCTGATCTTCCTCTTCGTCTGCGTCGCCATCTGGGGCCTTGCCGGCTATTCCGGCACGGTTCTGACGGTCACGGTTCTCGCGGCCCTGCTCGTCACGCTCATCCCGACGACGATTGGCGGCCTGTTGTCGGCCATCGGCATTGCCGGCATGGACCGCCTCGTGCGCTTCAACGTTATCGCCACCTCGGGTCGCGCGGTGGAGGCGGCCGGCGACGTCGATACGCTGCTGCTCGACAAGACCGGCACCATCACATTCGGCAACCGCATGGCAAGCGATTTTGCGCCGGCGCCGGGCGTGACGCAGTCGGAACTTGCGGAAGCCGCGCTGGTCGCGAGCCTCTCCGACGAAACGCCGGAAGGCCGTTCCGTGGTGGCGCTCGCCACCGGTGAGTTCGGCGTCGCCATGCCGCAGGCGCGCTTCGATGCGGTGATCGAGTTCACCGCCGAGACCCGCCTGTCCGGCGTGGATATCGGCGGCCGGCGGCTGCGCAAGGGGGCGGTCGATGCCGTGCTGCGTTTTGCCGGGCTCAACGAGGGCGATGCGCCGGCCGAATTCCGCCGTGCCGTCGAGACGATCGCACGCAGCGGCGGCACGCCGCTGGCCGTTGCCGATGGCCAGCGCCTGCTCGGCGTCATCCACCTCAAGGACATCGTCAAGCCCGGCATCAAGGAGCGTTTTGCGGCCCTTCGCGCCATGGGCATCCGCACCGTCATGGTGACGGGCGACAACCCCGTCACCGCCGCGGCCATCGCGTCCGAAGCCGGTGTCGACGATTTCCTCGCCCAAGCGACGCCGGAAGACAAGCTCGCCTATATCCGCCGCGAGCAGCAGGGTGGCCGCCTCATCGCCATGTGCGGCGACGGCACAAACGATGCGCCGGCGCTCGCGCAGGCCGATGTCGGCGTCGCCATGCAGACCGGCACGCAAGCCGCGCGCGAGGCGGCCAACATGGTGGACCTCGATTCGAGCCCGACCAAACTCATCGAGATCGTCGAGATCGGCAAGCAACTGCTGATGACGCGCGGCTCGCTGACCACCTTCTCCATCGCCAACGACGTGGCAAAATACTTTGCCATCATCCCGGCGCTGTTCGTCGCGACCTATCCGGCGCTGAACGCGCTCAACATCATGGACCTCGCCTCGCCGCAGTCGGCCATCCTTTCGGCGGTCATCTTCAACGCTCTGATCATCGTCGCGCTGATCCCGCTCGCACTTCGCGGTGTTGCCTATCGCCCGGCCGGTGCCGCCGCCCTGCTTCGTCGCAACCTTCTCGTCTATGGCGTCGGCGGCCTCATCCTGCCTTTTGCAGGCATCAAGGCTATCGACCTCGCCGTCAGCGCCCTACATCTGGTGTAATCATGCTGAACCATCTTCGCCCGGCCCTCACGCTTCTCCTCGCCCTGACGCTTTTGACGGGGCTTGCCTATCCGCTTGCCGTCACCGGCATCGCGCAGGCCGTCATGCCGGCCGCCGCCAATGGCTCGTTGATCGAAAGGAACGGCGCCGTCATCGGCTCCGCTTTGATCGGCCAGGCCTTCGCCACGGACAGGTATTTCTGGCCGCGGCCCTCCGCGACCGGACCGGAGGCCTACAATGCCGCCGCCTCGTCGGGCTCGAACCTCGGCACCACCTCGGTCAAGCTCCGCGATCGCGTGCAGGCGGATATCGACCGGCTAAAGGCGACGGGGATCGTCACGCCCATCCCCGCCGACGCCGTGACGACCTCCAGCTCCGGCCTCGACCCGCATATTTCCCCCGAATTCGCCCGTGCGCAGGTCGCCCGTGTCGCGAAGGCCCGTGGATTGCCGGCGGCGGCGATTGCGGACCTCGTCACGCAGCAGATAGAAGACCGTCTTTTCGGTTTCATCGGCGAGCCGCAGGTGAACGTGCTAAAGCTCAACCTGGCGCTCGACGCGCGGGAATCTTGAGAGGACGAATGGCGGACGACGACCGCGACGACAATCGCAGACCCGATCCCGATGCATTGCTTGCCCTGGCGGAGAAAGACCGCCGGGGCAAATTGACCGTTTTCCTGGGGGCAGCGCCCGGCGTGGGAAAGACCTACGCCATGCTCACGCGCGCCGGGCGACTGAAGGCCGAAGGGGCCGACATCGTCGTCGGCCTTGCCGAAACCCATGGTCGCAGTGAGACCGCCGCGCTGCTCGATGGCCTGGAGGCGCTGCCGCGCACGCGCGTCGCCCATCGCGGCCGCGTGCTTGAGGAATTCGACCTTGATGGCGCGCTCGCGCGCCATCCGCGCATCGTGGTGGTCGACGAGCTTGCCCATTCCAACCCCGAGGGCAGCCGGCATCCGAAGCGTCACCAAGATATCGAGGAGCTGATCGCCGCCGGCATCGATGTCTGGACGGCGCTCAACATCCAGCATCTTGAAAGCCTCGCCGACCTGGTGGCGCAGATCACGGGTGTCACGGTGCGCGAGCGCGTGCCGGATGTCGTGCTGAAGAAGGCCGACGAGGTGGTGCTGGTCGACCTGCCGCCGACGGAACTGATCGAGCGGCTGAAGGAGGGCAAGGTCTACCTGCCGGAAAGCGCCAGCCGCGCTGTCGACCGCTTCTTCCGCCTCGGCAACCTGACGGCGTTGCGCGAACTCGCGCTGCGCCGCACTGCCGACCGCGTCGACGACCAGATGGTCGACTACCTCAAGCAGAACGCCATCGAAGGCCCGTGGGCGACCGGCGAACGGCTGCTCGTCTGCGTCGGGCCGGACGACCTGTCTGAAAAGGTCGTGCGCGTGGCGAGCCGCCTTGCCTCCGGCCTCAACGCCCCCTGGCTCGTCGTTTCGATCGAGCGGGCGGACCGGGAGGTGGAGACGACGGTGCGCCTGCAGCGTATGGAAGGGCTCTTTCGGCTGGCCGAACAGCTCGGGGCCGAAACGCGCCGCGTGGTCGGCAATGATTTCGTAGAGGAAATTCTGAAGCTGGCGCGGCGCGAGCACGCGACGCAGATCGTGATCGGCGCCAGGCGCCACCATGGCTGGACGCGGTTTTTCTCACCCTCGCTGCCGGATGCGCTTTCTCGCCGCGCGGCCGGCCTCGGCGTTTATTTCGTGACGCCGGACAAGAAGGAAAAGCTGCCCGTCCCCACGCGCCTCTCGCCGCCCGGGGTCGCCTCCTTCCGGCAATCGGCGCTCATCGCGGTCGCCTTCACCGGCGCCATGGCGGCCGTCGGCAAGATGATCGACATGGTCGCGGAACTTCCGAATATCTCGCTGCTCTTCCTGCTCGCCGTGCTTGGCGCCGCCGTGATGGGCGGCTATGTCTCGGCCTTCATCGCCGCGGTCCTCTCGGCGCTCGCCTACAACTTCTTCTTCATCGATCCGCTGCACACCTTCACGATCACCGCGCCGCACGAAGTCTTCGCGCTCGTCGTCTTCCTGACGGTGGCCATCATCGCCGGCGGTTTCGCCTCGCGCATCAAGGAGCAAGCGGAGGTCGCCCGTGTGCGTGCCACCGCGCTGCAATCGCTCTACGATTTCTCGCGCAAGCTCTCGACGACGGCCAAGGCGGACGATGCGATCTGGGTTGCGGTCTCGCATCTCCAGGCAAGCCTCAAGCGCAACATCGTGCTGCTGCTTCCCGACAAGAGCGATCTCAAGGTCGCCGCCGTCTGGCCGCCGGATACGGAACTGGACGTCACCGATTTCACGGCGGCGCGCTGGACGCGCGACAAGCAGGAACAGGCGGGCTTTGGCACCGGCACCCTGCCGAACAGCCGTTTCGAGTTCCGCCCGCTGATGGGGCCGCATGGGCTCGTCGGAGTCTGCGGCATCCAGCAGACGGATGTGCGTCTCGACATCAACGCGGAACGGGCGCTCTCCGCTATCCTCGACCAGACGGCGATCGCACTCGACCGGGCGCGGCTTTCGGAGGCGAGCGTGGAACAGGCGGCGCGGCTGGAGGGCGAACGCTATCGCGAGGCGCTGCTCTCCTCGATTTCGCACGACCTTCGGACCCCGCTCGCCACCATTATGGGCGCCGTCACCAGCCTTCGCCAGCTCGGCGACAAGATGACGCCCGAGAGCCGCGTCGACCTTCTCCAGTCGATCGAGGAGGAGGGCAGCCGCATGAGCCGCTTCGTCGGCAACCTGCTCGACATGACCCGCATCGAGGCCGGCACGCTGAAGCCGAAGAGCGACTGGGTCGATGTTTCCGATGTCGTGCAGTCTGCGGTCGAGCGGGCGCGAAAATATTTTCCGGGCCGGCTGATCGAGACGGGCATCGCGCCGGACCTGCCGCTTGTGGAAGGTGACAGCGTGCTGCTTGGCCAGGTTCTGTTCAACCTGCTCGACAATGCGGTGAAATATGGCGGCGACGAGCCTGTCAACGTCTATGCCCGGCGCGACGGGGCGGATGTGCTGATCTCCGTCACCGATCTCGGCAAGGGCATTCCGCCCGCCGAAATCGATCGCGTCTTCGAAAAATTCTACCGGCGCGGCAAGCCGGACGGGCGGTCGCCCGGCACGGGGCTCGGCCTCTCCATCGCCCGCGGTTTCGTCGAGGCGATGGGCGGCAAGATCCATGCGGAAAGCCCGGCGCTGAAAAAGAAGGGCACGCGCATCGTCATCCGTTTCCCGGCCGGCGACAAGACGAAGGCTTGCAAGACGCCATGACGAACGAGCGTATCCTCGTGGTGGATGACGAGCCGCAGATCCAGCGGTTCCTGCGGCCCGCGCTCAAGGCGGCCGGTTACGACGTCGTCGAGGCGGCGACGGGCGGCGAGGCGCTGAAGGCGGTGGCGACCGCCGCACCCGATCTCGTCATCCTCGACCTCGGCCTGCCGGATATGGACGGCAAGGAGGTCATCGCCAGCCTGCGCGGCTGGACGACCATCCCCATCATTATCCTCTCGGCCCGCGAGCGCGAAAGCGAGAAGATCGCGGCCCTCGATCTCGGCGCCGACGACTATATCGAAAAGCCCTTCGGCATCGGCGAGCTGACCGCCCGCATCCGCAACGCGCTACGCCACCGTGAGCGCTCGGAAGCGGCGCCCGCGACGCTTTCCACCGACGGGCTGGTGATCGACACCGTGCGTCGGCTGGTGTCGCGCGATGACGAAGCGGTGCGCCTGACGCCGAAGGAATACGATCTCCTGACGCTGCTCGCCCGCCATGCCGGCCGGGTGGTCACGCACAAGACGCTGCTCACCTCCGTCTGGGGGCCGGCGCATGGCGAGGACCTGCATTACCTGCGTGTCTTCATCGGCCAGCTTCGCCAGAAGATTGAGCGCGACCCGACGCATCCCGCGATCGTGCGCACCGAACCCGGCGTTGGGTACCGGCTGGTCGTCGACCAGGAGTGATGCCCGGCTAGGCGCTGACGAGCAGGGCGACAGGTTCGGTCTGGAAAAGCTCGGCAATTGCCATCGTGCGGCCGAGCGTGAATGCGCGGCCGTCGAGTGCCGACCGCACGGAGCGGCCTTCGAAGCTGGCGGGAAGCGTCAGTGCGCGGCCGTGCGTGGCGTCGTCGGTGAGGAGCAGGGCGTTGGGCCGCGTCTTGCCGAAGGTCAGGCGCGGAACGATGGTCAGGGCAAAGGCCTGCGGCGTGCCGCGCAGGAAGGCGAGGGCCTGCCGGTTGCCATCGGACAGGTCGATCGGAACGTAAGGCCCCGCGAACAGACCGGGGTGTCGTGCCCGCTCCGCGAGCACGGTCGCGACCAGCCATTGTTTGTAGTCCGTGAAATGGGCGCGCGCGGGCTGCGGCCTTTCCGGCACGGCGAGGGATGCGACGTCGAGCAGGGGCCGGTTGTCGGGGTCGACAAGCGAGAAGTCGGCGCGCTCACTGCCCTGATAGATGTCCGGAATGCCGGGCGCCGTCAGCTTGATCAGCGTCTGCGCCAGTGAGTTCATCAGCCCGGCATCGATGAAGGGAAAGAGCGTCTCGTTGAAATCCTTGAGGAACGGCTCGTGACCGAGCAGGTCGGTAACAAAGCCCGTGACCTTTTCCTCATAGCCGACGTCCGGCTGGCTCCAGTCGGAGGCTAGTTTTGCCTCGCGCAACGCCTTTTCGATATAGGGGGTCAAACGCGCGCCGAGCGTCTGCATGGCCGCGTGATCCTCCAGGCCGCCGATCGGCCAGATGCCGGCGAGCGCTTGATAGATCAGCCATTCGACATCCGGCTCCGGCACATGAGCGCGGCGAAAACGGGCGTTGAGGGTGGTCCAGCGCTCTGTTGCGGCGATCCATCGGTCCGGCGCCTCGCTCAGCGTGTAGAGCCGCGCCCGCGCGTCTTCGCCGCGCTTCGTATCGTGCGTCGAGGTTGCCGACAGGCCCTTCGGCATGGTTTGCGCGCGGGCCGACATGGCGGCGTGGAAGGCTTCGGGGCCGCCGGTCGGCCTGCCGGGATCGCCACCGACTTCGTTCAGTGCGATGAAGGCGTTTTCCCGGTAGAACAGCGTGTCTTCCAGCGCTTTAGCCATGATCGGGCCGCTCAGCTGCTGGAGGCGGGTGCGGAATTCGACGCAGTCCGGCAGCGCCTTGCAGGTCTCGTCGTCGACGAGCAGCTCGAAGATGAAATCGATCGCTTCGCGAACCTCCGGGCGCGCCGCATCCAGCGCCTGCTGGCGGGCGGCCGAGAGCACAAGCCGGTCGCGTTCGTCGCCGCCGGCAGCCGTCGTGTAGGTTCGATAAACGGGGAGCGCGATGACCAGGCCGCGGATCGCATCGACCAGCGTCGCGCGCGACAGGTCCGCCTGCGCCCTGTCGGCGAGCGCCTTTGCCAGCATGGCGACGCGCTTGACCTCGCCCTCGAAATTTTCCGAAAGCATCTGCCGTTTGCTCGCCTGCATCTCCTCGCCGTAGCTGCCGGCATGGCCCTCGCGCCGCAACGGCGAGAAGGTTTTTGAAAGCCTGCCGCCTTCTTGCTCGTCGACCAGCGCATCCGCCAGCGAGGCGATGAATTCGTAGCCCGTCGTGCCCTCGACGGGCCATGACGTGGCGAAGGGCTCCTCCTTCTCCAGGATTTTTTCCACGAAGATGGGGAGGTCCGGGCCGACGGCGCTGCGCAACCGCTCCAGATAGGCCGCGGGATCGGCAAGTCCGTCGATATGGTCGATGCGCAGGCCATCCACGGTGCCGTCGCGCACGAGCGCAAGCGTCAGGCGATGGCTGTCGTCGAAGACCTGCGGGTCTTCGACGCGCAACCCGACGAGGCCGGCAATCTCGAAGAAGCGCCGGTAGCTCAGGTGCCGCCCCGCCGTCTTCCAGTCCGTCAGCCGCCATGGCTGCGCCGCGTGAATGGCCGCGATGCCTGCCGGATTGCTGGAAATCTGCTCCAGGTCCGCAGATCCTTCCAGCGCTTGATCGTGGGTTCCGGGGTGCAGGGGATAGAAGCTGTCGTGATAGCGCAGCGCCGGCGTGTCATGCGCGGGGTCGTGAGCGAGGCGGATCGTGCCGTCCGCGACCTCCTCCTCGAAAGCCTTGCCGAGGAAGGGCAGCGTCAGCGGTTCCGTCCAGTCTATATCGAAGTGGCGGGCGAAAGGGCTGTCCGCGCCCAAGGCCACGACGCTGTGCCACCAGGGGTTTTCGAGGTGTGCCGCCATGTGATTGGGCACGATATCGAGGATGAGTCCGAGGCCTCGGGCGTGCAGCACCTCCGCCAACGCGCGCAGCCCCTCAAGGCCGCCCAGCGCTGGATCGATCTCGTTGGCATCGGTGACGTCGTAGCCGTGCGTCGATCCGCCGACCGCTGTCATGATCGGCGACGCATAGAGGTGGCTGATGCCCAGTCGCTCCAGATAGGGCACAAGCCGGCATGCGCCTGCGAAGTCCATGCCGTTGCGGAACTGGAGGCGATAGGTCGAGTGGGGGAGTGTCATGAGGTCCTGGAAGTGCGGTTTCAGCGCCTCAGTAACGCATATCCTCCCGATTTGTTCCATCCGCTTCCGTCAGGCTGCCCGGTGGCGCTTGAAATCCGTCTGCGAAACGACGCCCACCAGCCGGTTCTGCCGGTCGAGCACGGCGAGGCGGCGCAGGTGCAGCGACTGCATGTTGGCAAGCACGCCCTCCGGCGCCTCGTCGTCGTAGCAATAGGTGATGTTCGTCGTCATGACGTCGCCGACCTTCGTGGTTTCGGCGTTGAGCCCCGGGGCGACGGCACGCAGGATGATGTCGCGATCCGTCAGCGTGCCGACCAGGCCGCTCGCATCCGCCACCGGCAGGAATGCGATATCCCACTCGGCCATCAGGCTTGCGGCATATTGCAGGGTCTCCTCCGGCCGAACGAGGTGGACATTGCGGGTCATGATATCGCCGATGGACATGGGGGACCTCTTTTTGCACTTTCTCTAAGAACAGACGACGGGGACGTTGGTTCCAACGGCCCTAGTTCCGGCGGCGATCCACGGCGACGATGATCGAGGGGCCGGGCGAGGTGCCGGCGGTGAGCTCGAAGATCGCCTCGCCGCCGATCGCCGGCCACGGCCTGCCTTCCCACGTGAAATTCGCGCGGATGCCGAGCGTCGCCGTTGGAAAACGCCAGTCGATGGCGAGAACGCCCTCCTCGGTGGAAAACACATGCGGCTCGGGCGCCTCTTCCGCGAGCAACGGCGCGACGTGCATCTGTCGTAGCCGGATCAGTTCGCGCACGAAACCGATCTGCTGCCGGCCATCGGGGGAGGCGGCGCGCGACCAGTCGAGTTTCGAGCGTTGCAGGGTCTCCTCGGACACGGGATCGGGGAGGTCGGCGATGGTCTGGCCCGGCTTCAGGCCGCCGAATTTTTCCGCCTCCTTCTTGCGGCCTTCCTGCACGGCCCGCGCCAGGTCCCCCTCGAAATCGGCGAAATACAGGAAAGGTCGGTCCTCGCCATATTCCTCGCCCATGAACATCATGGGAACCGGCGGGGCGAGAAGCAGGAGCGCGGTCATCACATTGAGGAGTGTGGGATCGGCGACGGTGACGAGCCGGTCGCCGAAGGCGCGATTGCCGATCTGATCGTGGTTCTGCAGGAAGTTGACATTGACCTGCGGCGGCAGGGGATCCTGCGGCGCCGGGCCGACGCGATCCCGGTTGCGATCCGCATGGATGAAGCCGCGGGCGGTCGCCGCACTCAGCGCCTCGTAGGGTTTTTCCACAAAGGCCGCATAGTGGCCCTGCCTTTCACCCGTCGCGATGACATGCAAGGCATGGTGGAACTCGTCGTTCCAACCGGCCGTATAGTGATGCACGATTCCGCCGTCGCGGTTGAGCAGGCCTTTGCGACTCAGTTGATCCTCGACGACGAGATGGATCTGGCGGTCCGGCGCGGCCTGGCGGATGGTCTGCGCCATTTCGAGCAGCATATGGCTTTCGCTCTCGTCCTCGATTTCCTCGGTCGCGTCGAAGCGCAGGCCGTCGAACCGGTGGTCGACGATCCAGTGCAGCGCGTTCTCGATGAAATAGCGCCGCACGGCCTCCCGCTCGAAGGCAAGGGCCGCGCCCCAGGGCGTGTGGCGTTCGGGGTGGAAGAAGGGCGGGGCGATGCGCGGCAGGATGTTTCCGGCCGGGCCGAAGTGATTGTAGACCACGTCGAGCAGCACCATCAGGCCATGGCCATGCGCCGCATCGACCAGCGCCTTCAGGTCGTCCGGCGTTCCGTATTCGCTGTGCGGCGCATAATGCAGCACGCCGTCGTAACCCCAGCCGCGGCGTCCGGCGAAATGGGCGACCGGCATGATCTCTATGGCGGTGATGCCGATGTCGCGCAGATGGGCGAGCCGTTCGATCGCCGCGCGAAACGTGCCTTCCGGCGTGAAGGTGCCGATGTGCAGCTCGTAGACCACCGCCTCTTCCCACGGGCGGCCCTTCCAGCCCGGGTTCTGCCAGGCGTAGCGGCCGTGATCGACGATGACGGACGGGCCTTCGACGCTGTTTTTCTGGGCATGGGAGCCGGGGTCGGCGATCTCGCTGCCGTCGGCGAGCCGGAACGTGTAGGCGTCGCCGGGCCGGGCGCGGTCGGTTTCCACCGCATGCCAGCCGTCGTCCTCCGCCTGCATGCCGATCTCGTGCCCGCCGACAAGCAGCGTCACGGCGTTTTCGGCCGGCGCCCAGAGGCGGAACTGCACCCGGCCGTCCTCCAATATGCGCGGTCCCCAGGTTCTCGGCGTCGGTGCTGGCTCGCTCATCCGCTTCCTCTTTGTTGCTTTGCAGCAAGATTGAACCGGAAGGCGGCGAAAAAGTTCCGGAACAATCCGCTTCTTTTCGCGTTGCACCATCGCTTTTCAAAGCCCCGGCGGAGGTTTCCGCTGTGCGGGTGCGATCAGACATCTGCGACGGCGCGTCCGCTCTCGGCGCCATCCGCAGGTTCATCCAGGGAAGGCCAATGCTCGACCAAAGGGGACCTATCGCATGAGTTACTCATTTTCCGAACTCGATTTCATGAAGCCGGAGCTCGGCGCCGAATTCACCGGCGAAGGCACGCATTTCGCCGTTTTTTCCGCCCATGCGGAGCAGATGGAGCTTTGTCTGTTTTCCGAGGACGGCAAAGAGGAAACCGCCCGCCTGGCGCTGCCCAAGCGCGAAGGCGACATCTGGTCCGGCTACATTGCCGGGCTGAAACCCGGCACGGTCTATGGCTACCGCGCGCACGGGCCGTATGATCCGCAGAACGGCCACCGTTTCAACCCGAACAAGCTGCTGCTCGACCCTTATGCCAAGCAGATCGTCGGCGAAATCGCCTGGGACGATGCGCTCTACGGCTACCGCATCGGGGACGCGGCGGAAGACCTGTCTTTCGACGAGCGCGACAGCGCCCCCTTCATGGTGAAGGGCATGGTGCAGGATCCAGATTTCGACTGGGCGGGCGACGCGGCCATCCGCCGGCCATGGACGGAGACGATTATATACGAGGCGCATGTGCGCGGCATGACGATGAGCCATCCGGGCGTGCCGGAGGAGCTGCGCGGAACCTTCATGGGCATGGCGAGCGATCCGATCGTCGAACATCTCGTCGATCTCGGCATTTCCGCCATCGAGCTCCTGCCGATCCAATATTTCCCGGACGACCGTTACCTGCTGGAAAAGGGGCTGCGCAACTATTGGGGCTACCAGACGCTCGGCTTCTTTGCGCCGCAGCCGCGCTTCCTTTCCGGCCGCGCCGTCACCGAATTCAAGACCATGGTGAAACGCTTCCATGCCGCCGGCATCGAGGTCATCATGGACGTCGTCTACAACCACACGGCCGAAGGTTCGGAACGTGGCCCGACGCTCAGCTTCCGCGGGCTCGACAATCTCAGCTATTACCGTCTGTCACCGGACGACCTGCGCCACAGCTACGACACGACCGGCACCGGCAACACGGTCAACATCGCCCATCCGATGGTGCTGCGCATGGTGCTGGACAGCTTGCGCTACTGGGTCGGCGTCATGCATGTCGACGGTTTCCGTTTCGACCTTGCGAGCACCCTCGGCCGCACGCGCCACATCGAATTCGACCGCGACGGCACGTTCTTCGATGCGATCCGGCAGGACCCTATTCTCTCTGGCGTCAAGCTGATCGCGGAACCGTGGGATGTCGGCGACGGCGGCTACCAGGTCGGCGGTTTCCCGCATCCGTTCCGCGAATGGAACGACAAGTACCGTGACGACGTGCGCCGTTTCTGGAAGGGTGACGGCGGCCTTGTTTCCGGGCTCGCATCGCGCCTTACGGGCTCCGCGCCGCAGTTCAACCACTCCGATCGCGGGTCCACGTCTTCGATCAACCTGCTCAGCGCCCATGACGGTTTTACGCTGATGGACACCGTCTCCTATGACGGCAAGCACAATGAGGCGAATGGCGAGGACAATCGCGACGGCCACTCCGACAACCATTCGCACAATATGGGCGCCGAAGGCCCGACCGATGACGCAAACATCCTTTCCGCCCGCGACCGCCGCCGGCGCAACATGATCGCGACGCTGATGCTCAGCCAGGGCGTGCCGATGCTGCTCGGCGGTGACGAGCTCGGCAACAGCCAGCAGGGTAACAACAACGCCTATTGCCAGGACAATGCGGTCGGCTGGACCGATTGGGACGGGCTCGACGATCCGTTCCTGAATTTCTGCAAGGGTGCGATCGCCTTCCGCAAGGCCCATCCGGCGCTGCGGCAGGAGCGGTTCCTGACGGGCGACGCCGCCGAGGACGGCACGATCGAGATCGCCTGGTATCGGCCCGACGGCGCCTTCATGACCGATGCCGCCTGGAAGGACGGCAACCTGAGGGCGCTCGGCCTGTTCCTCTCGAAGCCGGCGAACGGCGAGGGGCCGGACCAGCTCTTCCTCGTCCTGAATGCTGGCGGGGATTGCCAGGTGAAGCTGCCGGAGGTGAACGGCATCAAGGCGTGGAAGCGGGTGCTCGATACCGGCGCGGAGGACGACGCTTATGCCGAGCATCCGGCGCAAAGCCTGGCCATGGTCTACGGCGGCAGCGTCGCCGTCTTCGAACCGGTGGGATGAGCCGCAAAACATGGCGCCGGACAACCTCAAAGAGACCGGTCTCGTCTATGTCTCCGACAGCGAGCCTGGAATCCGGCGCCAGCGCGCCGGCCGCAGCTTCTGTTATCGCCTCCCGGACGGCTCCCTGGTGCGCGATGCGGCGCTGAAGGCGCGCATCGCTGCGCTGGGCCTGCCGCCGGCCTATCAGAATGTCTGGATCTGCATCGACGAGCACGGCCACTTGCAGGCCACCGGTTTCGACGCGCGCGGGCGAAAACAATACCGCTACCATCCCGACTGGCAGGCACTGAAAAGCGGCGACAAGTTCGACCAGTTGATTGCCTTCGGCCGCGCTTTGCCGAAACTCAGGCGCGCGGTGCGGCGCGATCTCGACGGCGCGCCCGGCACGGTCGATACGATGCTGGCGGCGATTACGGTGCTGCTTGACGAGGCGCAGCTTCGCGTCGGCAACCGGGCCTATGCGGTGGAAAACAAGACCTATGGCGCGACGACCTTGCTCAAACGCCATGTCCGGCTTGCCGAGGGGCAGATCGAACTGCGCTTCAACGCCAAGGGCGGCAAGCGCGTGCAGCGAACGCTGAAACATCCCCGCCTCCAGCGCCTGCTGGAAGATTGCGCAGACCTGCCGGGCCGCCAGCTCTTCGTCTGGAAGGACGATACGGATCTTGTGCGGCCGATCGATTCCGGCCGGCTCAACCTGTATCTCGCCGATATTTCCGGCATTGCCGTTTCCGCAAAGACCTTCCGCACCTGGGCCGGCAGCCTTGCCGCCTTCGCCATGGCGCGCCATGCGGTCGAGGAGGGGGGCCGCCCGACGATCAAGGGCATGGCGCAAGCGGCGGCGGACACGCTGCACAACACGCCGGCCATCGCCCGGTCCAGTTACATCCACCCCGATATCATCGCGCTCGCCGAAGCGCCCGAGGCCTTGCGCCTGGCGCTGCGCCGCCCGTCGCTCACGATCACTGGGCTGCGGGCGGAGGAGGAGCGCCTGCTGCGCTTCCTCGAAAGCCGCCGCAATGCGCGCCGTCGTGCGCGCAAGAAAACGCCGGCCATGCAGGACGCATAGCCGGCGCTTCAGCGGTTAGATGATCTCAGGCCGCGCGGCGTTCGTGCCGGCCTTCCTCGATTTCCTCGACGATCTTCGCGACGAAGGCGTCGAGATCCTTCGGCGAGCGCGAGGTGATGATGCCCTTGTCGGTCACCACCTTCTCGTCGCGCCAGTCCGCACCGGCATTGATGAGGTCGGTGCGGATCGAGGCATAGGAGGTCGCCTTGCGGCCACGCAACGCATCCGCCTCGACGAGCAGCCAGGGCGCATGGCAGATCGCCGCCACCACCTTGCCCGACGCGAGGAAGTCCTTGACGACGCGCATCGCCTTCTCGTCGGCACGCAGGAGGTCCGGGTTGATCTGGCCGCCGGGCAGCACGAGCGCGTCGAAGTCCTTCGAGGAGGCTTCCTCTGCGGTCAGGTCGACGTCGACCGTATCGCCCCAGTCCTTCTCGTCCCAACTCTTGATCGGGCGCTTTTCCAGCGAGGCGATCTTCACCGCCGCGCCGCGTTTCTTCAGTTCATCCAGCGGTACGCGCAGTTCGGAGCGCTCGTAGCCGTCGGTGGCGAGAATGAGTACGCGTGCTTCCTTGATGGAGGGCATGGCTTATCCTTTCTCATGTGTGGTGCCCCATCGGGGCTTTCCGGAATGCCTTCGCCGCCGCCTCAGTGACGGAGCGAAGATTCCTCGTCGCCGTCTTCGGGCAGCGATTGGCGGGTGAGGTCGACGGCGGCGCGGGTCGCGTCGTCGGCCTCATGCGAATTGTGTCTTGCGGCATGTTCGGGCAGCGCGACCTTTTCGAGGTCGGCGCGTTCGCGCGCCGCCTGTTCCCAATGGTCGCCATCCTTGCCCTGCGGGCGGCCTTCCGCCTCCCACAGGCCATAGGCACGCTTGCTGATCCATTCCTGGCGTTCGTCGTTCACGATGATGTGTCCCTTCGACAAGTGGCAGCGGTCTATGCCGCCGTCCATGAGTTCACGCGGAAGCCTGCCTCCTTGGCGGCCTCGATAAAGGCCCGGCGCGCGAAGGCCGGGTCGTCGTCGCTTGCCAGCCCCTGCTCGCAGACGCTTTTCGCCGTCAGCGCCGCAGGTCCGTCCTTGATCGGCCAATGGTTTTTAATGCAGAGCAGGGCGTCGCGCGTGCTTTGCACGCGCAGGACCTGCTGGTCGCCCTCAAGCACGACCGCCTCGTCCCAAAGCCGGTCGGTTGCAAAAATGGTCATTGCAGGCCCTCCGCTCTCTGGGTTTCGGCCGGAATATCGACAAGGCTGACGATGCCGACGACACGCCGGTCGTCGTTCACCACCACGAGGCGGCGCACGCCGAGTTCGCGCATGCGGGCCGCCACCGTTTCCGTGTCGTCCTTCTCGTTACACAGCTCAGGCGACACGGTCATGAATTCCGCAATAGCGGTGGAGGTGGAATGTCCCCGCGCCAGGACCGACACGACAATATCGCGATCAGTGATGATGCCGACGATGGCGCCGACGCCCGGCACTTCGACCGGCAGCGCGCCCACTTCGGTTTCGGCCATCAGCCGGGCTGCCGATTGTGCGGTGTCATTGGGGGAGACGGTGACGATCTGGGCGGACATCACGTCCTTGACAAGCATCTTGGTCAGTCCCCTTCAAAGCCGTCCGTTGATGAGGCTGCGGCCGTTCGGCGCGGCGGGCACGACCACCTCGTCGCGCTCCGGCTGGCGAAGCGGCAGATCGACCTGCTGCGGCACGATGACCTGCGGCTCCCAGGAATTGCGGCGTTTGCGGCTGTTGCGAAGGTCGGCGTCCGGGGTTTCGGCGGGTTTGCGGGCTAGCGGCTTCTTCTTCTGGCGCACGGGTACACTCCTGCGAACGGGCTTCGACTGCTGAACAAACGCGGGTGCTGCGGCTTGGTTCCCAAAAAACCGGGGAACCGACGTGTCTCCCGGGCATTGTTGTCGAGCCGAACCGGCATAACGAAGAGGAAGTTGCCCATGCTGTTTGCAGGAAAGGTCGCCCTCGTCACAGGTGCCGGATCGGGGATCGGCAAGGCCACGGCGCTCGCCTTCGCCCGCCATGGCGCAAGCGTCGGCGTGCTGAGCCGCACCGCGGAAGAGGTCGAGGCCGTCGCAAAGGAGATCCTGGCGCTCGGCGGCGCGGGTCTGGCACTTGCGGCGGATGTGACGGACGAAGCCTCGATGCGTAGCGCCGTGGAGCAACTCGTCGCCACCTTCGGCAGCCTCGACGTCGTCGTCGCCAATGCCGGCATCAATGGCGTCTGGGCGCCGATCGACGACCTGAAACCCGCCGAATAGGACGAGACGATCGCCGTCAACCTGCGCGGCACCTATCTGACGCTGCACCTGACCGTGCCCTTCCTCAAGAAGGCAGGCGAGGGCGCCATCGTCGTCGTTTCCTCCATCAACGGCACGCGCACCTTCTCCACGCCCGGCGCCACCGCCTATGCCGCGACCAAGGCAGCACAGCTCGCCATGGTGCAGCAGCTCGCGCTGGAGCTCGGCAAGGCGCGCATCCGCGTCACGGCCGTCTGCCCCGGCGCGATCGAAACGAGCATCGACGAAAACACCAAGCAGCGCGGTGCGGGCGAATCCGGCATTCCCGTCGTCTGGCCGGAGGGCGACATTCCCGTCTCCGACGGCAAGCCCGGAACGGCCGACGAGGTGGCCGACGCCATCCTCTTCCTCGCCTCCTCGAAGGCCCGCCACATTACCGGCATTCCACTCTGGATCGACGGCGGGCAGGGCCTGTTGCGCTGACCCTCTGGCGTTCCCCGCCGACCTTGTGCAAGGTGCGGGAAAACAGTGCAGGAGGTCACCATGGGCAATCATCTTTTCGACGCGATCCGCGCCGCCGCAACACCGGAGGCCGTCTTCATCGAGACCGCCGAGGGGCGCCGCTGGACCTATGGCGAGATGATCTCGTTTTCCGGTCGGCTGGCTGCGGCGCTCGTCGGCCTCGGCGTGCAGCCGGGCGACCGGGTCGCGGTGCAGGTGGAAAAGAGCCCGGAGGCGCTGATGCTCTACCTCGCCTGCGTGCGTGCGGGCGCGGTCTACCTGCCGCTCAACACGGCCTATACGCTGACGGAGCTCGATTATTTCATCGGCGATGCCGAGCCGCGGCTCGTGGTCGTCGACCCGAGGTCCGTGGACGGCGTCACGGCGGTCGCCGAGGCCTATGGCAGCACGGTCGAGACGCTCGACGCGATCGGCGGCGGTAGCCTCATCCAGCGGGCCAGCGCGGAGGAAGCGGATTTTACCGATGCGGAGCGCGGGGCCGACGATCTCGCGGCGATCCTCTACACGTCCGGCACGACCGGCCGTTCCAAGGGCGCCATGCTGACGCATGACAACCTGCTCTCCAATGCTCTGACGCTCAGCGAGCATTGGCGTTTCACCAGCGCCGACCGGCTGATCCATGCGCTGCCGATCTTCCACACGCACGGCCTGTTCGTCGCCTCGAATGTCACGCTGCTCTCCGGCGCCTCGATGATCCTGCTTCCGAAATTCGACGCTGACGAGGTGCTCGGGCTGATGGAAAATGCCACGGTGATGATGGGCGTGCCGACCTTCTACGTCCGGCTCGTGCAGCATCCGGGCCTGACGCGGGAGGCGACCGCCGGCATGCGGCTCTTCGTCTCCGGCTCCGCGCCGCTGCTCGCGGAAACCCACCGCAGCTTTTCGGAAAAAACCGGTCATGCCATCCTCGAACGTTACGGCATGACCGAGACCAACATGAACACCTCCAACCCCTATGACGGCGACCGGGTTGCCGGCACGGTGGGCTTCCCGCTGCCCGGTGTTTCGCTGCGCGTCACCGAGCCGGAGACCGGAAAGCCCCTGACCGACGGCGAGACGGGCATGATCGAGGTCAAGGGTTCGAACGTCTTCAAGGGCTATTGGCGCATGCCGGAAAAGACCGCCGCGGAATTCCGCACGGACGGCTTCTTCATCACCGGCGACCTCGGCAAGGTTGACGAGCGGGGCTATGTGCACATCGTCGGGCGCGGCAAGGATCTCGTGATCTCCGGCGGCTACAACATCTATCCCAAGGAAGTGGAGACCGAGATCGACGGCATGCCGGGCGTCATCGAAAGCGCGGTCATCGGCGTGCCTCATCCGGATTTCGGTGAGGGCGTGACGGCGGTCGTGGTGCTGAAAAAGGGCGCGGCGCTGGACGAGAAGGCGGTGCTCGACGGGCTGAAGGATCGGCTGGCACGCTACAAGCAGCCGAAGCGCGTGCTCTTCGTCGACGACCTGCCGCGCAACACGATGGGCAAGGTGCAGAAGAACGTTTTGCGCGACACCTATGCGGACCTCTACAAGGCCTGACGCCGCTCCGGCGCGAAATGCCGCTTGAGGATGTCAAGCACCTCGCTTGCCAGTTCCCCGACGATGCCGCCGCGCTCCCAGGAATAGAGCGAGGCCACGACCGGGGGTTCCGGCGCGAAATCGGCAAGCGGCTTCACTCGCCATCCCTTCGCCGAATCCACCGGCAGCAGTGACAGGCCGAGGCCCGCCTCGATCGCCATCAGCACGTTGCGCAGGCTCGCGGAGGTGAAGGCGACGTACCAGCGCCGCCGCTCGCGCTCCATGCGCTCGAACATGGCGTCTCGATAGAGCCCGCCGGGCGGGAAGGTGACGAGCGGCGTGGGATCGGGCAGGTCGCTTGCCGCATCCAGCGCCGTGAACCAGGCGATCGGCTCCTCGAAACTCGCCCAAGCATCGGAACTCGGCACATCCTCCTTCAGCACCACTATGTCGAGCTCGCCGGAGCGATAGCGGCGCGTGAGGTCGGAACGAAGCCCTGTGGTGACATCGAGGCGGGCCTCCTTGTGGCGCTTGGCGAAGGCCGCGAAGGCATGGGCCATTTCAGGTGTGGCGATGTCGTCCGGCATGCCGATCCTGACCGAGGTGGTGCCGGAGGTCTCGGCGACCAGCGTGAGTGCCTCGGTCTGGAGCGCCAGGATGCGCCGGGCGTGGCCGAGCAGGCGCTCGCCCGTCACCGTCAGGCGCACGGGGCGCGCGGCGCGATCGACGAGGTCGCGGCCGATCGCTTCCTCCAGCCGGGCGATCTGCTGGCTCATCGTCGATTGGGTCATGTGCAGACGGTCGGCGGCCGCCGTGAAACTGCCGGCATCGGCGATCGCCACGAAGGCCCGGAGCAAACGCGGATCGAGCACGGCATCTCCATTGGAAAACGGAATAGTCGCTATCTAAACATCTAATTTGCGCATGATTCAAGCCGGTGCTAGCGATAGGCCATGATCGGCGGCGTCTCTCGTTGCCGGGACAAGCATTTTCAGCACGAAAGTCGAACCATGACGGATACGCATGCCGGACGCGATTGGGCCATGCTCGCACTGGTCGTCCTGATCGGCCTCAACCTGCGGCCTTTCCTTGCAGCGCCGGCGCCGATCCTGGCGGAAATCGTCGCGGATACCGGATTGGGTTATGGCGGCATCGCGATGCTGACGCTGCTGCCGATGTTCCTGATGGGGCTCGGCGCCTTCGTAGCGCCCGGCCTTCAGGTGAAGCTCGGCGCGCGCCGCGGCCTGCTCATCGCGCTCGTCATCCTGCTTGCCGGCTCGGCGCTGCGGCTCGTCGTGTGGGATGGTGCGTCGCTGATCCTCACGGCAGCACTCTCCGGCATCGGCGTCGCCTTCATCCAGGCGGCCTTTCCGGGCATCATCAAGGCGCGCTTCCCGGCGCATGTGCCGGTCGTGACGGGCCTCTATTCCGCGATGATCATGGCCGGCGGGGCTTTCGGCGCGCGGCTGATGCCGGTGCTGATGCATGCCGGCTATGGCTGGCGGGCGGCACTTGCCTGGCTGGCGCTGCCGGTGGCGATCGCGCTTGCCGCTTCGTGGCGCGTCCTCTCCGATGTCCGGTCGGACAAGCCCGACGGCACGCTTACCCGCCAATTGCTGCGGCGGCCGCGCACCTGGGTGCTGATGGCAGCCTTCGGGCTGATCAATGCGGGTTATACCTCGATGATCGCCTGGCTTGCGCCCTATTATCAGGCGCAGGGCTGGACGAGTACCGATAGCAGCGGCCTCGTCGCCGTCATGGCCGCCTGTCAGGCCGCCGCCGCGCTGGGACTGCCCATCCTCGCCCGCGGCAATGTCGACCGCCGCCGCTGGCTGTGGCTGACAATCGCCTTCCAGGCCATTGGTTTCTTCGGCCTTGCAAGCTTTCCCGCCATGGCGCCGGCTGTTTGGGCCGGGCTTTGCGGCGCCGGCCTCGGCGGCAGTTTCGCGCTTGCCATCGTGACCGCGCTCGATCATCTGCCGCGCCCCGAACAGGCCGGCGCGCTTGCCGCGCTGATGCAGGGCGGCGGTTTCCTGATCGCTGCGATCGGCCCCTATGCCATGGCCCTGCTGCATGATTGGACCGGCAGTTTTGCCGCCGGCTGGGCGTTGCATCTCGGGTGCGTGCTCGTCACGGCGCTGCTCTACCTGCGCTTCGATCCACGGCACTATCCGGCGGCGATGCCCGCCACCGGATAAACAAAAACCCGCGCCGTTTTCGGGCGCGGGTTCTATCGATGCTTAGCGGCGCGCGCCGAAGGGGCGCAGCGTCATGTGGCGGTTGACGTCCTTGTAGAGCAGGTAGCGGAACGGGCCGGGGCCGCCGGCATAGCAGGCCTGCGGGCAGAAGGCGCGCAGCCACATGAAGTCGCCGGCCTCGACTTCCACCCAATCCTGGTTGAGCCGGTAGACGGCCTTGCCCTCAAGCACGTAGAGGCCGTGTTCCATCACATGCGTCTCCGCGAAGGGAATGACGGCGCCGGGCTGCAGCGTGACGATCGTCACATGCATGTCGTGGCGCAGGTCGTTCGGATCGACGAAGCGCGTCGTTGCCCAGCCACCGTTCGTGCCCGGCATTTCCGAGGGCTTGATGTCTTTCTCGTTGAGGATCAGCGGTTCGGGATGATCGAGGCCGTCGACGGCTTCATAGGCCTTGCGGATCCAGTGGAAGCGGGCATGGGCACCCGAACGGTTGTGCAGTGACCATTTCAGGCCCGGCGGCAGGAAGGCGTAGCCGCCCGGCTGGAGCGTGTGCTTGCCGGTGGGCAGCGTCAGTTCCACCTCGCCATCGACGACGAAGAGCACGCCTTCGGCGCCCGCATCCTGCTCCGGCCGGTCGCTGCCGCCGCCTGGCGCCACTTCTACGACATATTGCGAAAAGGTCTCGGCGAAGCCCGACAGCGGGCGGGCGATCACCCAGAGCCGCGTGTCGTTCCAGAAGGGCAGGAAGCTGGTGACGATGTCCTGCATCACCCCCTTGGGGATCACCGCATAGGCCTCCGTGAACACGGCGCGTCCGGTCAGGAGGTCGCTCTGCGGCGGGTGGCCGCCGAGGGAGGAATAGTAGCTGCGTTGCATCGTCTCAGGCCCTTTGTCTTGAGTGTTTCCGGTATTTTTTGACGTCGGTCTGCGCCGCCGCATTGATTTTGGTTACTTCGCGCCCGCCTTTTCCAGCAGCGCGACGATTTCTCCGTAACCGCGCCCGCGGGCATGCTGGAGCGGCGTGACGCCTTCATTGTCCGCGAGATCGACCTTGGCGCCGGCATCCAGCAGCAGGTCGACGATCTTCACATGGCGCGGCCCGCCATCGCCGAGGATGATCGCCTCCAGCAGCGCCGTCCAGCCGAGCCGGTTGATGTGGTCCACGTCGACACCCGCCTTGATCAGCGTGTCGACCGTCTCGACATGGCCGCGTTCGGCGGCGGGAATGAGCGCGGTGCCGCCATAGCGGTTGATGCTCTTGAGATCGGCGCCGTGGGCGAGCGTCAGCTTGAGGATGTCCAGATGGCCGCGCGCGCCGGCATAGAGATAGGGGCTGTCGCTAATGTCATCCTTAGCGTTCACATCGGCGCCGGCCTCGATCAGCGCGCGGGCGGCGTCCGCCTTGTTGCCGTGCGTTGCGACGAGCAGCGCGGTCGCACCGCTCCCGTCCCGCGCATCGATCTCGGCACCCTTGGCGAGAAGCGCCGTGATGTCCGCGGCATCATCGGCGGCGGCCGCCTTGTGCAAAGAAAGATCCATGGCGTGACCTGCGGCAAGAAAGGGCGGCGCTGCCAGGAACAGCCAGGCCGACAGCAGGGCAAGTTTCAGCATGCGCTATCCCATTGGTTTGTGGGCCCGAAATTAGCAGGGGGCGGGGCCATTAGAAAATTAAATGTGTAAATCCACATCATGCAGAAGATGGAATTCACCCAAGCGGCTTCGCTCGATGCTAAGGCTTGGATGATGTCAGCGAGGCTGACCATCGCCGTCACAACCCGATCCCGAATGGGCGGATTGAGCATTCTTTTCTAGAATGCTTGGTATTTTGACTATCTATTTGTGTAATGCATGATCCTGCCCGATCTTCCCTGGAGCCAAAAAGGGGAACGATCATGTTGAAGACCATTCTGTCCTATGCCGTGGCCGCCGGCCTCGCCTTCTCCGCCGTCGCCATGCCGCTGTCCGCAAGCGCGGATGAGCTTGAGACCATCAAGTCCGCGGGCGAATTCAGGTTTGCCAACAGCGGCGCCTATCCGCCCTTCAGCTTCGTTGATGACAAGAACGAGGTCGTCGGTTTCGACGTCGATATCGGTAACGAGATCGCCAAGCGCCTCGGCGTGAAGGGTGCGGGCGTCAGCACTGCCTGGGACGGCATCATCGCCGGCCTGCTTGCCGGCAAATACGATTCCGTCATCGGCAGCATGACCATCACGCCGGAGCGTGAAAAGGCCGTCGATTTCGTCGGCCCCTATTACAAGTCGGGTCGCGGCGTCTTCGTGACCGAAGGCTCCGACATCAAGTCCATCGACGACCTCAAGGACAAGACCATCGGCGTGACGCTCGGCGAGACCCACGAGAAATGGGCGCGCGAGCGCGGCGGCTGGGAAATCCGCACCTACAAGGGCCTGCCGGAACTGTTCCTTGAGCTGAAGGCCGGCCGTATCCAGGCGATGATCGTCGATGCCGTACCGGTCTCGATCGCCGTCAAGGAAACCGGCGAGAAGGTCGTGAAGCTCGACGTCGCGGAATTCGCCGGCACCGAGGACAAGATCGGCATCGCCATCCGCAAGGGCAATCCGGAACTCAAGGCCGCCATGCAGAAGGCGCTGGACGACATGATGGCCGATGGCACCTATGAGGCCATCGCCATGAAGTGGGTCGGCTCGGATATCCGCTGATCGTCCTTGAAATGGTGGCTCCGGCAGGCGCGTGATCGCGCCCGCCGGCAGCCTCACCGATTGCCGAGGATCCGAATGGATATCGCTCTTGTCGGCCGCATCATTCCTGTCTTCGTCCAGGCGGCCTGGACGACCGTCGAACTCTCCCTGATCTCGCTTGCCATCGGGCTTGCCGTCGCGGCGCTGATTGCCGGGCTGCGCCTGTCGCATGTGGCGATCCTGCGGTTCCTCGGCACCGCCTATGTCAGCGTGTTTCGCGGCACGCCGGCGCTCATCCAGATCTTCCTGCTCTATTTCGGCGGGCCACAGGTCGGCATCCAGCTTGAGCCTTTTGCCGCGGGCGCCATCGCGCTGGGGTTGAACATCGCCGCCTATATGGCGGAATCGATCCGCGGCGGCGTGCTCTCGGTCGATCGCGGGCAAATGGAGGCGGCGCGCTCGCTCGGTTTCGCCGAGGGGCAGTCCATGCGTTGGATCGTGCTGCCGCAGGCCGCCAAGCTGATGATCCGGCCGCTCGGCGTCAATGCCGTGGCGCTGGTCAAGGGCACGGCGCTCGTCGCCACCATCTCCGTCGTCGAGCTGACCTATACGGCGCAACGCTTCATCGGCTCCACCTACAAACCCTTCGAGATTTTTGCTGTGACGGCGGTGCTTTACATGATCATGGTCTACGGCCTGACGCTCATTATCGATCGTCTCGACCGCGCCTATGCCGGGGAGGCCTGAGCCATGCAGGGACTGGATTTCAGCATCGTTCCGGAATACTGGCCGCTGATCGGCAAGGGCCTGTGGTGGACCGTCGTCATCTCCACGGCTTCCGCGGTGCTCAGCGTGCTGGCCGGCATCGGCTTCGCTTTGCTCGTGCTCTATGCCCCGCCCGTGGGGCGCTATCCGCTGCGGCTTTTCATGTGGCTCTTCATGGGCACGCCGCTGCTGTTGCAGCTCTTCCTCATCTATTTCGGCCTGGTGCAGATCGGCATCGACATTCCGGCCATCTGGTCGGGCATCATCGGCCTCAGCCTGCATTTCGCCGTCTACAATGCCGATATTTTTCGCGCCGGCATTGCCTCGCTCGACAAGGGGCAGACGGAGGCGGCGCGCTCGCTCGGTTTCGGCGCCTGGCGCACGCGGTTCTACATCGTCGTGCCGCAGGCGGTGCGCAACACGGTGCCGGCCATCGGCAATATGATGATCGCGCTGCTGAAGGAATCCTCGATCGTCTCGATGATCGGCATTGCCGAATTGGTGCACAGCGCGCAGCTCGTCATCAGCGAGACCTACCGGCCCTTCGAATTCTACCTGACGGCCGCCGCCCTTTACTACATTCTCAATCTCGTCCTCGAAGCCGTCCTGCGCGGGATCGAACGCAAAGTGGAGCTTTCGCGATGAACGACGTCCGTCCGATGATCGAGGTGCGCGGGGCCAGAAAGTTTTTCGGGCCGCTGGAAGTGCTGAAGGGCATCGATTTCAGCGTGGCGCGCGGCCAAATCGTTGCCGTCATCGGGCCTAGCGGCTCCGGCAAGAGCACGCTACTGCGCTCGATCAACCATCTCGAAACGCTGGATGGCGGCGAAGTCTGGCTCGATGGTGTGCAGGTCAACCAGAAGCTCGACCGCCGCGCCTTCGAACGCCATATCAACCGCGTGCGCCAGCAGATGGGCATGGTGTTCCAGCATTTTAACCTGTTCCCGCACCTGAGCGTGCTGGAAAACATCACCATCGCCCCCATCAAGCTGAAGGGCATGCCGAAGGCTGAGGCGCGCACGCTCGCCCTGAAAATGCTCGACAAGGTTGGCCTCGCCGACAAGATCGATGCCTTCCCGGCCCGGCTTTCCGGCGGTCAGAAGCAGCGTGTCGCGATTGCCCGGGCGCTCGCCATGCAGCCGAAGGTCATGCTGTTCGACGAGGCGACCTCGGCGCTCGATCCGGAGCTGGTGGACGAGGTCAACCTCGTCATGAAGCAGCTTGCGGCCGAGCACATGACCATGGTGATCGTCACGCACGAGATGCGTTTTGCCGCCGAAGTCGCCGACTGCGTTATCTTCATGGCGGATGGTGCCGTGGTCGAGGAGGGCAAGCCCGAAGACCTCTTCCGCAACCCGACGCAGGAGCGCACCCGCGGCTTCCTCAAGAAATTCCTCAACGGTTAGAAACCGCATAAATTCCATGGACCGATCATGAGCCAGCAACCGACATCAATGGGCGAACGCCCGGCATCGCACCTCTTTTACCAGTCGCGCATGCGCCGGCCGCTCGCCGACCGCGCGGAGGGCATCTACATCTGGGACGAACACGGAAGGAAGGTCATCGACGGGTCGAGCGGCGCGATGGTCGTCAATATCGGCCATTCCAACCGCAACGTGCTCGACGCCATGAAGCGGCAGATGGACAAGGCGACCTTCGCCTATCGCCTGCATTTCGAGAACCAGCCGGCGGAAGACCTGGCACGTCGCCTTGCCGGTCACATGCCGGAAGGGCTCGACCGGGTGTTCTTCGTCTCCGGCGGCTCGGAAGCGGTGGAATCCTGCTTGAAACTTGCCCGGCAATGGGCGCTGGCGACCGACCAGCCGGAGCGCTGGAAGGTCATCTCGCGCTTCCCCTCCTATCACGGCTCGACCCTCGGTGCGCTCGCCGTGACCGGCTATGACGCGCTGAAAAAGCCCTTCCTCCCGATGCTGCGCGACATGCCGCACATCAAGGCACCGACCGCCTATCTCGACCGCGACAACTTTTCGCTGGAAGAGCGGGGGGTGCGCTATGCCGACATGCTGGAGGAGAAAATCCTGGAGGAGGGGCCGGGAAGCGTGCTCGCCTTCATCATGGAGCCGATCGGCGGCGCCTCGACCGGCGCGCTGGTGGCGCCCGACAGCTACTATCCGCGCATCCGCGAGATTTGCGACAAATACGGCATCCTTTTGATCCATGACGAGGTGATGAGCGGGGCCGGCCGCACCGGGCGTTATCTCGGCGGCGACCATTGGAACTGCCGGCCGGATATCATCGCGCTTTCCAAGGGGCTCGGTGCCGGCTATTGCCCGCTCGGCGCGATGATCGCCCATTCGCGGCTGGTGAAACCCGTGCTCGATCGCGGCGGTTTCGCCCATGGCTACACCTATGCCGGCAATCCTCTCGCCTGCGCGGCGGGGCTTGCCGTGCTCGACGAGATCGAGCGGCAGGATCTGCTTGGCAACGCCACCCGCATCGGTGACCTGCTGCGGTCGGAACTGGAGGGCCTTGCGGAACGCTACCCCTTCATCGGCGACGTGCGCGGCAAGGGCCTGCTGCTTGCCGCCGAATTCGTCTCGGACCGGGAGACCATGGCGCCGCTGCCGAAGGCGCTGGAAGCCCACCAGCGCGTCGTCGACATGGCCTATGAGCGCGGCCTGATCATCTATTCGCGCCGGACGCGCGGTGGCGTCGAGGGTGATCATTTCCTCGTCTGCCCGCCGATGATCACCACGGAAGAGCAGGTCGGCGAGATCGTGACGATCCTTGACGCGACGCTCGCCCAGCTTGCCGGCGAACTCTCGCTGCCGATCCGCAAATAAGGTGCCGTCATGAAGTCGAACAAGGTCATCATCACCTGCGCGGTCACCGGCTCGGTGCACACGCCCTCCATGTCGCCGCATCTGCCCTACAAGCCGGAGGACATCGCCGCCCAGTCGATCGAGGCGGCGGAGGCGGGTGCCTCCATCCTGCACCTGCATGCGCGAAATCCGGAAGACGGCCGGCCGACGGCCGATCCGAACATCTTCATGCGCTTCCTGCCGATCATCAAGCAGGCGAGCAATGCGGTGATCAACATCACCACCGGCGGCTCCTCCGTCATGACGCTGGAGGACCGGCTGGCGGCGGCGGTCGCGGCGGAACCGGAAATGTGCTCGCTCAACATGGGCTCGATGAATTTCGGCCTGTTCCCGATGCTCGACCGGCCGCGCGAGTGGCAGTATGCTTGGGAGCCGGAACTGCTGGAGGCGACGCGCGGCACGATCTTCCGCAACACCTTTGCCGATATCGAGGCGATCCTGCGCCGGCTCGGCGAGGGTTGCGGCACGCGCTTCGAGTTCGAATGTTACGATGTCGGGCATCTCTACACGCTCGCGCATTTCCGCGATCGCGGGCTCATTCCCGGCACGCCCTTCATGCAGTTCGTCTTCGGCGTGCTCGGCGGCATCGGCGCCGATCCGGAAAACCTGATGCATATGAAGCGCATCGCCAACAAGCTTTTCGGCGATGACTACCGCTTCTCCGTGCTCGCCGCCGGCCGCAAGCAGATGCCGATGATCACCATGGCGGCCACGATGGGCGGGAGCGTGCGCGTCGGGCTGGAGGACAGTCTTTTCGACGGCCGCGAGCTTGCCACCTCGAACGCCGACCAGGTGCGCCGCATCCGTGCAATCCTCGAAGGTCTTTCACTGGAGGTGGCGACGCCGGACGAGGCGCGCACTATGCTCGGTCTCAAGGGCGGCGATCGCGTCGCATTCTGAGAGGGATCATGCAGGACGATATCCGGATAAGGCTGGCGGTGGCGGATGATGCCGAGACGATCCATGCCGGGCTGAAGGCGCTGGCGACGAGCATGGATGCGGAGGAGAAATTCGTCGCGACGGTGGAGGATGTTCGCCGCTACGGTTTTGGCGAAGCACCGGCCTTCGAGGTGCTGATCGCCGAGGCGGACGGCACCTTCGCCGGCCTCTGCCTGACCTTTCCCATCTTCTCCACCTGGATGGGCACGCCGGGCATCTACGTGCAGGACCTCATCGTCGAGACCGCCTTTCGCGGCCGGCGCATCGGGGAACGGTTGCTGCATGCGGCGGCAAAGCGCGGCCGGGCGCAGGGTGCGCGCTATCTCCGGCTCTCCGTCGACGTGGAAAATGTCCGCGCGCAGGCCTTTTATGACCGGCTCGGCATCCGCCACGCCCGCGACGAGCAGATCCACATGATCAAGGGCGCGGATTTCGATGCATTTGCAGAGCAGGAAGAGCCATGAAGACCTTTTTTGCGGACGAACAGAAGCGCCACGACCCGAGCTTTTTCCTGTCGAGCGGTGCGCCGCAGCCGAATCCGGAGCAGCCGGAGCGCGTCGAGCGCCTGCTTTCCGGCGCACGCGCCGCAGGCCTGGAGATCGTGCGGCCGAAGGATCATGGCCTTGGCCCGGTCTCCGCGGTGCACACGCCGGAATATATCGACTTCCTCGGCCGCATCCATGAGCGCTGGCAGCGTATCGAAGGGGCGTCGAAGGAGGTGATTCCGAACATCCATCCGATCGCGCGCACCGGCAGCTACCCGGCGTCCGCCGTCGGGCAGGCGGGCTATCACATGGCGGATACGTCCTGCCCGATCTCCGAACACACCTTTGAAAGCGCCTGCTGGAGCGCCTCGACGGCCGTTTCCGCTGCCGAGGCCGTGATGGCCGGCGACGCCTGGTCCTATGCGCTTTGCCGTCCGCCGGGCCACCATGCTTTCCGCGATGTCGCCGGCGGCTTCTGCTTCTTCAACAATTCCGGCATCGCCGCCGAACATCTCCTGAAGGATGCGAAACGCGTCGCCATCCTCGACGTGGACCTGCACCACGGCAACGGCACGCAAGGCATGTTCTACGAGCGCCGCGACGTGCTGACCGTCTCGATCCATGCCGATCCGGTGCGCTTCTACCCGTTCTTCTGGGGTCATGCGGACGAGCGCGGCGAGGGGTTCGGCCTCGGCTACAATCTCAACCTGCCGCTGGCGCGCAAATCCGGCGACGACATCTTCCTCTATGCCCTAGCCGTCGCCATCCGCCGGGTCGAGGCCTTTTCGCCGGATGCGCTGGTCGTGGCCTTGGGGCTGGATGCCTTCGAGCAGGACCCGTTCGGCGGCCTTTCGGTCTCGACACCCGGTTTCGCGCGCATCGCCGAGGCCATCGGCGCGCTGCGCTTGCCGACGGTCATCGTGCAGGAGGGCGGTTATCTGTGCGACGAACTTGGCGACAACCTGACATCCTTCCTGACCGGTTTCGGGGCGCTGTCGGGATAGGTCCGTTGGTCGAAGGGTATCGTGGCGATCGCCCGGCGCAGTTCGGCCAGCAGGATGTTTTCCGCGCGGCTGCGGCGGGCAGCACCATCGTAGACGAGATGCACGTCGATGACGGGTGCATTCTCGTAAGGCGGCAGGCGCCACAAACGGCCGGCGCGCAGATCCTCCTCCACGACATGGATCGGCAGCGGCCCGAAGCCGAAGCCGGCGATGATCAGCCGCTTCACCTCTTCCAGATGCGAGGAGGTGCCGACGGTCTGGCCTTCAAAACCTTCCTGCTGGCGCAGCAGCGCCACCGGCCAGAGCGCGCCGGACATCTGGTCCGTCTTGAACGAGACATAGGGCTCGTTGCGCAGCGCCGAAATCGGCAGGTCGGGTATGCCGAACAGCGCATGCCGCGCGCCGCAGAAATAGCCGAAGCTTTCCCGGTAGAGCACCTCGTATTCGAGCTTCGGATGCCGTTCCTGCATGAGGCAGAAACCAAAGCAGGCATCGCGATTGAGCACGGCCGCCACCACATCCTGGCTGGAGGCGACGGAGAGCGAGATCGTGACCTGCGGAAACGCGCGGTGGAAGCCCGCCAGGACCTCATCGAGGAACGGGCAGACGACGTGGCTCGCCAGCGTCATCTCGATATGACCGGTCAGGTCGCCGGGCTGTTCCTCCATGTGCTGCGGCAGGCCGGAGACGATATCGAAGAGGGCCATGCATTCGCTGAACAGCCGCTGGCCGGCAGGGGTGACGGCGAAGTGCGAGGCGTTCCGCTCGACGAGCCGGCAACCCATATGCGTCTCCAGCCGCTTCAACGCGTTGCTGACGGTCGGCTGCTTGAGCGACAGTTTCTCGCCTGCCGCCGTCAGGCCGCGCTCCTGCACGATCACCATGAAGGTGCGCAGCAGGTTCCAGTCGATTTCCCAGACGAAACGCCGCCTCTGCCGAGCCATGTGCATCATTCCCTGAATTTATGCTTCCGGTGGCGACTATTGCATGATGCAATCCGGCATCAAAGGTCTCTCACCCGCACGAAGGAGGTTTGCCGTGCCGCTTCTCACCTATCAGGGCGTCGTCTATCCCGCGCAATGTGACGCGATGGGCCATATGAACGTGCAGTTCTATATCGCGGCCTTCGACCAGTCGCTCTGGCACCTGATGGCCGCTAGCGGCTATTCGGCGGCGTGGATTGCGGAGCGCAGGGAGGGGTGGGCGGATCGCCGCTACGAGATCGATTTTCGCCAGGAATTGCCGGTCGGCAGCCTGTTCAAAATCCACAGTTGCGTGGTGAAGGTGGGACGCACTTCGCTTACCACCCGGCACTGGCTCACGAACAAGGCGGACGGCATGCTGTGTGCGGAACTGCTCGCCGTCTCCGTTTATTTCGATCTCGCAGGTCGAAAATCCCTGCCGCTTCCGGCCGCAATCGTGACGGCGGCCGGCGGTCTGGTGGAGGCGGTTACAGCCCCAGCGCCGTGAGCGCGGCGTCCATGCGCTCGCGCGCCTTCTTGGGCAGCTTTCCGGTCTTGACTGCATCGAGATTGGCCGGTGCATCGCCGACGACCACCACGCCGACCATGCCCATGCCCGCATGCGGCGTGCACTTCACGCCATAGGCGCCCGGCTTGTCGAAGGTCACCTTGTAGGTCTCGTTCATCTTGCTCTTGAAGGCCGCCGCGCCCTCGGGGATCATGTCCTTGATCGTCTCGACATTGTGCCCCTTGTCCGTCGGGATGAAGGTGACGGTGTCACCCGGCGCGACCTTCACGAAGGCCGGCTCGAACACCATGGCCCCTTCGGCCCCCTTGTTCAGCATATGCACTTCGAAATCTGCCGCCGCCGCCGGAAGGGCGAGCGCCATGAGGATTGCTGCAGCACCGACGATGCTGGTTGCCATGATACGCACTGGAAGTCTCCTTGCTGCCGAACGTCTCTCGTTCATGGCCAAGGAGGTAGCCCCGCCGCGTCGCGCCTTCTTTGACGTTGATCAAACAAGACCGCGATGGCGCGTGGCGTGCTGTCGCAGGCCTCCGCGCTTCGGCTTACCAGCGCAGCCAGCGGCGACCAAGCAATGCGCCGGCGCCGGTCACGACGCCGATGGCGATCGTGTACCAGGCGGCGAGGAAAAGGGGGCTGTCGTCCGGGCAGTGCCAGGCATAGATGGCGGCGGCGATCGCGCCGGCCGCAAGCCCGGCGGCCGCACCGGCCGCCGTCGGGTTTTCCGGGGCGCCCTGCTTCAGTGCCCAGAACAGGCCGGCAAGCGGCGCCAGCGACAGGACCGGGATGAAGAACAGGCAGAACAGCGCATTGCCGCCGACCATGTTGGCCTTCCACGTCGCCTGCGGCAGCACCGCGAGTTCGGCCGTGACCGCCGCGCCGACCAGCAGCACCGGCAGACCCAGCAGCAAAGCCGGCAGGCGCAGCGCTTCTCCCGGCCGGCCGATGCGCATGGCGAGCCGGGCGGCGAGGATGGCGAGGGCGATCGTCACGACGATCTTGAACAGCACGCGAGCCGACTCGAAGACGCTTGCCATATTATGCCGCAGGCCCACGGTGATGACGAGCAGCACGCCGGAGACGGCAACGCCCGCGACGAGCGCGATGGCGAGCGCGTGGCCGTAGCGCAGGCCGACGGGCGCGTCTTGCGTCATCAGGGTGATTAGGTCGTCGGTCTTCATGTCAGTCGCTCCGATAGAGGGCGGCGAGCGATTTCAGCGCCCGGTGGAGGGCGACGCGCACCGCGCCCTCCGTCATCTTCAGCCGTGCCGCGGTTTCCCGGATGCCCGCCCCCTCGATCGAGATCGAGCGGACGATATCGCGTTGCGGATCCCTGAGCTGCGCCAGCATCGTCTCCGTATCCAGCCGGTCGGCGGCCTCGTGCGTCTCGTCGCCCGCCTCCAGGAAATCGGAGACGTCGTCGATCGGCACGCTGACCTGCCGGCCGCGGCGGCGCAGGCTGTCGACCAGCTTGTTGCGCACGATCGTCGTCAGCCAAGGGCCGAGCGGCCGGGCCGGATCCCAGGTACCGCGCTTCAGGTGGATGGCGAGCAGCACTTCCTGCACGACATCCTCCGCCTCGCTCGCCGGCGCACCATACTGGTCGCAGCGTCGGCGCGCCATGCGGCGCAGATGCGGCGTCACCGCCACGAGGAAACGGTTATAGGCCTGTGCATCGCCCTTGATGGCGAGGCGCAGCCAATCCGCCCATTCCTCTTCGCGCGCCGACTGTTTCACCGTTTCCTTCCCCTACGCCAGGGCACACGATTTTGTTACCGCGTGATCCCGAAAGAAATTCGTAACGCGCCAAGAGCCTGATGCGCCGAGCCTTTTTCTTACGCCGCCGACCTTTCGGCAAGGGGCGCGCGGAAAAAACGACGCCCCAGGCTGTAACGAAGCCGGACCTGTCTCCGTAGCCCCCAATGCAACAGCCAATCGCGGCTGGCCACAAATGGAGACAGACATGAAGACCACGATCGTTACCCTCGCCCTTGCCGGCTCGCTTGCTTCGGCGCTCGCAACCATCGCCATGCCGGCCGCCGCCGAGGATGGCAAGGAAAAATGCTACGGCATCGCAATGAAGGGCCAGAACGACTGCGCGGCAGGCCCGGGCACGACCTGCGCCGGCACCTCGAAGATCGATTACCAGCAGAACGCCTGGAAGCTGGTTCCGACCGGCACCTGCGTCTCGATGAAGACGCCGAACGGCCACGGCATGCTGGAACAGGGCATGGCACCGGCCTGAGGCCTTCGTTCCTCCCTATCAGGCGGCGCCTTTCCGGCGCCGCCGCTTCCCTTCGAAGAGGCCCGTCATGATCCCCTCCCGCCTTCCGCGCCGCGCTGGCGTCGGCTTCAAGCCCGAGCATTTTGCCGATATTCTTTCCGCACCCGAGCCCATCGGCTTCTTCGAGGTCCATGCGGAAAACTATATGGGTGCGGGCGGGCCGCCGCATGCGCAGCTTGGCAAGCTGCGTGAGGATCATGCGCTGTCGATCCACGGCGTCGGCTTGTCGATCGGCTCCATGCAGCCGCTCGACCGCGAACATCTCGCCCGGCTGAAAGTGCTATGCGACCGCTACCAGCCGGAAAGCTTTTCCGAGCACCTCGCCTGGTCGACGCATGACAGCGTCTTCCTCAACGATCTTTTGCCGCTGCCCTATACCGAGGAGACGCTTGTCCGCGTGGTCGAGCATGTCGATCAGGTGCAGGACGCCTTGAAGCGTCAGATGCTGCTCGAAAACCCCGCCACCTATCTGCTCTTCGAGGAAAGCACGATTGAGGAGACGGTCTTCCTCGCCGAAATCGCGAGGCGGACCGGCTGCGGCCTGCTGCTCGACGTCAATAATGTCTTCGTCGCCGCGACGAACCACAATCTCGACGCCGGCGATTACATCGCCCGTTTCCCGCTTGAGGCAGTGCGCGAAATTCACCTGAGCGGCCATTCCGAGACGGTGGACGATCTTGGTGCGGCCCTGCTGATCGACAGCCATGATACGCCCGTCAAGGATCCGGTCTGGGCGCTCTACGAGACGGTCATCGGCCGCATCGGGCCGGTCGCGAGCCTCGTCGAATGGGACAATGACGTGCCCGCCTGGCCCGTGCTGCGCGACGAGGCGATGGCCGCCCAACGCATCCTCGATACGGCCGCCCGCCAAAGGGCGGCGTGAACCATGTCCGCCGCCACCCAGACCGCCTTCGCCGCCGGCTTGTTCGCGGCCACGCCGCCGCCCGCCGGGTTGACCGCGTGGAATTCGCGCGCGCCGGAACGGCGCTACGGCGTCTACCGCAATAACGTCTCGGCAAGCCTCACCAGCGCGTTGTCCTCGCGCTTCCCGGTGGCGGAGCGCATCGTCGGGACAGAATTCTTCCGGGCGATGGCGCAGGCGTTCGTCCTTCTCCACCCACCGCGCTCGCCGCTGCTTCTCGCCTATGGCGACGATTTTCCGGATTTCGTCGCGGCCTTCGAGCCGGCGCGTGACATTGCTTATCTGCCCGATGTGATGCGCCTGGAAGTCGCCCGCGGCCGCGCCTATCACGCCGCCGATGCGGCGCCGCTCGATCCGCAGGCGCTGGCGGCGGTCGATCCGGCCCGGCTTGGGGATCTCACCTTCACGCCGCATCCCGCGCTGTCGATCTTTTCGTCGTCGCATCCGGCCGTGACGATCTGGGCGATGAATGCCGGCGCCCGTCCGCTGACGCCTCTCGACCACTGGAAAGGCGAGGACGCTTTGGTGGTGCGCCCGCAGATGATCGTCGAGGTGACCCCGCTGCCGCCGGGCGGCGCGATGTTTTACCGGCTGCTCGTCGTCGGCGAAACGCTTGGGCTGGCGGCCGAGGCCGCGATGGCGGCGGAAGAACGCTTCGACATTTCGACAAACCTCGCGGTGCTGCTCCGCTCCGGAGCCTTCACCGCCATCAGAGAGGAAAACCCCGATGAACACCGACACGATGCCTGATGCCGCCCTGCCGCTGCCGCGCAGACTTTATGACCAGGCTTTGCAGGCGCTGACGCGGATCCCGAACGATCTCATCGCCCTCGTTGCGCGCCTGTCGATCGCCGCCGTCTTCTGGCAGTCCGGCCAGACGAAGATGCAGGGTTTCATGGTCTCTGACAGCGCACTCTATCTGTTCGAAAATGAATACAAGCTGCCGCTCGTCGATCCTTGGCTGGCGGCGCACCTTGCCGCCTTTGCAGAACATCTCTTCCCGGTCCTGCTTGTCATCGGCCTTGCCAGCCGCCTCTCCGCGCTGGCGCTGCTGGCGATGACGCTGGTCATTCAGATCTTTGTCTATCCCGGCGCCTGGCCGACGCATGGCACCTGGGCCGCCTGCCTGCTGTTCATCGCGGCCCGCGGCCCCGGCCTGCTGTCCCTCGATGCCTGGCTTGCGCGCTCGCGGTGAGGCCGATCGGTTCGCGCGCATTGCACGGACCGGAAAAATCGAAGATAGATGCAAGATGACGAAAGTTGCTTCTCTCGACGACACGAAGGATCTGCCGCCGCGCGACCGCCGGCGGTCGCTGGCGATCGGCCTGCTCAGGGCGCGCGAGGCGGTGATGAGCCATTTCCGGCCGATCCTCGCCGATCACGATGTGACTGAGCAGCAATGGCGCGTGTTGCGCGCGCTTTCGGAAGCGGGCCTGCTCGATGCGACGGAAGTGGCGGAAAAGGCCTTCATTCTCGCGCCGAGCCTCACCCGCATGCTGCGCGCGCTGGAGGAGCGTGGTTTCATCACCCGGCACAAGGACAAGGACGACGGCCGCCGCGTCCTGCTGAAGCTTGCGCCGGCAGGCCAGGCGATCATCGACGAGGTGATGCCGGACAGCCGCCGCGTCTATGCGGATATCGACGCTCGCTTCGGCGCCGGCCGCACCGAACAGCTTCTCGACATGCTGGAAGAACTCGCCGCCCTCAAGCTCGACGGCAAGGCGGGCGGCGAGGAATAGAGCGTCAGTAGACCTTGGCGTTCTGTGGAGCTTTTGCCGGATCCGCGGCCTTGAAATCGGCAAGCAGCTTCGTCATGGCATTGGCGAGCAGCGTCACATCATTGCCGATCGCGACGAAGGTCGCGCCGAGGTCGAGGTAGCGCTTGGCAAGCCCGAGATCGCCGGTGAGGATGCCCGCAGCCTTGCCATGCAACTGGATTTTTTTGAGCGCCTTTTCCACTTCGGCCTGCACTTCCGGCGCGCCCGGCCTGCCCAGAAAACCCATGTCGGCGGCGAGGTCCGCCGGGCCGATGAAGACCCCGTCCACGCCCTCCATGCCGGCAATGTCGTCGAGCGCTTCGAGCCCCGCGCGGCTTTCGACCTGCAGCAGCAGGCAGACCTCGTCATTGGCGGTCTGCAGATAGTCCGCCGTGCGGTTGAAGGCGGAGGCGCGGGCGAGCGACGCCCCGACGCCGCGCACGCCGTGCGGCGGATAGCGCACGGCCTTCACCATGGTCTGCGCCATCGTCTTGCTGTCGACCATGGGAATGAGCAGCGTCTGCGCGCCGATATCGAGCAACTGCTTGACGATCCAGGTCTCGCCGATCGGCGGGCGGATGACGGCGTGGCTCGCCGACCCCTTCATCGCTTGAAGCTGCGAGACGAGCAGCGGCACGTCGTTCGGCGCATGCTCCGCGTCGAGCAGCAGCCAGTAGTAACCCGCCTCGGCGCAGATCTCGACCGTGTACGGGTTGGCGAGTGCCTGCCAGAGGCCAATCTGCGCACGGCCTTCCTTCAGCGCCTGCTTGAAACGGTTTTTCGGAGCGGCCATGGCAAAATCCTTATGCGAAGAACAGGCTGACGGTGCCGTAGGGGCCGAAATCGGCGACGATCGTATCCCCGTGGCGCGCCTCGATCGGCCGGATGAAGGAGCCGGCGAGCACGATCTGCCCCGCCTCGATGCCATCGCCATATTGCGCCAGCCGGTTGGCGAGCCAGGCGACGCCGCGCGCCGGCTGGTTGAGTACGCCGGCGCCTAGGCCGGTTTCCTCCACCTCCGCATTGCGGCTGACGATGGCGCCCATCCAGCGCATGTCGATCTGGTCCGGCCGCACAGCACGGCCGCCGGTGACGATGCCGGCATTGGCCGCGTTGTCGGAGATCGTATCGAAGATGGTGCGCGCCTTCTTCGTCTCCGGATCGACACGCTGGATGCGCGTGTCGAGGATTTCGAGCGCCGGCGTCACGTAATCCGTGGCGTTCAGCACGTCGAAGACAGTCACTCCGGGACCTTTCAGCGGCGCCTTCATCACGAAGGCGATCTCCGCCTCCACGCGCGGCTGGATGAAACGATCCGCCGGCACCGTCGCGCCGTCCTCGAACACCATGTCGTCGAAGAGCACGCCGGAATCGGGAATGTCGATGTTCAGCGCATATTGCATGGCCTTGGACGTAAGGCCGATCTTCCAGCCGATCACCCGGCGGCCGTCGGCGATCTTCTTTTTCACCCACGCGCCCTGGATCGCATAGGCGTCGTCCATGTCGATCGCGGGGTATTTTAGCGAAAGCAGGCCCGTCTGGATGCGGCTGCGCTCAGCTTCGTCGAGGCTTTCCGCGGCGAGGCGGATATCGTCCGGCGTCATCATGCTGAAAAAACCTCGTCGGCGATGGTGTTGCTGAGAAGGCCGATGCCCTCGGCCTCGACCTCGACCACATCGCCCGGCTTCAGCCAGATCGGCGGGTCGAAGCGCGCGCCCGCGCCGGTCGGCGTGCCGCAGACGATGATGTCACCGGGAACGAGCGTCGTGAAGGTGGAGATGTAGTTGATGATTTTCTGGAAGGAGAAGATCATGCGGCCGGTGCGGTCGTTCTGGCGCAGCTCGCCGTTGACGCGGGTTTCGAGCTTGATGTCGGCAAGCTGGCTCTCGTCCGTATAGGGCACTAGCCAGGGGCCGATCGCGCCGGTGCTGTCAAAGTTCTTGCCCTGCGTGACGTTGAACTTGGCATGCCGCACCCAGTCGCGGATCGTGCCCTCGTTACAAAGCGAGAGGGCCGCGATATGGCCGAGTGCGTCAACCTCCGCAATGCGCCGCCCGACCTTGCCAATGACGATGACGATCTCGCCCTCGTAATCGAGTTGCGGGCTTTCCGGCGGGCGGATGAGCGGCCGGTCGTGGCCGGTGAAGGAGCGCGGGAAGCGGATGAAAAGCGAGGGATTGGCCGGTGCGGCCTGGCCGTCCTTGTATTCCTCGTTGCGATCGGGAAAGTTCACGCCGACGCAGATGATCTTTTCCGGCGCCGGGATCGGGATCTCGTAGGTAACCTCATCGAGTGCATAATCGGTGGGCAGCGCCGAGGCTTCTTCCGCCAGCGCGTCAAGCACCCCCGCCTGGATCACCTCGCGCAGGCTTGGCCATCGTTCGCCGTAGCGTGCCGAAAGGTCGACGATGCCGTCGTCCTTGACGAGACCATATTTCAAGGCACCCTGATGGGAAAAGCCGGCGAGGCGGGGCCGTTCGGTCACGATGGTCTCCTATTTCAATCTGCGGGCGATCTCGGTGATGACAGTGAAGGCGGTGTCGGCGTCGTCGCGGGTCATCTCGAACTGGCCGGCCTGGAAGCGGATGGCGATGTGGCCCTCGACGCGCGTCTGCGTCAGGTAGATGCGGCCGTCGTCGTTGATGGCGTTGACCAGCGCGATATTGTGCTCATCGCCGCCGCCGTTGTGGCGGAAGGAGAAGAGCGAGAGCACCGGTTCGCTGACGATCTCGAAATCCGGCTCGGCGGCAAGCCGCGCGGCGAGTTCCACCGACCATTTTACGTGGTTGCGGATCATCGTGCGCAGGCCTTCGAGCCCGTGATAGCGCATCAGGAACCACAGTTTCAGCGCCCGGAAGCGGCGGCCGAGCGGCACGGACCATTCGGAATAGTTGATGATGCCGTCATGGCCATGCGTCTTCAGATATTCCGGCTGGATGGCGAGCGTGCGCACCTGATCTTCCGGGCTGCGGATGAACTGCACCGAGCAATCGAAATTGGCGCCGAGCCATTTGTGCGGGTTGAAGACGATGGAATCCGCCGCCTCGACGCCGTCCCAAAGGTTACGGAATTCCGGGCAGATCATCGCCGAGCCCGCCCATGCCGCGTCCACATGCAGATAGAGCCCATGCGCCTTGACGACGTCGGCCACCGCGCGGATCGGATCGCAGGCGCCGATCGAGGTGCCGCCGGTGCAGGCGATAACGCCGGCCGGGATGTGGCCGGCCGCGAGATCGGCCTTGATCGCGGCGTCGAGCGCCTCCGGCTCCATGCCGTTCAATGGCCCCTTGGTGGGAATGCGCACGAGGTTTGCCTCGCCGATGCCGGAAATCCAGATCGCGCGGTCGATGGATGTGTGCACCTGTTTCGAGGCATAGACGCGCACCGCCTTGTGCGCCGAAAGCCCCTCGCTGTTGCCCTTCCAGGCAAGCGCCTTTTCGCGCATGACAAGCACGGCGGCAAGCGTCGCGGTCGAGGCGGAATCCTGGATGACGCCGGCAAAACCATCCGGCAGGCCGAGGGCCTGGCGCAGCCAGTCGACCACGCGGGTTTCGAGTTCCGTCGCAGCGGGCGAGGTCTGCCAAAGCATGCATTGCGCGGCGACGGAGGTAACGAGGTAATCCGCGATTACCGAGACCGGCGCGGCATTGGCCGGGAAATAGGCGAAGAAACGCGGATGCTGCCAGTGCGTCAGGCCAGCGGGAATGATGCGCTCGAAATCCGCAAAAATCGCCTCCATCGTCTCGCCCGCTTCGGGTGCTGCGGCATCGATCTGGCGGGCAATATCGCCCGGCTTCGTCTGTGCCCGCACCGGCCGCTCCCGCAGGCCTGCGCGGTAATCGGCGCCCCAATCGGCTACCGTTCGCGACCACTGACGGAATTCTTCGCTGTCCATGTCTCACTCCCTTGTCGGCATTGGTTCTTCTCGGCGCTCGGCCGTCGATTTGCAATGCCCGTCAGGGGGCGATGATCGGTTGCGCCTTCAGGAGCGAATCCGTGACCTCGGTGCCGGCAAACAGGCTGCCGTGCTCGAACCAGGATTTTGGCGCGGGCGATCCCCACAGCGTCTGGCGTTGCGGGTCTTTCAGGTCCCATTTGATGGGTTCGAGGTCCGGGTCGACCGTCTGGTAATCCGAGCAGTAGATTTCGATGCGGTGGCCGTCCGGGTCGAGGATATAGAGAAAGAAGGCATTGGAGATGCCGTGCCGGCCGGGGCCGCGCTCGATGTTGGAAACCCAGCCGGTGGTCGCCATCAGGTCGAGCAGGTCGATGATGTTGAGCGGCGTCGGCACCCAGAAGGCGGTGTGGTGCAGGCGCGGGCCGCGGCCGTTGGTGAAGGCGATGTCGTGCACGCCGCCCTTCCGGTGCGTCCAGGCTGCCCAGAGCCGGCCGGACTCTTCGTCCTCGGTATATTCCGTCACGCGAAAACCGATCTCGTTGTAGAAGGCAACGCTCGCGTCGACATCCGGCGAGAAGCAGTTGAAATGGTCGATGCGTAGCGGCTTCACGCCGCGATAGAGCGCGTATTTCTGGTGGATCGGCGGCAGGCGGTCCATCTTCGTGTATAATTCCAGCGGAATGCCCTGCGGATCGCGCGTGCGAAAGGTACGGCCCTGGTAGGGGCGTTCCACCCATTCCACCGGCAGGCCCTTGCCCTTGAAGAAATGCGCGGCCTTTTCAAGGTCTTCCTCGTCAAACACCTTGAAGCCGAGGTCGCGGGCCTCCGGCTTGTCCGACGTTTTCAGCACGATGCAATGGTGGCCGCGCTCTTCCATGGCGCGCAGATAGATCGTGTCCGCCGTCTCGTCCGTCACCTGAAGGCCGAGCGTATCGACATAGAAGGCGCGCGATTTTGCGAGGTCCGTCACGCCGAATTCGACATGGGAGAGCCGCACGATGTTGAACGGCGGGTAGAGGTTTGGCTGGGGTACGGGCATGGGGTCCTCCTCAAGCGCAGTCTTATCGGGCGGTCAGCCGCCGAGTTTCGGGATGGCGTGGGCGCTGGTGGCAAACGCGATGTTCTTCGTCTCCATGTAGAAATCGAAGGACCAGTCGCCGCCATCACGGCCGATGCCGGAGTTTTTCACCCCGCCGAAGGGCGTCGGCAGGTGGCGCACATTCTCCGAGTTCACCCAGATCATGCCGGCCTCCAGATGATCGGTGAAGCGGAAGGCGCGGGTAATATCCGCGGTCCAGAGATAGCCGGTGAGGCCGTACTGGACGTCATTGGCGAGCGCCAAAGCGTCTGCTTCATCCTTGAACGGAATGGCGGTCAGCACCGGGCCGAAGATTTCCTCCTGGGCGATGCGCATGCCGTTGTTCGCCTTCGTGAACAGCGTCGGCGAGATGTAACATCCGCCACCCGGCCCCTCGAATTTTTTGCCGCCGGCAGCGATCGTCGCGCCTTCCTCCCGGCCGACCGCGATATAGTCCAGAACCTTCTTCTCGTGCACCGGATGGATCAGCGGGCCGACGACGGTTTCGGGGTCGAGCGGATGGCCGACCTTGATGCGTTTTGCCTTCTCCGCGACGAGGGCGGTGAAGCGGTCATAGACGCTTTCCTCTACCAGCAGGCGCGAGGAGGAGGTGCAGCGCTCGCCGTTCAGCGAGTAGATCATGAACACGGCGGCGTCGGCGGCGCGCTCCAGGTCCGCATCGGCGAAGACGATGACCGGGTTCTTGCCGCCAAGTTCGAAATGCACGCGCTTCAGCGTATCGGCGCCCTGTTTCATGATCATCGAGCCGGTGCGGCTTTCGCCGACGAAGCCGATCGCCTTGATCAGCGGATGTTCGGTCAGCGCCTTTCCGGCATCCTCGCCAAAGCCATTGACGAGGTTCCAGACGCCCTTCGGCAGGCCTGCATCCTCGGCGATCTCGACCAGCAGCCGCGCCGTCAATGGCGAAAACTCCGCCGGCTTGTGCACGATGGTGCAACCGGCGGCGAGCGCCGGTGCGATCTTCCAGGTGGAGAGCATGAAGGGCGTGTTCCACGGCGTGATGATGCCGACCGGGCCGATCGGCACGCGGGTCGTCATGTTGACCTGGCCCTCGGTGCGCAGCGTCTTGCCGTCGCGGGCTTCCGGCGCGCGATCGGCGAAGAAGCGGAAGTTTTCCGCTCCGCGCAGCGCGGCTTTCGCCATGAAGCGCAGCGACTGTCCGGTATCCATGCATTCGACGAAGGCGATTTCCTCCGCCCGCGCCACGATGGCGTCGGCGATCTTGTGCAGCAGTTTTTTGCGCGCATCGCCGGGCATCGCGGCCCAATCGGCGAAGGCGGCCTTTGCAGCTTTTGCTGCGCGGTCGATATCGGCGGTTCCACCCTTCGCGACGGTCGCGAGCGGCTTCAGGTCGACGGGCGAAATGGTCTCGAAGGTCGCGCCGTCCCCGGCCGGCAGGTCCTCGCCGCCAATGCGGTTGAGAACGCCCTTTTCCTTGAAGCGGGCGAGATAGGCCTCCGCCTTCGCGCTATTTTCCTGACGTTTCGACATGGGACTTCCTGTTATTTGCCGCGCAGGCGCGGATGGATGGCGTTCTTCTTCCAGCTCAGCTCCGCGTCGATCTCGCGGATTTCCAGCGAAAGCGCGAAGTGCGGCGTCTCGAAAAGGGGGGCGAGCAGCCGGCTTGCCGTGGCGAAAAGCGCATCGCCAGTTTGTTTCTTCTCTTCCGCGCTGCGGCCTTTGCCGATGCGGAAGTTGAGGTCGATGAAGGCGTTTTCCGGCAAACGGTCGGCGATCGCGTAGTGATCGGCCCGGAGCGCCCGCACGCGGACGGCGCCGACCTCGAAGAGGCCGGTTGCGAGCACCGTCTCCAGCAGCGCCGAGCAAAGCGCATCGAGATCGGTGCGGCCTTCCAGATTGGCGGAATATTCGACGGTCAGGTGCGGCATGGTTCCTCCCGGCGCGCAGCTTTTTATTTAACGTGTTAAATATAAGGCCGCTTGTCAAGAGGCATCAGCCGCCGAAACTGCCGGCCTGGGTCGGGACGTGCACATAGTTGCGGTCGAAATAGATCAGCGCATGCCCATCGCGCCGGCAGCGGATGTCCACGACCTCGCCGATGAGAATGTTGTGCGTGCCGACCAGCCGCGCCTCCGTCAGCCGGCAATCGAAGGAGACGATGGCGTCTGCGAGCGCCTGATTGCCGGAGGGCAGGTCCGTCCAGGCGGCATCGGCGTAACGCGCCTCCATTTCGGCTTGCTGGCCCGCGAAGGAGGCGGCGAGCGCCTTGTGTTCCTGGGTCAGTACATTGACGCAGAAGCGGCGGTTCTCGATGAAAAGGCCGGTCTGCGCCGAGCGGCTGTTCATGCAGACGAGCAGCGTCGGCGGTTCATCGGTCACCGAGCACATGGCGGTGGCGGTAAAGCCGCCGCGGCCGGCGTCTCCCTTCGTGGTGATGACGTTGACGGGCGCGCAGACGCGGGCCATCGCGTTGCGGAATTCGGTCTTCGAGATGGTGCGGTCCATGACACGGCCCTCATTCGGCGGCGTTGCTGAGGGCATCATCGTCCCGTGGCGGCAGCCAGGTGTCGCCCGTCCAGCCGGTCTCGTCGTAATCGGCCATGCACTGGTCGACCAGCGCTTCCATTTCCTTGAGGCGCCCGCCGCGCTCCGCACCCTTCAGCACCTGAAGCCGCACCTCTTCCGGCGCGCCGGCATAGTTCAGCTCGTAGAGCGCATGGCGGCCGCCGAATTCCGTGCCGGTCGCATCCCACAGCAGCTTCATGATCTTGATGCGCTCGATATGGCTCATATTGTCAGAGCCTCGGACATATTGCGCGAGGTAGCGATCGATTTCCGGATTGGCGAAATCCTTGGCCGAGGAGGGCAGGTAGATGAGGCCGGAGGCGACCGTGCGGCGCACGATGTCGATAACCTTCGGATAGGCCTCCGACATGAAGGTGCGGTAGCAGAGCGCCGCTTCGAGGTTCGGCAGCACCGCGCCATTCGCCCAGGGGATCGGGTTATAGGCCATGGCATTGGAGAAGGACCAGAACTGGTGGCGGATGGCGATGACCTCGCCGAGCATCGCCTGATTGCCGCGGAAGGCATCGCCGCCGGTGGCGCGCAAGGCTTTTGCCAGCAGGCCGGCCAGAAAGTCCATCTTCACCGCAAGCCGGGTGCAGCCCTGGAAACAATAGCCGTGCATGAAGCCGGAGGCCGGGTGGAAGGAGAGGATCTTTGCCGCATCGCGCAGCACCAGCACGTCCTCCCAGGGAATGAAAACATTGTCGAGCACGAGGATCGCGTCGTTCTCGTCGAAGCGCGAGGAAAGCGGATAGTCGAAGGGATGGGCGGCAGTGGCCGCCGTCTGCTCATAGGAGGTGCGGCAGAACATTTTTACTCCCGGCGCATTCATCGGCACGATGAACATGACCGACAGCGACGGGTCCTCGGTGACGGTCGCCGAACTCTGGGCGAGGAAGTTGTAATGCGTCAGTGCCGAGGAGGTGGCGACGACCTTGGCGCCCGAGACGTAGATGCCGGCATCCGTTTCCCTGGTGATGTGCACGAAGACGTCCTTCACCGCATCGGCCGGCTTGTGGCGATCGATGGGCGGGTTGACGATGGCGTGGTTCATGAAAAGCACGCTTTCCTGCGCGCGCTTGTGCCAGGCGAGCGCATTGTCCTTGAAGGGCCCGTACCAGTCGGCGTTCGCGCCGAGCGTGTTCATCAGCGCGGCCTTGTAGTCGGCGGTGCGGCCCATCCAGCCGTAGGACATGCGCGCCCAGTCGGCGATGGCGCCCTGCTGGGCGACGAGATCGGCGGCGGAATGGGCGACACGGAAATATTTGTGCGTGTAGCCGCTGGAGCCCGTATCGGTCGGCGATGTCAGCCGTTCCTTACGCTTCGGATCGTGCAGCGCATCGTACATGCGGGCCAGCGAGCGGGCCGAATTGCGCATTGCGGGATGCGTCGTAACGTCGGCGATGCGCTCGCCGTTGATATAGACCTCGCGCCCGTCGCGCAGGCTCGCGAGATATTCGGCGCCGGTGAACGGCCGTGTCTTGTCGCTGCGATGGTCTTCGGCGCGCATGGTGATCCTCCCAAAAAATCCTGACAAAGGCTAAGTCCGCCGGGCAGCGGGCACCATGGACAAACCGAGCAATTCGCTGGTACTTTTTCCGGCCATGACCGCACGCAACGATGTCCCCGCCTTCTTCGTCTACGGCGAGCCGAGCCGCACGCTCGATGTCGGCTTCCTCCATGTCGAAACGGTGATGGAGCGAAAAAGCCTGCATTTCGGCCAAGTCGCGCCGCACAAACACCCGCTGATGGGGCAGATCACCTACTGGTTCAAGGGCGAGGGTTGCTACCGGATCGAGGATCGCACTTGGAATTTTTCCGCTCCGGCGATCAGCTTCGTGCCGAGCAATGTCGTGCATGGTTTCGATGTCGGCGAACAGTCGGATGCGATCGTCGTGTCGATCTCGGATGATCTGTTGAGGGCGATGGCGCCTCAGGTGGACCTGGTGCTCGATGCGCCGGTGCTGCTCGAAGGCGAGGCGGACGCGGCGGGCTGGGTGCGGATCGGCATGCTGCTCGACATGGTGATGGAAGACTATCGCGGCGGTGCTGCCGCCAGCGAACGGGTGCTGGCGGGGCTGATCGGCGTGGTTCTGTCGCTGATGGCCCGGCTCGGCGGCAATGTCGGCTTCGAGGCGGCGTCCCCGGCGCTGGCGCTGGGGTTGGAGCTGCGCCGCGCGATCGACCGGCACTATCGCGAGGACTGGCCGGTCGGCCACTATGTCGAGCGTCTGGCGACGACGCCGCACCTGCTTGACAAGGCGGCGCGCACGGTTTTCGGCCAGACGGTGAAGGACATGGTGCTGGAGCGCCGCCTTCTGGAGGCCAAGCGCCTGCTGCGCTTCACCATCCGCCCCGTGGAGGATATCGGCCGGGAGACCGGCTTCGAGGATCCCGCCTATTTTTCGCGGTTCTTCCGCAAGCGCACGGGTGTTTCGCCGACGGAGTGGCGCCGGCAGAACTCGGAAGCTGCCGGCGCGGGTTGATCAAGCATCCTGCCAACCGACCTGCAATTCCTCGCGGAAGGCGAAGCGGACGAGGTGGCGCACCACCACGTCCTTCAGCTGCTCCATGTCTTCGGCGTTCGGCGCCGTTAGGGAAAGGCGCAGCGTGTTGTCGTCCGCTTTCAGCCGGCAGTCGCCGACCGAAAACGAAATTTCGCCTGCGTGCTCGTCGAAGGTGACGGGGCGCTTGTGGGCGAAATGCTTGCAGAGTTGTTGCAGGTAGCGGCTCGCCTGTTCGGTGGCGATGGCGGCTTCGCTTTTGACGGTGCTCATCAGCTTTTCTCCACGGTCTTGGCGGCAAGGTCGAGCGCGGTGGCGATGGCTTCCGACGCCTCTTCGCTCATTTCACCGCGCCGGAGGCGAAGCCGCATGGCGAGTTTGAGGTTTTCCATGGCGCGCACGACAGGCGCCGGCACGCCTTCGCGTCCGCCGGGACCCCTATGGCCGGCGCGGGCCATGAGCTCGTCGATGGCGGCGCGGTTGGCGGCGAGGAAAGCCTCGCCTTCCGGCGTGATGCGGTAGCGCTTGCGCCCGCCTTCCGCCGGTTCGATCACGGTGTAGCCCATGTCGTCCAGCCATGCGAGCGTCGGGTAGATGACGCCGGGGCTCGGGCTGTAGCTGCCGCCGAAACGGTCCTCGACGGTCTTGATCAGCTCATAACCATGGCTCGGCGCGTCCGCGATGATGGCGAGAAGCAGTAGCCGCAGTTCGCCATAGTCGAACAAGCGTCCGCCGTGGCGGCCACCGCGGCCGCGATGGAAGGGACCCGAACGATCGTCGGGCGGTGAAAAGTGGCGGTGTGGGCCGCATCCCATTCTGTGTCTCATAGTGCCGATATAAATCTCGATATATCGGAAATCAAGATATATCGAGATTTATATCTTTAAAAACATTTGCCCGGCCGCTATCGTCGTATTCTGAAAGATACAGCGTGGGAGATTTGCATGGTGCGGCTGAACGAAATCCGCGAGAACGAGGTCGCGATCACGCCGCCGGAACCGACGGATGCCGCGCTCGTCTTCATCGGCCGGATTTCGACGCCTTGGACCTCGCGTCTGGAAACGCCACGGCAGGGGCGTCCTGACGGGCCGGTCTGCGAAATCGAGATTTTCGAACCCTGGGTGGAAGCGCTCGCCGGCGTCGAGCGTTTCGAGCGGCTGGAGGTGCTCTATTGGCTGCACGAGTCGCGTCGCGATCTCGTTCTGCAAAGCCCTGCCTCGAACGGCGAGGTGCACGGCACCTTCTCGCTACGCTCACCCGTGCGGCCCAATCCGATCGGCACGTCGATCGTCATCCTGGTCAGGATCGAGGGTAACCGGCTCTTCGTGCGCGGGCTCGATTGCCTGGACGGCACGCCGCTCCTCGATCTCAAGCCGGAACGCACGCTCTTCAAGCCCATCGCGCCGCCCCAGAAGGGCGATTACGAGACCGGGGCTGTCCATATGTGCAAGAAGATCGATGATTAATCGTCGATCGCCACCATCACATCCGATGCCTTGATCACCGCATAGGCGTCATGGCCGGCGGCAAGGCCGAGTTCGTTCACCGCGTCGTTGGTGATCGACGCGGTGATGACCTGCCCGCCGATATCGATGCGGACATGCGCCGTCGTGGCGCCGAGAACGACTTCGACGATCTTGCCCTTGAGGCGATTGCGTGCGCTGATCTTCATCATTTTCTCCTGTTGTTCGAAAGAGAACCTAGAGGGGAGATGCCGAATTGGAAGGCGCTGTCGTCCAATGATCCGGCTGTAATTCGTATTTGAATGGATCATTCTTCTGTGGCAGTGTCCGGACGTCTGGAGGAGGCCCGCATGATCATCGACACGCACCTGCATCTCATCTATCGCGACCGGCTCTCCTATCCCTGGCTTTCGGGCGTGCCGGCGCTCGATGCGGATTTCACCCAGGAGACCTATGCGCGCGAAGCCCGCCGGCTCGGCATCGTCGCGGCGCTGCATATGGAAGTCGACGTGGCGGAGGCGGATATTGCCCGCGAGACGGCGATGATACAGGCGCTGGCGGGTGAGGAGGGCAGCGTGCTTGCCGGGGCCATCGCCGCCTGCCGGCCGGAATTACCGGAGTTTCCCGTATATCTCGAAAATGTGCACACCAACCCCTTTGTGCGCGGTTTCCGCCGTGTGCTGCATGTCATGCCGGACGATCTGTCCGAAGGCGCGCTCTTTCGGGAAAACATCAAGCGGCTCGCAGGCACCGGGCTCAATTTCGATCTCTGCGTGCTGCCGCACCAGATCGGCAAGGCGATTGCACTTGCCGATCTGGTGCCGGATGTCTCCTTCGTGCTCGACCATTGCGGCGTGCCCGATATCAAGGGCGGCGGCTTCGATGTGTGGAAGGGGCCGGTCGCGGAGATCGCGCGCCGGCCGAACGTAACGGTAAAACTCTCCGGCATCCCGGCCTATGGGGCAGAAGACTGGACGCTGGAGGACCTGAAACCCTATTTCGCCCATGTGGCGGAAAGTTTTGGTTTCGACCGCATGGTCTGGGGCAGCGACTGGCCGGTCTGCACGCTCGGCGGCGGGCTTTCCACCTGGATCGGCGCGACGCAGGCCCTGCTCTCCGGCGTCAGCCTGAAGGACAAGGCCCGCGTGTTTGCGGAAAACGCCAGACGGCTCTGGAAGGTCTGAACTCGCGCCAGCGCGCCGTGCGCTCGATCCATTCGCGCGTGCGCGCCTCCGGATCGGCGTTCAGCGTGATGTCGGTCACCACGGCGGCGCTGTCGGCGCCGTTTTCGAAGACTGCTTCCAGGCGATCCGGGTTGAGGCCGCCGATCGCGACGAGGGGAGTGGGCGCGATGCGTGCTTTCCAGTCCCGCAGCCGCTCGACGCCCTGCGGCGCCCATTTCATCTTTTTCAGGATCGTAGGCCAGACCGGGCCGAGCGCCACATAATCGGGCTTTTCCTTGAGTGCGATGTCGAGTTCGGCCTCGTCATGGGTGGAAAGGCCGAGTTTCATTCCGGCCGCGCGGATGGCGGCGACGTCGGCTTCTGCCAAGTCCTCCTGGCCGAGATGCACGAAATCGCAGCCTTCCTCGATGGCGAACTGCCAGTAGTCGTTGACGATGAGCTGGCAGCCGTGGTCGATGCAGATAGTTTTGGCGCGGCGGATTTCGGCACGCAGCCGCTCGTCCGGCAAATCTTTCATACGCAGTTGCACGAGCTTGACGCCAACCGGCACGAGGCGCTCGATCCAGTCGGCGCTGTCGACGATGAGGTAGAAGGGGTCGAGCTTCATGAGAAGACGGCCTTTCCGATGACGGGGGTGGAGGGAACGGCCATGTCGCGCGGCTCCAGCGGCACGGCCTCGTGCGCAAGCCGGCCGGCACCGATGGCGAGCGCGAAAGCCTCGGCCATGGCGGCGGGGTCGCCCGCGCCGGCGACGGCGGTGTTGAGGAGAACGGCGTCGTAGCCGAGTTCCATGACCGACGCGGCATGCGACGGCCGGCCAATGCCGGCATCGACGATCAGCGGGGTATCCGGAAAATGTGCCCGGAAGGTGCGCAGCGCCATCGGGTTCACCGGCCCCATCGCCGAGCCGATCGGTGCGCACCAGGGCATCAGCACACGGCAGCCGGCTTCGAGCAGCTTTTCGGCGACGACGAGGTCGTCGGTCGTGTAGGGGAAGACCTGGAAGCCCTCGTCGGTGAGGATGCGCGCCGCCTCGACGAGGCCGAAGACATCGGGTTGCAGCGTGTCGTGATGGCCGATGACCTCCAGCTTGATCCAGTCGGTGCGAAAGACCTCGCGCGCCATCTTCGCCGTCAGCACGGCCTCCTGCACGCTGTGGCAGCCGGCGGTGTTGGGCAGCACGCGCACGCCGAGCTCGCGGATCAGCTCGAAGAAGGCGCCGCCGCCCTTGCCGCCGGCCGTCTCACGACGCAGCGACACGGTGACGATCTCCGCTTTCGAGCGCCGCACCGCTTCCGCGAGGACGGCGGGGGAGGGATAACGTGCGGTGCCGAGCAGGAGGCGGGATTGCACCTCGACGTCGTAGAGTTTCAGCATCTCAGCCTCCCTGCATGGGCGAGAGGATTTCGATGCGGTCGCGCGCGCCGAGCGTAAAGGTGCCGCGGTCTTCACGGTGCACCAGTTCGCCGTTCACGGCGGTCGCCAGCCAGTCGCCCTCATAGTCGAGGGCGGAGAGCAGGTCGGCGAGCGTCGCGGCGGCAACATCCTGTTCCTCGCCGTTGATGATGAAGGTCATGATGCCCTCCTTTCCGGTTGCTGCTGTTGCGCGACGAGCCGCCGCGCGACCTCTCCGGCCATGGCGGGCGCCAGCAGGAAGCCGTGGCGGTACAGGCCGTTGACGTGGATTGTGTTGCCGTCCTCCGTCACGCGGGGAAGATTGTCGGGGAAGGCGGGGCGCACGCCGGCACCGGTTTCCGCAAGCCGCGCCTCGCCGAAGGCGGGGTGCAGGGCGTAGGCGGCGTTCAGCAGCTCCATCAGCGAGCGGGCGGTGATCGGGCCGGCATCCTCGCTTTCGATCATCGTCGCGCCCACCATGAAACGGTTCTTTTCGCGCGGAACGATGTAGATCGGGTGGCGCGGATGCAGCAGGCGGACGGGGCGGGAGAGGGTGATCTCGCCGGTTTCGAGGGTGAACATCTCGCCGCGCACGCCGCGAAGCTCCGGCATGTGGCCGATCCGCGAGGCGCCGGTGCAGTCGATCACCCGGTCGTAGCGGCCTTCGTTCGGCTCTCCGGCCTGGCCGTAAAGGAAGCGCATACGGCCGTCCTCAAGCCCGGCTGTCAGGGCGGAAAGCGCCTTCCGAGGATCGAGATGCGCCTCCTGCCGGAAGAACAGCGCCTTGCGGAAGCGGCCGGCGAGATCCGGCTCCAGCGCCGAAATTCCCGCATCGTCCAGCCATTCCCAGCCGCTGGTGCGGCCGGCGAAACGATCGAGCTCGCCGGCATCGCGCCCGCCGGCGACGACCAGCGTTCCCCGGCGGTGCACATGGCCGGGGACGGCCGCTTCCCACCAGTCGGCGGCGAGCCGGCCGAGTGTGAGCACCGGCTCTTCCGCACTTTCCCGCTCGCACCAGGGCGCCAGCATGCCGCCGGCAAAACCGGAGGCACCGGCGCCGGCCTTGTCGGCGCGCTCCCTGATGGTGACGTCGAAACCGTGGCGATAGAGTTGCCAGGCGACCGTGAGGCCGGCAACGCCGGCCCCCTTGACGAGGATGCGCATGGTCATTCTCCGGCTGTTGTTTCGAGCGGCATGTAGAGATCGCCGCCCTCGCGGAATTTTGCCGCCATCGCCTCCAGCCCCTCCTTCTGCGCCTCGGCGCGGATATCGTGCGAGATGCGCATGGAGCAAAATTTCGGGCCGCACATGGAGCAGAAATGCGCCACCTTGTGCGCCTCCTTGGGCAGCGTCTCGTCGTGGAAGGAGCGAGCGGTTTCCGGGTCAAGCGACAGATTGAACTGGTCCTCCCAGCGGAACTCGAAGCGGGCACGCGACAGGGCGTCGTCGCGCAGCTTCGCGGCCGGGTGGCCCTTGGCGAGGTCGGCGGCATGCGCAGCGATCTTGTAGGTAATCACGCCGACCTTTACGTCGTCGCGGTCGGGCAGGCCGAGATGCTCCTTCGGCGTGACGTAGCAGAGCATGGCGGTGCCGAACCAGCCGATCATCGCGGCGCCGATGCCCGACGTGATGTGGTCGTAGCCGGGGGCGATGTCGGTCGTCAGTGGGCCGAGCGTGTAGAACGGCGCCTCGCCACAGACCTTCAGCTGCTTGTCCATGTTCTCCTTGATCTTGTGCATCGGCACATGGCCGGGGCCTTCGATCATGACCTGGCAGTCTTTTGCCCAGGCGATCTTGGTCAGCTCGCCGAGCGTCTCCAGTTCGGCGAACTGCGCGGCGTCGTTGGCGTCGGCAATCGAGCCGGGCCGCAGGCCGTCGCCGAGCGAGAAGGTGACGTCATAGGCCCGCGCGATGTCGCAGATTTCGTCGAAATGCTCATAGAGGAAGCTTTCGCGGTGGTGATGAAGACACCACTTCGCCATGATCGAGCCGCCGCGCGAAACGATGCCCGTGACGCGGTTGACGGTGAGCGGGATATAGGCGAGCCGCACGCCGGCATGGATGGTGAAATAGTCGACGCCCTGTTCGGCCTGCTCGATCAGCGTGTCGCGATAGACCTCCCAGGTGAGGTCCTCGGCAATGCCGTTCACTTTCTCCAGAGCCTGGTAGAGCGGCACGGTGCCGATCGGGACCGGCGCATTGCGGATGATCCATTCGCGGATATTGTGAATGTTGCGGCCGGTCGACAGGTCCATGACCGTATCCGCACCCCAGCGGATCGCCCAGACCATCTTCTCCACTTCCTCGGCCATCGAGGAGGTGACGGCGGAATTGCCGATATTGGCGTTGATCTTAACCAGGAAGTTCCGGCCGATGATCATCGGCTCGGCTTCCGGATGGTTGATGTTGGCGGGGATGACCGCGCGGCCGCTCGCGACCTCCTGGCGGACGAAGTCCGGCGTGACGAAATCCGGAATATGCGCGCCAAAGCTCTCGCCGTCGCGGACAAGCGCTTTCTTCACGGCTTTGCGGCCGAGGTTTTCGCGGATGGCGATGAATTCCATTTCTGGGGTGACGATGCCGGCCCGCGCATAGGCGAGCTGCGTCACCGCCTTGCTGTCCTTCGCCCGGCGTGGGTGGTTGCGGATGGGGAATTCCGGCGTCAGCCGCTCGCCGGTGGCAAAACCGTTGTCCTCCGGGCGGATATGGCGGCCCTCGTAATCCTGCACGTCGCCGCGGGCGGCGACCCAGCTTTCGCGCAGCCGCGGCAGGCCGCTTTCGATGGAAACGACATGGGTGGGATCGGTGTAGGGGCCGGAGGCATCGTAGACCACGACCGGCGGTTCGCCGGCGGTCGGGTGCAGGGCGATTTCGCGCAGCGGCACGCGGATATCCGGGTGCTGCTCGCCGGGGATGTGGATTTTCCGCGAGGCGGGCAAGGCGCCGGTGGTGACGGTGGGGGTGAGCTTTTGGGCGGCAATATTCATCGTGAGGCTCCAAGGTTCAAAGTTGGAGACCCAGTCCTAGAGCCGGAATGATGGAAAGACGCCGACACGGAATCCGGGAAGCGGAATACGAGTCTACAGCGCTTGCACCGTCCCTACGCCAGTATGAACTGGATCAGGTTCAACGGGTCACTGCGCTGCGAAAGCCAGCAGTATCTCAGCCCCTTGTCGGGACCCCCCTGGTGAATGCTTTAAGCAAAGACGCTCGGGGATGATTTGTCAACATGGTAAAATATGTAAGTGTATTCTTACATTATATTGTGCGAAAAACCTCTCCTCCGTCGTCCTCGGGCTTGACCCGAGGATCCACACGGCACCCGCGGCATGGATCCTCGGGTCAAGCCCGAGGATGACGCCGGGGGGAGGGGAGCACAGGCTTCCGACAAAAGAAAACGGCGGGGTTTTGCCCCGCCGTTCCCTTTGAAATCATTCGCGAAAACTATTCGCGTTCGCCGGTGAAATTCAGCAACAGCTGGAAGATGTTGACGAAGTTCAGGTAGAGCGAGAGCGCGCCGAACACGGCCATCTTCTGCTGCGATTCCTGGTCAATGTTTTCGGCATACTGCTCCTTGATGTTCTGCGTGTCCCAGGCCGTGAGGCCGACGAACACGACGATGCCGATTACGGAGATCGCGAACTGCAGCGCGGTGGAGCCGAGGAAGATGTTGACGATCGAGGCGATGACCACGCCGATCAGGCCCATGATCAGGAACGAGCCGAACTTCGACAGGTCACGCTTCGTGACGTAACCGTAGAGGCTCGTCGTGCCGAACATAGTGGCGGCGATGAAGAAGGTGCGGGCGATGCTCATGCCGGTGAAGACGAGGAACACCGAGGCGAGCGACAGGCCCATGACGGCGCAGAAGGCCCAGAAGGTCGCTTGCGCGGTGCTGGCCGACATCGTCTGGATCTTGAACGAAAAGAAGAAGACGAAGGCGAGCGGCGCCAGCATCACCACCCACTTGAGCGGCGAGGAGAAGATCGGCACGTAGAGCGCCGGCGTCGAGCCGACGAAGAAGGCGATAAGGCCGGTGATGACCAGGCCTGCGCCCATGTAGTTGTAGACGCGCAGCATGTGCTTGCGCAGGCCCTCGTCGAAGAGGGCGGCCGACTGCGCCTGCGCGCCATAGCCAAATCGCTGTTGTACGGGTTCCATCATGGGTCTCCTTCGGTGGAACGATTGATCAGTAAAGCGTGCGCGAGAGATCCCGCGCGGTTTCAGCCAGGTCGTCGGCCTTGCGGCTTTCCGACACCAGCGCATAGGCGACGTCGCCGATCTGCCAGTAGGCGGCACGGGCATTGTCGGCGTGGAAGAGCAGGACGTGCTGCACGCCGAACGAGCCCGGCCGCACGGCGAAGAGCGACAGGCGTTCGTCCTTCTTCGGCTCCAGCACCAGCTCGACGCTCGGGCCATAGGCCGAGGGGAAAACCTGCGTGTCGACCACGGCCCAGCCTTTCGGCAGGTCCGGCAGGACGATCGCCGTCGCGGAGCGGATTTCGGCCGGATCGAAGACGGCGGCTTCGGGCTGCGAGCTCATCGCATCGCGGATGAGCGTGGTCTTGTGCGCCCGCACGGCCTCTTCCACGAAGGCGGGCGGCGGGGTGGAAGCGATGACCTCGGTCGCGCCGAAGGGGCCGAGCACGGCATGCGCGGTCCAGCCGGCGGCAACAAAGAGGGCGATTGCCGCGGCACGGCGGAAGACGGAGAAGACGCGGCGTCGGGCGAGCGAGCGTTCGAGAAGGCGCGCAGCCTCGCGTGTCGCCTGCCGGGTCACCGCACGATGATCGGCCAGCGCCAGGCGCAGTTCGTCGCGCACGCGCAGGTCCTTCATGATCTGGGCGGCGATCTCCGGCCGTTCCGACAGGTAAGCCTCGACCTCGATGCGCCGGCCGACGGCGAGCTGGTCGTCGACATAGGCATTGAGATCGGATTCGAGGATCGGGTCATTGCTGGTCATCGCCAGTGCCTCCGACGATTCTGAGATGGGGGACGGTCGCGGTAGCACCGTTCTGTTCAAAGGCGCGCAGGCGTTCCCGGGCGCGGGCGACGCGCGACATCAGCGTGCCGACCGGAATGCCGAGCGTATCGGCCGCCTCCTGGTAGGAAAGTTCCTCGATCGCGACGAGATGCAACGCGGCGCGCTGCTCTTCCGACAGCGCGAAGAAGGCGTTGCGCAACTGCGTGAGGCGCACCGAATGGTCCTGGTTCGCCGGCACGGAGGTCTCGCCCAGTTCCGCCGCCGCGTCGTGACGGCGCTGTTGCGAGCGGCGCTGGCGCAGGCGGTCGACATGGGCATTGTGCAGGATGGACATCAGCCAGTTGCGCACATTGGCGCCGGTGCGGAAGGTCGACTGGCGCTCGTAGGCTTTCACCAGCGCGTCATGCACGAGGTCTTCGGCATCGTCCGGATTGCGGACGAGCGACAGCGCATAGCGCCTGAGCGCTGCAAGCTGTCCGATCACATTGAAGCCGGGTGTCTTTCCGTTCATGACCCAGTATACGAGAGCCGAACGATCCTCATTCCATCGCCGGCATAAAAAAGTTCACAGCCAGTGCAGCACGAGGGCGGCCAGCACGATATAGCGGCCGAACTTCGCGATTGTGACCACGAGCAGGAACCGTGGGAACGGTTCGCGCATGATGCCGGCAGCGACCGTCAGCGGATCACCGATGATCGGCATCCAGCTCAAAAGCAGGCTCCACCAGCCATATTTGCGATACCAGCGCCCGGCGCGATCGAGGTTCTTGGCGTTGACGGGGAACCAGCGAGCCTCGCGGAAACGTTCCACGCCGCGGCCGAGCAGCCAGTTTATGACGGAGCCGAGCACATTGCCGATGCCGGCGACGAGGATGAGCAATGCCGGCGAATAGGTTTCGGTCGCCAGCAGGCCAGCCAGCACGGCTTCCGACTGGGCGGGAAGGATGGTCGCGGCGATGAGCGCGGCCAGGAAAAGGCCGCCATAGGCTGCGAGCGTGCTCATTGGATATGGGCTAGGGGCAAGGCAACCGGTCCGGAAGGTCAGGGATGGCACCCGCCTTAGGGGCGGGTGTTTGCGCGCGGATTACATCGCGCACTTGTCGGCGTAGGCGTCGCCGTGATCGGTGAAGGCGGTGGCGATGATCTTGTTGGTCAAGACGTCGCCTTCCTTCACCACCTCGGTCACGTAGATGTCCTGGATCGGGTGGTTGTTCTTGTTGAACTTGAATTTTCCGCGCACCGAGGCGAAATCTGCCTCCTTCAGCGCCGCGCGGAAGGCCGCCTTGTCCTTGACGCTCGCCTTGCCGAGTGCCGAGAGGATGAGGTTTGCGGTATCCCAGCTCTGTGCCGCATAGATCGAGGGCAGGCGGTTATATTCCTTCTGGAACGCTTCGACGAAGGCCTTGTTGGCCGGGTTGTCGAGGTCCTTCGCCCAGGTGCCGGAATTCTTGACGCCCAATGCGGCATCGCCGATCGCCGGCAGCACGTCCTGGCTGAAGGAGAAACCGGGGCCGGTGACGGGGATGTTCACGCCCGACTGGGCATATTGTTTCATGAAGGCGATGCCCATGCCGCCAGGCAGGAAGAAGTAGACGGAATCGGCGCCGGATGCGCGGATTTCCGCGATCTCGGCGGCATAGTCCGTCTGGCCGACCTGCGTGTAGACCTCACCGGCGAGCGCCCCCTTATAGTAACGCTTGAAGCCGGTCAGCGCGTCCTTGCCGGCGGGGTAGTTCGGCGCGAGGATGAAGGTGTTCTTGTAGTCCTTATTGTCATATTCGCCCATCGCCTCGTGGAAATTGTCGTTCTGGTAGGCGACGTTGAAATAGTTCGGGTTGCAGTTTGCGCCGGCAAGCGCCGACGGGCCGGCATTCGGCGACAGGTAGATGATATCCTGCGCCACCGTGTTCGGAATGACTGCCATGGCGAGGTTCGACCAGATGATCCCCGTCATGAGATCGACCTTGTCGCTCTGGATCATCTTTTCGGCGATCTGCACCGCGAGTTCCGGCTTCTGCGCGTCGTCCTCGACGACAAGCTCGATCTCGCTGTTGCCGGATTGTTTGATGGCGAGCGTGAAGGCGTCGCGCATGTCGACGCCGAGGCCGGCACCGCCACCGGAAAGCGTGGTGATGACGCCGATCTTCACCGGCTCGGCCTGTGCCGCGCTCGTGGTCATCAACGCAAGGGCTGTTACGCCGCTCGTCAGGAACGTCCGCATGCTGTTCTCCTCTCCCGTGGTTTCGCCCCGTTTGCCGGGCGTTTTCGGAGGAGAACTTTTCAGAGTTCCACGATCAGCGCAACCGTGTGTTTTCGTTTCGCAATTGGAGAAATCCAGGAAGATCGGCGGCGGCCCGCAGGTCCGGGCCGGCCGCGCGATCAGCGCCGCGGAGGAGGACGGCGGCTATGGTTCGGCCGGCGGGCCAGCCAGGCGACTGGCAGGCCGGTCGATTCCTCTCCGGTCAGCAAAGCGCCGACCGGTTCATCAGCATGATGTCGCTCGACGTCAGCGTTATGCGCGACGGCTCGTCAATCTGGTCCAGCACGGCACGCAGCGCCTTTTCCAGGCAGAATTCCACCACCTCGGCATCCATTGATCTTGCAGATTCCAGCGCGAAAGCGACGAGCCGTGCAAGCGCCATCATTTCCGTGCCGCGGTCTTCAATTTCTGTGGTTTCGATTTCCATGTTCTATGCCCCCGGAGCAACGCTCACTCTCAGCCCCTGCGTCGCAGTATAGGCGTGACATCGGGATGGTGCGCGTGACTCCAGCGTGACACACGCGGAATGGGAAACTGCACGTTTTATGAGGTTTCAGGTTGATCTGCGACGGTCCGCCATAGCGTCGTCGCCCGAAAGACCCAGTTTCCCCGTTTTGCAGGGCTTTGCGGGGCGAAATCGGTCAGGATTCGCACCAGCGCGAGGGCGTCCTTGCGCTTTTGGTTCACGGTTGTTGCGTGGAGAAGTTGCAGGAGGTGTTGCCGCTCCCCGGCCTTGCCGGCCGCTTCGATGATCGCAGACCACGTTCTGTCTTTGTAAAAGAGCTGCCGCGCAACATCTCGAAAGCGTGAAATATTCGGTTTATCAAGGGCCTCACCAGTCTCCAGTCGGTCGAGCGTCGCGTCGACATTGACGAGCGGCAGCGAGAGGGCGGGGTAGCCGAGTTCGGCCGGACCGTGCAGCAGCGCGACATCGGCGTCGTCGACGCGGCGGCCGCTGGCATAGTCCTCATAGATGGAACCGACGCCGACCATGCCGAAGGCATCGCATTCAGCGGCGCGCAACGCCCCCATGCTGGCCGCGCCGAAGACGGCCACGCCCTGGTCGAGCGCATGGAGGATTTCCTTGTGCCAGACGGGTGCCACATGCTCGAAGTTGCCGTCGATGATGCCGATTGCTGTGGCGCCTTCGCGCACCGCGGCCAGCACATCGCCATGCGCCGCCGGCGGGCGGACGCGGATGGCGTCGCCGCAGAGCTTCGCGGCATCGGGCAGGCTGGGACCGGCGAAGACGATTTTCATAAGGTTCCGAACAGCATGCGGGAGAGTGCGCGGGAGCCGACGGCATGGCGGCGCGCGCCCTCCGGGTTTTCCAGGGTGGGCACGACCATCTTGACCACGGATATGGGAAGCGAGGCGTCGGTCAGCGGCACGGCGACGACGGGTGTTATGCCCGATGTGGCGAGCACCTCCAGGCAATGGGCGAGCAAGGCCGCGGCGTCGCCCGAAGGGGCGGGGTAGGTTCTTAGCGGGCCGGGCCGGGCCTCGAAGAGGGCGAGCGTTTCCGGCGCCAGCGGCCGGGTGAAGGTTTCGGCAAAGAGATCGTCCCGCGCGCCGCTGATATAGGTGAGGCGCGATTGCGCGACCTCGGTGAGCGCGCGGATGATGGCGCGCGCGGCAACCGGATGCGTGCCGTAACCGACCGTCGCATCGTGGAAGAGTGGCTCCCGCTTGTCGAGGATGCCGGCATCGCCCAGCACGGCGGCATAGGTCGGGATGGCGAGGTCGCTGGTGATATCGAAGAAGCGCAGCTCCAGCCCGGCTTCGCGAAAACGGCCAACCAGCGCTTCGACGACCGGATCGCCGAAGCCGGCGGGGTCGATGGCGGTGGCGAGGCGCTTGTCGCGCGGCAGCAGGCGCCAGAGCCGGTCGGCATCGCGCTCAATGCGTTCCAGAAGACCGTGCAGGGTCGCCTCGGTCTCGGAATTGCCGGAAGCGAGGCCGTCGGAGGACTGCCAGAAGCGCGGTGCACGATCGGTCCTGTCAAGGCAGATCGCGTCGCGCGGCACCCAGACGCGCTCACCGGTCATGACATCCCGGCCGGCGAACCAGTCGAGCTTTTCCTCCTCGGCGAGGAACGCCTGTCCAGCCGCAACGAAGATGTCGAGGGGCAGGCATTGCTCGCCGGCATCTGCAAAATCGCGTCGCGATGCGTGGCGCACCGGCACGAATGGTTCGCCCGCAATGGCCCGTTCCAGCGCCTCCATGGCGGCGGAGACCTTTGCGTCGATATCGGTGATGCCCTTGCCCTGATTGATGACGATCGAGCGGGCATTGGGACTGACGGCGTTCCAGACAGGGATGCCGATGCGGTCCAACCCCGTCAGGCGCGAAAGCCGCGTGATGCCGAACCGGGGCAAAAGCGCCTCGATCCGGCTCCAGGTCTGTTCAGGGCCGCAGATACGGTCAGAATAGGTCGTCACGCTTCAAGCCACCAGGCGCTCACTTGTCGTAAAAGCCGCCGGAGAGCTCGTCCGCTGTCTGGGCGACCGTTGCAAAACTGACACCGCGCGGCGCAAACTCGCCGGCTTTGCGCAGATCATCTGCAACATTCGCTGCAACGGCCGTAACCGTGCCCGCCTTCAGGTCTGCGACCCAAAGCCCGTTTTCACCTTCGAGTCCAAGAACAACGACTTTCGACATTTTACTTCTCCTCTGGTTGAAGCTTCGTGATCTGAATGTACGTTTATTTGTCCATGTATCCGCCATCGGCGTCCATATAGCCGCCACTGGCATCCATGTAGCCACCGGAAGCGGCATCGATCGATGTCGCGAGTGCGGCAAGGTTGACGCCTTTGGTGATGGTTGCGCCTGCCTTGCGGAGGTCATCCGCCGTCTTTAGCGCGCCCGTTGATGGTACCGGAAGCGCTGCCACGGTGCCGGCATCGAGATCGGCTAGCCAAAGGCCTTCTTCACCTTGCACGCCCAGCACAACGATTCTTGCCATGTTGTCATTCCTTTCGATGGAGAGTTGATGATCAGAAACCGGCCTTCTTCAATCCCTCATAATAATGCTGGCGCTGCCATTCCTCCTTGAAGGGGACAATCGCCATCCAGCTATCGAGATCGAAGTTGGGATGGACATCGTAGGTGCGGCGTATGAACTGCCGAGCCTTCTTTGTATCGCCCAGCATGCCCCAACTCGCCGCCGCTAGGCGATCTGTCGGGAGGCGGTCTTTCATGCGCGCGATATAGTCTAGGGCCTGTTCGTATTGGCCTATGGAGTAGCTGGCGCCGGCAGCGATCCAGAAATAATCATCCGGTGGCAGCGGATTGAGATCGATCGCCCGCTGAATCTTCCTAAGGCCAAGATCCGGCCGCGATCCCTGAACCAGCGTATCAGCATAACTCGCAACAACGTTCGCGTGGTTCGGGCTCAACGTTTCGGCCCGTTCCAAATGCTCGGCGCTTTCGTCGAACTGGCGGGAATAGAGCTTTGCGACGCCCAGCTCGCGATGGCCGGAGGCAAGGCGCTCGTCTGTGCGGATGGTTTCTTCTGCCTGTTGCTCGGCCTTTTTCAGGAGGTCTGCATCGCCGCGCGCCGTGACCAACCATTCGAGGAAATAGCTGCGCGACAGCCCGCTCATTGCCGGCGCGAAATCGGCTCTTGACTGCAAGGAGTCGCGAAAGCTTTTGCGGGCTCGGCGGATGTCACGCAAGTCGAGTTTCTTGAGGAGACCCTGTCCGACCAGAAAGCTTCGATAGGAGCCGGCTTCAAGCTCGTAGTCGTTGCGAACGAATTCGTTCATTTCGATCTGCGTGGCAATCGCACCGGCGATCTGGTGGGCGATCATCTGTCGCGAGCGGGCAAGGCCTTCCGCCGACAGCGGAAAACGCTCGGCCCAGATCACCTCGTCGCTGCCGAAGAAGATGAGCTGGGCGAACAGCGTATGGCTGGCGCCCTCGTCGCGCAGCCGCGTCTCGAGGATATAGCTGATCTTGTGACGCTCGTAGGTCGTGGCCCGATCGGCTTGAAGCGATATCTGTGCAGCGGTGTGCGGCGCGATGATCGAGATGGAGCGCAGTGCGCAGAGCCCGATCGTCACGTCCTCGATCAGTGCTTCGGAAAAAAGCGCGGCGTTGCGTTGGGTGAGCGTGGTGACCGGTGGCAATAGCACGACACGCGGTGGAGTCTGCTGCGCGGACGCGATATCCATCTCCTCCGGCAATAGCACTCGGGCGGGCGGATGGAGGGCCATCAAGCTGGTGGTTGCGGCTGCGCGGCCGGTCAGCACGGCGCGCACCTCATCGTCATCGGGATTGCCTTCGAGCAGGCGAAGGGCGGCGGTGGCGCGGGCGGCCCGCATTCCGGTGCCTGGCGCCTGGCTGTCCAGCAAAGCACGGCGCAACAGGGCCGCGTGGCCCGCCCGCTGCAGGGCGATCCAGCTTGAAAGCACGCGGTTGCCCGGCTTGACGTGCTTGAGGAAATCGTCGGTCAGGAGGTCGGCGAGCACATCGAGGCTCGCGCCATCGCGCACCTTGTCGACATCGCTTTCGATGGGCTCCGGCCCGCGGGCGATCGTCGTGTCGGTGAAGGTGAGGTAGGTCCGGTCGAGCTCCCGCTGGCGTTTCTGCACGCGGGAGATGGTCTGGCGCAGGCTCGCGAAGGAGGCCGCGCTGTTGGCGTCGTCCCAGAAGAGGTTCGCCGCGTCGGCACGCGGCATGTCCGGCACGCCGCGCGTCTGGAGGTAACAAAGGATCAGCAGCGCCTTTTCAGGAAAGACGATCTCCTCACCGCCCTCGTCGAGCAGGCGCAGATGTCCAAGCGTCTGCAGCCGTGCCGGCATTTGGGGTCAGATCCGTAGTTCCGGTGCGTTGTCTGCGCGTTCGTTCGCCTCTGCGGCGGCGGCACTTGCCTTGGAAAGCGCGGTTGCGAGCGAGATGATCGACTTGCGAACGCCCGCATCCTCGATCTTCAGGAAGGCGCGGTTGAGGTCGAGACCTTCCTTGGAGGACACGAAGGTCGAGACGTCGCCCGTTTCGTGGCCGGCACCGGCGGAAGGCATGGCGCTGTCTTCGTCCTGGAAGAAGAAGCTCGGCGGCACGCGGAAGACTTCCGAGATCGCCTGGAGGCGGCTCGCGCTGATGCGGTTGGTGCCCTTCTCGTATTTCTGCACCTGCTGGAAGGTGACACCCAGCCGATCGGCAAGCGCCTCCTGGCTCATGCCGACCATCAGCCTGCGCAGGCGAACGCGGGAACCGACGAAGACGTCGATCGGATTCGGTGTTTTCTTGATCATGAGGCTTTCTCCCCTATAGGACATGCCGGGGCATGGCGAGGCACTGGTATCTCTTCACTCTGCTTGAATCGCCGGTGCGATGCAACTGCCGGGAAGCACATTTCATCGCTACCGTAGCGTGAACCGGAGGGTATTCCGCGGGTATCCTAGATATCGTAGCTGTGCGACGCGCTGAGCGAGGCGATGAATTTTTTCGTGCGGTCGCGCTCCGGCGTCGAGAAGATGGCGCGCGGCGGCCCCTGTTCGACGATCACGCCGCCATCGAGGAAGACGACGGTGTCAGCGACGCGGGAGGCGAGGCGCAGGTCGTGCGTCGCCATCACCATGGTCGTGCCTTCGCGGGCAAGCCGGCTCAGCACCTCGACCACCTCTTCGGCAAGCTCCGGATCGAGCGCTGACGTGGGTTCGTCGCAGAGGAGCACGCGGGGCGAGGGGGCGAGCGCGCGGGCGATCGCCACGCGCTGCTGCTGGCCGCCGGAAAGGGTCGCCGGCCAAGCATCGGCCTTGTGCGCCATGCCGACCTTTTCGAGCAGTTCCAGCGCGCGGGCGCGCGCCTTGTCGGCCGGCCATTTCAGCACGGTGACGAGGCCTTCCATGACGTTGGCGATGGCCGTCTGGTGCGGGAAGAGCTGGAAATTCTGGAAGACCATGCCGGTCTGGCGGCGCAGCTTTTGGATCGCCGGCCAGCCGACCTTGCGGCCGGGCGCGAAATCGATCTTTTCGTCGCCGAGCTTGATTGTGCCCGATGTCGGCGTTTCCAAGAGGTTGATACAGCGCAGGAGCGTGCTCTTGCCGCCGCCGGAGGGGCCGACCAGCGCCGTCACGGTGCCCTCGGCGAGCGTCAGGCTGATATCGCGCAGGACGTGATTGTCGCCGAAGCGCTTTTCGATATGGCTGAGCTCGATCATGTGCGCGCCTCCAGGAAGCCGCCATAGCGGGCGAAGCGCTTTTCGAGCCGGACCTGCAGCGCCGAGAGCACGGAGCTCAGGGCCAGATAGATCAGTGCCGCCTCGATATAGAGGATCAGCGGCTCATAGGTCGTGGCGACGATGCGTTGCGCGGTCTGGAACAGTTCCGGCACGGTGACGGCGGCGGCAAGCGAGGTGTCCTTCACCAGCGAGATGAAGGTGTTGGAGAGCGGCGGCACGGCGACGCGGGACGCCTGCGGCAGGATGGTGCGGCGCATGGCCTGCGACCAGCTCATGCCAATCGAATAGGCCGCCTCCCACTGGCCGCGCGGCACGGAGGCGATGACGGCGCGGATGATCTCCGACGTATAGGCGCCGACATTCAGCGTGAAGCCGATGAGGGCGGCGGGGAAGGCATCGAGCAGGATGCCGAGGCTCGGCAGGCCGTAGAAGATGACGAAGAGCTGCACCAGGAGCGGCGTGCCGCGGATCACCCAGACGTAGAAGCGCGCGATGGCGGAGAGCGGCCGCGGCCCGAACAGCCGCACGACGGCGGTGACGAGGCCGAGCGCCAGGCCGAGCGCGAAGGACAAGAGGGTGAGCGGAATGGTGAAGACGAGCGCGGCCCAAAGGAGCGGCACAAGCGAGTCCAGCATCAGTTGAAGCCACGGCGGCACGGGCAAACCTCCGGAAATGCGGCTGGCCGGGGCGATCCCCGGCCAGTTGATGCGTTATCTATATGCGAGGAACGGGCCGCCGCGAAGCGGCCCTTGAGGCAAGAATTACTTCGAGACGTCCTGTCCGAAATACTTGTCCGCGATCGCCTTGTAGGTGCCGTCGGCCTTGATCTCGGTCAGCGCCTTGTTGATCGCTTCCAGCAGTTCCGGCTCGCCCTTGCGGATGATCACGCCGGAATAGTCGGCATCGGCCTGTTCGGCGGCGATCTTCACGTTGGCGTCGGGCTTGTGCTTCTTGAAGTCGAGGAAGGACAGGCTGTCGTTGATCGTGGCATCGGCGCGGCCGGTCAAAACGAGCTGGATCGACTGGTCGAAGCCGTCGGTGCCGACGAGCTCGGCGCCGGCGCCTTCCGCGATCTTGCCGAAGTTGCTGGTCAGCGACTGGGCGGATTTCTTGCCCTTGAGGTCGGCGAAGCCCTTGATGCTGTCATCGTCGGCGCGCACGATCAGCACGGCCTTGGACGCGATATAGGGCTCGGAGAAGTCGTATTTCTGCTTGCGCGCATCCGTGATGCCGACCTGGTTGATCACGGCGTCATAGCGGTTGGCGTCGAGGCCGGCGATCAGGCCGTCCCACTTGCCTTCCAGGAACTCGGCCTTGACGCCAAGCTTCTTGGCGATCGCCTCGCCGATCTCGACGTCGAAGCCGACCAGCTTGCCGTCGGTGTCGTGGAAGGTGAAGGGCGCGTAGGTGCCTTCCGTGCCGATCTTCAGCGCGCCGGCCGCCTGGACGGCGGCGAGGTTTTCGCCGGCATGCGCGGGGGCGAGGATTGCGACCTGGAGAGCCGCGGCGGCGGCGAGGGTCTTCAACCAGTTCATCTTGGGACTCCGTTTTTGCGTGAATTCGATTGGGTTCTGCGTGAATTCGATTGGGCGATTGATCGCAGAAATCCGTGCAAAACGATGGGCAGAAAACTGCGAATAAATTCGGCGATTTGAAATATTCTTCTCAATTTTTTCGGCGGATCGGCCTTGAGGCCCTCGTTTTGCCCGGTTTGGCGGGCCGCGCGGGAGTTGAGCCGCGGGTGTGCATTTCCTGTTTTTGGGGACTTGCCAAGCGCGAAAACAGGGACAATTGATTGGGCACCCAAAAAAACAACGGGGAAGGAAAACAAAAAATGGCAAACAGACTGATTGGCTTTCGTGCAGCGCTTCTGGCCGGTGCGATCCTGCTTGGCGCAGGTCCGACCCTCGCAGAAACGGTGCTTCACCGCGGCAATGCCGGCGAGCCGCAGACGCTCGACCAGGCGCACACCTCCATCAATATCGAGGAATTCATCCTCAAGGACCTCTACGAGGGCCTGACGATTTATGACGCCGCCGGCAAGATCGTTCCCGGCGCGGCCGAAAGCTGGACCGTTTCCGATGACGGCACGGTCTACACGTTCAAGCTGCGCGAAAACGCGAAGTGGTCGGACGGCTCGCCGGTGACGGCGGAAGACTTCGTCTTTTCCTTCGCCCGTGTCGAGGACCCGAAGACGGCGGCTGGCTACGCCAACATCCTTTATCCGATCAAGAATGCCGAAAAGGCCAACAAGGGCGAGGTCGGCCTCGACCAGCTCGGCCTCAAGGCCGTCGACGCCAAGACGCTGGAAGTGACGCTGGAGCGCCCGACACCGTTCTTCCTCGAATTGCTTGCGCACCAGACGGCGCTGCCGGTCTCCAAGGCGAGCGTCGAGAAGAACGGCGCAGACTTCGTCAAGCCCGGCGTGATGGTGTCCAACGGCGCGTTCAAGCTCGTCAGCCATGTGCCGAACGACAATCTGGTGATGGAAAAGAACCCGAACCACTGGGACGCCGCCAACGTCAAGCTCGACAAGGTGATCTTCTACCCGATCGACGACCAGGCTGCCTCCGTGCGCCGCTTCGAAGCAAAGGAAATGGACCTCGTCTACAACTTCTCGGCCGACCAGATCGACCGCCTGAAGACGAGCTATGGCGAACAGGTCCACGTCTCGCCGACGCTTGCGACCTACTATTATGCCTTCGACACCCGCACGGAGCCCTATAGCGACGTCAACGTGCGCCGCGCGCTCTCCATGGCCGTCGACCGCGACTTCCTGGCCAAGGAAATCTATTCGGGCTCGCAGCTCCCGGCCTATTCCATGGTGCCCCCGGGCATGGAAGGCTACGAGCCGGCAATGGCCGATTTCGGCGCGCTCTCGCAGCTCGACCGCGAAGACAAGGCGCTCGAACTGATGAAGGCCGCGGGCTATGGCGAGGGCGGCAAGCCGCTGAAGATCGAGATTCGCTACAACACCAACCCGAACCACGAGCGCGTGGCGACGGCGGTGGCCGACATGTGGAAGAACACCTTTGGCGCGGAAGTTTCGCTCGTCAATCTCGACGTGTCCTCGCACTACGCCTACCTGCAGGAAGGCGGCGCGTTCAACGTGGCGCGTGCCGGCTGGGTCGCCGACTATGCGGATGCGGAGAACTTCCTTGCGCTGAGCGTCAGCACCAACAAGACCTTCAACTACGGCAAGTTCAACAATGCCGACTACGACGCGCTCATGAAGAAGTCGTATGAAGAGCGTGACCAGGCGGCCCGCGCCAAGGTCCTGCATGAGGCCGAAGCCCTCCTCATGAAGGAACAGCCGATCGCGCCGTTCCTCACGCAGGCCGACCTCTGGCTCGTTTCGAGCAAGGTCCAGGGCTGGCAGGACAATGCCGCCAACCAGCACCTGAGCCGCTTCCTCAGCGTTTCGGAATGATCCGCTGACGGGTGCGCGGCTCCACCGAGCCGCGCACCGTTTGCTCGGGAGTCTTGGCCATGCTTGCTTTCGTTCTACGGCGCCTCGCTAGCGCCGTGCCGACGCTATTCATCGTCGTTACAATTTCGTTTTTCCTGATGCGCTTTGCGCCCGGCGGACCGTTCAACCTCGAACGACCCCTTCCGCCCGCCACGATGGAAAACCTGATGCGGGCCTACCAGCTCGATCAGCCGCTCTGGCGACAATATCTCACCTATATCGGCAATGCCGTCACCGGCGATTTCGGACCGAGCTACATCTACAAGGACAATTCCGTCGCCGAGCTCATCGGCAAGGGCCTGCCCTACTCGATCGAACTCGGTTTCTACGCGCTGCTGCTGGCGCTGATCGGCGGCGTCACCGTCGGCACGATCGCGGCTCTGCGCCAGAACAGCGTGCTCGATTTCGCGGTCATGTCGGTCGCCACCGTCGGCGTCACGGTGCCGAATTTCGTCGTCGGCCCCGTGCTGACGCTGATCTTCGCCATCGTGCTCGCCTGGCTTCCGGCCGGTGGCTGGGGCGACGGGTCGCTGCGCTTCCTCATCCTGCCGATGATCGCGCTGGCGCTGCCGCAGCTCGCCGTCTTCGCGCGGCTTACCCGCGGCTCGATGATCGAGGCTCTACGCACCGATCATATCCGCACCGCGCGGGCCTATGGCCTGCCGGCGAAATCGGTTGTGATCACGCACGCCATGCGCGGCGCCATGCTGCCGGTCGTCTCCTATCTCGCACCATGCGCGGCCGCACTCCTCACCGGCTCAGCGGTCGTCGAGACGATCTTCACCATCCCCGGCGTCGGGCGCTACTTCGTCCTCGGCGCGATCAACCGCGACTATACGCTCGTCATGGGCACGGTCGTGCTGATCGCGATCTTCGTCATCGTCTTCAACCTGGCTGTCGACATCCTCTATGGCCTGCTCGATCCGAGGGTTCGCCATGACTGATGCCGTCATTTCCCCCGTTCCCGACAGCGAGATAAAGGGGCGCAGCCTCTTCAAGCTCGCCGTCATGCGCTTTCGCCGCAACCGCCCCGCCATGGCGGGCTGCGTCATGCTGGTGCTGATCGCCTGCTTCTCCTATTTCGGGCCGTTCTTCATCAGCCACAGCTATGATCAGGTCTTCTCTTCCTACGTGACCATCCCGCCGAGCCTCGAGCCGCGGCCGGGCGAGGATTCGCTGGAAGAGGCGATGAACGGTGTCGCGACGCGCGCCCGCGTCGAGCTCCAGTCCTTCTCCGTCGAGGGCGAGACCTTCACGGCCGTCATCACGGCGGCCGAACCGATCGATCCGCGCACCACGCGCTACTTCGACCGCGCCAACGAATTCGACAAGACCGAGGTCACCGCGACCGAGGAAGACGGCCGCAAGCTGACGCTGACCGGCGTCGTCGACCGGGAATATTTCCTGTTCGGCACCGATACCAACGGCCGCGACCTGATGGCGCGCGTTATGCTCGGCGGGCAGATCTCGATTGCCGTGGGTCTTCTCGCCAGCCTCGTCTCGCTCGGCATCGGCGTCGTCTACGGCGCGATCTCGGGCTATATGGGCGGGCGCGTCGACAATGTCATGATGCGCTTCGTCGAGATCCTCTATTCGCTGCCCTTCGTCTTCCTCGTCGTGGTGCTCGTCGTGTTCTTCGGCCGCAGTTTCGTGCTGATCTTCATCGTCATCGGGGCGGTGGAATGGCTCGACATGGCCCGCATCGTGCGCGGCCAGACGCTGTCGCTCAAACGCCGCGAATTCATCGGCGCGGCGGAAGCCTTGGGCATGACCGACTGGCAGATCATCCGCCGGCACGTCATCCCCAACACGATCGGTCCCGTTGTCATCTTCGTGACGGTCATCGTGCCGAAGGTGATCCTGCTCGAAAGCTTCCTCTCCTTCCTCGGCCTCGGCGTCCAGGCGCCGCTGACGAGCTGGGGGTCGCTGATCGCGGAAGGCGCCAACAACATCCAGTCGGCGCCGTGGCTGCTCATCTTCCCCGCCATCTTCTTCGTCCTCACGCTCTTCTCGCTGAACTTCGTCGGCGATGGCCTGCGTGACGCATTCGACCCGAAGGATCGCTGACATGGCAGACACCAAAAACACCATGGAACCGATCCTCGCCGTGCGCGGCCTGAAGGTCTCCTTCACGACGCCGGACGGCGACGTGAACGCGGTCAAGGGCATCGATCTCGACGTGCGCCCGGGCGAGACGCTCGCGGTCGTCGGCGAATCCGGTTCCGGCAAGAGCCAGACCATGATGGGCATCATGGGCCTGCTCGCCTCGAACGGCCGCGTCACGGGGTCCGCGAAATATCGCGGCCGCGAGATGGTCGGCCTGCCGCCTAAGGGCCTGAACGAGATCCGCGGCGCCAAGATCACCATGATCTTCCAGGAGCCGATGACCTCGCTTGATCCGCTCTACCCGGTCGGCAAGCAGATCGCCGAGGTGATCGTGCATCACCGCGGCGGCTCGCGCCGGGCGGCCCGCCCGCGCGTCCTGGAACTGCTGAAGCTCGTCGGCATTCCGGAGCCGGAACGGCGCATCGACAGCTATCCGCACGAGCTTTCCGGCGGCCAGCGCCAGCGCGTGATGATCGCCATGGCGCTCGCCAACGAGCCGGACATCCTGATCGCCGACGAGCCGACGACGGCGCTCGACGTGACGATCCAGGCGCAGATCCTGAAGCTGCTCCGCGATCTCCAGACGCGTTTCGACATGGCGATCGTGCTCATCACGCACGATCTCGGCATCGTCCGGCATTTCGCCGAGCGCGTCGCGGTCATGCGGCGCGGCGAGATCGTCGAGCAGGGCGCCACGGCCGATATTTTCGAGAACCCGCAGGCCGATTATACGCGCATGCTGATCGAGGCGGAGCCGCACGGCCGCAAGCTCGCGCCGGCGGACAACGCGCCGATCATCCTCGAAGGCCGCAATGTCGTCGTGGACTACAAGATTGACGGCGGGCTGCTCAAGAAACGCGCCTCCACCTTTCGCGCGGTCGACAATGTCAGCATCAGCCTGCACGAGGGCCAGACGATCGGCGTCGTCGGCGAATCCGGTTCCGGCAAGTCGACGCTGGGCCGGGCGTTGCTGCGGCTCATTTCCAGCAAGGGTGCCTATCGTTTCGGCCGGACGGATATTTCCAACCTCGACCGCAACGGCATGCGGCCGCTGCGCCACAGCATGCAGCTCGTCTTCCAGGACCCCTACGGTTCGCTCTCGCCGCGCCAGACGGTGGGCGAGATCATCACCGAGGGGCTCTACGTGCACGAGCCGCAGCTTTCACGCGCCGATCGCGACAAGCGGGCGATCGAGGCACTGAAGGAAGTCGGGCTCGATCCGGCGGCGCGCAACCGCTATCCGCACGAGTTTTCCGGCGGCCAGCGCCAGCGCATCGCGATCGCGCGCGCGATGATCCTGAAACCGCAGGCCGTCATCCTCGACGAGCCGACCTCGGCGCTCGATCGTTCCGTGCAGGGCCAGGTGATCGAGCTTCTGCGCGATCTCCAGGCCAAACACGGGCTGTCCTACGTCTTCATCAGCCATGACCTTTCAGTCGTGCGCGCAATGTCCGACTATGTCGTGGTGATGAAGGACGGCAAGATCGTCGAGGAGGGACCGACGGACGCCATTTTCAGCGCGCCGCGGGCGGACTATACAAAGACCCTGATCGGCGCCGCCTATAATATCGGGCCGTAAATCCAGGGGGATCGATGGCCGAGAGCCGCTTGCCGTATATCGTGCTCTTTTCGGGCGGCACCGCGTGCCGCTCGACGAACCTGGCGCTGCTGTCCAAGCCGGTGCGGCTGACGCGCATCGTGCCGGCCTGGGACAGCGGCGGCAGTTCCAAGGTCATCCGCGAAAGCCTCGGCGTGCTCGCCGTCGGCGATATCCGCCAGGCGCTGATGACCATGGCCCACGGCGAAGGCCGGGCGGGCGACGTCGTCAAGGTCTGCAATGCCCGCATGACCAGCGGCGCGGAGGAGGATGCCCGCACGGAATTCGCGCTCTACGCCGAGGGCGTGCATCCGCTTCTGGAACGCATGGAGCCGGGCCTGCGCGGCGCGATCCTCAACTATCTGCGCACGTTCCGCGCGGCGATCGGGCCGGATTTCGATTTCCGCAATGGCAGCATCGGCAACTTCATCCTCACCGGCGCGCATCTCGCCCACAACAGCGACATCAACACCGCGATCTTCGTCTTCCGCAAGCTGTGCGACATAGAAGGCCACGTCTGGCCGTCGACGGCGGCCGATGGTGTGGATCTCTCCGCCGTGCTGAATGACAGCACCCGCGTCGAGGGCCAGCATCGGGTGACGGCGCTTGACGATGCGGAAAGCGACGTCGGCATTCGCGAGATCGTGCTGTCCGGCAAGGACGGGGCGGGCGTGCCGGCCAACGAGGCAGTGATCGAGAGCCTGGAAAGTGCCGATGCCATCGTCTTCGGCCCGGGCAGCTTCTTCACCAGCGTGCTGCCGCATTTCTTCGTCGAGGACATCGTGCCCGCCATGGCGCGCAACGTCCATGCCCGCCGGATCTTCATCGGCAACATCCTGCAATGCCGTGAGACGCGCGGGATGGACGTGGCCCGCATGCTGGAGGCGGCGGCGGGGGTTTGGCGCGCGCGCGGCGGGGCAGATGTGCGGCCGTTCACCCATGTGCTGGCGAACCGCCAGCTGCTGCCCTTCGAAAAGACCGTCGGTCCCTTCGCCTATCTCGGCAACGGCGCGCTGGAGGATGTCGGCACCCGGCTTGGCGCGGAGGTGCTGATCGGGGAATTCGAGGATCCCTGGCAACGCGGCCAGCACGATGGCCGCACGGTCGCGGACGTGCTCAGCTCGCTTTTACCGCCGTCGGCTTAGTTTTCGGCATCCATGCACGCGCCTTGGCGAAGGCGAGGAAATCCTCGGCCCCCATCGGCCGCGCGAAGGCGTAACCCTGGAGCGTATGGCAGCCGAGGCGGCGCAGCAGTTCGGCATGGGCGAGCGTCTCGACGCCTTCCGCCACCGTCTCGATATCGCGCACCTTGCCGATCTCGATGATAGAGCGCACCAGGCTCTGCTGCGCGGTCGATTCCAGGAGCGGCTGCACCAGCCGGCGATCGATCTTCAGCCGCTTCGGCGACAGTTCGAGCAGGCTGATGATGGAGGCATGGCCGGTGCCGAAATCGTCGATTTCGATGTCGATGCCGAGCGCCTTGATCTCCTCGATCGCCCGTTTCAGCCCATCGTCCGCCGTATCGAATGAGATCGATTCCAGGAGTTCGAAGGTCAGCGTGCCGGGCCTGATGTTCATCGCCTTGAGCTTGGCGATCAGGTTTTCGTCGCGCAGGCGCTGGCAGGAGACGTTGACCGAGACGCGCGGAATGCCGAGCCCCTGGCCCTCCCAGCGCATCGCCTGGAACAGCGCCTGGCCGAGGATTGCCTCATCGATTCGGGCGACGACATTGAGGTTTTCGGCGACCGGCAGGAAGGTATCCGGCGCGATGAAGCCGCGCGTCGGGTGGTTCCAGCGCGCCAGCGCCTCGACGCCTACGATATCCAGCGTTTCCGCATCGAACTGCGGCTGGAAGAACGGATGGAATTCGCCCCGTTCCAGGCCGCGCAGGATATCGTCGCTGAGCCGCTTCACCTCCACGGTGCGCAGGCGCAGCTCGTCGTTGAAGGCCTCGACGCGGTTGCGGCCGCGGCGCTTGGCCTCGTAGAGCGCGATATCGGCATTGACGAGCAGCTGTTCGGCGGATTCTTCCGCCTCGTTGCGCGTGGCGATGCCGATGCTCGCGCCGATGCGACAATCATGGCCCTCGATCGTCATCGGCTCGCTGATCGCCTCGATGAGGCGGGCGGAAAGCGCGCTGAAATCGGCCTCCGCCGGGTCCCGGCGTGACAGCAGAACGAACTCGTCGCCGCCGATGCGGGCGATGAAATCCGCGGCCGGAACGTGGGCGCGCAGCACGCCGGCCGCCTGTTTCAGCACCTCGTCGCCGGCGGCGTGGCCGAGCGTGTCGTTGATGTCCTTGAAGCGGTCGAGGTCGATGTGGAGCAGGGTCAGCGGGCGCCCATCGCCGACGGCACCGGCCAGGGCGAGCTGCTGGTCGAGGAAGCGCCGGTTGGGAAGCCGCGTCAGCGCGTCGTGCAGCGAATTGTGCTCCAGCACCAGGCGGGCGTCTTCGAGCGCGCGGTTCTGCGCCTCGGCGTTGAGCTTGGCCTGCAGCAGCTCGGCTTGCAACCGGATGTCTTCGGTCACGTCCCAGTTGGCGCCGACGATGCGTTTTGCGCCGGAGGAGGCGTGGTAGGTCATGCCGTGCGCACGAATGTGGCGTGCCGCTCCGCTGGGCGTCAGGACGCGAAACTCGGTGATGTAAGGCTCTTCGGTTTCGATGGCGCTTGCGAAGACCCGTTCGGCTTCTTCGACATCGTCGGGATGCAGGGCCTTGCGCCAATCCGCATAGCCGCAGATCAGCTGCTTCGGCGGCACATTGTAGATCTCGCGCATCCGGGCATCCCAGGTGAGCGTGTCATGCTGCGTGTCGTATTCCCACACGCCGACCCGCGAGGCGTCGAGCGCCAGTTGCAGCCGCTGCGAGACGATTTCGAGCCGGTCTTCCCGATCCTGGAGCGCCAGGATATGCCGGTGGCGGTCCTTCATGAGATAGCCGGCCCAGAAGATCGGCACGACGATGATGAGGGCGATCGCCAGAAGCCCGCCGCGGAAGAGGCCGAGATCGGCGGAGGGCTGCTGCCAGCCCTTGAGCGGTGCGGCCGACAGGGTCCAGGCCTCGTGGCCGATGTCGATGGTCATCACGACCGGGTCTGCATCGACGGCGGCCGCGGAATTGAAGAAGACCTTGTTCTCGCTGCCGTCATGCGCCCCGCTGGAAAGCGATACGGCGATCTTGAGCGCGCTCTTGAAACCGCTTTTCTCAAGCAGCTTGTCGAGGTCGATGACGGCTGACGCGATGCCGATGAAGCCATTGTCCTTGCCGGCATGGATCGGATAGCGCGCAATCACGCCGCGGCCGCCCTGAACGAGATCGACGGGGCCGGTGACGATCATGCGGTCGAGTTCCTGCACCTGCAACGCCGCGGCGCGCTGACGCTCGTTCTTGCGATAGTCGAGGCCAATGCTGCGCTCGTTGCCCTTGACGGGGTAGACGAGGGAGACCACGAAATCCGGAGCGATGGCCACGCTGCGCAGCTGCGTCTCTTCTCGGAAAAGGCGTCCCGCGAGGTCCGCATAACGTTCCGGCGACATGTCGGGCTCGGTCGATACCGTGGCAACCAGGCCCTGAACCAGCTTGACGTCGCCGAGGATATTGCCCTGCAGGCGGGAGCGGAGCAGGCCGAGCTGTTCCGTTGTGAAGGAGCGCAGATATTCCTCCTCCAGCCGGCGCTTCTGCGCATCGGCCAGCAGAACGGCGATCAACACGGCGAACGCAACGACGATGGCGGGGACGTAGTATCCCAACCCCCGGAAGGATAGTTGCGCATTCCGGTCGTTCATCGCGGTCCGTTCGTCTCCATTCGGGGTTTTCGGGCGGGATTTTTGGCTATCGGGAGACCATTGCAGATGCAGCTTAATATTTACTGACGAGAGGCGTGCCTCTGCGGCCAGGTTGCGGGATGGCCCTATCTTGTCCAACGGGCTTTGCCGGCGGGGCCATTCTGGGGTAGTCCTCGGCGCAATCGAAATCACAGGGGGCAGGTTTGCCGGAGAACGACAGGGCGGAAAGCGCATTCGGCGCGCTCATCCGGGCGATCATCGAGGAAAGCCCGCTGAAGGCCGCCGGCTTCATCGTCACCATCTATGGCGACGTGGTGGAGCCGCGCGGCGGCGTCGTGTGGACCGGCAACCTGATCGAGACCTGCGCCGATGTCGGCATCAGTGAAACGCTGGTGCGCACCGCCGTCTCGCGGCTTGTCGCCGCCGGGCAATTGTCCGGCGAGCGGGAGGGGCGCCGCAGCTTCTATCGGCTGGCAGCACCGGCGCGCACCGAATTTGCTGCCGCCGCCCGCATGCTCTTCGGCCCGCCGGAGGTGGCGGACTGGCATTTCGTGCAGTTGACGGGTTCGGCGCCGGACGAGGCGATGCAGGCGCTGGAGCGCGCCGGCCATGCGCGGCTGGGGCCGAGGCTTGCCGTCGGCGCACGACCTATGCCGTCCTTGAAACAGCCGGCCGTGCTCTTCCGGGCGGAGGTCGTGAGCGGTGAAGGCGACCTTGGCGCCTTCGCGGCCGACCACTGGAACCTTGCGCAGCATGCGGATGCCTATCGCGGCTTCATCGGAAGGTTCAAGCGACTTGCCGATCTGCTCGGTGGCGGCGCGCGATTGAGTGCGGCCGAAAGCCTTGCCGCCCGGCTGGTGCTGGTGCATCAGTTCCGCCTCGTCGTGCTGCGTGATCCGCGCCTGCCGCAGGCAGCCCTGCCGGCCGACTGGCCGGGTGAAGAGGCGCGGCGGCTGTTCAACGATCTCTATCTTCGCCTCTCGTCCGAGGCGGACCAGCATGTGGCGCGGCATTTCGTAACGGCGGACGGTGCGCTGCCGGAGGCGAGCGAGGCGACGCTGCGCCGTCTTTCGCTGTTACGCGACGCCATCTGAGGCAGTTTTCACACGGAAAAACACCGTTTGTGCTATGATGTCGGCTGCTGGAATGAAACATCACAGAATCTGGAGAAACTGCCATTGATTTGTGACGCATTGGGTGGTAAATAACCAACCGATCGGTCGGCGAATGTTTCGGGAGAGGCAAGCCGACCTTCGGTACAGGGAGGAAACCGCGTGTCCGAAGCCTTTATCTGCGATGCTGTCCGTACGCCCATCGGCCGTTATGGCGGCCTGTTGTCGTCGGTCCGCGCCGACGATCTGGCGGCGCTGCCACTATCGGGCCTGATGGCGCGCAATCCGGACGTCGATTGGTCGAAGGTCGATGACCTCATCTATGGCTGCGCCAACCAGGCCGGCGAGGACAACCGCAATGTCGGCCGCATGGCCGTGCTGCTCTCCGGCCTTCCTGTTTCCATTCCCGCCACCACCGTCAACCGCCTCTGTGGCTCCGGCATGGACGCCGTCGGCATGGCCGCGCGCGCCATCCGCGCCAGCGACTGCGATTTCGTTATTGCCGGCGGCGTCGAGAGCATGAGCCGCGCGCCCTTCGTCATGCCCAAGGCCGACAGCGCCTTTTCTCGCGCCAATGCCGTCTATGACACGACGATCGGCTGGCGCTTCGTCAATCCCAAGATGAAGAAGGCGTTCGGTGTCGATTCCATGCCGGAAACCGCCGACAACGTCGCCACCGATTTTGCCATCAGCCGCGAGGACCAGGACGCCTTTGCTGCGCGCAGCCAGGCCCGCTGGGCCGCCGCGCACGAGGCCGGAATTTTTGCCGATGAGATCGTGCCCGTCCATGTGCCGCAGAAGAAGGGCGATGCGCTGGTCGTCGACCGCGACGAACATCCGCGTCCCGGGACGACCGCCGAGCAGCTCGGCAAGCTCAAGGGTGTCAACGGCCCGGACCTGTCTGTCACCGCCGGCAATGCCTCGGGCGTCAATGACGGCGCAGCCGCATTGCTCATCGCCAGCGAAGCAGCTGCACGGGCGCAAGGCCTAACGCCGAAGGCCCGCATCGTCGCCATGGCGGCAGCCGGCGTCGAGCCGCGCATCATGGGCGTCGGTCCCGCACCGGCGGCGCGCCGGGTGCTGGAGCGCGCCGGCCTGTCGCTCGGCCAGATGGATGTCATCGAACTCAACGAGGCCTTCGCCTCGCAGGCACTTGCCGTGCTGCGCGATCTCGGTCTGCCGGACGACGCCCCACATGTGAACCCGAACGGCGGCGCCATCGCCATCGGCCATCCGCTCGGCATGAGCGGCGCGCGCCTCGTCACCACTGCCACCTATCAGCTCCACCGCCAGGGCGGGCGTTATGCACTCTGTACCATGTGCATCGGCGTCGGCCAGGGCATCGCCATCATTCTCGAACGCGTCTGACGCGCACAGCCTGAGGAGACGACCATGTATGCACAGATGGTAAAGACTGACGCAGCGCGCGTCCGGTCCCTCGACGAGATGGATCCCGTGGAGCGCGCCTTCCAGGAGCGCGTCGACGCCGGTCAGAAGATCGAGCCGAAGGAGTGGATGCCGGAAGGCTATCGCAAGACGCTGGTGCGCCAGATCAGCCAGCACGCCCATTCGGAAATCGTCGGCCAGCTGCCGGAAGGCAACTGGATTTCCCGCGCGCCCACGCTGGAGCGCAAGGCGATCCTGCTCGCCAAGGTGCAGGACGAGGCGGGTCACGGCCTCTATCTCTACTGCGCCGCCGAGACGCTCGGCATCAGCCGCGACCAGATGTACGAGCAGCTGCATTCCGGCAAGGCGAAATATTCCTCGATCTTCAACTATCCGACGCTGACCTGGGCCGATATCGGCGCCATCGGCTGGCTGGTCGATGGCGCGGCGATCATGAACCAGGTGCCGTTGCAGCGCTGTTCCTACGGCCCCTATGCGCGGGCCATGGTGCGCATCTGCAAGGAAGAGAGTTTTCATCAGCGCCAGGGTTATGACGCCCTGATGCGCATGGTGAAGGGCACGCCGGCGCAAAAAGCCATGGTGCAGGATGCGCTGAACCGCTGGTGGTGGCCGTCGCTGATGATGTTCGGCCCCTCGGACGATGCCTCCGTGCATTCGGCCCAGTCGATGGCCTGGAAGATCAAGCAGAATTCCAACGACGAGCTGCGCCAGAAATTCGTCGACCAGACCGTGCCGCAGGCCAAATATCTTGGCCTCACCGTGCCGGACCCGGATCTCAAGTGGAACGAGGAAAAGGGCGGCCACGATTTCGGCGAGCCGGACTGGGAAGAGTTCTTCAACGTGATTGCCGGCAACGGCCCCTGCAATGCGGAGCGCCTCGATGCCCGCAAAAAGGCCTGGAATGACGGCGCCTGGTTCCGCGACGGCCTGACGGCGCATGCCGAGAAGGCGACTGAGCGCCGCGCCGCCGCAAAAATCGCCGCCGAGTAAGGGAGAGAGCACGATGTCCAGCGAATGGCCGCTTTGGGAAGTTTTCATCCGGGGTCAGCACGGCCTCAACCATAGACACGTCGGCAGCCTGCACGCGCCCGATGCCGAAATGGCGATCAACAATGCCCGCGACGTCTATACGCGCCGCAACGAGGGCGTCAGCATCTGGGTGGTGCGGTCGTCCGAGATCACCGCCAGCGCGCCCTCGGAAAAGGGTCCGCTGTTCGATCCGTCGAATTCCAAAGTCTACCGTCACCCGACCTTCTTCGACATTCCAGATGAAGTGGGGCACATGTGATGGCGACCGCAATGCTTGAACCGGCGGTCGATCAGGCCGCGCTTCTCGAATTCCTGCTGCGCATCGGCGATAATGCGCTGATCCTCGGCCATCGCGTTTCCGAATGGTGCGGTCACGCGCCGGCACTGGAGGAGGATATCGCGCTCGCCAACACCGCGCTCGACCTGATCGGCCAGACGCAGCTCTGGCTCGGCCTTGCCGGCGAAGTGGAGGGCAAGGGCCGCTCGGCGGACGACCTCGCTTATCTGCGCGACGGTTACGACTTCCGCAACATCCTGCTGGTCGAGCGCCCGAACGGCGATTTCGGCAAGACGCTGATGCGGCAGTTCCTGTTCGATGCTTGGCATTACCTGCTTTTGAAAGCGCTGAAAGGCTCGACCGAAAAGCGCATCGCCGAGATCGCGGAAAAGGCCTTCAAGGAGGTCTCCTACCATCTCGACCGCAGCCGCGACCTCGTCATCCGCCTCGGCGACGGCACGGCCGAAAGCCACCGTCGCATGCAGGAGGCGCTGGACGACCTCTGGCCCTATACGGGCGAGATGTTCGCTGCCGATGCGGTGGATGCAGCCCTCGTGGAAGCCGGCGTCATCCCCGAACCACAGAGCCTGAAGGCCGGCTGGGACGAGATCGTGGCCGAAGCGCTCACCGAAGGCACGCTGAAGAAGCCCGCCGACAGCTACATGCACAAGGGTGGCCGGCGCGGCGTGCACACGGAGCATCTCGGCTTCATCCTGTCGGAGATGCAGTTCCTCCAGCGCGCCTATCCGGGCGCCACCTGGTAGGGGGCGGCCATGGACCCGGCGCTCCGTCCCTCGATCGATGAGGTCTGGCACTGGCTGGCTGAAGTGCCGGACCCGGAAATCCCGGTAATCTCGCTCACCGACCTTGGCATCATCCGCGATGTTGCCTGGCGCGGCGATACGCTGGTGGTGACGGTGACGCCGACCTATTCCGGCTGTCCCGCCACGACGATCATCAATCTCGATATCGAGACGGCGCTTGCGGAAAAGGGGCTTTCCAAGGTGAAGCTGGAACGCCAGCTTTCGCCGGCCTGGACGACCGACTGGATCAGCGCCGAGGGCCGCGAGAAGCTGCGCGACTACGGCATCGCTCCGCCGATCGACGGTACGGCGGCCGATGGCGTGCTGATGAAACGCATCGACCGGCTTTCGGGCCGCTCGAACCTGACCATCGCCTGTCCGCGCTGCGGATCGGCGAATACCGAAAAGATCAGCCAGTTCGGCTCGACGCCCTGCAAGGCGAGCTATCGCTGCACCGACTGCCTGGAACCGTTCGATTATTTCAAGTGCATCTGATCCATTAGGGAGAGGGCCTACGCATGGCACGTTTTCATCCCCTGACCGTCACCGATGTTCGCCGCGAGACGCGCGATGCGGTCGTGGTCACGCTTCGGCCCGCCGACGAGGACCGCACCGTCTTCGATTTCACGCAAGGCCAGTACCTGACCTTCCGCCGCAAATTCGAGGACGAGGAGCTGCGCCGCTCCTATTCGATCTGCGCCGGCAAGGATGAAGGCGTGCTGAAGGTCGGCATCAAGCGCGTCGACGGCGGCTGCTTCTCCACCTGGGTCAACGAGAACCTTAAGCCCGGCGACACGCTGGAAGCCATGCCGCCGATGGGCGCCTTCTTCACCGCGCTGGAGCCTGAAACGGCCAAACACTATCTCGGCTTTGCCGGCGGCAGCGGCATCACGCCGGTGCTCTCGATCATCAAGACGGTGCTGTCGCGTGAGCCGCGCGCCCGCTTCACGCTGGTCTATGCCAACCGGCAGATCAGCTCGATCATGTTCCGCGAGGAGCTGGAGGACCTGAAGAACCTCTATCTCGGCCGGCTTTCCGTGCTGCATGTGCTGGAGAGCGAGGCGCAGGACATCGACCTCTTCACCGGCCGCATCGATGGCGCGAAATGCGCGGCGCTCTTCAAGAACTGGATCGACCCGAAATCGGTGACGACAGCCTTCATCTGCGGCCCCGAGCCGATGATGCTGGCCATCGCCGCCGCCCTTCGCGAGCATGGGCTTCGAGACGACCAGATCAAGTTCGAACTTTTCGCCTCCTCGCAGCCCGGCCGGGCGCGGCGCAAGGTGGAGCAGGTCAACGGTGCCGATCACGCTGCCGCCTGCGAGGCGACCGTCACGCTCGATGGCGCGACCCGCATCTTCAAATTCCCCAAGCACGGCCAGAGCCTGCTCGACGCCGCGCTCGAAAACGCCATGGACGCGCCCTATGCCTGCAAGGCGGGTGTCTGTTCCACCTGCCGCGCCAAGGTTCTGGAAGGTGAGGTCGAGATGGAGACCAACCACGCGCTGGAAGACTACGAGGTGCGCCAGGGTTATGTGCTGACCTGCCAGTGCTATCCGCTCACCGACCGCATCGTCGTCAGCTACGACCAGTAAGGGGAACGCGCATGTCCGATACGATGCCGATCGAGGATTATCTGGCGCAAGGCGGCGTGCTGTCGTCGCCGGCCAATGTGCCGCCGCGCTATCGCGGCGAGTTGCTGCGCCTGATGGCGAGTTTCGTCGATAGCGAGTTGGCCGGCTCCGCCGGTTTTGCCGATACGATCAACGACGCGCCGGGCATCCAGGAGCGCATCTCCGCCGCCCGCATCGTGCTGGAGAAGGCCGACCATGCCGGCAAGGTGCTGGCGATCATGGAGACGTTTGGCGCGGACGGCGGGCGCTACGCCGTTCACCATCCCTGGGCCGTGCGGCTCGCCCGCGAGGCTGATATCGGCGCGGCGCGGCAGGGTGGCGACATGCGCCTTTCCGTCTTCCACTATCCGCTGCAAGGCTGGGTGGATGCAGTGGTCATGAACGTGCTGATGGGCCGGGCAAGCGTCGTGCAGCTCAAGGAACTGTCGCGCGTCTCCTACCAGCCGCTCGCCGAGGTTTTCCGCGCCATCCTGCCGCGCGAGACGCGTCATGCGGAACTCGGCCTCGCCGGCCTCGTACGCATCGTCGATGATGCGGAAGGCCGCGCAAAGGCCAAAGCCTCCGTCGCCTACTGGTATCCGCGCGTCGCCGCCAGTTTCGGCCATTCCGGCTCGGCCCGCTTCGAGACGCAGTCGCGTTTCGGCCTGCGCCACACACCCAACGAGACCCTGCTCGCCGAATGGCGGGCGGAGGTCGATGCGCAGCTTTCTGCGCTCGGACTGAAGTGAGAGGATAATGAGATGAACGTCATGGCAAACCGGCCGCGCCGGCTCGAAAGCTATGTCGGCGGCCAGTGGGTCGCCGGCGCCCGGGAAGGTGTGCCGCTGCTCGACGCCTCGACGGGTGCCCCGGTCGCCTTCATCGATTCCACCGGCGTGGATTTCAAGGCGGCGCTCACCTATGGCCGCGAAAAGGGCGGCCCGGCGCTGCGGCGCCTCTCCTTCCATGAACGTGCCGCCATGCTGAAGGCGCTCGGCCAGGCCCTGATGGAACGGAAGGAAGAGTTTTATGCGCTTTCGACCGCCACCGGCGCCACCCGCGCCGACAGCTGGGTCGACATCGAAGGCGGTATCGGCACGCTGCTGTCCTACGCTTCCAAGGGCCGGCGCGAATTGCCGAACACCCGCGTGCTGCTTGACGGCGATGTGGAGCTGCTTTCCAAGGATGGCACCTTTTCCGCGCAGCATATCCTGAGCCCGTTACAGGGCGTAGCAGTGCATATCAACGCCTTCAACTTCCCCTGCTGGGGCATGCTGGAAAAGCTGGCGCCGACGCTGCTCGCCGGGGTCCCGGCCATCGTCAAGCCGGCGAGCCAGACAGCCTATCTCACCGAACTCATGGTTCGCCGTATCGTCGAAACCCGTATTTTGCCGGAAGGTGCCTTGCAGCTCGTCTGCGGTTCGGTCGGTGATCTGCTCGACCATGTCGAAGGCCAGGATGCAGTGACCTTCACCGGCTCGGCCTCGACCGGCCAGCGCCTCAAGACGCACAGGGCGATCGTCGAAAACTCCGTGCGCTTCACCATGGAGGCCGACAGCCTCAATGCCGCCGTGCTCGGCCTCGATGCTGCGCCCGGCACGGAGGAATTCGACCTCTTCGTCAAGGAAGTCGCGCGCGAGATGACGGTGAAGGCCGGCCAGAAATGCACGGCAATCCGCCGCGTCATTGCACCGCGCGCCTTTAGCGAGGCGCTGATCGAGAGCCTGCGCGCCCGTCTCGGCAAGACGGCGCTCGGCAATCCGGCGGACGAGGCCGTCCGCATGGGGCCGCTCGCCAGCCTCGACCAGCGCGAGGAGGTTCGCGCCCGCATTCGCGATCTCTCCGCCGACGCGGAAATCGTCGCCGGCGATCCGGACAATCCGAGCATCACCTCCGGCGATGCGACGGCCGGCGCCTTCCTCAATCCGGTGCTGCTCTATTGCGACAAGCCGGGTTCTGCCCGCGCTATCCACGATGTCGAGGCCTTCGGCCCCGTCAGCACCGTGATGCCCTATGACACCGCGGAAGAAGCGGTCGATCTCGCCCGGCGCGGCAAGGGCAGCCTCGTCGCCTCGGTCTTCACCAACGATCCGGCCTTTGCCCAAGAAGTCGTGCTGGGTCTTGCGCCGTTCCACGGCCGCGTGATGATCGGCAACCGCGTCAGCGCCAAGTCCTCCACCGGCCACGGTTCGCCACTGCCGGGCCTCGTGCACGGCGGCCCCGGCCGCGCCGGCGGCGGCGAGGAACTGGGCGGCATGCGCGGCGTCAAGCACTACATGCAGCGCACCGCCATCCAGGGCGCGCCGACCCTGCTTTCCGCCGTCACCGGCCGTTGGCTGCCGGGCGCCGAGGCGCGGGCCGCTGGCGAGCATCCGTTCCGCAAGTCTCTGGCAGAGCTCAGGATCGGCGACCAGCTGATCACCGCGACGCGCACGGTGACGCTCGACGACATCGAGCACTTTGCGAACTTCACCGGCGACACCTTCTACGCCCACATGGACGAGGAAGCCGCCAAGGCGAACCCGTTCTTCGACGGGCGCGTGGCGCATGGCTATCTCATCGTGTCGTTTGCGGCCGGCCTGTTCGTCGATCCGGCGCCGGGTCCGGTTCTCGCCAATTACGGCGTCGACAACCTGCGCTTCCTGACACCGGTCAATCCGGGTGATACGCTGAAGGTGCAGCTCACCTGCAAGGAGATCAATCCGCGCGCCAATGCCGAACACGGCGAAGTGCGCTGGGATTGCAACGTGACGAACCAGACGGGCGCCACCGTCGCACAATATGACGTTCTGACGATGGTGGCCAAAGCGAGAGAGTGACCGCATGACGCCGATCGAGCAGGACCCGCGCCGCCTGGAAATGACCGTTTTGATGACGCCCGACATGGCGAATTTTTCCGGAAAGGTTCACGGCGGCGCGCTGCTCAACCTGCTCGATCGCGTCGCCTTCTCCTGCGCCTCGCGCTATTCGCAGCAATATGCAGTGACGCTTTCGGTCGACCAGGTGATGTTCAAGGAGCCGATCAACGTCGGCGAGCTCGTCACCTTCCGCGCTTCGATCAACCATACGGGCCGCACCTCCATGGAAGTCGGCATCCGCGTCGAGGCGGAAAACATCCGCACCGGCCATCGCCGGCACACCAATTCCTGTTATTTCACGATGGTCGCGGTCGACGAAGCCGGAAGGCCGGTGCGTGTGCCTGAGCTGGAGCCGAAGAGCACGGTCGATATCCGGCGCTACAAGGCGGCCGAATTGCGCCGCACGCTGCGGCGCGAGTTCGCGGAGCGGCTGGAATCGGTCGCGGCAACAGGCAAGGATGTCGAACGGTTGGAAGATGGTTAGCTAAGGCTTACGTAACGGCCTTGACGCCTTCAAGGATCAGCGTCGTGGCGATATCCGCATATTCATCGCGCGTGATCGGCCCGTTCGGGCGGAACCACATATAGACCCAGTTCATCATGCCGAAGAGCGACATGGTGACGGGCATCAGTAGCGGGCGGTCCTTGTTGAGGTCCGGGTTGATGTCGCGGATGACGCCGGAGAAGCGCTTGACGATCTGCCGCTCGATCGCCTGCAATTCGGCAAGCTGTGCCTCCGACAGCGCGCTGGTGCCGTTGAGCTGCACCTTATGCTCATTGTCGCGGCCCTCGTAGTTCGCCAGCACGGCCTTCACCAGCAGGCGCAGCCGTTCCTGCGGCGCGACGTCGGGGCGGTCGGCGGCTTCGATTGCGCTTTCCAGTTCCGAAAGATGCGTGCGCACGATGTCGAAGATCAGCGCGTCCTTGCTGGGATAATAGTGGTAGAGCAGGGCCTTGGAGACATTGCTGTGCGAGGCGATCAGCGACATGGAGGCCTTCTCCATGCCCATCTCGGCGAAGACCGCCGCGGCACTCGACAGAATGCCCCGCTGTTTTTCCTCGAAATCCACTGCGCGCGTGCGTGCCATGTCGTCCTGCTCTGCTTATTTCGGCTGACGGTCGCCTAGGAAGGGCGGATGCCCTCCCTATACACAGTCAAACCGGTGCCGGGCTATACCGGCGCTGCGTTCGTTCATTCTTTCGGGCGGTTGTCGACCACCCGCTTTGCCTTGCCTTCGGAGCGCGCCACGCCGCCCGGCTCGTGCACGAGAATCTTGGTGGAGACGCCGACCACGCTCTTGATGTGGTGGGCGAGTTCCTTGGCCGATCCCGCGCGAGAACCCTCGTCGGTCGCTTCCAGCGTACATTCGACATGGACCGTCATATTGTCCATACGGCCGGCGCGGGTCAGCTCGATCTGGAAATGCGGTGCCAGCCCGCGACATTTCAGGATCTGCTCCTCGATCTGCGTCGGGAAGACGTTGACGCCGCGCAGGATCATCATGTCGTCGGAGCGGCCGGTGATCTTTTCCATGCGGCGCATGGCGCGGGCGGTGCCGGGCAAGAGCCGCGTCAGGTCGCGCGTGCGGTAGCGGATGATCGGCAGGCCTTCCTTGGTGAGCGTGGTGAAGACCAGTTCGCCCATCTCGCCATCCGGCAGCACGTCACCCGTCACCGGGTCGATGATCTCGGGATAGAAATGGTCTTCCCAGATATGCAGCCCGTCCTTCGTCTCGACGCATTCGTTGGCGACGCCCGGACCCATGACTTCCGAAAGGCCGTAGATGTCGACGGCATGCATGTCGAAAGCCTGCTCGATCTCTTCGCGCATGGCGTTCGTCCAGGGCTCGGCGCCGAAAATGCCGACGGCGAGCGAGCTTTCGCGCGGGTCGATGCCGTGCTTGCGGAATTCGTCGAGGATGGAGAGCATGTAGGAGGGCGTCACCATGATGATGCGCGGCTTGAAATCCTGCATCAGCGTGACCTGGCGCTCCGTCATGCCGCCGGAGATCGGCACCACGGTGCAGCCGAGCTTTTCCGCGCCATAGTGCGCGCCGAGGCCGCCGGTGAAGAGGCCGTAGCCATAGGCGACATGCACGATATCGCCGGCCCGGCCGCCGGAAGCTCGGATCGAACGGGCGACGACGGTCGCCCATGTGTCGATGTCCTTGGCCGTGTAGCCGACGACGGTCGGCTTGCCTGTCGTGCCGGAGGACGCGTGGATACGGGCGAGCTTTTCACGGGGTACGGCGAACATGCCGAAGGGATAGGTGTCGCGCAGGTCCTTCTTGGTGGTGAAGGGGAATTTGGCGAGATCCGACAGCGTTTTCAGGTCCGAGGGATGCACGCCCGCCTCGTCGAAACGCTGGCGATAGAAGGGGGAATTCTCGTAGGCGTGGCTCAGCGACCATTTCATGCGCTCAAGCTGCAGCGCGGAAATCTCGTCGCGCGACGCCGTCTCGATCGCTTCGAGCTCGCCGGGGCGAGGGGACAGGTCTTCCATGGAAATCTCCTCCGAGAATGCGGGATGGTCTGCCTCACTCCGGCAGATGGGTGCCCTTGACTGTTCGCGAGTGGCCGCGGAATTCCGCGACGTGCTCGCCCTCCTGATTGGTGATGCGGATATCGTAGATGCCGCCCCGCCCGCGGCGCGACACTTCCCGCGCCGTCGCCGTCAGCCGGTCGCCCCGGAAAGCCGGTGCGAGGAACGTCACCGAACAGTGCTGGGCGACGGTGCGCTGGTTATAGGTGTTGCAGGCAAAGGCGAAGGCGGAATCCGCCAGCGTGAACATGTGGCCGCCATGGCAGGTGCCGTGGCCGTTTGTCATGGTTTCCGCAATCGTCATGGTGATCGTCGCCTCGCCGGGGGCGACGGAGACGAGTTCCATGCCGAGATGGCGGGTGGCGTTGTCGTCGTCCCACATGGCTTTGGCGCAGGCTTCCGCCAGCGCTTGCGGGGAAAGGCTGGCGGCGCTCATTTGCCCTTGAACTCCGGCTTGCGCTTTTCGAGGAAGGCGGAGACGCCTTCCGCATAGTCGGCGCTGCGGCCGGCCTCGCGTTGCAGATCGCGTTCGAGGTCGAGCTGTTCGTCCAGCGAATTGGTGGCGGCGGCCTGGATGGCGCGCTTCGTCATGCCGAGACCCTTGGTCGGGCCGGCGGCGAGGCGGGTCGCGAGCGCCGTTGCCTCTTCCATCAGCGTGTCGTCGTCGACGGCGCGCCAGATGAGGCCCCAGTCGGCGGCGGTTTCCGCGCCGAGCGGTTCGGCGGTCAGCGTCATCGCCTTGGCACGCGCCTCGCCGATGAGGCTCGGCAGGCTCCAGGTGCCGCCGGAATCGGGCACGAGGCCGATCTTGGCGAAGGCCTGGATGAAGCGGGCGGAGCGGGCGGCGAGTGTGATATCGCAGGCAAAGGCGATGTTGGCGCCGGCGCCCGCGGCGACGCCGTTGACGGCGCAGATCACCGGCTTTTCGAGGCTGCGGATGAGGCGCAGCAGCGGGTTGTAATAGGTCTCGATCGTGTGGCCGAGATCCGGCACGCCCTTCTTGGGATCGCGGTCGCCGAGATCTTGCCCTGCGCAAAAACCGCGGCCGGCGCCGGTCAGCAGGACGGCGCGCACGGTTTCGTCGGCATGGGCGCGCTCGAAGCCGGCGCGCAGCGCAAGGTGCATCTCTTCGTTGAAGGCGTTGAGCTTGTCCGGGCGGTTCAGCGTGAGGCTGAGGACGCCATCGGCGAGCGCCGACAGAATGGTGTCGGATTGAGACATTTTTCCTCCCTGTCGCCCTTCCCAGCGGCGACCGTAAAAAAACTCTTGCATAAACCGACCGGTCAGTCAATTATAAAAGCACTGACTGGGAGGAGCCAGAGATGACCGGACTTTTCGAGCGCCATCGCCCGACGCTGCAAGCGGCCCTTGCTGCCGCCGCCAAGCGTGACTTCTGGTCCGCCTATCCCGAAGTGCCGAGCGGCAAGATCTATGGCGAGACCGCCAAGGATGACGGCCTCGCTGCCTATGAGGCGCGGCTCGGCAAGGCCTTCGACCTGCCCGACCATCCGTCGGAAGGCATGGTTGGTGCGGAAGTCTCGCCTTACGGATCGTCCCTCGGCATCACCTATCCCGCCGCTTCCGCCGACATGCTGATCATGGCCTCGCGCGCCGCCGCGCCGCAATGGGCCGCCGCCGCGCCGGAGGTGCGCACCGGCATCTGTCTCGAAATCCTTGCCCGCCTGAATGCCCGCAGTTTCGAGATGGCGAATGCCGTCATGCACACGACCGGCCAGGCCTTCGCCATGGCCTTCCAGGCCGGCGGCCCGCACGCGCAGGACCGCGGCCTTGAAGCCGTGGCCTATGCCTATGCCGAGATGAGCCGCATACCGGCGCAGGCGACCTGGACCAAGCCGCAGGGCAAGGGCGCGCCGATCGTCATGGAAAAGCACTGGCGCATCCTGCCGCGCGGCGTTTCGCTTGTCATCGGCTGCAACACCTTCCCGACCTGGAACAGCTATCCCGGCCTTTTCGCCAGCCTCGCCACCGGCAACACCGTCATCGTCAAGCCGCATCCGGCCGCAATCCTGCCGCTCGCCATCACCGTCGAGATCGCCCGCCAGGTGCTGGTGGAGGAGGGCTTTGCGGCCGATATCATGCTGCTCGCCGCCGACGCACCCGGTGCCGAGATCACCAAGGACCTCGTGCAGCACCCGGCGGTCGCCATCGTCGATTATACCGGCTCCAACAGCTTCGGCAGCTGGGTGCGCGAAAATGCCGGCAAGGCCGATGTCTATACGGAGGAGGCCGGCGTCAATTCGATCGTCATCGGCGCCACCGACAGTTTCGCCGGCATGTGCGGCAATATCGCCTTCTCGCTGTCGCTCTACAGCGGCCAGATGTGCACCGCGCCGCAGGATATTTTCGTGCCCCGCGGCGGCATCGAGACGGATGAGGGCCACAAGAGTTTTGACGAGGTCGCAGTCGGAATTGGCGCTGCCGTCGATGGCCTGCTGGCCGATCCGGCGCGCGCCGCTGGCGTCTGCGGCGCCATCGCCAACCCGGCAACGCTCGCCCGCATCGCCACGAGCCGGCCGCTTGGCCGCGTCGTACGTGATTCTGTGCCTATCGAAGGCTTGGACGATGCGCGCACCGCGACCCCGCTGATCCTCGCCGTCGATGCGGCGGATGCGGAGGCCTATGGGGAGGAGCGTTTCGGGCCGATCGCCTTCGTCGTCGCGGTCGATGACGTGACCGACGGTGTGAACCGCGCCGCCGACCTCGCCGAACGGAAGGGCGCCATTACCGCTGCCCTTTACGAGACGGACGAGGCGCACATTCTTGCCACTGCCGATCGTTTCGCGACGGCGGGCGTCAATCTTTCGGTCAACCTGACCGGCGGCATCTATGTGAACCAGAGTGCCGCATTCAGCGATTTCCACGTCACCGGTGCGAACCCCGCGGGCAATGCCAGCCTGACGGATGCGGCTTTTGTCGCCAACCGGTTCCGCGTGGTGATGTGGCGCCGCCCTTCGGCGGCGTAAACCTTTGTCTTTGTTGGGAGGAGAAACCGACATGAAACTTTCGCTTACCACCACCGCGCTTGCCCTCGTGTTCGGCCTTGCCGCGCCCGCCCTTGCCGATATCAAGATCGGCGCCACCATTTCCGAAACCGGCCCCGCCTCCTTCCTCGGCGATCCGGAAGCGAAAACGCTGAAGATGCTGGTCGAGGAGATCAATGCGGCCGGCGGCGTCAACGGCGAGAAGCTGGAACTCGTCATTTATGACGACGGTGGTGACCCGAACAAGGCGCGCACCTTCGCGACCCGCCTCGTCGAGGACGACGAAGTGGTCGCGGTGATCGGCGGCACGACGACCGGCACCTCCATGGCCATCATCCCGGTTTTCGAGGATGCCGAAGTGCCCTTCATCTCGCTCGCCGGCGCCATCGAGATCATCGATCCGGTCAAACCCTATACCTTCAAGACGCCGCACACTGACCGCATGGCCTGCGCGAAAATCTTCGAAGACATGAAGAAGGCCGGCATCAGCAAGATCGGCATGATCTCCGGCTCCGACGGTTTTGGCGCCTCGATGCACAAGCAGTGCCTCGCGATCATCGGCGACTACGGCATCGAGGTTCTGGCTGACGAGACCTATGGCCCGACCGATGCCGACATGACGCCGCAGCTCACCAACATCAAGGGCAAGGAGGGCATCCAGGCCGTGCTGAACCCGGGCTTCGGCCAGGGTCCGGCGATCGTGACGCGCAACTATGCGCAGCTCGCCGTCGGCCTGCCGCTCTACCAGTCGCATGGCGTGGCCTCCGATGGTTTCATCGAGCTTGCCGGGGCCGAGGCCGCGGAAGGCGTGCGCCTGCCGGGCACCGCGCTGCTCGTCGCCGGCCTGCTGCCGGAAAGCGACCCGCAGCGCGCCGTGGTCGTCGCCTATAAGGAAGCCTATGAGAAGGCGACCGGCAAGCCGGTCTCGACCTTCGGCGGTTATGCCCATGATGCGCTGCGCATCCTCGTCGATGCGATCAAGCGGGCGGGCAGCACCGAGCCGTCGGCGATCCGCGATGCGATCGAGGGCACGTCCGGCCTCGTCGGCACGACGGGCACGGTGACCATGTCGGCGGAGGATCACCTCGGCCTCGATCTCTCGGCCTTCCGCATGCTGCAGATCGAAAAGGGCGGCTGGAAGATCGTCGAATAATCCTCTCGTGCCGCCGGCCTGTACGATGGTGCGGCCGGCGGAACCATCGCGCGGACCGCGGAGGCATCCATGCCCGAACTCCTGCAATTCCTTCTGTCCGGGATCACGGTCGGCGCGGTCTATGCGCTGGTCGCCCTCGGCTTTACGATCATCTACAACGCCTCCGACGTCGTGAACTTCGCCCAGGGCGAGTTCGTCATGCTCGGCGGCATGATCACCTTTTTCGCGCATGCTGCCGGCCTGCCGCTGCCGCTTGCGGCACTCATCGCCATCATCGTGACAGCGGGCATCGGCGTGGCGCTCAACAAGCTCGCCATCGAGCCCGCGCGTGGCGCGCCGGTCGTCTCGCTGATCATCATCACCATCGGCGCTTCCATCTTCATCCGCGGCGCGACGCAGCTCGTCTTCGACAAGCAGATCCATCGCTTCCCGGCCTTTTCCGGCGATCAGCCCATCCTCATCGGTGGCGCGACCATCCTGCCGCAGAGCCTCTGGGTCATTGCCGGCGCGCTCGCCGTCTTCGTCTGTCTCTGGCTGTTCTTCACACGCACGCTCATCGGCCGCGCTGTGCTGGCGACGGCCAACAATCGCGTCGCCGCCCAACTCGTCGGCATCAACACCAATTATGTGATGACGCTCTCCTTCGCCATGTCCGCCGCCATCGGGGCGCTCGCCGGCGTGCTGGTGACGCCGATCACGCTGACGAGCTATGATGTCGGCCTCGCGCTGGCGCTGAAGGGGTTTGCCGCCGCCATGCTCGGCGGCATGGGCAACCCGAAGGGCGCGCTTGTCGGCGGGCTGCTGCTCGGCATTCTTGAGGCGATGACAGCCGGCTATATCAGCTCGCAATACAAGGATGCGGCCGCGTTCGTCGTCATTCTCGCGGTGCTCTTCGCCATGCCGCAGGGCCTGTTTGGCCGCAAGTCGACGGATCGGGTGTGACCATGCGGCTCTCCAGCAAGGCAACCACGCTCCTCATCCTCGCAGCGGTCATCGCGATCGCGCCGGTGTTCTTTCCGTCGTCCTATTATTTCCGTGTCGGCTCGCTGATCTTCGTCAACGGTCTGGCGGTGACGGGCCTCGTTATCCTCATCGGCTATGCCGGCCAGATCAGCCTCGGCCATGCCGGTTTCGCCGGCATCGGCGCCTATGCCTGCGCGCTGGCGCCGGTTCATCTCGGCCTGCATCCCGCACTTGCGGCGGTGCTCGGCGCGCTTCTCTCCGCCGCCATCGCCTTCCTGGTCGGCCGGCCGATCCTGCGGCTCAAGGGCTATTATCTCGCCGTGGCCAGCCTCGGCTTCGGCATCCTCGTTTCCATGGTGCTCTCGAACGAGGCGCAGTTGACCGGCGGGCCGGATGGCATGGCTGTGCCGGAACTGGGCCTGCGCGCCGTGCTGAAGGCCATCGGCATCGACCTGTCGAACACCGAATTCTGGTATGCCTTCTCCGGCCTCGTGCTGGTGATCGGCGCCTGGCTGGCGCTCAATCTCTACCACAGCCCAACCGGCCGGGCGCTGCGTGCGCTGCACGGCTCCGAGGTCGCCGCCCGCACGGTTGGTGTCGATGTCGCGCATTACAAGCTCGTCGCCTTCGTCATCTCGGCAGTCTATGCCTCCGTATCCGGCTCGCTCCTTGCGTTGCAGAACAAGTTCATCACGCCGGATGTCGCGGGCTTCATGCACTCGATCGAGATGGTCACCATGGCGGTGCTTGGGGGCGCCGGCTCGGTGCTCGGCGCCATCCTGGGTGCGGCGATCCTCACCACGCTGCCGCAGGTGCTGACGGTCTTCCAGGAGTACGAACAGCTCATGCTCGGCCTCGTCATGATGCTCGTCATGATCTTCATGCGCGAGGGCCTGTTGCCCTCCATCGCGCGCCGCATCCGGGGGAGGGCAGAATGAGCCTGCTTCAGATCGAAGGTTTGGGCATCGATTTCGGCGGCCTGCGTGCCGTTCACGATGTCGGTTTCTCCCTGAAACCCGGCGAGATCGTCTCCGTCATCGGCCCGAACGGCGCCGGCAAGACGACGCTGTTCAACATGATCTCCGGCGTCTACGCCCCGGCGCGCGGCCGTGTCGTGCTGGATGGCGAGGATGTCACCCGCATGCCGCCGCATCTGCTGGCGCGTCGCGGCCTGTCGCGCACCTTCCAGAATTTGCAGATCTTCCAGTCGATGAGCGTGCTCGAAAACGCCGTCGCCGGCCATCACCTGCATGAGCGTGGCTCGGTTTTTGCCGATCTCTTCTCGCTGCCGGCCGCGCGCCGCCGCAGCAGGGCATCGGAGGACAGCGCCCGCGCTCTGCTCGACCGCGTCGGCCTCGGCCGCGCCGCCGAGCAGGAGGCGGGCTCGCTCTCCTACGGCGCTCTGAAGCGGTTGGAAATCGCCCGCGCGCTGGCGCTGAAGCCGCGCGTGCTGCTGCTCGATGAGCCCGCCGCCGGCTGCAATGCCGTCGAGACGGAGGAGATCGATCATCTCATTGCCAAGGTCGCGGCAGAGGGCGTGTCGATCCTGCTGGTGGAGCACGACATGAAGATGGTCATGCGCATTTCCAACCATATCGTGGTGCTCGATCACGGGGAAAAAATCGCAGAGGGCGAGCCCGAGGCGATCTCGCGCAATCCGCGCGTCATCGAAGCCTATCTCGGCGCCCAGGCGACGGAGGTCCAGAATGCTGACGGTTGAGGGACTGCGTTCACGCTACGGCCGCATCGAGGTGCTGCACGGCATCGATCTCGACGTCGCCTCCGGCGAGATCGTCACGGTGGTTGGCGCGAACGGTGCCGGCAAGACGACACTGCTGAAATGCCTCTCCGGCATCCAGCCGGTGTCGTCGGGCTCCATCGTCTTCCGCGGCGAGGCGCTGACGACCGTGCCGGCGCATGCCCGCGTGCGCCGCGGCCTCGCCCAGTCGCCGGAGGGTCGGCAGATCTTCACCAACCTGACGGTGGAGGAAAATCTCCGGCTTGGCGCCTACCTCTTCGCCGATGACAAGGTGGAGCGCGACATGCAGGACGCCTTCGCGATGTTCCCGATCCTCAAGGAGAAGCGGAACCTTGCGGCGGGCGGCCTTTCCGGCGGGCAGCAGCAGATGCTGGCAATCGCCCGCGCGCTGATGGCGCGCCCCTCCTGCCTACTGCTCGACGAGCCGAGCATGGGCCTCGCCCCCATCCTTGTCGCGCAGATCTTCGACGTGGTGAAGAGCCTGAAGGCGCTCGACGTCACCGTGCTTCTCGTCGAGCAGAACGCTTTTGGCGCGCTTTCGGTCGCTGATCGGGGCTATGTCATGGAGACGGGGCGCATCACCATGGCCGGCCCGGCCGCTGCACTCATAGCGGACGAACGCATCCGCGCCGCTTACCTGGGAATATGACACCATGACCGTCACCATCGTCCGCGAAAACGCCATCGCCGTCGTCACCGTCGATAACCCGCCCGTCAACGCCCTGTCGCAGGCGCTGCGGCAGGCGCTGGTGGAGGCGGTTGCAGAGCTGGATGCGGACGCGACGGTCAAGGCCGTCGTGCTGATCTGCGCCGGCCGCACCTTCATTGCCGGGGCGGATGTCAGCGAATTCGGCAAGCCGCCGCAGCCGCCGCATCTGCCGGATGTAGTGGCGCGCATCGAGGCGGCGAAAAAGCCCTGGGTCGCGGCGATCCATGGCAGCGCGCTTGGCGGCGGGCTGGAAGTGGCTCTCGGCTGCGCCTATCGCGTGGCGGTCGCCTCCGCCAGCCTCGGCCTGCCGGAAGTCAAGCTCGGCATCATTCCTGGTGCCGGTGGCACGGTGCGCCTGCCGCGGCTGATCGGCCCCGCAGCGGCCGTCGATCTGGTGACGAGTGGCAGCTCGGTCGGCGCCAAGAAGGCCGAAGGGCTCGGCGTCATCGATGCGGTTCTTGACGGCGATCTCATGCCCGGCGCGATCGCCTTCGCCGGCGACGTAGCGGAAAAATCCTTGCCGCAGCCGATCTCCAGCCGCGACGTGCCGGCAGTCGATGCGGGCTTCTGGGAAAGCGCGGAAAAGGCGGTCGCCGCCAAGGCCAGGCGCGAGATCGCGCCGCTCAGGGCGCTCGCATCGTTGCACAAGGCGAGCGAAACGGATTTTGCCGGTGCCATGGCCTTCGAGCGCGAGACTTTTCTGGAGTTGCGCGGCTCCGAACAGGCGGCGGCGCTGCGCCATGTCTTCTTCGCCGAGCGTGCCGCGCCGCGCCCGCCGGAGCTTGCCGGGGTCACGCCGCGCGATATCCGCTCCGCGGCGATCATCGGTGGCGGGACGATGGGCGCGGGCATCGCAGCCGCGCTGCGCGATGCCGGCCTGCCGGTGGTTCTCATCGAGCGTGATGCGGCGGCGGTCGAGCGCGGGCTTGCCAATGTGCGGGCCATCTACGAGGGGTCGGTGAAGCGCGGGCGCATGACGCAGGCGCTTGCCGACGAGCGCATGGCCGGCGTCACCGGTGGCGATGACTATGGCCTGCTGGCCGATACGGATCTCGTCATCGAAGCCGTCTTCGAGGACCTTGCCGTCAAGCGCGCCGTCTTCGAAAAACTCTCGTCGGTCTGCCGGCCGGATGCGGTGCTGGCCACAAACACCTCCTATCTCGATCCGAACGCAATCAGCGAAGGCGTAAGCCATCCCGAACGCTTCCTCGGCCTGCATTTCTTCAGCCCGGCACATATCATGAAGCTGCTGGAGATCGTGCCGACGGAAACGACTGCGCCGGACGTTCTGGCAACCGGTTTCGCGCTCGCCCGGCTCCTGGGAAAAATCCCCGTCCGCGCCGGCATCTGCGATGGTTTTATCGGCAACCGTATTCTGAAGGTCACACGCGCGCAGGCCGAGCGGCTGCTGCTCTCCGGCGCGACGCCGTCCGCGATCGACGCCGCCATGCGCGCCTTCGGCCTGCCGATGGGCCCGTTCGAGGCGCAGGATCTCGGTGGCCTCGACATCGCCGCCTTCCAGCGCAAGGCCGCCCGCGCACGCGGTGAAACGCCCTTCGCGCCCGTTGCCGATCGGCTTTGCGCCATCGAGCGTTTCGGCCAGAAAACCGGGGGCGGCTGGTACGACTATCAGCAGAGCGACCGCGCGCCAAAACCGTCGGAAGCGGTGGCGGCGATTATCGCCGAAGAGGCGGCGGGCCGCCCGCAGCAAGTGTGGAACGAGGCTGATATCGCCGACGCCATCCTGCTGCCGATGGTCAACGAGGCGACGCGCATTCTGGAAGAGCGCGTGGCGCTGCGCTCCGCCGATATCGATCTCGTGAAAATCCACGGCTACGGTTTTTCGCGCTACCGCGGCGGGCCGATGCATTATGCCGAAGCGCGTGGGCTTTCCGAGGTTGTGGTGCTGCTCGACCGGCTTGCTTCGGATGGCCTTGCCGATCCGCCATGCGCAGGCCTGCGCCGGGCGGCGGAAGCGGGCGGTTTTTCGGGGCTTGCTGGCTAGAGAACGATAGGCAAGCGCTGCGGACTGTGATGAGATAGTTTGGGAGTGTGGGCATTCTGCTGGAGCCGGGGAGGGCGCGATGCAGTCGCTGATGACGCCGGGACACAAGCCGGTGGCGGTGGAAATTCTGGAGGCCGAGATCCGCCGGGTCTGCGGCTCGTTCGACCTGGAGCCGATGCGTCGGGGCGGTGTCGTCAACGGCGATGTCACCACGCGGCGCGTCGGGCCGTTCGATACGGCGATCGTGGCGCTCGATGCCTCCGAGGTCGCGCGTAACACCCGCTCCATCCGGCAGGATCCCGGCGAATATTTCTTCCTGCTAGTGCAGGATGCCGGCCAATGTCGCGTCGAGCAGGGCGATCATGTCGCGGAGCTCTCACCCGGCGACATGTTCCTCGTCGATTCCGTCAAACCCTCGACCTTCCTCTATCGTGGCGAGCGTTCGAACCAGGTGTCGCTGCACATTCCGCGCGACGAGATGGTGCACCGCTTCGGCAATGCCTGCACCGGCGGGCTTTCGATTTCGCGTGACGATCCGCTCTGGCTCGCCATGCGCGCCGTCATCGCCAAGATGCTGATGGAGGAGGGCGCGCAGGCGCAGCTTGGCGAGGCCTTCCTCTGCCTGATGGGCGCCTACCTGCATTCGACGCGCGTGATGGGCGCCGCCAGCCCGGCCGAGACGCTGCTGTCACGGGCGCTTGCGATGATCGATCGCCACCGTGCTGATCCGGCTTTTGGCCCGCGCGAACTGGCCTCACGCCTCAACGTGCCGGAGCGCACCTTGCAGCGGCACTTCCGGCCGCTCGGCGAGACGCCCGGGCACCGGCTGCTGAACCGCCGGCTGGAGCTTGCCCATGCGCGGCTTTCTACCCGCAAGGGGGATCAGCCTGCGGAAGGCGTCACGGCCGTCGCCTTCGATTGCGGCTTCAACGACCTGTCCTATTTCTACCGCGAATTCCGCAAGAAATATGGCACGACGCCGGGTGCGGTCGCGCGCTGCCATTGACGCTTTTGTCCAAAAGGCGGGACGGCACCGTCCAAGTCTGACGCCCCGCCAACGCCTATTCTCTGCCACCAGATGTGCCCGCCGGAGGTGGGCCGTTCCTTGGAGGAGGCGGAAATGATGGAATTCAAGGCAACGATTGGCGGCAAGCCGGCCAGTGTCGGCTCGGACTTTGCCGTGCTGAACCCGGCGACGGGCGAAGAAGTCGGCCGCGCGCCGAACATGGGCGGAGCGGAGCTCGATGCCGCCGTCGCCGTCGCCAAGGCGGCGTTCGTGACGTGGTCGGCGCAGAGCGACGAGGCCTTGCAGGCCGCCTGCGCCGCCGTGACGGCGAAGATCGAGGAGCATGCAGCGGAACTTGCCGAGATCGTTACGCTGGAGCAGGGCAAGCCGCTGAACGGGCTCGGCTCGCGCTGGGAGATCGGCGGCGCCGTCGCCTGGGCGGGTTTCACGACCGGGCTCTCGATGCCGGTCAAGGTGTTGCAGGACAACGAGCAGGGCCGGATCGAACTCACGCGCAAGCCGCTCGGCGTCGTCGGCTCCATCACGCCGTGGAATTTCCCGGTGATGATTGCCGTCTGGCACATTCTTCCGGCGCTGCGCACCGGCAATACGGTCGTCGTGAAACCCTCGCCCTATACGCCGCTTTCGACGCTGCGCCTCGTCGAGATCATGAACGAGGTGCTGCCGCCGGGTGTCGTCAATGTGGTGACCGGTGACGACAAGGCGTTCAATCTCGGCGGTGCCATGTCGGCGCATCCGGATATCCGCAAGATCGTCTTCACCGGCTCCTGCGCCACGGGGCAGAAGGTCATGCAGTCCGCCGCCGAGACCATGAAGCGGCTGACGCTCGAACTCGGCGGCAACGATGCCGGCATCGTGCTGCCGGATGCCGATCCGCAGCAGATCGCCGAGGGCCTGTTCTGGGGCGCCTTCATCAACAACGGCCAGACCTGCGCGGCGATGAAGCGGCTCTATGTACACGACTCGATTCATGACGCCGTCTGCGATGCGCTCGTCGCCTATGCGAAGGCGATCCCGGTCGGCAACGGCATGGAGGAGGCAAGCATTTTGGGGCCGATCCAGAACCGTATGCAGTTCGACAAGGTTTCGCGCCTCGTCGCGGATGCCAAGGGGCGCGGCAAGGTGCTGCTCGGTGGCGAGCCGGGCGAGGACCTGTTCTTCCCGCCCACCATCGTTTCCGGCCTTCGCAACGGCGATGCGCTGGTCGACGAGGAGCAGTTCGGCCCGGCGCTGCCGATCATCCGCTACTCCGATGTTGAGGAGGCGATCCGGCTTGCCAATGACAGCCCGAACGGGCTCGGCGGCTCCGTCTGGTCCTCGGATATTGCGGCGGCGAAGAAGGTCGCGAGCCGGCTCGCCTGCGGCTCCGTCTGGATCAACAAACACGGCGCCATCCAGCCGAATGCGCCCTTCGGCGGCGTGAAGGCCTCCGGCATCGGCGTCGAGTTCGCCGAAGAGGGGCTTGCCGAATACACCGATATCCAGGTGGTCTTCGCCTGACAGAACCAAGCAAGAAGAGGGAACGATCATGAGACTTTTCAAACACCTGGCCTCGACGGCGCTGGCGCTCGGCCTTGCCGCCGGTGCCGCGGCCGCGCATCCGCTCGACGGGCTGACGGCCGAGGAATACCAGAAGATCAACCAGATCCTGCGCGGTGAGAAGGTCGCGGACGACAACACGCTCTATCCGCTGATCGAGCTGAAGGAGCCCGCTAAGGCCGACGTGCTGGCGTGGAAGGAAGGCGATAGCCTCGATCGCAAGGCGACGGTCTATTTCACCAGCGCCGAGGGGTTCAGCGAGGCGGTCGTCAACATCACCAAGGGCACGGTCGAGAGCAACGCCAAGACGGCCGGCCAGCCGATGGTGCTTTTCACCGAGTTCATGAATGCGCTGGAAGGCGCGCTCGGCCATCCGGACATGGTGGCGGGGCTTGCCAAGCGCGGCCTGAAGCCGGAACAGGCCTTCTGCCTGCCGCTGACCGGCGGCAACTTCTTCACGGAGGAATACCAGAATTCCCGCCTGATGAAGGTGCCGTGTTACCAGGTGCCGGAAGGCTCCAACTTTTATGCCAAGCCGGTCGAAGGCCTCTTCGCCGTCTACGATATCGGCAAGAAGGAAGTGCTGCGCGTTATCGATACCGGCGTCGTGGAAGGGCCGAAGGATGGCTGGGGTTATACGGAGGAGGAGGTCGCCAAGCGCCTGCCGCTGCGTCCGGAAACCAAGCCGGTCAAGCTCGTGCAGGAAGGCGGCCCGAACTACAAGATCGATGGCAGCCATATCGAATGGGACATGTGGCGCTTCAACTTCCGTGTCGACAAGCGCCCGGGTCTCGTCGTCTCCAATCTCGATGTCAACGATGCCGGCACCTGGCGCTCGGTCATCTACCAGGCGCATCTGTCCGAAGTCTTCGTGCCCTATATGGACCCGACGGAAGGCTGGTACTGGCGCACCTACATGGACAGCGGGGAATATGGTTTCGGCCTGTTCCTGAGCCCCTTGCGCGCCGGTATCGACTGCCCGTCGCACGCGACCTTCCTGCCGGCGACGATTGCCGACGACAAGGGCGCGCCGCTCGTCATTCCCGATGCGATCTGCGTCTTCGAGCGCAATATCGGCGACCCGGCCTGGCGCCATTTCGAAGTGTTTGCGCAGACGCCGGAAAACCCGGTGCCGGCGGAAGGGCGGCCTGCGACGGAACTCGTCGTGCGCACGGCCTCGGAAGTCGGCAATTATGACTACCTGATCGACTACCGCCTGCAGCAGAACGGCCAGGTCAACATCTATGTCGGCGCCACCGGCCTTGACGCGGTGAAGGGCGTTGCCTCCACCTCGATGAAGGACCCGACGGCGAAGGCGGACACAGCCTATGGCACGCTGATCGCGCCGAACCTCGTCGCCGCCAACCACGACCACTACTTCAACTTCCGCATCGACTTCGACGTCGACCAGCCGATCAACCATTTTTCCACGATGGACATCGTGCCAGCCAAGCTCGACGCGTCGAGCCCGCGCAAGTCGATGTGGACGGTCGAGCACAAGATGCCGATGACGGAGCTGGAGGCGCGCTACAAGCTCTCGTCCTCGCAGCCGCGCTACTTCCACATCTCCGACCCGTCGCGTGAAGGCTATCTCGGCCATGAGCCGGGCTACATGATCCACCATGGCGACGTGTCCTACGGCCCGTTCGATTTCGAGAACGACCCGCCGATGAAGCGCAATGCCTATATCGAATATTCGGTGTGGAACACGGTCTACGACCCGGAACAGCGTTATGCCGGCGGCAAGTTCGCCATGCAGAGCGATGGCTCGGATACGCTCGCCGAATGGGTGAAAAAGGACCAGAGCCTGATGGGCAAGGATATCGTCACCTGGTTCTCCGCCGGCTTCCACCATATCCCGCGCATGGAGGACTGGCCGGTCATGTCGACGGAGTGGAAGACCGTGCACATCATGCCGCACAACTTCTTCGCCCATAACCCGGCGCTGACGATCAGGAAGTAGAGACGGGCCGCCCCTCACAAATGTAAAAAGCCCGGGAGCGATCCCGGGCCTTTTTCATTCCACCGGTTGCATGTCCCCGAACACCGTCGGAATCAGCTCCGCCACCGTCGGGTGGATATGCACCGCGTGGGTGATCGTCGTGTAGGGCTTGCCCGCATACATCACGTCCAGGATGCTCTGCACCGCTTCGTCGCAGCCCGTGCCGAGGAGGGAGGCGCCGAGGATTTCCTTCGTTTCGGCATCGGCGATCACCTTCATGAAACCGAGCGTTTCGCCCTTTTCCTTGGCACGGCCCACCCGTGTCATCGGGCGGGTGCCGATCAGCAGTTTGCGGCCGGTCTTGCGTGCCTCCGTCTCGCTCATGCCGGCGCGGCCGAGGGGCGGGTCGATGTAGAGCGCGTAGGTCTGGATGCGGTCCGAGACCTTGCGCGGCTCGTTGTCGAGCAGGTTGGCGGCGACGATTTCGAAGTCGTTATAGGCGGTGTGGGTGAAGGCGCCGCGGCCGTTGCAGTCGCCCATGGCGAAGACGCCCGGCACGTTGGTTTCCAGCCGCTCGTCGACGGAAATATAGCCGCGCTTGTCCACCGTCACACCCGCCTTGTCGAGGCCGAGGTCGTCGGTGTTCGGCCGCCGGCCGGTGGCAAGCAGGATGTGCGAGCCAACGATCTCCGGCGGGCCGGCCGTACAATCGACGCCCACCCCGACGCCGTCCTGCTGCCGGAAGAAGCGGATGCATTCCGCCCCGGTGCGGATATGGATGCCCTCGCGCTCAAGGATGTCGCGCACGGCGGCGCTGACGTCCTCGTCCTCGCGGGCGATCAGCCGTGGCCCTTTCTCGACCACCGTGACCTCCGAGCCGAAACGGCGGAACATCTGGGCGAATTCCAGCCCGATGTAGCTGCCGCCGATGACGACCAGGTGTTTCGGCACCTCGGCCAGGTCCATCATCGACACGTTATCGAGATAGGGCACGTCACCGACGCCCGGGAAATCCGGCACGACGGCCCGGCCTCCGACATTGAGGAAGACCTGTTTCGCCGACAGCAACTCGTCGCCGACGCGGATCTCGGTCGGGCTTTCGAAACGCGCATGGCCGCGGATGAAGGTGAGGCCCTGCATGCCCATCAGCCAGTCCTCGTTGCCCTTGCGGGCATCGAAGCGCACCTTATCCTTGCGGGCCATGACCTTGGAAAAGTCGATCGAGATATCCCCCGTCACCACGCCATAGTCGGCGCCGCGGCGGGCGAGATGGGCGGCATAGGCGCTGGCGACCATGGCCTTGGTCGGCATGCAGCCTGTGTTGACGCAGGTGCCGCCGACGAGTTTTCGCTCGATCAGCGCGACCGTCTTGCCGGCGGCCGTCAGCCGGCCGGCGAGTGACGGGCCGGCTTGGCCCGCTCCGATGATGATGGCGTCGAACGTTTGCATCAGACGACCGACGAGACGACGAACAGACCGAGCAGCACGGCGACGGCGTCTTCCAAGAGCGCGATCGGCAGGTCCCTGCCGCCGGTGGCAGCCACGAGGCGCTGGCGAGCTTCCGCGCCGCCGAGCGTGCCGATGACTGCGCCGATGACGCCGGCAACCAGACCGCCGATCAGCGCGCCGCCGGCCGTGCCGATGACCGCGCCGCAGAAGGCACCGCTGACGATGCGTGCGCCGAATTGCTGCGGCACCTTGCGGCTCGGCGTGCTCGACAACTGGTCGGTGACAAACTCGACGAGCGCCAGGATGCCGAAGATATAGGGCGTGAAGCGATAGCCCATGAAGGCCGCCCAGGTGCCGGAAACCGGCAGCCAGCCGAGTGCGGCGCCGATGCTGACGGCGGCGGGTGCCGTAATCGCCCGAAGCCCCGCCACCACGCCGATCAGCAAGGCAAGAATATAGATGCTCATGTGTCCCCTCATGAAATCTGCGCCGGACATCGGCCCGGGACGTTTCCCCGGCAAGGTGATGAAATGCTGTCTTTGAAAATGGGAGCGGGCCTTCGCGAAGAGTGTCGGATGCGACCGGCAATTGCAACGCGTTTCTGTTGCCAAAACCGTTCTCTTCGCACAATCTTGAAAGCGCTTTGAACGCGGCAACAAACGTCGTGCAAAGTCCCGCTGGCGCGGTCTATTTTTTGCGATTCACTGCCATATATGAAATGCGTTGCCCGGACGGGCGTTCCCAAACGTGGTCTGAATGCCACTCCGGGTTCCCGCACAGAACGAAAGGTTTTCTCATGCGCCCTGCAGTCAAATTCATCGGAGCCGCTCTGGCCCTCGGCCTTATGGCTGGTGCCGCCCAGGCCCAGGTCGTCGTCTCGTCGAAGATCGACACCGAGGGTGGCGTGCTCGGCAACATCATCCTCGCCGTGCTGAATGCCAATGGCATCGAGACGACCGACCGCGTGCAGCTTGGTGCCACGCCGGTCGTGCGCCAGGCGATCATCGCGGGCGAGATCGACATCTACCCGGAATATACCGGCAATGCCGCCTTCTTCTTCGAGAAGGCCGACGATCCGGCCTGGAAGGATGCGGCCAAGGCCTATGAGCTCGCCAAGACGCTCGATTTCGACGCCAACAAGATCGTCTGGCTGACGCCGTCGCCGGCCAATAACACCTGGGCGATCGCGCTGCGCAAGGATGTGGCCGAGCCGAACAAGCTCGTGACGCTGACCGACTTCGGCAAATATGTCGCCGGTGGCGGCCAGGTGGTGCTTGCCGCTTCCTCCGAATTCGTGAACTCGGCTGCGGCCCTGCCGGCCTTCCAGACGACCTACGCCTTCACGCTGAAGCCGGAACAGCTGATCACGCTTTCGGGCGGTGACACGGCTGCCACGATTGCCGCCGCCGCCAACCAGACCAACAATGCCAATGCCGCGATGGTTTATGGCACGGATGGCGGCATCGCGCCGTCGGGCCTCGTCGTTCTGGAAGACGACAAGGGCGTGCAGCCGGTCTACCAGCCGTCGCCGATCATTCGCGAGGAGGTGCTGAAGGCCAATCCGCAGATCGAGGAAATTCTGAAGCCGGTCTTCGAAAAGCTCGATCTGGTGACGCTGCAGGATCTCAACGGCCGCGTTCAGGTCGGCGGCGAGCCGGCCAAGGCCGTTGCCGAGGACTTCCTGAAGAAGAACGGCTTCATCAAGTAAGCTCGCTTGTCCTCCGCCCGGCCGGGCGGAGGACGTCTCTCCCCGAAAGGTGCCCATGCGCTTCAGGATCGACAAGCTCGGCGTGGTGATCGCCGCATTGCTGGCCTATGGCGCGTTTCTGGCGCCGTTCGCCAATTTTCGCGCAAACCGCATCGTGCCCGGCGAGGCGCGGTCGATCATCGAGGCGCTTCCCGCGGGGCTGGGTGCCGCGTTCCTTGCCTTTGCCGTCGTCGCCATCGTCCTCATCGCGGCGAAGACGCCGACCCTCTTCCGGCTGGTGCTCGGCCTTGTCACGCTGCTGGCACTTGCCATCCTCATCGGCCTTGCCGCCGGCCATCTGACGCCGCCGGAAAATACCTATGCCCGCGTTTCGCCGGCCTCGGGCTTCTGGCTCACGAGTTTCGCCTTCGCCCTGGTGACCACCGATGCGCTGGCGCGACTGAAGCTGTCGCCGCTTGCCCGGGTCGCGCTGCTCGCGGCCGTTGCCGCCGCTGCCGCAGCACTGCTGATGTCCGGCGTCTGGGATGGCCTGTCGATCCTCAAGGAATATGGCAGCCGCGCCGAAACGTTCTGGCTGGAGGCGAGCCGGCATGTCGTTCTGGCGCTCGGCTCGCTGGCGGCGGCCGTGCTCGTCGGCCTGCCGCTCGGCATCCTCTGCCATCGTGTCGAGGCGCTGCGGGCCGGCGTGCTCAACGTGCTGAACATCATCCAGACGATCCCGTCGATCGCGCTGTTCGGCCTGCTGATCGCGCCGCTCGGCTGGATTGCGCTCAATGTGCCTGGGGCCGCGGCAATCGGCATCCGGGGCATCGGCGCGGCACCCGCTTTCGTCGCGCTCTCTCTCTATTCGCTGCTGCCGGTCGTCGCCAATACGGTGGTCGGCCTTGCCGGCGTGCCGCGCGATGCGAACGATGCGGCGCGCGGTATCGGCATGACGGACCGCCAGCGGCTCTTCGGCGTCGAACTGCCGCTCGCCTTCCCGGTCATTCTCACCGGCATCCGCATCGTGCTCGTGCAGAATATCGGGCTTGCGACGATTGCGGCGCTGATCGGCGGCGGCGGTTTCGGCGTCTTCGTTTTCCAGGGCATCGGCCAGACGGCCATGGACCTCGTGCTGCTCGGCGCGGTGCCGACCGTCGCGCTCGCCTTCGCCGCCGCCATCGTTCTCGATGCCGCGACCGAACTTTCCAGCAACAAACCCGGCAGGGCCGCATGATCGAGATCGACACCATCACCAAGCGCTACGGCGAAACGACCGTCGTCGACACGGTCTCGATGACGATCGCACCGCGCACGATCACCGTCATCGTCGGCACGTCCGGCTCCGGCAAGACGACGCTGATGCGCATGATCAACCGCCTCGTCGAGCCGACGTCCGGAAAAATCCTGATCGACGGCGAGCCGAACAGCGCGATCCCCGGCTACGAGCTGCGCCGCCGCATCGGCTATGCCATCCAGGGCCATGGCCTCTTCCCGCATCGCACCGTCGCGGAAAACATCGCCACGGTGCCGACGCTGCTCGGCTGGGACAAGCCCCGCATCGACGCCAAGGTCAAGGAACTGCTGACCCTTTTCCAGCTCGACCCTGCCGCCTTCGGCCCGCGTTATCCGCACGAGCTGTCCGGCGGCCAGCAGCAGCGCGTCGGCGTCGCCCGCGCGCTTGCGGCCGAGCCGAACATCCTGCTGATGGACGAACCTTTTGGCGCGCTCGACCCGGTCATCCGGGCGAAGGCGCAGGAGGACCTGCTGGCGATCCAGAAACATTTCGGCACGACCATCGTGCTCGTCACGCATGATATGGAGGAGGCCTTCCACCTCGCCGACAAGATCGCCGTCATGGACAAGGGCAAGATCGTGCAGTACGCCGCGCCCCAGGACATGCTGGTGAACCCGGCGACCGATTTCGTCGAGACGCTGATCGGCGCCGGCGAACGGCCGTTCCGGCTGCTGTCGATCGGCACCGTCGCCGATGCCGCGGAGGCCGGCGAGGCGGAGGGCGAACCGATTGCGGCGACACTCAGCCAGCGCGATGCGCTTTCCGCGCTGCTCTGGTCCGGCCGTGAGGCCCTGCCGGTCGTCGGCGCCGATGGTGCGCCGCTCGGCCGCGTGACGCTCGCCTCCCTGATGCGTCGTGCCGCGAGGCCGCAATGAAGCGGCTCCTGCCCAATCTTCTGCGGCTGGCGGTGCTGGTGATCCTGATCGCCTTTCTCGTGCAGCCCATGCTGTTCGAGCCGTTGCTGAAGCCGCTCGTGCAGGCCAATGCCCCGGCGGTCTATAACCAGGGCAGCCTGTTGTCGCTGACGCTCTCGCATCTCGCGACGGTCTTTACCGCCACGCTCGCCGCGACCATCGTCGCCGTCGGGCTTGCCATTCTCGTGACACGGCCGATCGGTGCGGAATTCCTGCCGCTGTCGCGCAGCCTGGTGAATATTGGCCAGACCTTTCCGCCCGTCGCGGTGCTGGCGCTCGCCGTTCCCGCCGTCGGCTTCGGCGAGAAGCCGACGCTTATCGCGCTCTTCCTCTATGGCCTGCTGCCGATCTTCGAGAATGCCATGACGGGCCTTTCCACCCTGCCACCGGCCATCGTCGAGGCCGCGCGCGGCACGGGCATGACGGCCTGGCAGCGGCTCACCAAGGTGGAGCTGCCGCTGGCACTGCCGGTCATTCTCGCGGGCATCCGTCTCTCGGTGACCATCAGCCTCGCCACCGCCACCATCGGCTCGACGGTAGCGGCCAAGACGCTCGGCGAGGTCATCATCGCCGGCCTGCAATCCAACAATCTCGCCTTCGTGCTGCAAGGCGGCCTGGTGGTCGCCGTGCTGGCGGTGCTGATCTACGATGCCTTTTCCGCTGTCGAGCGGGTGCTCGCGCGTCGGGCGGGCCGGGTCTAGAGCATTTCCGCGTTTCTTCGAATCGCGGAAATGCTCTATCTCTTTGTTTTTACGCAATTCCGGAAGCAAAACCGCTGCGCACTTTTGCTGGAATTGCTTTAGTCGCCGGTTTCGAGGTCGTAGACGAGGATGCCCGCGATGCCGCCTTCGGCAGCGGCGACAAGCCGGCCGCCGGTCTGCTTGTGCTCCGGGTCCTCCAGATAGGCGTCCCGCGCGAAACTGTCGGCGAAGTCGACGATGAAGCCGTCGGCAAACCCCTTGTCCATGCCCTCTTCCGGGCTGACATTCGTGCCGATATGGACGGCGAGCATGCCCGGAATCCGGCTCTTCAAGGCATCGATCTCGTTGAAGAGCTCGGCCTTGTAGTGGGCGGAAATGGTCGGCTTGAAGTGGATGAAGACGCAGTGGCGGATCATGGTATCCCCTATCTTATGTCGGCGCGGGCACGGGGCCGCGCATCGTTGCGTTCATGCAGGAAGACCTGGGCCGGCAGCGCCGGCAGGCCGCGGATGATGTCGGCGCCCTTTTCGCCCACCATGATGGTCGGCGCATTGGTGTTGGACGAAGGAACGCGCGGCATGACAGAACTGTCGCAGACGCGCAGGCCTTCAAGCCCGTGCACCTTCAGATCGAGGCCGACCACGGCGTCCGCCCCCGTGCCCATCTTGCAGGTGCCGACGGGGTGGTGGTCGGTCTTGGCGTTGGCGCAGCCATAGGCAAAAAGGTCCTCGTCGGTCATCGCCTTCGGCCCCGGCAGGCGCTCGGCCAGCACATAGGGTTTCAGCGCGGCCTGCTGCATGATCTCGCGGGCGAGCTTCAGGCCTTCGATCGACATTTTCCGGTCGTGCGGGTCTTCCCAGTAGTTCGGGTCGATCAGCGGCGCGGCGGAGGGATCGGCGGAGGACAGCCGGACCGTGCCCCGCGAGCGCGGATGCAGGTAGGCGGAGTTCAGCGTCACGCCGGCATTCTTCAGTTTTTCCACGCCCGCCTCGATGCCGGAGCCGAGGCCGAGGTGGAACTGGATGTCCGGCGAGCGCGCATCCGGATCGGCATACCAGAAGCCGCCAGTCTCGAAGAGCGAGGAGGCGACGGGGCCGGAACGGAACAGCACATATTGCAGGCCGGCCCAGAGCGTGCGGTGCAGCTTGGCGACGCCGTCATAGGTGTGGTCGCCGGTGCATTCGGAAATCACGAACAGGTCGAGATGGTCCTGTAGGTTGGAGCCGACGCCGGGCAGGTCGTGCTTGACCGCGACGCCGACGGATTTCAGGTGGTCGGCCGGGCCGATGCCGGATTGCTGGAGCAGTTTCGGCGAGCCGATGGCGCCGGAGGAGACGAGCACCTCTCGTTCCGCCCGGATCGTCTCCATGCCCTTCGCCGTCACCACCTCGACGCCGACGGCGCGCGTGCCTTCCAGCACGATGCGGGCGACGCGGGCGCCGGTGCGGATCGTCAGGTTCTTGCGATCCTTGATCGGCGAAAGGTAGGCGAGCGAGGCGGAGGAGCGGCGGCGGTTGCGCTGGGTCAGCTGGTAGAAGCCGACGCCCGCCTGCTGGCGGCCGTTGAAATCGTGATTGTAGGGAATGCCGAGCTCCTGGCCGGCGCGCAGATAGGCGTCGCAGATCGGCAGCGCCGAGACCGGCATGGAAACGCCGAGCGGCCCGCCATAGGAATGGTAGTCGTCGGCGAAGCGCTGGTTGTCCTCGGCCCGCTTGAAATAGGGCAGGATCTCCCGGTAGCTCCAGCCCTCGCAGCCGTCGTCGCTGGCCCACAGGTCGTAGTCGGCCGCATTTCCGCGGGCATAGAGCTGCGCATTGATCGAGGAGCCGCCGCCGAGAACTTTCGCCTGCGTATAGCGCAGCACGCGGCCCTTCATGTGTTTTTGCGGCACCGTCTCCCAGCCCCAGCTGGCCACACCCTTGGTCATCTTGGCGAAACCGGCGGGCATGTGGAACAGCGGGTTCCAGTCCCCGCCGCCGGCTTCTAGCAGCAGCACGCGCACGGCCGGGTCTTCCGAGAGGCGGTTTGCCAGCACACAGCCGGCAGGCCCGGCGCCGGTGATGATGTAGTCGTAGGTCATGTCTTCGTCCTCAGAATTTTTCGCGGGCGCGGCGGCTCACAGCCGGCCGATCGAAAGCCCGCCGTCTAGATTGATCACCGAGCCGGTGGCGAAGGCGAACTGGCCTGTTGCGAGCGCGGCGGCGGCGGAGCCGATGTCGTCCGGTTCGCCCCAGCGCTTCATCGGCACGAGGCCGCCTTCGATCAACGTGTCGTATTTTCCCGAAACGCCGGCCGTCATGTCGGAGCGGATGATACCGGGGCGGATTTCGAAGACGGAGATGCCGGTGTCCGCGAGCCGCAACGCCAGCCCCTGGCTGAAGGCGGCAAGCCCGGCCTTTGTCATGCAGTAGTCCAGCCGTTCCGGCGAGGCGAGCGAGGCGGAGACGGAGGTGATGTTGATGACCGAGCGCGCGCCGGCGGCCTGTTTCGAATGCAGCATCGCCTTCAGCACGGCCTGTGTGAAGAACACGGTGCCGCGCAGGTTGGTGCCGACGATCGTGTCGAAATTTTCCGGCGAAAGATCGAGGAAATCGCCGCGCACGACGGAGGCGATGCCGGCATTGTTGACGAGGCAGCCGATGGCGCCGAGCCGGTCTTCGATTGCCGCGACGGTTGCGGCATGGCCGGAGAGATCGGCGAGGTCGGCCTTGAGGTAGATCGCGCGGCCGTTGAATTCGGCGAGCATGGCGTCGGTCGCGGCGTCTACCTCGCCGATGCCCGTGATGGCGATGTCGAAACCTTGCGCTGCGAGCGCTTTTGCGATGCCGAGGCCGATGCCGCGGCGGCCGCCGGTGACGATGGCGACGGGGCGTGCTGGTGTCGTCATACGGCGAGATCCCTCGATTTGATGCGGTCCGCGACGCGCAGCGCCTGGGCGGCAACGGACAGCGCCGGGTTCACCGCGGCCGAGGTCGGCAGGTAGGAGGCGTCGACCACGAAGAGGTTCGGATGGTCATAGGCGCGGCTCCAGATATCGAGCGGCGCCGTTGCCGGATCGTTGCCGATGCGCACCGTGCCGCATTGGTGCGAGGGCGTGCGCTTGTCGAAGGCGCGGGCGAGCACGATTGGGAAACCGGCCTTCTTCAGCGCGGCTTTCAGCTTGGTCACGAGGTCGAGATGGGCCTGCCAGTTGGTGCGCGTCCATTTCATGACGATGCGGTCGCGGTCCACCGTGATGCGGCTTTCCGGGTGCGGCAGGTCCTCGCTCATCGCGTAAAAGTCGATGGCGCGGGAGGCGACCTGTTCCAGCAGCCATTCCGGCACGGAGGGCATATTGGCCTTCAGGATTTTTCCCGAGACACGACCGAGCAGCTGCACATTGCCGAGCGGCGCGCCACCATTGCCGTCCGAGAGGTAGTAGTCGTTGAAGCCGAAGCTCTTCTGGTAGACGGAGGTGTTTTTATAGAAGGGCGAGACGCCGATCACGGCGCTCGAATTGTGGTTCATGAAGTTGCGGCCGACCTGGTCGGAGCTGTTGGCGAGCCCCTTCGGGAAGGCTTCCGAGGCCGAGCGCAGCAGCAGCACGGCCGATTGCACGGCGCCGGCCGAGAGGATCACCAGTTTGGGCGAGATGCTGTGCGCCTCGCCGTCGTGCATGTAGTGCACGGTCGAGATGGTGCGGCCATGCGGGGCGGTGGCGAGCCTCGTCACCCGGCAATTGGTGCGCAGCTCGACATTCGGGTGCCTGAGGGCTTCGGCAAGCGCCGTGCTTTCGGCGTCCATCTTGCCGTCGTTGGCGTTCGGATGCGCATCCCACGGCGTCTTCGCCTTGGCGAGCCAGCGGTCGATGTCAACGCCGAGCGGCAGGGAATAGGGGTGCAGGCCGTTCGCCTTCATCTTCGCCCGCACCTTCGCGATGGCCGGTTCGTCCGGCACGGGCGGGAAGGGGTAGGGCGCGGAATGGTGCGGCTCGCTCGGGTCCTCGCCGAGCGTGCCGCGCACATTGTAGAGCTTTTCCGCCGCCGAATACCACGGCTCCAGCTCTTCATAGGGGAAGGGCCAGGCGGGGGAGATGCCATCGCGGTGCTTCATCTCCTCGAAGTCTTCGCGGCGGTAGCGCACCAGCACCGCCCCGTAGAATTTCGAGTTGCCGCCGACATTGTAGTAATTGCCGGGGTTGAAGGCGGTGCCGTCGGCCTCGTACCACATCTCCTTCGGGCGGAAATGGCCGCGCTGGAAGATGGCGCGCTGGTCGCGGTTTTCCGGACGGTCGGGCAGGTGGTCGCCCGCTTCCAGGATGACGATCCTTGCGCCTGTCGGGGCAAGCGCGGCGGCCATGGTGGAGCCACCAATGCCCGATCCGATGATGACGATGTCCGGCTGCGTTGTCATGGTCTGCTCAGGCGATGCGAAGCTGGCTGGCGGGGTCGAAGAACACGGCCTTGTCGAGGTTGAAGGCGAGGCGTGCGGTCTGGCCGGCGGCGATGCGCACGTCGGCGCGAAGGCGCGCGACGATCTCCTTGCCACCGAGATGGGTGACGGCGAAGGTGTCGGCGCCGGCGGGCTCCACCACCTCGATCAGGCAATCGCCTTCCGCGACGGTGCGGGCATTGCGGTCCGCGCCGTCAGGGTCGGTCAGGGCTTCCGGGCGGATGCCGAAGATCACGTCCTTGCCCTTGTAGGCGGCCAGTCCGCCGGGCGCGTTCGGCACGGACAGCACCAGCGGCTCCGCCTGGTGGCGGGCGAGCGAGACGGCCATGCCGGCGCCGTTCTGTTCGATCCTCGCAGAAAGCAGGTTCATCGCGGGCGAGCCCATGAAGTCGGCGACGAAGATGTTGGCGGGGTTGTTGTAGATTTCCGCCGGCGAGCCGAACTGTTGCAGCACGCCATCCTTCAAGACGGCGATCTTGGTGGCGAGCGTCATCGCCTCGATCTGGTCATGCGTCACGTAGACGATGGTGGTCTTCATGCGCTGGTGCAGGCGTTTGATTTCCGTGCGCATGTCGACGCGCAGCTTCGCGTCGAGGTTCGACAGTGGCTCGTCGAACAGGAAGAGCTTCGGGTCGCGCACCAGCGCGCGGCCCATGGCGACGCGCTGGCGCTGACCGCCGGAGAGCTGGCCGGGCTTGCGCTCCAGCAGATGGCCGATCTGGAGCATGTCGGCGACCTGCTTGATCGCCTTGTCGCGCTCTTCCTTCGGCACGCCGCGGATTTCCATGCCGAAGGCGATGTTCCCGCCGACCGTCATGTTCGGATAGAGCGCGTAGGACTGGAACACCATGGCGATGTCGCGCTTGGACGGGTGCAGACCCGCGACCGAGCGGCCGTCGATGGCGATGTCGCCCGACGTGATCGGCTCCAGGCCGGCGATGGTGTTGAGCAGCGTGGACTTGCCGCAGCCGGACGGGCCGACCAGCACGAGGAAGCCGCCCTGCTCGATCTCGAGGTTGATGTCCTTGAGGATTTCGAGCGAACCGTAGGATTTGCGCAGATTGCTGATCTTGAGGAAAGATGTCTGTGTTGAAGACATGGGGCTTATCCTTTCACGGCGCCGGACATCAGGCCGCGCACGAAGTACCGTCCGGAGACGATGTAGACGATGAGGGTGGGCAGTGCGGCGAGGATCGCGCCTGCGAAGTGAACGTTGTATTCCTTCACGCCGGTCGAGGACGAGACGAGGTTGTTGAGTGCCACCGTCATCGGCGTGGTGTTCGCGCCGGAGAAGGAGGCGCCGAACAGGAAGTCGTTCCAGATATTGGTGAACTGCCAGATGACGGAGACGACGATGATCGGCCCCGACGACGGCAGCAGGATGCGGTAGAAGATCTGGAAGAAGCTCGCGCCGTCGATCTGTGCCGCGCGCACCAGCTCGGTCGGGAAGTTTTCGTAATAGTTGCGGAAATAGAGCGTGGTGAAGCCGAGGCCGTAGACGATGTGCACCAGGATGAGGCCCCAGAGCGAGCCGGCTAGTCCCAGCATGCCAAGGATGCGTGCCATCGGGATCAGCACGATCTGGAACGGGATGAAGCAGGAGAGCAGCAGCAGGCCGAAGAAGATGTTCGAGCCCTTGAACTGCCACTTGGTCAGCACGTAACCGTTGAGCGCGCCGATGATGGTGGAGATCGCCACGGCCGGCACGACCATCAGGATCGAGTTGATGAAGAAGGGGCGAAGGCCCGTCGGCTGTACGCCGATCTGTGCCGTCGACCAGGCTTGCAGCCAGGGCTCGATCGTCCAGACCTGCGGCAGGTTCAGCATGCCGCCCTGGCGGATTTCGTCGAGCGGCTTCAGCGAGTTCACCAGCATCACGTAGAGCGGCAGCATGTAGTAGACGGCGAACAGGATGAGCGCGGTATAGATCAGCGCGCGCGTCAGCTTGTTGTGCGAGATGACGTTGTCGGGGTTTTGAGCGCTCATCGGCCTTTGCCTCCGCGGATTTCGGAATAGAGGTAGGGGATGATGATCGAGAAGATCATGACCAGCATGATGATGGCCGACGAGGCGCCGATGCCCATCTGGTTGCGGGTGAAGGTGTAGGAATACATGAAGGTCGCCGGCAGTTCGGTCGCCTGGCCGGGGCCGCCGCCGGTCAGCGCCACCACAAGGTCGTAGGCCTTGATGGCGAGGTGGGCGAGCACGACGAAGGCCGACAGGAAGACCGGGCGCATCAGCGGAATGATGATGCGGCGATAGATGGTGGTGGTCGAGGCGCCGTCGATCTGGGCGGCCTTGATGATCTCGTTATCGACGCCGCGAAGCCCGGCGAGGAACATGGCCATGACGAAGCCGGAGGACTGCCAGACGGCGGCGATCACCACGCAGTAGATCGCGTAGTTGCGATCCTTGATCCAGTTGAAGGCGAAGCTCTCCCAGCCCCAGAGGTGCATGGTGTTCTCAAGCCCGATGCCGGGATCGAGGAACCACTTCCACGCGGTGCCCGTCACGATGAAGGAGAGCGCCATCGGGTAAAGATAGATCGGCCGCAGGATGCCTTCCGCGCGGATCTTCTGGTCGAGCAGGATGGCGAGCCCCAGGCCCAGCACCGAGCAGATGACGATGTAGAGCGAGGCGAAGATCGCGAGGTTCGAGATCGCCCGCCACCAGTGCGGCAGCGCCCAGAGCTTGGTGTAGTTGCTCAGCCCCACGAAGTTGTAGGAGGGCAGCATCTTGCTGTCCGTCAGCGACAGGAAGCCCGTATAGGCAATGAAGCCGTAGACGAAGACGAGCACGATGAGGAAACTGGGTGCCAGCACGAGCTTCGGCAAAAGCTCCTGCAGCCGGCTGCGGCTATCCATGGTCGATACCACCGTTGAAATCGGGTTGCAGGGCGGCGCGTGGCCCCCTCATCCGGCTGCCGCCACCTTCTCCCCGCCGGGGAGAAGGGCTTTGCCGCGACGTTCAAATCCCCTCTCCCCAGCGGGGAGAGGGTAGGTGAGGGGGCTAGCCCCTTACTTCGCAGCCTCGACGGCGGCCTTGAGTTCCGTCACGGCTTCCTCGGAGGAAAGCTCGCCGTTGAACTGGCGGGTCACGACGTCATAGATGGCGTTCTTGACGGAGGCCGGGTTGGCGTGGCCGTGTGCCATGGAGCCGAACAGCGAGCCGTTGGTGTTGGCTTCCGCGAGGTCCTTGATGGCCTTCTTGCCGCAGTCGTCGAAGGCTTCGTCCGAGACGTCGGTGCGGGCAGGCGCCGAGCCCTTGACCACGTTGAAGGCCGACTGGAAGGCCGGGCTCTCGATGGCGGATGCCATCACGAGCTGCGAGGGCACCTTGTCTTCGGCAACCTTGAACATCGCGAACTGGTCGGAGTTGAAGGTGACCGAACCCTGCGTGCCCGGGAAGCGCATGCAGACGAAGTCCGTGCCCGGCTTCTTGCCGGCCTTGATGAACTCGCCCTTCGCCCAGTCGCCCATGAACTGAACGCCGGCCTTGCCTTCGATGACCATGGCAGACGCGAGGTTCCAGTCACGGCCCGAGAAGTTGTCGTCCACGTAGGAGCGCAGCTTCGTCATGCGGTCGAAGGCTTCCTTCATCTGGGGGCTGCCCAGCGTTTCCGGATCGAGGTCGATGAACGCCTTCTTGTAGAAGTCGTTGCCGAAGGAGAGCACGACCGCGTCGAAGATCGTCGCGTCCTGCCACGGCTGGCCACCATGCGCCACCGGCGTGATGCCCTGTTCCTTGAACTTGTCGAGAAGGGCGACGAGTTCATCCCAGTTCGTCGGCTCCTTGCCGCCGGCTGCATCGAGGGCTGCCTTGTTGACCCAGACCCAGTTCGTGGAGTGCACGTTGACCGGGGCAGCGATCCAGTGGCCGTCATATTTCGAGAACTGCTGGAGCGCGGTCGGAATGACCTTGTCCCAGCCTTCCTTGGCGGCCACGTCGTCGAGATTGCCGAGTGCGCCTTCCTTGGCCCAGTCGAGAATGTCGAAGCCGAGCATCTGCACGGCGGTCGGTGCGTTGCCGCCCGTGACGCGGGCGCGCAGAACCGTCATGGCTTCCGTGCCGCCACCGCCGGCAACCGGCATGTCGGTCCAGGAAATGCCCTTGGCTTCCAGGTCCTTCTTCAGGACGTCGAGGGCGGCTGCTTCACCGCCGGAGGTCCACCAGTGCAGAACCTCGACGCCTTCGGCTGCCTTGGTAGCGGACATGCCGCCCATGGTCATCATCACCGCGGCGATCGCAGTGGTTGTCAGAAACTTGCGCATCGTATTCCTCCCGTTTGCAAGTTCGAGGGCGAGAGCCTCCTCCCGCCGATTTCCCCGATGCCCTTGAAGGCATCGGAATTCCGTTTGCGGCTCAAAGTGCCGCGCCAATTTAAAACGTTGTAAATTTGCGGAGTCAAGTCGCTCCGGTAGCAGAGGCCATGTGCTTTCGCAAATGCGGTAAATTCAGGCAGTGCAGGCAATTGCCGCAAATCCGGGCGCTTTTTGCAGTGCACGGAAAACGTTTTAAATTCTGTGCAGCGCAAGATTGCTAGAGGCGGGGTGCGCCGGTATGGTGCCGCCGATCGACGTCCGCCATCCAAAGAAACGCACCCGTGTCCCGCATCGAAAAGCCCGCCGACAGTGAACCCGCCCGCAGCCCGCCCCGTGCCGGCAAGCCGACGCTGAAGACCATTGCCGAACTGACGGGCCTTGCGATCACCACGGTCTCCCGCGCGCTCGGCAATGCGCCGCAGATTTCGGAAAACACCCGCCGGCGCGTGCACGAGGTGGCCGCCGAGATCGGCTACCTGCCGGACCGCGCCGCCCAGCGCCTCAAGACCGGCCGCACCAATGTCATTTCCGTGCTGCTCGATCCGCACGAGGAAATCCTGGGCTTCGGCACGTCCATCATGCATGGCCTGGCGCGCGCGCTCCAGGCGACGCCCTACCATCTCATCGTCACGCCGAATTTTCTCGACGGCAGCAATGTCGATGCGGTCAATTACATCATCCGCAACGGCATGGCCGACGGCCTGATCTTTTCGCGAACCGAGCCTTTTGATCCGCGCGTGCGCCTGCTGCTCGAAAACGGCTTTCCCTTCGTCACGCATGGCCGCACGGAATTCTCCACGCCGCATGCCTTCGTCGACTACGACAATTTCGCCTTCGCCTACGAGGCCGCCAAGCGGCTGATCGTCAAGGGCCGGCGCAAGGTCACCATCATCCTGCCGCCGAAGCGCCTCACCTTCTACCAGCACATGCTGCACGGTTTCATGACCGCGGTGCGCGAGGCGGGCATCGCCTACGAAATCCCCGAGACGCTCGATCTCGACAGTCCCGCCGACATGATCCGCGACTATGTGCGCCGTCGCAGCGCCGAGCCCGACGCGCCGGATGGCTTCGCCTGTCCCGGCGAAGTCTCGGCGCTCGCCACCATCACCGGCATGAGCGACCAGGGTTTTACGCTGGGCACGGAATACGACATCGTCGCCAAGCAGACCTCGCTGCTGCTCAGCCAGATCCAGCCCAAGGTCGAGACGATCTATGAGGACCTGAAGGCGGCCGGCGAGGCGATGGGACAACTGCTCCTGCAGCGCATCGGCGGCGAGCCGGTCGAGGACCTGACGATCCTGCAGAACCCGCAATTCAGCTTCCCGACGCCCTGAGCGGGCGGCGGAGCCGGTCCCTGCCTTGGTTGTCGGGAAGGGTTTGCTCATCGCGGCATCCACCAGCCGGTGCGTGCGCCCATATGCATGTTGAGGGTCTTGGTCTCGGTATAGTCCTCCACGGCATGGCGGCCGAGTTCACGACCGAGGCCGGACTGGCGGTAGCCGCCGAAGGGGAGTTCTGAAGCGCCGTCCATAAAGGTGTTCATCCAGACCGTGCCGGCGCGCACCTTGCGGCCGATCGTGAGACACGTGTCGAAATCGCGGCTCCACACACCGGCCGACAGGCCGTAGTCGATGGCGTTGGCAATGCGGATCGCCTCTTCCGTCGTCTCGAAGGTCAGCACCGAGAGAACGGGGCCAAAAACCTCTTCGCGGGCGACCGTCATGTCGGGTAGCACGCCGGAGAGGATGGTCGGCGCCATGAACTGGCCGAGACCGAGATCGAGCGCACCGCCGCCGAGGGCGACCGAAGCACCGGCCTTGGTGGCGCCGTCCACATAGGAGCCGATCTTTTCGAGGTGCTGCGGCGTGATGATCGCGCCGACCTGGGTCGTCGGATCGAGCGGATCGCCGACCTTCACCTTTTTCGCCAGCTCTGCGATGCGGGCGGTGACGTCCGCCGCAATCGACTTGTGCAGGATCAGCCGGGAGCCGGCATTGCAGCATTCGCCGGCGTTGAAATAGGCGCCGAAGACGGCGGCATCGATGAATTCGTCGAGGTTTGCATCGGGGAAGACGATCTGCGGGTTCTTGCCGCCGAGTTCCAGCGAGACCTTCTTCAGCGTCTGCGCGGCATTGGCCATGGTCAGGCGACCAACGCCGGTGGAGCCGGTGAAGGAGACCATGTCGACATCCGGATGCGTCGTCATCGGCGCGCCGACCTCGGGGCCGGTGCCGGTGAGGATGTTGACGACGCCTGCCGGAACGCCGGCTTCGATAAGGATTTCGCCGAGCACCAGCGTCGAGCCGGAGGTGAGTTCCGAGGGCTTGACCACCGTCGTGCAGCCGGCAGCGAGCGCGAAGGGCAGCTTCTGGCTGACGATCAGGAAGGGGAAGTTCCAGGGCGTAATGATGGAGACGACGCCGATCGCCTCGCGCAGCACCACGCCGAGCGTGCCCTGGCCGAGCGTGTTGTAGCTTTCGCCGTGCAGGTCACGGGCGAGAGCCGCCGCATAGCGCCAGATATCGGCAGCACCGCCGAGTTCGCCCTTCGCCTGGCTGATCGGCTTGCCGCTCTCGATGCAGTCGAGGAAGGCGAGTTCGTCGGCGCGGGCGGCGATGAGGTCGGCCGCCTTGAGCAGGATGTTGGAGCGCTCGGCGCCCGTCATGTTCGGCCACGGACCCTCGTCGAAGGCCTTGCGGGCTGCGGCGATGGCGCGCTCCGCATCGGCCTTGGTGCCGGCCGGATAGCGGCTCACCACGATGCCGTGGCCGGGTGCCACGCGCTCAAGTGCCGGGCCGGCACCTTCCGTCCAGACGCCGTCGATCAGCATGCGGAGATCGCGTGCCTGGAAATTGTCGAGCGCCTTGGGTTTCACATGCGCGGTCATTACCATTCTCCCTTGAACTCTGCGGGGCGTTTCCCGGTGAAGGCGGCGACGCCTTCCTTCAGGTCCCCGGTCTTGGCGACGAGGATCGAGCCCAGGGCCTCCACCGCCGCACCATTGTCTTCATTGTTCGCCACCGCGATCATCAGCTTCGATACTTCCGTCGCCGCCGGCCCGCGCGCTGCAATGCGCGCCGCATAGGCCTTCGCCGCTTCGACGGCCGTGCCGGTTTCTACGACCTGATCGACGATGCCGAGAGTTTCCGCTTCCGCCGCCGTCAGCACTTCGCCGCCGAGCAGCATGCGCCGCACGGCCTGCGCGCCAAACCGCTTGACGAGGCGCTGCGTGCCGGACCAGCCGGGCACCATGCCGAGGCCCGCTTCCGGCAGGCCGATCTTCACTTGTGTTTCCGCGATGCGGATATCGGCGGCAGCCGCCAGTTCCAGCCCGCCGCCCAGCGCATGGCCGTTGACGGCGGCGATGAGCGGCATGCGCAGCGTGGCCAGCCGTTCGAAGACGCGGTGGCCGAAGCGCACCCAGGCGTGGCCGAATTCATTGGCCTCCATGCCGCCCCAGGCGCGGATATCGCCACCGGTAGAGAAAGCCTTGCCCTCGCCGGTGAGAATCGCGACGCGCACCGCGGCATTCGCCTCGACCTCGTCACAGGCGGCGGACAGCTCTTTCAGCATGTCGATGTCGAAGGCGTTGAGCTTTTCCGGCCGTGCGACGGTGATCGTCGCGATGGCGCCCTCGATGGAGATACGGATGCGCGGCTCAGCCATGGTGTGCTCCTGCCAGCTCACGCGGTGCCTTCTGCGGCAGCGTCAGGCCGATCGGCGCATCGGTGAAGAGCGCGGCATCCATGACCTTCAGATCCGGCGAGACGATCAGCGCAAATTCCGACTGGTCGAGGATATGCGCCTGGAGATCGACGCCCGGCGCGATCTCGGTGAGCACGACGCCCTCGGGCGTCAGCTTCAGCACGCAGCGCTCGGTGACATAGGTGATGTCCTGCCCCTGTGCCACGCCGCGCGGGCCGGAGAAGGTGACATGCTCGACCGCATTGACCAGCTTCTTCAGCTTGCCTTCCTTCTCGATCACCAGCTTGCCGCCTTCGACGGCGAGTTTTGCGCCGGCATTGAACATGCCGGAGAAGACGATCTTCTTCGCCCGCGCCGTGATGTCGACGAAGCCGCCGGCACCTGCCGTCACATGGGGGCGGAAGGAAAGTTTCGAGACGTTGACCGAGCCGTCCTTGCCGATTTCCAGGAAGGAGAGCAGCGAGGCGTCAAAACCCGCACCCTGGAAATAGGTGAACTGGTAGGGCGAGGGCATGAAGGCATCAGCATTGGAGGCGCAGCCGAAGGCGAAATCAAGCAGCGGCACGCCGCCGACGGCGCCCTGTTCGATCACCCACGTCACGGCCCCATGCAGGCCCTCTTCGAGCAGGATGCGCGGCACGTTGGCGGAAATGCCGAAGCCGAGATTGACGGCGCTGCCGCCCTCCAGCTCCTGCGCTACGCGGCGGGCGATAACCTTCTGGATGTTGAATTCCGGCACGCGGAATGTATCGAGCGGCCGAAAGATCTCGCCGGAAATGGCGGGGTCGTAGAGCGTCTGCGTCGTCTGCTTCTGGTCCGGATCGACCACGACATAATCGACCAGCACGCCGGGCACGCGCACGTCATGCGGCTTCAGCGAGCCTTCCTTGACGATGCGCTTGACCTGCGCAATCACGATGCCGCCATTGTTGCGCGCGGCGAGCGCCTGGTCGAGCCCGCCGAGATAGGCGCCCTCGTGTTCATAGGTCAGGTTGCCGCGTTCGTCTGCGGTGGTGGCGCGGATGATCGCCACCTGCGGCGCGATCGCCTTGAAATACAGCCATTCCTCACCGGCGAAGGTGATCTTCTCGACGACCGGTTCGCGTGCGGCCGAAGCGTTCATTGCGCAACCTTCGCGGCGCGGGTCGACAAAGGTTTCGAGGCCGACCTTGGTGATGACGCCGGGGCGCTTGGCAGCGGCCTCGCGGTGCATGTCGAAGAGGATGCCGGAGGGGATGTTATAGGCGGCGACCTCGTCGCTGCCGATCATCTGCCAGATCAACGGCGGTTCGGAGGAGGAGGGACCGGACGGGTAGGAGCCGCCGATGATCTTCTTCAAAAGACCCTTTTTCGCGATGTAATCCACGCCCTTGATGCCGCTCATGTCGCCGGCGGCGATCGGGTGCAGCGTCGTCAGGTTTTTGGGGCTGCCGGTCTCGTCGAAGCGCTCGCCGATCGCCTTCAGCATCAGGTCCGGGCAGCCGAGACCGGAGGAGGAGGAGACCGAAACGACGGCGCCGTCCGGGATCAGGTCCGCGGCCTGGCGCGGGGTGATATGCTTGCTCATAGGACTTAAATTCCGGGTTCGATGCGGACCGCCTGGCCCGTGCGCGCCGCCTCGACGACGGCAAGCCCTGCCGCCAGCGACCAGACGCCGTCTTCGCCGGTGGCGGACGGTTTGCCGTCGCCCTTGATGGCCGAGTGGAAGGCCGCAAGGGCGGTTTCATAGAGATTGCGGTGATCGAGCGGCAATTCCTGCTCGCCACTCGCGTCGCGCAGCGTCACGGTGCCGGCGGCGCGCTGCGTCATGACGTTGCGGCCGATCAGCGAGCCGTCCGTGCCATGCACTTCCAGGCCGGTTTCGGCGAATTCGGTGGTGAAACCATCGTGGAACTGGGCGATCACGCCGTTCCGGAAGCGCAGCACGCCCATCACGGCATCCTCCAGCCCGGCCTTGCCCATGCCGCCGGCCTGCGCGAAGGCGATCGCCTCCGCCGGATCGTCGTCGAGCACGAAGCGCAGCGTGTCTGTGTCGTGCACCGTGATATCGAGGATGACGCCGCCGCCGGCTTCCGGGCGATCGAGCCGCCAGCCCTGCAGGTGGGGCGGCAGATAGACGGCGTGGAAGACGCGGGCGGAGAGCGGCGTGCCGATGCGGCCGGCCTTGATCGCCTCGCGCATTGCCCCGTGCGTCGCGGCATTGCGCAGGTGATGGTTGGTCGCCATCACGACGCCTGCGTCGCGGGCGGCCTGGACCATCGCCCGGGCATCGTCGAGCGACATGGCGAGCGGCTTTTCGCAGAGGATGTGTTTGCCCGCCTTGGCCGCGGCCAACGCCTGGTCACGGTGCAGTTCATTGGTCGTCGAGATGTAGACGGCGTCGATGTCGGGATCGTCGACGATTTCGGCGAGCGTCGTCACCGATTTCGCGATGCCCTGCTCGGCGGCATAGGCCTTGCCGCGCTCGGCGTTCGTGCTCATCACGGAGGCGATTTCGCCGCCCGTCGCGCGGATCGCGCCGATCACCCATTCCTTGGCGATCGTGCTCGCCCCGATCAATCCCCACCGTGTCATGCCGAAATCCTCCTCGTCTTGTCCTTCAGCCCGGCGCCGCAGCTCTGGCGCACCACAAGGCGCACGGAGCTGACGATCGCCTCGGGCTCCACCCGGCCAGCATTGACCTGTTTCAAAAGCATCTGTGCCGCGCGCCGGCCCATGCCCTGCGGATCGACGGAGACCGTCGTCAGCGCCGGCACGGCGGTCTCGGCCTCGATCACGTCGTCGAAGCCGACCACGCCGAAATCGCGGCCGGGCTCCTTGCCGGCGGTGCGCAGGCCGTCGCAGACACCGAAGGCGGCCGCATCGTTGAAGCAGAGCGCGGCCGTCGGCGGCTCGGGCAGCGAGAGCGCGCGCTCGATGGCGGCGACCCCGCCGGCGCGCGATGCCGTCGAGCCGATGACGCAGCTGTCGGGTGCGCCCAGGCCGGCTTCCGCCAGCGCATCGCGCCAACCCTGCACGCGCTCGGCAAAGACCGTGGTGTTCGCGATGCCGCCCAGGAAGGCGATGCGGCGGTGGCCGAGGTCGATCAGGTGCCGCACGGCATCCTTCGCGCCGGCATAATTGTCGGAAAACAGCGTCGAGACCTTGGCGCCGACCACGTTGCGCACCACGGCGACCACCGGGATGCCGCTTGCTGCCAGCGGCTTCAGGTCGGACGCTTCCGTGCCGCGGGCGGGAGATATGATCAGCCCGGCAATGCCATGTTCGCGCATCGAGGCGATGACTTCGCGCTGGCGATCGACGCTTTCGGCGGAATTCGACAGGAACTGCACATAGCCGGCCGACTGCATGACCATGTCCATGCCCACCGCAAGCTCGGCGAAGAAGGAGTTGGTGAGGTCGTTGACGATGATGCCGATGATGCGCGAGGAGGCGGATTGACGGAGGTTCGCAGCACCACGATTGTAGACATAACCGAGTTCGCGGATGGTGGCGTTGACCTTGGCGCGCGTCGTCTCGTTGACGAGCGGGCTTGACTGGAGGACGAGCGAGACGGTCGATTTCGACACGCCGGCGGCGCGCGCAATATCGACCACGGTCACCCGGCTCTTGTTCACGGTCATCCTCCCTCAGCGGTGCGAAGTCTGCCCGCTTGTTGGCTCTAATTAATTGGATCGTTCCAAATTTGTCAAGCAGGACTGCCAGATATTTTGTCGGTTGGCTTGGAGGTAAGGGATGTCGATTGCCAATGCTCTCTCGAATTGCGCGTGTTTCCTGGAGAGGTCGGAGTCGGCATTGAGGTCAGTATTTTAATGACTTTCAGATACTTATGGGAAGGCTATGCCGCGCTCTCTTGGTTGAAGAGGTGTCATGGATCAGTATGCCAATGCGCCAGACGCTAAAAATCACCTTGAAATTTGGAACGATCTAAATTATTGCCGTGGAAAACCCCCTGGGAGGATTTCATGTCGATCAGCCTTACCCTGCCGCAGACGGACGGTGGCCTTGCCCGTTACAACCTCGTCGGCACGCCGCTTGTCCGGCCGTCCGCGGTGCCGCGCTTCAACCGCATCGCCTATGCGGCGGCGCATGTGGTCTCCGACCCGCGCCGCGATGTGCGGCCGTGGGAAGCGCCAGCGGTCGACTGGGACGCGACGCTGGCTTTCCGGCATCATCTCTGGTCGCTTGGTTTCCACATCGCCGAGGCGATGGATACGGCGCAGCGCGGCATGGGGCTCGACTGGGCCGGCGCGCAGGAGCTAATCAACCGTTCGCTCGCCGAGGCGCGCACGGTGCCGGGCGCCGATCTCGCCTGCGGTGCCGGCACGGACCATCTCAACCCGGCCGATGCCCGCTCGCTGGACGACGTGATCCGGGCCTATGAGGAGCAGGTCGGCTTCGTCGAAAAACATGGTGGCCGGGCGATCATGATGGCGAGCCGCGCGCTTGCCCGCCTTGCCAAGTCGCCGGACGATTACCGCAAGGTCTACGGCCATATCCTCGGCCAGGCTAAGGACAAGGTCGTGCTGCACTGGCTCGGCGACATGTTCGATCCGCAGTTGAAGGGCTATTGGGGCTCGGACAGTTTCGAGCCTGCGCTGGATGCCGTGCTCTCGATCATCGAGGAGAACCGCGACAAGGTCGAGGGCATCAAGATCTCGCTGCTCGAAAACGCCAAGGAAGTCGCGCTGCGCGACCGGCTGCCGGAGGGCGTGCTGTGCTTTACCGGGGACGATTTCAACTATGCCGAACTGATCGAGGGCGATGGCCGCAAATACAGCCATGCGCTGCTCGGCATTTTCGATGCGGTGGCGCCGCAGGCCTCCAAGGCGCTCGCTTCGCTTGCCGCCGGCGATGTCGAGACGTTCCGCGCCGTCATCGAGCCGACGGTGCCGCTGTCACGCAAGATTTTCGAGGCGCCGACGCAATATTACAAGGCGGGCGTCGTGTTCCTTGCCTGGCTGAACGGCCACCAGGAGCATTTCACCATGCCGGCCGGCATGCAGTCCGCCCGCGGCGTCACGCATTATGCAGACGTCTTCCGCCTTGCCGACCAGGCGAACGTGCTCGACAAGCCGGAACTGGCCGCCGCGCGCATGAAAAGCCTGATGACGGTGCTGGGCGTCGCCTGAGATTAGCTGTGGATGACCGGCCCTTTTGCCGGTTCTCCCGGCCATCCGGCGTTAAACTCCGCTTCCTTTCGCAAGTGCTGGACGGGAGAGGACGATGACGGATGTGAAGATCGGCGAGAGCTGGAAGGCGCCGCTTTCGGCGGAATTCTCAAGCCCCTACATGGCCGACCTCAAGAAATTCCTGCTGGAGCAGAAGCAGGAGGGGCGACGCATCTTCCCGAAGGGTGCGGAATATTTTCGCGCGCTCGACCTGACGCCGCTCGACGAGGTCCGCGTCGTCATTCTCGGACAGGACCCCTATCACGGCGAGGGGCAGGCGCATGGCCTGTGCTTTTCCGTGCAGCCGGGCGTGCGCATCCCGCCGTCTCTGGTCAATATCTACAAGGAAATGCAGACCGACCTTGGCATTGCGCCGGTGCGCCATGGCTTTCTGGAGCATTGGGCCAAGCAGGGCGTGCTGCTGCTCAACAGCGTCCTGACGGTGGAGATGGGCCGGGCCGCCTCGCATCAGGGGCGCGGCTGGGAGCGGTTTACCGACGCCGTCATCCGCGCCGTCAACGAGCAGGAAAAGCCCGTCGTCTTCATTCTCTGGGGCTCCTATGCCCAGAAGAAGGCGGCCTTCGTCGATCGCAGCCGCCATCTCATGCTGCGCTCCGCCCATCCGTCGCCGCTCTCGGCGCATAACGGTTTTCTCGGCTCCAAGCCGTTTTCCCAGGCGAATGCGTTCCTCAAAGAACATGGCCGAGAGCCGATCGACTGGCAACTACCAGCGACGCCGGAATAGAAATTGACATGCGGGGCTGCTAGACTTCGCCCCATGGCTCCCTCCGGCTCGGTCATCGACTGGCTTCTCGCTTCGGATCCCGCGATCCGATGGCAGGTGCTGCGTGATCTCCTGGATGCGCCGGAAGCGGCATGGCAGGCCGAGCGCGCCAAGGTGGAAACCGAGGGCTGGGGCGCGGAACTTCTCTCCCATCAGGATGCGGACGGGCAATGGGCCGGCGGCGCCTTCATGCCGGCGGATTATTCGGAAGAGAAATGGCGCGAGCTCGGCCAGGCCTGGACCGCCACCTGCTTTTCGCTCCAGCAGCTTTACGACTTCGGCCTCGATCCCACCTCGGAACGCGCACGGCGGACTGTCGATCTCATCGGCCGGAATTCCCGTTGGGACCATGCCGGCCAGCCTTACTGGGACGGCGAGGTGGAGGAATGCATCAACGGGCGCACGGTGATCGCCGGGGCCTATTTCGGCGTCGATGTCTCGCCAATCGTCACGCGCCTGCTCGGCGAACGCCAGGCCGATGGCGGCTGGAACTGCGAGCGCTGCAACGGCTCGCACCGGTCTTCCTATCATTCGACGATCAATGTTCTTGAAGGTCTGCTCGCTTATGAGCAGGCGATCGGGGCCACCGAAGAAACCCGCGCGGCGCGGGCGGCGGGCGAGGAATATCTGCTGGAACGCGGCCTCTTTCGCCGCCTGAGCACCGGCGCGCCGGCCGACGAACGCTACCTGAAATTCCTGCACCCGAACCGCTGGCGCTACGACTTTTTGCGCGGGCTCGAATATTTCCGTGCTGCCTCTCTCGCGACCGGCGCGGCGCCCGATCCCCGCCTAGGGGAGGCGATCGACCATCTGCGCGCCCGCCAATCAGAGAACGGCACCTGGCCGCTCGACTGGCAGCTCAAGGGGCCGGTCTGGTTCGAGATGGAGGCGGTGGGAGAGCCCTCGCGCTGGGTTACGCTTCGAGCCTTGCGCGTCCTCAAATGGTGGGAGGAATACGCCGGCCGGTGACGGGCACCGGCCGGCGGGCTTCTTAGCGAACGAGCGTTTCGTCGAGCAGCGCCATCACCTTTTCCGCATCGATGCCGATGCAGGCGTGCTGGCTTGGCAGGTCGTCCCAATTGCCGGGCGGGAAGCTGCGGCTGTCTGGCTTCTGGATCGTCTGGCCATCGGCGATGCCGCCGGCGACGACGCGGATCGCGCCCGAGCGGGTGGTGAAGAGGTCGGGTGCCACGAGGTAGATGCAGGCGCAGCTATCATGCACCACCATGCCCTCGTCCTTCACATGCTGGCCGTAGAAGTCGATGTAGAACTGCGAGATGTCGGAGAGCAGCTTCAGGTGCTTGCCGTTCTGCGCGGTCAGTTCGGCGAGGCGCTTGCGCGTCATCACGGTCTTCATCGTTACGTCGAGGCCGACGACGATGACCTTCCACGACGCCATCATCACCGCATCGGCGGCTTCCGGGTCGCCGTGGATGTTCGCTTCGGCGGCGGGCGTGATGTTACCGGGCACATCGAAGGCGCCGCCCATGATGATGACCTCCTTGACGAGGTCGGCAATCGCCGGGTCTTCCTTCAGCGCATAAGCGAGGTTCGACATGCGGCCGACGGCGATCAGCGTCACCTCGCCGGGATTTGCCCGGACGGTCTCGATGATGAAGCGGGACGCGGAACGCGGGTCGAGCGGCAGGTCGATCGTTTCCGGCACGTCGATATTGCCGAGCCCGTCATGGCCGTGGATCATCACCGGCCAGTCGATCGGGTTGCGCATCGGGTTGTAGGTCTTGCCGTCACCCTTGGCGACGGGTGCCGCGATACCCCATTCGCGCTTCAGGAACAGCGCGTTGCGCGTCGTCGTCTCGATTGCGGCATTGCCGAAGACGGTGGTGATGCCGATCAGGTCGATCTCGGGGTGATTGTGCAGGAACAGCAGCGCCATCGCGTCATCGACGCCGGGATCCGTATCGAAAATAACCTTATGCATGGTCGGTCTCTTGTTTGTTGTTGTTATGGAGATCGCGCGCTTACTGGAAACGGGCGATGGAAAAGGGGCTGAGCGCCGCGTCGCCTTCGCCGGCGAGCAGGCGTGCGACATGGCGGCCGGTCGTCGCCGAGAGCGTCAGGCCGAGATGGCCGTGGCCGAAGGCAAAGGCAATGCGCGGATCGCCGGGATGCAGGCTGATGACGGGCAGCGTGTCCGGCGTCGAGGGACGGCGGCCCATCCATTCCGTGCCGCCTTCTTCCTGAAGATCCGGCACGTAGCGGCGCATTTTCTTTCGCATAGCGGCGGCGCGCTTGTAGTTGGCGGGGGCTTCCGGCGAGGCGAGTTCCACCGCGCCGCCGATGCGCAGCGCATTCTCGAAGGGGGTGGCGACGAAGCCGTGCTCGGAGAAGAAGACCGGCATTTCCAGCGTGGTCGACGGGTTCATGAAGGTGGTGTTGTAGCCGCGCTCGGTTTCGAGCAGCACCGTCAGGCCGAGATCGGCGACGAAGCGGCGCGACCAGACGCCGGCGGTGATGGCGAGGCGATCGAAGGTGAATTCCCGTCCACCTTCCGTGCGCACGATGACGCCATTTTCCGCGCGCGCGACCGAGGACACCGTGGCATCGAGCAGCGTCGCCCGTTCGCGCAGCACCGCCTGGAGGCGGCGCAGGAAGGTCAGCGGATAGTCGAAGGTCTTGTAGCCATCGCTGAAGATTGCGCCGGCGAAGGCGCCCTGCAAGGCGGGCACGCGGCGGCGCGCTTCCTCAGTCGTCAGCTTCTTGACGTTACAGCCGATCAGCCGGGCATTTTCCGCCTCATGGGCGAAGGTCTTGTCGCGGGCAGCAGTGCTGTCGAAGACGGTGAGAGCGCCGGTGTCGCGCAGATGGCCGCTGATGCCTGCCATGGTGCCGAGGCACACGTGATCGGCCTCCGCGGTCTTCATGAGGGAGAGCATGGCGGCGCGGCTGGCGGCGACCTTGTCCGCCCGTGCCGAGAGCAGGAAGCGGATGAGCCAGGGGGCGAGCGCCGGCAGGTCCTGCCAACGCACGGTGAGCGGTCCCTGCGGATCGAGCAGCCATTTCGGCACGGACAGCAGCATGCCGGGCCGGGCGAGCGGATCGATTTCCGGTACGGCCAGGATGCCCGCATTGCCGACGGAAGCCGGCAGGCCGCCGGCGTCCCGCTCCAGGATGGTGACGCTGTGGCCTTGCTCCAGCAGATTGAGCGCTGTGGCACAGCCCATGAGGCCGCTGCCGACGATACCGATATGCGCCATGCCGTCCCGTGCTTGTTCTATCTTTCGTTGCGACCGGCCGCGAAGCACCGCCTGTCGATCGCGCGGGACGATAGACGTAAACCGGACGTCTGTCGACAGACCCACTCCCGTGCCGGATCAGGCCTCCTGCGCGGGTTTTCGGCTTTGCAGCACGTTCCACAGGAAGGCGAAGACGAAGAGGATGGTCATCAAAAGCACGATGGTCGGGGCCGGCGCACTGTCGATGATGAAGCTCAGCCAGATGCCGAAGAAGGTGGCGCCAAGCGCAACGCTGACCGCGACCATCAGCATGCTCGGGAAGCGCCGGGTGACGAGCGCGGCTATGGCGCCCGGCGCCACCAGCATGGCGATCGCCAGGATGATGCCGACCGCCTTCAGCGCGCCGACGACGACGAGCGACAGCACGGCAAGCAGGCCGTAATGCAGCAGATTGACGGGCAGGCCGATGGCGGACGCGTGCTGCCGGTCGAAGGCATGCACCAGCAGGTCCTTGCGGAACAGCAGGATGAAAGCCGTGGATGCGGCGGCGATCGCTGCCGTCTCGACGAGATCGGACACGGCGATGCCGAGCATGTCGCCGAACAGGATGTGGTCGAGATGGATATCCGGCTGGATCTTGACGTAGAGCACCAGGCCGAGCGCGAACATGCCGGAGAAAACAATGCCGAGGATCGTGTCTTCCTTCACCCGGCTGTTGTCCTTGAGGTAGCCGGCGGCGAGCGCGCAGAACAGGCCGGCGACGAAGGCGCCGGCCGCGAAGGGCAGGCCGACGACATAGGCGATGACGACGCCGGGCAGCACCGCATGGGAGACCGCGTCGCCCATCAGCGACCAGCCCTTCAGCACCAGGTAGCAGGAGAGCAGCGCCATCGGCACGGCGATCATCAGCGTCACCAGGAAGGCGTTTTGCATGAAGGCGAGCTGGAAGGGCATGATCGCGAGTTCGAGCGTCTCGTTCATGGCTGGGCGCCTTCTGCGGGTTCAAGCGCCAGCCGGCCCTTGCGGCGCGCGGCGAGGAGGCCGTGTTTCGGGGCGAAGAGGAAGGCCAAGAGGAAGATCACCGTCTGCAGCACGACGATGATGCCGCCCGTCGCGCCATCGAGGAAGTAGGAGATATAGGCGCCGACGAAGCTGGTGCCGGCGCCAAGGGCTGCTGCGATGACGATCAGGCGCTGGAAGCGGTCGGTCAGCAGATAGGCGGTGGCGCCCGGCGTCACCACCATGGCGATGACCAGGAAGGCGCCGACCGTCTGCATGGCGGCGACCGTGGAGGCGCTGAGCAGCGTGAAAAACAGGATTTTCAGGCCTGTCGGGTTGAGGCCGATCGAGCGGGCATGGCTCTCGTCGAAGAAGGTGACCATCAGGTCCTTCCACTTCAAAAGCAGGATGAGCAGTGTGACGGCGCCGATGATGGCGAGCTGGATCGTATCCTCGGGGCTGACGGCGAGGATATTGCCGAGAACGATGGTCTGGATGTTCACCGGCGTCGGCGAGAGCGAGACCATGAAGAGACCAAGGCCGAAGAAGGAGGAGAAGATCATGCCGATGATCGCATCTTCCTTCAGCTTGGTCTTGCGGTTGAGGAAGAGCATGGCGGCGGCGGCGAGCCCGCCGGACAGGAAGGCGCCGGCCGCAAAGGGCAGGCCCAGCATATAGGCGCCGGCAACGCCGGGCACGATCGAGTGCGAGAGGGCATCGCCGATCAGCGACCAGCCCTTCAACATTAGATAGGCGGACAGAAAGCCGCAGATGCAGCCGACCAGCGCGCTGACCCACATGGCATTGACCATGTAGCCATAGCCGAAGGGTTCGAGCAGGGTATCGATCACGGCGTCTTCTCCGTGTCGCGCTCGCCGTAGATGACGAAGGGGCGCTCGTCGTCGGTGATGACCTTGACCGAGCGCTTGTCCTCGTCGTCGTGCAGGTCATGCCCGCCGAGGATGAAGTGGCGCAGCACACCGCCGAAGGCGCGCTCCAGGTTGGCTTCGGTGAAGGTTTCCTTCGTCGGGCCGGAGGCGATGACCGTGCCCTTGACGAAGACGGTGCGGTCGCAGAAATCCGGCACGCTGCCGAGATTGTGGGTGGAGACCAGCATGACGCGGCCTTCGTCGCGCAGCTTGCCGAGCAGTTCGACAATCTGTTCTTCCGTGTTGACGTCGACGCCGGTGAAGGGCTCGTCGAGCAGGATCACCTGGCCCTCCTGGGCCAGCGCGCGGGCGAGGAAGACGCGCTTGCGCTGGCCGCCGGAAAGTTCGCCGATCTGGCGCTTGCGGAAGGCGGCCATGTTGACGCGTGTCAGCGCCTCGTCGACCAGGTCGTGGTCGTGTTTGGTGGGGATGCGCAACCAGTTCATGTGGCCGTAGCGGCCCATCATCACCACGTCCTCCACCAGCACCGGGAAGGTCCAGTCGACTTCTTCGGCCTGCGGCACATAGGCGACGAGGTTCTTCTTCAGCGCTTCCTTCACGGAGAGCCCGAGGATCGTAACCTTGCCGGCGGCGACCGGCACGAAGCCCATGATCGCCTTGAAGAGCGTGGACTTGCCCGCACCATTGACGCCGACAAGCGCCGTGATCGTGCCCTTCGGCACGGAGAAGCTCGCATGGCGCAGCGCCGTCATGCCGTTGCGATAGGTGACGGTGACGTCCTCGGCGACGATGCCGTCCACCCTCTTCGGCTTGCTGCCCATCATCATTGCGAAAGGCCTTTCACGATGGTTTCAGAGGTCACGCGCAACAGGTCCAGATAGGTCGGCACGGGGCCGTCCGCCTCGCTCAGCGAGTCGACATAGAGGATGCCGCCATAGGTGGCGCCCGTCTCGGCGGCGACCTGCTTGGCGGGGTCGGCCGACACGGTGCTTTCGGAGAAGACGACGTGGATATTGTGCTCGCGCACCGCGTCGATCACCGCCTTCACCTGTTTTGGCGTGCCCTGCTGGTCGGCATTGATCGGCCAGAGGAAGAGTTCCTTGAGGCCGAAATCGCGGGTGAGGTAGCTGAAGGCGCCTTCGCTGGTGACGAGCCAGCGCTTGTCTTCCGGCAGCGCATCGATCTTCGCCTTCATCTCCGCGCTGAGCGCCGTGATCTTCTCGCTATAGGCCTTGGCATTGGCGTTGTAGGTCGCTGCATTGGCGGGGTCGAGGGCGACCAGCGCCTTGCGGATATTCTCGACATAGATCAGCGCATTGCTGGGCGACATCCAGGCATGCGGGTTCGGCTTGCCCTCATAGGGGCCTTCCACGATGCTCATCGGCTCGATGCCCTCGCTGACCGTGACGTTCGGCACGTCGCCGAGATTGGCGAGGAATTTCTGGAACCAGAGTTCGAGGTTGAGGCCGTTCCACAGCACCAGCTTGGCATCCTGTGCCTTGAGGATGTCGCGCGGCGTCGGCTGGTAATTGTGGATCTCGGCACCCGGCTTGGTGATCGATTCCACCACGGCAGCGTCGCCCGCCACGTTTGCGGCAATGTCGGCGATGATGGTGAAGGTCGTCACGACCTTCGGCTTTTCCTGGGCGATGGCGGGTGCGGCTGACAGAAGCGGCAGGCTGAGAAGAAGGGCATGAAACGAACGGCGGAGCATAGGCTCTCCTGATCTGCTTTTGCGAATGAGTTGCATTAAACTATAGGGCGCTTTTGGCGCCTGTCAACGCAATTGCAAATCATTCGCAAAAACGTGCCGAAATCGCACGCATCGCGTTTAAACTTCCGAAACGCCCCGTGGGTAGAGTGCACGGAGTTCGCGCGCTCTCGGCGCGTCCGTGTTCTGCGTTCAAAAAGAAGTTTGTCGCCCGTGAAGCTCCTTCCGACCTCGTTCCGCTTGTCGCGGAAGCTTCTGATCATCGTCGCCGGTGTCGTCGTGCTGACGGGTGCGTCGGGCGCCGCCGCGATCTTCGTCGGGCGCGACGCGCTGCTCGGCCCGCCGGCGGAACAGGTTTCCGGCGTCGCCTGCACGACCATCACCACCGTGCGGCTCGACCGAAACGGGCAGCACTGGCTGCGCAAATATGTGCGCTCCGACGCCAAGGACGGGGCGGTTCGCATCAAGACGGCGCTGCGCGTCGCCGGTGCCGTGTCCAATCACGAGGAGGCCGATCTCTACCAGGTCATCCTGCTCGATGCGGCAGGTCCCGTGAACCGCGCCGACATGCGCGGACGCGCCATCGGCGCCGAAGTGCTTTTCGCCCGCGACCCGTCTTCAATCCCCGGCATGACGGCGCCGTTCGTCGCGCGCTACACAGACGGCATGCCCGCGGGCAACGGCGAATTCTACGGCGAGCGCAAGGAGCTATCGCTGGACGAGATCAAGACCATCGTCACGGCGATGGACGAGCGGGCCGACTGCGTCGATCCGAATGCGGTGGCGGAAGAAGCCGGCGGCCATGGCGAGGCGAAAGCCGATGGCGGCCACGAGGCGCCGGCGGAAGGCCATGCTGCGGAAGGCGAGGGCGGTGGCGAGCATGCTGCCGCTGAAGAAGGCTCGCATGAGGTTGCCGCGAGCGAACATTAAATGCGCTGAGGCGATTTGCCCCTCATCCCGCTGCCGCGACCTTCTCCCCGCAAGCGGGGAGAAGGGATATGCGGAACCGGCTTCCCGATTTTAGGAAACCATGGAGCTTTGTCCCTTCGCCCCGCTTGCGGGGAGAAGGTGCCGGCAGGCGGATGAGGGGCCATGCCGGCGGCGTGTGGGTCTCAGTCCGCCTTCGCCCGACGGGCCGGGAAGAGGATGACGTCGCGGATCGATGGGGCGTTGGTGAGCAGCATGATCAGGCGGTCGACGCCGATGCCGAGGCCGCCGGCGGGCGGCATGCCCTGGTCGATGGCGTCCAGGAACTCGTCATCGAGCTGCTTGGACTTTTCGCCGCGCGCATGAGCCTGTTCGAGCTGCTCGACCATGCGGGCGCGCTGCTCTTCCGGGTCGTTCAGCTCGGAGAAGGCATTGCCGAGTTCCCAGGTGTTGCAATAGGTCTCGAAACGCTCGACGAGGCGCGGCTCGCCCGGCACTTCCTTGGCGAAGGGCGAGATGTCCTTCGGGAAATGGGTGACGTGCGAGGGCTGGATCAGCGTCGGCTCGACCTTCTCTTCAAAGATGAAGGCCAGGCATTCGCCCCAGGTCCAGTCCTTCTCCACTTCGAAGCCGGCAGCCTTGGCGGCAGCGCGCGCTTCTTCGTCGGTCTTGATCGCGAGGAAGTCGATGCCGGTCGCTTCCTTTACGGAATCGGGCATCGGCACGCGCTTGAACGGACCTTTGAAGGAGAGTTCCTTGTCGCCATAGGCGAATTCCGTCGAGCCGTGGATCTTGACCGCCAGCTCGGCAAAGAGGCGTTCCACGAGGTCCATGATGTCCTCGTAGTCGGCATAGGCCCAGTAGCATTCCATCATCGTGAATTCGGGATTGTGCCGGGTGGACACGCCCTCATTGCGGAAGTTGCGGTTGATCTCGAACACCTTGTCGGTCAGTCCCGAAACCAGCGTGCGCTTCAGGAACAGTTCCGGCGCGATGCGCAGGAACATGTCGAGCTTCAGCGTGTTGTGGTGCGTCTTGAAGGGCTCGGCCGTCGCTCCGCCATAGACGGAGTGCAGCATCGGCGTCTCGACTTCCATGAAGCCGTCGTTTTCCATGAAGCGGCGGATGCCGGAAACGATCTTCGAACGCTGCTGGAAACGCAGCTTCGATTCCTCGTTGGTCATGATGTCGAGATGGCGCTTGCGGTAGCGGATTTCGACATCCGCCACGCCATGCCACTTTTCCGGCATCGGCAGCAGGGTCTTCGTCAGCATGACGATTTCCTGCGCATTGATCGTCAGTTCGCCGCGCTTGGTGCGGCGCACGACGCCCGTCACGCCGATGATGTCGCCGATGTCGATCATCGGCAGCAGGGCGCGCGCCTCTTCCGGCGTGGTGTCCTTGTGGCTGAAGATCTGGATCTTGCCGGAGGCGTCATGGATATCCATGAACATGCCGGAATTGCGCGAGGAATAGACGCGGCCGGCAACCGTCACGACGTCGCCGCTCTCGGTGTCGAGTTCCAGCGTCTCGTACTTTGCCGCAAGCTCGGCATTGGTCATCGTGCGATGGAAATGCGCCGGATAGACGTCGCCGATGGTCTGGCGCAACTGGTCGAGCTTCTGGCGGCGCACTTCCGTCGGATCGGAGGAAAGGGTGGTTTCTGTCTTCTCGTTCATTCTTCTTGTCCTTACTTTCCGCTACCGACCATCGACGCGACGACCTGCGACGCAATCTTCAGGCGCTGGCGCACGACCGAGCGGCCGAGGATCGCCATCGAATCGAACAGCGGCAGCGAGCGCGACGAGCCGGAGACGGCGACGAAGAGCGGGGCCACCACGACCTTGAGCTTCTTGCCGAGCCTGTCGGCGCTGGCGCGCAGTTCCGCCTCGATGCTCTCGACCGTCCATTCCGGCATCTTTTCGAGGTCCGGCTGGACCTGGTTCAGCACTTCGAGGATTTCTTCCGGCGTGGATTTCACCTTGGCGAAGGCCTCCGGCGTCAGGCCGAGATCCGACTTCAGCAGGAAGCCGGTGAGATCGGGCAGTTCGCCGAGCTTGGAGATACGCGATTGCGAGAGTTTCAGGCCCTGGCGGATGCGGTCGTTTTCCATCGCCCAGTTCAGCACGCGGGCCGTGAATTCCTCTTCCGTCAGCTGCTCGCGCAGCCAGCGGCCGTTCAGCCAGTCGAGCTTCTGGATGTCGAAGATCGCGCCGGCCTTGGAGAGGTTTTCCGGGTCGAACTTTTCGGCGAGCTGCTCCATGGTCAGGAGCTCTTCGCCCTCGGCGATCTGGATGAAGAACAGGCCCAGGAAGTTCATCAGCGCTTCCGGCAGGTAGCCGAGCGCGGAATAGTAGGAGATCGAGGTCGGGTTCTTGCGCTTGGACAGCTTCGACTTGTCGTGATTGCGCATCAGCGACAGGTGCATGAAGATCGGCGGTTCGAGGCCGAGATATTGATAGATGAGGATGTGCTTCGGCACCGAGGCGAGCCACTCCTCGCCGCGCGCGACATGGGTGATCTTCATCAGGTGGTCGTCGACCACATTCGCCATGTGATAGGTCGGCATGCCGTCGGCCTTGAGCAGGACCTGCATGTCGACGGCATCCCACGGGATTTCGACCGGGCCATAGACGCCGTCGACGAACTTGCAGGAGCCCTCGGTCGGGATCTTCATGCGCACGACATGCGGCTCGCCGGCATCGACGCGGCGCGTGACTTCTTCCGCGGAAATGTGCAGGCAGAGGCCGTCATATTTCGGCGGCTTGCCGGCGGCGCGCTGGGCTTCGCGCATTTCGGCCAGCCGCTCGGGCGTGCAGAAACACTTGAAGCCGTGGCCGTTGGCGACGATCTTGTCGACGTAAGGACGGTACATGTCCTTGCGGTCGGACTGGCGGTAAGGGCCATAGGGGCCGCCGATATCCGGGCCTTCCGACCATTCCAGCCCGCACCATTTCAGCGCGTCCAGCACCTTCTGCTCGAATTCCGGCGTGGAGCGCGTGGCGTCCGTATCCTCGATGCGCAGGATGAAGGTGCCGTTGTGCTTCTTCGCGAAGAGATAGTTGAAGAGCGCGATATAGGCAGTGCCGACATGCGGCTCGCCGGTCGGGGAGGGTGCGATGCGTACGCGAACGCCGGAGGCGGTTGCGGAAGTGCTCATGATATGGCCCGTCTTGACTTATGGGAGGGAGAGCCCGGTTTTGTGCCGTTTTAAACGGCGGAAAGAGGCTTTCCGTTGGGCTGGGTTGAGACCATATTCAGCCCGGCGCGTCAAGAAAAACTCCGCCAGCGTTACTTGACCGGCCAGACGGCGAGCAGCGTCGGCACGCTGACGATGACGATCAGGAAGGAAAGCGGCAGGCCGACGCGCGGATAATCGGCGAACTTGTAGCCGCCCGGCCCCATGACCAGCGTGTTGCACTGGTGGCCGACGGGGGTGAGGAAGTCGCAGCCCGCGCCGATCGCCACTGCCATCAGGAAGGCCTCCGGCCGATAGCCGAGCGCACCGGCGAAACTGGCGGCGATCGGCGCCATGACGAGCACGGTCGCGGCATTGTTGAGAAATGGTGTCACCGCCATAGCGGTGAGCAGGATGAGGGCAAGCGCTCCGAAGGGCGGCAGATGCACGGCAACATCGCCGAGCCAGCCGGCGATGAGTTCGCTGGCGCCGGTCGTGCGCAGGCTGTCGGAGACGGGGATGAGGGCGGCGAGCATGACGAGGATCGGCCCGTCGAGTGCGGTATAGGCCTCGCGCAACGGCACGGCCTTGAACAGCACCATGGCAACGGCGGCGGCGAAGAAGCCGGTCGCGACCGGCACGAGGCCGAGCGCGGTCGAAGCCATGGCGGCGATCAGGATCAGCACGGGGATGATCGCCCGGCGGGGTGCGCCCAACAGGATTTCGCGCTGGGCAAGCGGAAGCAGGCCGAGTTCCGGCAACAAGGTTGGCAGCGTGCGGTTGTTGCCCTGGAGCACGATCATGTCACCCGGGCGAAGCCGCACTTCGGAGAGTTTTTCGCGCAGGCGCTGGCCTTGCCGGCTGACCGCGAGCAGGTTGATACCGTAAGAGTGGAACAGCGCGATGCTGCGCGCCGAAATGTCGATGAGGCGGCTGTCATTGCCGACGACGGCCTCGATGGCGCTGATCTCGCCCTCTTCGCCCCGTCCGGCGCGGATCGGTTTGCCGGAGAGCGTCAGGCCCGTGGCGGATACCACCTTGTCGAGCGCCCCGGCCGTGCCTTCCATCAGGATCGTGTCGTTGACGGCAAGCCGCACGTCCGGCAGCGGTGCCAGGTGGACATGGCCGCGGATGATGGCGGTGGCAATCACTTCGCCGTCACCGTTCTTCAGGATTTCGTTCAGGGACTTGCCGACCGAGGGAGAACCTTCCTCCACTGTGGCGTCGGAGGAATAGGCGGCCGCCTCCAGCGATTCTTCGATGCTGGCGCTGCTGTTTTCCCGCTCCGGCACGATGCGGTTGAAGAACAGCATGAAGAGGATACCGCAGACAGTGAGGACCGCACCGACCGGGGTGAAATCGAACATGGTGAAGCTTGTGCCGGTGATTTCTTCCCGCAGCCGCGAGACGACGATGTTCGGCGAGGTGCCGATCTGGGTCATCAGGCCGCCGAGCAGCGCGGCAAAGGCCATGGGCATCAGGAATTTCGAGGCCGGCGTGCGGGATTTCTTGGCGAACTGGAAGGCGAGCGGCATCATGATGGCGAGAGCGCCGATATTCTTGATGAAGGCCGACAGCACCGCCACCGAGACGAGCAGCAACGCAAGCTGGGCGCGTCGTTCGGTGAGGGTCGGAAAGAAGCGCTTGACCGCGAGATTGACGATGCCGGAGCGCGCGACGGCGGCGCTTACCATTAACGCGCTACCGACGATGATGACGATATCGTCGCTGAAACCGGAGAATGCCTTCTCGAAGGGCACGATGCCGAGCGCCAGCGCCAGCAGCAGCGAACAGCAGGCGACAAGGTCGTAGCGAAACCGTCCCCAGATGAACGCCGCCATCATCAGGCCGATGACGACGAAGGCGAAGGTCTGCTCAATTGTCATACTGTTAATGGCCCGTGCGGCAGGACGATGCTCGACATGAATTCCGTCAGGGCCCTCTCGGTTCCACCGTTAAACGACGAAAACCATTCGTCAATTTTAGCGGAACCATGCGCCCGTCCAACGCTTTTCCAAGAGAAGGCGGGTCGTGTCAACCGGACGCGGCGGGGATGGAGAACACGGGGATTTTTCCGGTTTCTTCCCGTGGCCAACGAAACGGCAGACGAGCTCCCAACCCGTCCGTCCCGTCTTCGATACAATTCAAAAAGAACGTCCCGTCTTCGATACAATTCAAAAAGAACCGGCGGGATGATGGTCCCGCCGGTTTTGTCTTTAGTGGGTGGTGGTGCCCTGTTTCTTCTGGCGCGCGCGCCGCGAGACCATGTTCAGGATCTCGACGAGGGCCGAGAAGGTCATGGCGGCGTAGACGTAGCCCTTCGGTACGTGGAAGCCCATGCCTTCGGCAATCAGCGTCGTGCCGATCATCAGGAGGAAGGCGAGCGCCAGCATGACGATCGTCGGGTTCTTCTCGATGAAGTTGGCGAGCGGGTTGGCGGCCAGCAGCATGACCGCGACGGCCACGACGACGGCAACCACCATGATCGGCAGATGCGGCGTCATGCCGACGGCGGTGATGATGCTGTCGACCGAGAAGACGAGGTCGAGCAGCAGGATTTGGCCGATCGCCGCCGTAAACGACGATGCGACGGCGCCGCCCACCATGTCTTCCTTGTGGTCGACGGGGTCGACATTGTGGTGGATCTCCTTCGTCGCCTTCCAGACGAGGAAGAGACCACCGGCAATCAGGATCATGTCCTTCCACGAGAATCCGTGGCCGAAGGCCTCGAAGACCGGGGTGGTCAGCTGGACGATCCAGGCGATGGTGCCGAGCAGCCCGAGACGCATGATCAGTGCGAGCCCGATGCCGATGCGCCGCGCCTGAACCCGGTGTTCAGGCGGCAGCTTGTTCGTCAGGATCGAGATGAAGATAAGGTTGTCGATGCCGAGAACGACTTCCATCACAATCAGCGTGATGAGCGCAATCCAGGCGGCCGGGTCTTGCATGAGTGCAAGAATACTGTCCATCCGGTCTTCCTCTCCATGAATACGTTTTGAGAATGGCCTCCCGTATTTATGCAGATTTCAACCGCTGGCAAGCAGGCCGGCCACGCTCTGTGCGGATTTCACGGATTCGTCATCCGATCGGCGAGCGGAAGCCAGATTTCCACCCGTCCGAGCCCGGTTTCCGGGTCGAAATCCTCGCCGTAGAATTCGAGCACGTCCGGAAACGCGCCCACCGTGCGGCCGGAAGCCGGCAGCCAGGTGCGGAACGCGGCATCGACCGTCGCCGGAATGCCGTTGACATGGCCCTGGTGCTGGAAGATCGCCCAGGTCTGCGCCGGCATGGTGAGCGTCTCGAATTCCGCCGGGAGGTCGTCGTCCGTCGAGACGCGGGCGCCGGCGAGATAGCGGAAGCCGGCCTTGCCATCCCCCAGCATGGTGCAGAGGCCGTAGGCGGTCTTGTCGACCTGGCCCGGGATGTGGCCGAAATAGTCATTGAACTTCTGCCACAGCGCCGGAATGCCGGCGGCCTTGCCGGGCGCGAAATCGGCGGCGAGGCCAGTGATGGTGAAGGCATCCAGCGTTTCGATGCGCGGGGCGGGAAGGTCGGTCTTTTCGATGGCGGACATGCGGATAGGCTCCTGAAGCGCGAGGCCGGTGAGGTCGCCCTTCGCGCGCAGGGCTTCCGGCGTCAGGCCGAACGCCTCGCGGAAGGCGCGGGTGAATGCCTCATGGGAGCCGTAGCCGGCATCGAGCGCCACCGCCAGGATATCCTCGGCACCCGCGGCAAGCTGGCGGGCCGCCTCGGAAAGGCGGCGGGCGCGCAGATAGCGGTGGAGGTTCTGGCCGGTCATCTCGCCGAAGCGCCGCGACAGGTGATGGCGCGACATGCCGGCCATCGCGGCGATTTCGGAGAGCGCGATGGTGCGGCCGAAATGGCTTTCGATGAACCAGATGGCCTTGGCAACGGGATGCATGGACGTGTCGCTCCTCATGGACAGCCATCTTATGGCGTCCCCGGATGCTCGTCACTTGATCGCGGTTGCGCTTTTAAGCCTTCGCACCATAGGCGGCGAGGAAAACCCGGATGGCCGAAGCGACATTCTTCTCGATTGTGGCCCGCGGCGGCACGTCTTCCATGGAGCCGAAGATGCGCGGCTTGAAGAGGCCGACCGTGGTGAGCTCGATGAACTGCTTGGCGGCCTGCGCGGTGTCGTCCGACACGACGATGCCGGCGGCGACCTGCCGGTCGAGATAATCCTGCAGCACGGAGACCGGATTGATCGCCGAGGCGGAAAAGAAGCGGCTACAGAGTTTTGGCAGGCGATGGTTGGCCGCGATCACCATGCGCATTGCGCGGATCGTCTGGTCCGCCGTCATATGGGTGGCGAAGAGCATGCCGAAATCGTGCAGCGCCTTGTCGAGCGGCTGGTCGCTGTCCAGCGCATGGCGCACGGTTTCTGTCAGTTTCCGGCGCTCGCGCTCGATCATGTCGCCGAACAGGTCTTCCTTGTTCTCGAAATAGACGTAGATCGTGCCCTTCGAGACGCCGGCCGCGCGCGTGATGTCGTTCATGCTGGCGGCCTCGAAACCCTGTTCCATGAACACGCGTTTCGCCCCGTCGAGGATCTGCTCGCGCTTGGCGGGGTCCTCGCCGGCGACGCGGCGGCCCGTCTGCGGGGCGGCCAGTTTTTCGTCCGTCGTCTGCATCTCCGTTTTCCGTGCTCGCAACCTGGTGTAAACTATTTCGAACCGGGTGGTTCGATTTCCTCTTGATATGCGCGAGAAAGAAGACTATGTCAAATCGAACCGAACGGTTCAGTTCGGAATTTTTATCCCAGAGATGGTGGCACGTCCATGTCGACTACCCATGGCGCCGGCACGGCAAAGGTTCGTCCGGTCAATGATGATTTCCAGGCCGAAACCGCAGAGGCGCGGCCGGTGACGACGGCCGAAGCGGCCCCTGCCGCCACCGTCGCCCAGCCCGAGAAGAAAAAGAGCAGCCGCCGTTTCGTGCTGCCGCTCCTCGGCCTCGTGCTCGTTGCCGCCGGTAGCTGGTATGGCCACGAATGGTGGACGAACGGCCGCTTCATGATCTCGACGGACGACGCCTATATCGAGGGCGACATCGCCTCCATTTCTCCGAAGGTCTCCGGTTATGTCGAGGTCGTGAACGTTGTCGCCAACCAGGCCGTCAAGGCCGGCGATCCGCTGGTGACGCTCGACAACGGCGACTACCGCCTCGCCAAGGAACAGGCCGAAGCCCAGATCGCGACGCAGAAGCTGGCGCTCGACCGCATCGACGCGCAGATCGAGGGCGCCAAGGCGAGCCTCGCCCAGGCGGAGGCCCAGAAGACGGCCTATCAGGCAGCGCTCAGCGGTGCCGAAGTCGCCGAAAATCGCGCCAAGGAGCTGAACGCCAAGGCGGTCGGCACCACGGCCTCGCTCGACAGCGCCACCGTCGCGCTCGACCAGGCCAAGGCCAATCTCGTCGGCGCGGATGCCAATATCGTTGCCGCGAAGGCGAGCATTGCCGTGCTCCAGGCGCAGCGCAACGAATCCGAAAGCGAAGTCCGCTCGCTGGAACTCGCCCGCGACAAGGCGGAGCGCGACCTCGGCTTCACCGTGCTCAAGGCGCCCTATGACGGCGTCGTCGGCAATATCGCGGTGCAGGTCGGCGATCTCGTCTCGGCCGGCCAGCGGCTTGCGGCACTCGTTCCGGTGCGCGATCTCTATGTCGAGGCGAATTTCAAGGAAACGCAGATCGCCCATCTTGTGCCGGGCTCCAAGGTGCACCTGCATGTCGATGCCTATGAGGACGACGACATTCTCGGCACGGTGGATTCGATTGCGCCGGCATCCGGTTCCGTCTTCTCGCTGCTGCCGGCGGAAAACGCCACGGGCAACTTCACCAAGGTCACGCAGCGCGTGCCCGTCCGTATCGCCATCCCCAAGGAGGCGCTGGACACGGGCAATCTCAGGGCGGGCCTGAGCGTGGTCGTCGACGTCGACAGCCGTACGGCGCCGACTTCGACGGCGGTCGCCGCGAAGGCCGAATAGGCTTCATCCAGCAAAGGAGCGCGGGCCATGGCCGCGACCGCTCAACCCACAGCCGGCGCGATTGCGGCGGCGCCCGCCCAATCCGACAGGGTTCCCGTCCGCCGCGTCATCGCGTTCTTCGCGATGGTCTTCGGCATGTTCATGTCGATCCTCGACATACAGATCGTCTCCGCCTCGCTTGCCGAAATCCAGGCCGGCCTAAGCGCGGGCACGGACGAAATCGGCTGGGTCCAGACCTCCTACCTGATCGCGGAGGTCATCATGATCCCGCTGTCGGGCACGCTCGCGCGCATCGTCTCGACCCGCGTGCTGTTTGCCGTGTCCGCGGCCGGCTTCACCGCTGCAAGCGCGCTCGCCGCCACCGCCACGAACATCGACCAGATGATCGTCTACCGCGCCATCCAGGGGTTCATTGGCGGCGGCATGATCCCCTCGGTCTTCGCGGCCGCCTTCACCATTTTCCCGCCGTCGAAGCGCAGCGTCGTCTCGCCGATGATCGGCCTTGTCGCAACGCTGGCGCCGACGATCGGCCCGACGGTCGGCGGTTATCTCAGCCACGCCTTTTCCTGGCACTGGCTGTTCCTCGTCAACATCGTTCCCGGCATCATCGTGACGATCGTGACCTGGAACTTCATCGATTTCGACAAGCCGCAGCTTTCGCTGATGAAGAAGTTCGACTGGTTCGGCCTTGCCGCCATGGCCGTCTTCCTCGGCGCGCTGGAATATGTGCTCGAAGAGGGCAATGCCAACGACTGGTTCAACGACGAGCACATTGTCCTTGGCGCCGTCGCCTCGGTGATCGGCGGGTTGATCTTCTTCTACCGGGTCTTCTCGGTCGAGTTTCCGGTGGTGGACCTGCGCGCCTTTTCCAACCGGAATTTCGCCTTCGGCTCGCTGTTCTCCTTCGTCATGGGCATCGGCCTTTATGGGCTCACCTATATCTATCCGCTCTACCTCGGGCGCATCCGCGGCTATGATTCGCTGATGATCGGCGAGACCATGTTCGTCAGCGGCCTCACCATGTTCTTCACCGCGCCCATTGCCGGGGCGCTGTCGAGCCGCATGGACCCGCGGTTCATGATGATGATCGGTTTCGCGAGCTTCTCCTACGGCACCTGGATCATGAGCAGCCTCACGGTGGACTGGGATTTCTACGAGTTACTCGTACCGCAGATCCTGCGCGGTTTCGGCCTGATGATCTGCATGGTGCCGATCAACAATGTCGCGCTTGGAACGTTGTCGCCGGACAAGGTTCGCGGTGCCTCCGGCGTGTTCAACCTGACGCGCAACCTCGGCGGTGCCGTGGGGCTCGCCATCATCAACACGATCCTCACCCAGCGCCAGCAGGAGCATTACGCCCGGCTCTCCGAGCATGTGCAGTGGGGCAATCCGGAAGCCATGGACCAGATGCGCAACATGGCGGCGACCTATACGTCGCACGGCCTCGATGGTGCGACCATCGCCATCCAGAAGATGGCCGGCCTCGTGCAGCGGCAGGCGACGATCCTGTCCTTCGCGGATGTCTTCGTGCTGCTGACGGTGCTGTTCGGTTCCCTCGTGTTTTGCGCCTTCATCATCAAGAAACCCCAGGCCGTCGGCGGCGGTGGCGGCGGGCACTGATCCTAAACGCTCAGCGTCCCGCTCATCACCGGCACGCAGGCGCCGCCGATGCGGACGGTGTCCCGGTCGACGACCTCGACGGAGAGCAGGCTCGGCCGCTGCATGTCGATGCCCTGCGCCACCTGGAAACGCCGCGGCATGCCGCCCTCCAGGCTGGCGATCAGCGCGCAGGCTGCCGCCGTGGCACTTCCCGTTGCGGGGTCCTCCGGCAGGCCGTCGAAGGGCGCGAACATGCGGGCGGTGAAATCCACCGTGCCGTCGTCTTCCCGCCGTTCCCGGCAGTAAAGATAGATGGCATCGGCACCATCCGCCGGCAGGATGGCGGAAAAGGCCGAGAGGTCCGGCTTGGCGCGCTGCAGGGCCTCGCGCGTGGCGATTTCGACGACGATGAACGGCAGGCCGACCGAGGCGATGCAGGGCTGGTGCAGGCCGAGCGCGATATCCGCCTCCGAGAGCGACAGGCAGGCGGCAACGCTTTCGGGCGCGGTGCTGCGCCCAACGGACAGCGGCTGCGGCGCGGTCAATTGAACCTGGTCGACCTCGCCGTCTTCGCGAAGGATCTGCGCCCGCACGAGCCCCGCCGCCTCCTCGAAGACGAATTCCTCCACCGGTCCGGCCTCTTCCATTGCCGCCAGCACATAGGCGGTGCCGACATTGGGATGGCCGGCGAAGGGCACCTCGACGGTCGGCGTGAAGATGCGCACATGCGCCGTATGCCGGCCGTCTTTCGGGCGCAGCACGAAGCTCGTCTCGGAATAGTTGAACTCCCGGGCGACCATCTGCATCTCTTCGCCGGTCAGGCCATCGGCATCGAGCACGACGGCGAGCGGATTGCCGCCGAACCGGGTCCGGGTGAACACATCGACCGTGTGAAAACGCAGCTTCATCATCCGCCTCCCTGAAAGCTTGGTGGTAACAAGTCGGAAGGCATCGCTCAAGGCTACATCGTTCGGCCTCTGTACGCCGGCGCCATCCTGCCTCAAAATGCGGGGGATCAGTTTGCGCCGGAGATCCGCATGCCCTTCCAGCCCACCCGCCGCCATCTCCTGACCGGGGCCGCCGGCCTCGGCCTTTCCTTCGCCTTGCCCCGCATGCCCCTTCTGGCGCAGACCGCCCGGCCGGCGACGGATGCGACATTTCTCTTCTCCTGCGACGTGCATGCCTGCCTCGTCTCGGCCGACAGCCTCAGCCCCAATTGTGCGGATGAGGGCAAGACGGATGCGGCGCTGCTCCGGCATGTCGCGGCGGTGAACGCCGTCGGCGGTCTTGTCTGGCCGGCGGAGATCGACGGCAAGCCATCCGGCCTTGCCAGCGCCGGCACGCGGATCGCCACGCCGCTCGGCCTCGTGCTCGGCGGCGACATGACGGATGACGGCGGCGGGCAGGTGAAGGTGCCGGGCGAGGGGCGCCAGCTCCAGCAATTCGCCAGCCGCTACCAGCAGGGCACCGGCCCGGACCGCGTGCACTATCCCGTCTATAACGGCCTCGGCAATCACGATCTCGACCAGGACGGCGCGCCGCCGCATCTCGACTGGTATCGCCGCGAATTGCGCGACTATGTAGAGCTGAACCACCGCTCGACCGTGTTCTACAAGGCGCCGGTGCCGGTGACGAACTACGACATCGATTCCGACAACTACTCCTGGGATTGGGGCGGGCTGCATCTCGTGCAGCTCCAGCGTTTCGGCGGCGACGACACGAAGGGCGCAATCAGCGGCCTGCCCTGGCTCCAACAGGACCTCGCCACCTACGCCGCGGATGGCCGGCCGGTCGTGCTCTTCCAGCATTACGGCTGGGACCAGTTTTCCACGGAGCACTGGGACCCGGCAGCAAAGACCTTCGATCCGCATGGCGCCGGCCCGGCGCACTGGTGGAGCGACGAGGAGCGCGCGGGCCTCATCGCCACGCTGAAAAACCACAATGTCGTCGGCATCTTCCACGGCCACGAACATCCGACGCCGATGATCTACAACCGCGAGGGCTACGATATCTTCAAGCCCATCGCGACCTTCCTCGGCGGCTTCGCGCTCGTCCACATCACCGACGCCGCCATGGATGTCGCGCTCGCCCATGCGGGACAGAATCCGGGCGACGTCGTCTTCACCCACGCGTTCAGCAAGCGCCTCTAAAGCGAAAAATGCGCATGAATCCTCCGCGTGAAAATTTCTGATTTACGTACATCAAAAATTCCTCTAAAGGGTCTCCGCACGGAGGAGAGATGAGACCCACGGTTCACGATATTGCCGATACGGCGGGCGTCAGCCTTGCGACGGTCGACCGCGTTCTGAACGACCGGCCGGGTGTGCGCGGCGTGACGAAGGCCAAGGTCGAGGCGGCCATCGCGACCCTCGGCTATGTGCGCGACGTGGCGGCGGCGAACCTGGCGAAGAGCCGCGTCTATCCGCTCGTCTTCATCTTGCCTGCCGGTGACAACCCCTTCATGCGCGGGCTGGAGGCGGAGGTTCGGCGCGCCGGCTTTCATTCGGCGGCCGAGCGCACGCGGCTTTCCGTGGTCCCGGTGCCGGCCTTCGATGCCGCGGCGCTGGTCGCCGCGATCGATGCAGCAGTCGCCGAGCAGGTCTCCGGCATCGCCGCCGTCGCGGTCGATGCGCCGGAGGTTGCGGCGGCGATCGGCCGGGCGCACGCGGCCGGCGTTCCTGTCGTCACGCTCGTCTCCGATCTTGCAAATTCCGGCTGCGATCATTTTGTCGGCGTCGATAACGTCGCCGCCGGCCGCACCGCCGGCAGCCTGATGGGCCGTTTCCTCGGCAACCGTCCAGGCCCTGTCGCCGTACTCGCCGGCTCGATGCGCGTGCGCGACCACCGCGAACGCCTCGACGGCTTCCTTGCCACCATCGCGGACATGCCGGTTGGCCGCGCGGTGCTGCCGGTGCTGGAAGGACAGGACGATCCGAAACTGTCGCTGTCGCTGGTTTCCGGCTGCCTGGAATCGACCCCGGATCTCGCCGGCATCTACAGCCTCGGCGCCGGCAACCAGGGCCTCGTCGCGGCCCTCGCCGACAGGACGGATCTCTGCGTCATCGCCCACGAGCTGACGGCCCACACCCGCGCAGCCCTCGAAACCGGCATCATTGACGCCGTGCTCAACCAGGATGCCGGCCACGAGGTGCGCAGCGCCATCCGCGTGCTGCGCGCCAAGGCGGACGGCCTGCCGGTCATTGCCGCGCAGGAGCGCATCCGCCTCGACATCTTCATCAAGGACAACCTCCCGGCCGGCCCGGACGAGGACGATAACAACTAGGGAGCAACACCATGTATCTCGGGATCGACCTCGGCACGTCCGGCGTCAAGGCCATGCTGATCGACGCCGACCAGGCGGTCATCGGCTCCGCCTCCAGCAAGGAGGTGACGACCAGGCGCCCGCATGCCGGCTGGTCGGAACAGGACCCGGCCGACTGGATTCGCGCGACGGAGGAGGCGATCGCCGGCCTGCGCGCCGCCCACCCCGTGGAGCTGGCAGCCGTGCGCGGCATCGGCCTTTCCGGCCACATGCACGGCGCGACCCTGCTCGACGGCGAGGACAAGGTGCTGCGCCCCTGCATCATGTGGAACGACACGCGCAGCCACCGCGAGGCCGCGGCGCTCGATGCCGATCCGCGTTTCCGCAAGATCACCGGCAACATCGTCTTCCCCGGTTTCACCGCGCCAAAACTCGCCTGGGTGAAGGCGAACGAGCCGGATCTCTTCGCCAAAATCCGCTGGGTCCTGTTGCCGAAGGACTTCTTGCGCGTCTGGCTCACCGGTGAACACATGTCGGAAATGTCGGATTCCGCCGGCACCTCCTGGCTCGATACGGGTGCCCGCAAATGGTCCGGCGACTTGCTTGCCGCGACCGGGCTCGAGGAGCGCCAGATGCCGACGCTCGTCGAAGGCACCGACGCCGCCGGCACCCTGCGGCCGGAGCTCGCCGCGAAATGGGGGCTTGGCGAGGGCATCGTCGTTGCCGGCGGAGCAGGGGACAATGCGGCCTCGGCCTGCGGCATGGGCACGGTGCGCGAGGGCGCGGCCTTCGTCTCGCTCGGCACCTCCGGTGTGCTCTTCGCAGCCAATGCGACATACCTGCCGAACCCGGAAAGCGCCGTGCACGCCTTCTGCCACGCGCTGCCCAACACCTGGCACCAGATGGGCGTCATCCTCTCGGCCACCGACGCGCTGAACTGGCATTCGCGCGTCACCGGCGCCTCCGCCGCCGATCTCACCGGGGAACTCGGCGAGACGCTCAAGGCGCCATCCGGCGTCACCTTCCTGCCCTATCTCTCGGGCGAACGCACGCCGCACAATGACGCGGCGATCCGCGGCGCCTTTCTCGGCCTCGGCCATGAAAGCGGCCGTGCGGTGCTGACGCAGGCGGTGCTGGAAGGCGTGTCCTTCGCCATCCGCGACAGCCTGGAAGCGCTGAAATCCGCCGGCACGCAGCTTTCCCGCGTCACCGCCATCGGTGGCGGGTCGCGTTCGCGCTACTGGCTGAAATCCATTGCCACGGCGCTCGACTTTCCCGTCGACCTGCCGGCGGACGGCGATTTCGGTGCCGCTTTCGGCGCCGCACGCCTCGGCCTCATCGCCGCGACGGGTGCCGACCCGGTCGCCGTGTGCAGCACACCGGCGACAGCCGAGACCATCGAACCCGAGACGGCGCTGACAGCCGCCTATGAGGACGCCTACCAGCGCTACCGCCGCCTCTACCCGGCGATCCGCGCCGCCTACTGATCAAACAAACACACCAAAGGAGACCACTCATGGCCACCGGCTTCTTCGGCGATACGCCCAAGATCAAATATGAAGGCCCGGAGAGCACCAATCCGCTCGCCTTCCGCCACTACAATCCCAACGAGATCGTGCTCGGCAAGCGGATGGAAGACCACCTGCGTTTCGCCGTCGCCTATTGGCACACCTTCGTCTGGCCGGGCGGCGATCCCTTCGGCGGGCAGACCTTCCAGCGCCCGTGGTTCGAGGATTCGATCCAGGCGGCGAAGCTGAAGGCTGACGTCGCCTTCGAATTCTTCCAGCTGCTCGGCGTGCCCTTCTACTGCTTCCACGACGCCGACGTGCGGCCGGAAGGCAAGGATTTCGTCGAGAACACCAGGAACCTCAACGAGATCATCGACTATTTCGAGAAGAAGCAGGCCGAGACCGGCGTCAAGCTGCTCTGGGGCACCGCCAACCTCTTCTCCAACCGCCGCTACATGGGCGGTGCGGCGACGAACCCCGATCCAGACGTCTTCGCTTTTGGAGCCGCGACGGTAAAGACCTGCATCGACGCCACCCATCGCCTCGGCGGCGACAATTACGTGCTGTGGGGCGGCCGCGAAGGTTACGAGACCCTGCTCAACACCAATATCGGCCAGGAGCTCGACCAGCTCGGCCGCTTCGTCAACATGGTCGTCGAATACAAGCACAAGATCGGCTTCAAGGGCGCAATCCTCATCGAGCCGAAGCCGCAGGAGCCGACCAAGCACCAGTACGACTACGACGTCGCAACCGTCTACGGCTTCCTCAAGAAGTATGGCCTTGAGAACGAGGTGAAGCTCAACATCGAGCAGGGCCACGCCATTCTCGCCGGCCATTCTTTCGAGCATGAGCTGGCGCTCGCCAACGCACTCGGCGTCTTCGGTTCGATCGACATGAACCGCAACGACTACCAGTCCGGTTGGGACACCGACCAGTTCCCCAACAACGTGCCGGAAATGGCGCTGGCCTACTACCAGGTCCTCGCCGGCGGTGGTTTCACGTCGGGCGGAACCAATTTCGACGCCAAGCTGCGACGCCAGTCGATCGACCCGGCGGACCTGTTGATCGGCCATATCGGTGGCATGGATTGCTGCGCACGCGGCCTACGGGCGGCGGCGAAGATGATCGAGGACAAGGCGCTCTCCGCGCCGCTCGCCGATCGTTATGCCGGCTGGCAGAAGCCCGAGGCGCAAAAGATCCTGTCCGGCGGCTCCTCGCTGGAAGCGCTGGAAGCATACGTGCTCAAGGACGGCATCAACCCGGAGCCGCGCTCCGGCAAGCAGGAGCTTCTGGAAAACGTGGTCAACCGCTACGTCTGACCGAACACTTCCCGACGATAACAAGAGGGCGCCTTCCGGCGCCCTTTTTGTTTGCGAAGTCATGCCTCACGTAAGGTGAGTTATACTTTTGCCGTCGTAAAATGAGTTTCCTACGACCTTCGTATATATTGGTGTGTTTGATAACAATAAGTGAGCGGTCTATATAAATTCGCGATTCAATTGCGCTTTATCAATTCTGGTTCAAGTAATTCATGGATGGCTATAGTGTTTGTTTACTGTCTCCTGCAAAAAATCGCGACAGGCTGGATGCGAGAAACCCGATTCGGGACTTGGCGCCGGCCGCCATTCCAACAGCTTGAGGATTTGTCCGATGTCAGCGCAGGATGCCAAGACCCAGCAACTGAATGAACGCCTGCAGTTCGTCGCGCTCGATGGTGGCCAGCGCGATGCCCTGAAGCGGGCGCTGCCGACGATTTCCGCCTCGCTCGATGGCGCACTCGACGTCTTCTACCGCAAGGCCCGCGCCACGCCGGAAACGGCCCGCTTCTTTTCCAGCGAGGCGCATATCCAGAGCGCCAAGGGCCGGCAGGCCAAGCACTGGGAGCTGATCGGCTCGGCGCGCTTCGATGCACAATATGTTGATGCCGTCACCACGATCGGCCGCACGCATGCCCGTCTTGGCCTGGAGCCGCGCTGGTATATCGGCGGTTATGCGCTGATCCTCGAAGCGATCGTCGAGAGCGTCGTCGCCAAGCATCTCGATGGTTTCCTCTACCGCAAGAAGGCGGCGGCACTCGGCGAGGAGATTTCGGCCATCGTCAAGGCGGCGCTGGTCGACATGGACTATGCGATCTCGGTCTATCTGGAGGCCCTTCAGGAGGAGCGCGAGAAGGTGGAGGCCGAGCGGCAGGTGCTGAATGCCGAGCAGGAGGAGGCGCTCGGCGCGCTCGACACCTCGCTCAACCGTCTTGCCGGAGGCGACCTGACCGCGGCCATCACCAGGCCGCTTGCCCCGCAATTCGAGGGCCTGCGCTCCAATTTCAATGCCGCGATCGACAAGCTCGACGACACGCTCGGCGCCATCGTGACGGCGGCGGAGGATGCGGCCGGCAATTCCGGCGAGCTCGTCAACGCCACGGACGACATGGCGAAACGCACCGAGCAGCAGGCGGCCTCGCTGGAGGAAACCGCGGCCGCCGTGGAGCAGATCACCACCATTTCGCGCGAGGCGGCGCATCGGGCGGAGGAAGCGCGTCGTGTCGTCGGCAGCGCGACGGAAGAGGCGAAACGTTCCGGCGCGGTGGTTGAGCAGGCGGTTTCGGCGATGAGCGCGATCGAGGATTCCTCGCGCAAGATCACCCAGATCATCGGCGTCATCGACCAGATTTCCTTCCAGACCAACCTTCTGGCGCTGAATGCCGGTGTCGAGGCGGCGCGGGCGGGCGAGGCGGGCAAGGGGTTTGCGGTGGTGGCGCAGGAGGTGCGCGAACTCGCGCAGAAATCCGCGGACGCGGCGCGTGAGATCAAGGCGCTGATCGACAAGTCTTTCGAGGACGTGCTGCTCGGCGTGTCCCTAGTCAACAAGACGGGCGAGGCGCTGCACCATATCGGCGAGCAGGTGGTGCATATCAACGGGCATATCGATGCGATCGCCAGTTCGGCGCGCGAACAATCGGCCGGCATTTCCGAAATCAACAAGGCGGTCGGCAGCATGGACCAGATGACCCAGCAGAACGCCGCGATGGTGGAAGAGACCAATGCGGCTACGCACAATCTGATGCAGATCAGCACGACGCTGAAGGGGTTGGTCGACCGGTTCACGGTGTCGGCGGGGCGTGGGGAGCGGGTGGGCAGGGCGGGCCAGCGCCGCTACGGCTAAGGCCCCCCCCTCTGCCCTGCCGGGCATCTCCCCCTCAAGGGGGGAGATCGGCGAGAGGCCGGAACCCGGCTCAAATTGCAGCATCTGTGAGAGCGAGACGCCGCCACATCCAATCTCCCCCCTTGAGGGGGAGATGTCCGGCAGGACAGAGGGGGATAGGCCTACCGCTTCTGAAACCGCCGCGATGGCGCTGTCACCGAGTTCCGCACGATCAGGTCCGGCCGCAGCAGGATCTCGGTTTCCGGCGGCTCGCTGCCGGAAAGCAGTTCCAGCAGCAGCGCCATGGCGCTTTTGCCGATGGCGGTGCGGGGTTGGCGGATGGTGGTGAGGGAGGGCGTCATGAAGGTCGCCTGCGGCACATCGTCGAAGCCGGTGACCGAAAAATCGCCGGGAATGTCATAGCCGCGAGCACCAAGCCCGATCATCACGCCGATCGCCGTCTGGTCGTTGACGCACATGAAGGCGGTGGGCAGCGTATCGCGCATGAAGAGCTGTTCGAGCGCAAGGCGCCCACTTTCGATCGTCCCGTCGCCCTCCAGGATGGTGCGCTCGCCGGGCGGCACGCCGGCGGCATCGAGCCCGGCATCGTAGCCCTGGCGGCGGCGGCTATAGGCGAGGCGCGTGCGCGAATCGCCGATGAAGGCGATCTTGCGGTGTCCCTCGGCGACCAGCAGATCGACCGCCTTGCGCGCGCCTTCGATATCGTCGACGCCGACATAGGGGATACCGCCATTGTAGACGGGCTCGAAGACGCCGACGCTCGGCGGCAGGCGGGCCGTCATGGACTGGTGGCCGAAGGGCAGGATGCCGGTGAACAGGATCAGCCCGGCCGCCTGGTTTGAATTCAGGAATTTCAGATATTCGAGCCCGCGCTGCGGGTCGTTGTGGGTATGGCCGATGAGGATGCCGTAGCCGTGCGAGCGTGCCTCGTTTTCCAGGCCCACAAGAATGTTGGAGAAATTCGGGTCGCCGATATCGGGCGCCACGACGAGAATCATGTTCGAGCGGCCGAGGCGCAGGCTGCGCGCCATGGCGTTCGTCGTATAGCCGGTGATGGCGATGGCCTGGTTGACCTTCAGCCGCGTCGAGTTCGCCACCTTTTCCGGCGTGTGGATCGCCCGGGAAACGGTCGCGATCGAGACTTGCGCGATCCGCGCGACATCTTCGATCGTGGCGGGGCTGGAAGATGACACTCTATTTTCTCACTCGGCTCGCGTTGCGGCGACACTACACAGACTTGTCTGAGGGTCAAACGGCGCTTGGTGAAAATTGCGGATATCCAGTGATGTAAACCTTTACATAGATCATGTAAAGGTTTACATCATGGCTCAAGCGGTCGAGGAGCCGCAGGGAGGAAATCATGAATCCGGACGCTGCCGACGGGGCTCCCGTCGTTCTTTCCGCGCGCCGCATCAGCAAGTCTTTCAGCGGCGTGCAGGTGCTTTTCAGCGTCAATTTCGAGCTTCGCGCCGGCGAAATCCATGCCCTGATGGGCGAGAACGGCGCCGGTAAATCGACGCTCGTCAAGATTCTGTCCGGCTTCGAGCAGCCGACCTCCGGTGAAATCCTTCTCGATGGCCAGCCGGTGAAACTGCCGCCGAACGGGCAGGCGGAATCGCTCGGCATCGTCATCATCCATCAGGAATTCAACCTCGCCGAACACCTGACCGTGACCGAGAGCCTGTTCCTCGGCCGCGAGGTGACGCGCTACGGCATGCTCGACCGAAAGTTCATGCGCGGCGAGACGCGTCGCGTGCTCGACCAGCTCGGCTCGCATGTCGATGAGAATGCGCTGATCAGTTCGCTGTCGATCGCCGACAAGCAGATGGTGGAGATCGCCAAGGCGATCAGCCGCGATGCGCGCATCATCTTCATGGACGAGCCGACCGCCGTTCTCTCCCGCGAGGAGACCAATTACCTGTTCCGCCAGGTGCGCAAGCTGCGGGAAAAAGGCACCTCCTTCGTCTTCGTCTCGCACAAGCTCGACGAGGTGATGGAACTCACCGACCGCGTGACGGTGCTGCGCGACGGGCAATGGATCAAGACGGCTCCGACCAGCATTCTCGACGGCGAGTCGATTGCACAGCTCATGGTCGGCCGCGAGCTTTCCAGCCTCTACCCGTCCAAGCAGGAGCCGAGCATCGACGAGGAGGTGACGCTCTCCGTCGAGGGGCTCACGACGCATTACGTCAAGGATGCGAGCTTCGAGGTGCGCAAAGGCGAGATCCTCGGCTTTTCCGGGTTGATCGGCTCCGGCCGCACGGAGCTGATGGAGGCGGTGGCGGGGCTCCGCTCGCGCCTTTCCGGCGAGGTTCTGGTGCGCGGCGAGAGCGTGCCTGGCGGGGACGTGCATGCCGCCAACCGCGTCGGCATCGCCTATATGACCAAGGACCGCAAGCACAAGGGCCTGCTGCTCAACTCCCGCATGACCGCGAACCTGACGCTGCAATCGCTCGATCGGCATGGCCGCTATGGCTATCTCAACCCGAAGAGCGAGGCGGAGGCACTGGAGCGCGCGCGCCGGCGCTTCGATATCCGCGTGCGCGACGGCCGGGTCGTTGCCGGGCGCATGTCGGGCGGCAACCAGCAGAAGCTGCTGCTCGCCAAGGTCATGGAGACCGAGCCGGACATCATCATCATCGACGAGCCGACACGCGGCATCGATGTCGGCACCAAGCAGCAGATCTACCACTTCATTTCCGCACTCGCCCGCGATGGCAAGTCGATCATCGTCGTCTCCTCCGAGATGCCGGAGATCATCGGGCTCTGCACGCGCGTCGCCGTGATGCGGGAAGGGCGGATCGTCGGCATTCTCGAAGGCGAGGAAATCTCCGAACAGGAGATCATGCGCTATTCGGCAGGGTTGAAGAAGAAGGCCGCCGCCTGAGCCATCGGCCGGGCAGCATCAAACAACAAATTACGTCGGGGACGAACATGACGGCAGGCGAAGACGCGGTCGAAACGAAGAGCAGGGGCCGTAGCTGGCGGGATATCGATCTGAGGGCCGTCGCGCCCTTTGCGGCGCTGGCGCTGCTTTTGATCGTCGGCGCGCTGGTCAATCCCAACTTCATCGGCATCAATAACCTGGCGAATGTCGCGACGCGCAGCGCCTTTATCGCGATCATCGCGGTGGGCGCCACCTTCGTCATCTCGTCGGGCGACCTCGATCTTTCGGTCGGCTCCATGGTGGCCTTCGTCGCCTCGATCATGATCATCTTCATGAATTCCGGCGCGATCGCCGATCCGGGCCTCATGCTGGCGGCCGCGGTCGTGCTGACCATGGTCATCGGCGGCGCCTGTGGTCTGGCGAACGGCCTCATCACCACCGTCGGCCGGATCGAGCCCTTCATCGCCACGCTCGGCACGATGGGCATCTATCGCGGACTGACCACCTGGCTGTCGCAGGGCGGCGCGATCACGCTGCGCGAGCCGGAATTGCAGGCGCTCTATCGCCCGGCCTATTTCGGCTACATCCTGGGCGTGCCGGTGCCGATCGTCGTCATCCTCGCCGTCACGGCCGTCGCGGCCTTCATTCTCTACCGCACGCGCTACGGCCGCCATGTGGTGGCGGTCGGTTCGAACAGCGACGTCGCGCGCTATTCCGGCATTCCGGTCAACCGCGTGCGCACCATCGCCTTCGTCATCCAGGGGCTCTGCGTGGCGATCGCCGTGCTGCTCTACGTGCCGCGCCTGGGTTCCACCTCGGCCACCACCGGCATCCTGTGGGAATTGCAGGCGATCACCGCGGTCGTCGTCGGCGGCACGGCGCTGAAGGGCGGGGCCGGGCGCGTCTGGGGCACGATCTGCGGCGCCTTCATTCTCGAACTGGTCGGCAACATCATGCTGCTCTCCAACTTCATCAGCGAATATCTGATCGGGGCCATCCAGGGCGCGATCATCATCATTGCGATGCTCGTCCAGCGCTCGCTGGTGCGGAAGTCGTAAACCTCTAGCCGGGTCCACAGGTCGCCCGGCCGCGAAGTAAAGACCTGCATTTGGGAGGAAACTCATGCGCAAGAAACTATTGGGCCTGACGGTTGCCGCGATGGCGCTGGTGGCCGGCGTCGTCCACGCACAGGAAGAGAAGAAGGTAACGATCGGCGTTTCGATCCCGGCCGCCGACCACGGCTGGACGTCCGGCGTCGTCTTCCATGCCGAACGCGTCGCCAAGCTCCTCATGGAGCGCAATCCGGGCCTCAACGTCATCGTCAAGACCTCGCCGGATCCGGCAAGCCAGGCGAATGCCGTGCAGGACCTCGAAACGCAGGGCATCGACGCGCTCGTCATCCTGCCGACCGATCCGGATCCGCTGGTCAACGCCATCAAGGAAGTGAAGAGCAAGGGCACGTTCGTCGCCCTCGTCGACCGTGCGCCGAGCACCAACGACAATTCCGTGCGTGACCTCTACGTCGCCGGCAACAACTTCGCACTCGGCCAGACGGCCGGCGAATATATAAAGACCACGACGCCGGAAGCCGAAGTCGTCGTCATCCGCGGCATGGCGATCCCGATCGACCAGGAGCGCCAAGACGGTTTCGACAAGGGCATCGAAGGTTCGGGCGTCAAGATTCTCGACCGCCAGTACGGCAACTGGAACCGCGACGACGCCTTCAAGGTCATGCAGGACTACCTGACCAAGTACCAGAAGATCGACGTCGTATGGTGCCAGGACGACGACATGGCCGTCGGCGTGCTCCAGGCCATCGAGCAGGCCGGCCGCACGGACATCCAGTATGTCATCGCCGGTGCCGGTTCGAAGGACATGATCAAGAAGGTCATGGATGGCGACAAGATGATCCCGGTCGACGTGCTCTATCCGCCGGCAATGGTGGGCACGGCGCTCGAGATGACCGTCGCCAACTTCTACGGTCAGGTTCCGGTGCGCGGCGTCTACACGATCGACGCGACGCTGGTGACCAAGGAGAACGCGAAGGACTTCTACTTCCCGGATTCCCCGTTCTGATCTGACAGCAATCGAGCCGCCCGGGACATGATGACCCGGGCGGTTTATTTTGCTGGTTGCAAGCCCACGCTCCATTCTCGACGTCACCCTCGGGCTTGACCCGAGGATCCACTCTCCAGCAAAGGCCGATGGATCCTCGGGTCGAGCCCGAGGATGACGGGGGAGAGGTGGAGTGTTACCAGCCCCAATGTCACAAGCGCTTTTTGCCGCGCGACGGTGATTTCAGCATTGCCCGACCCGTCAAAGGCCGATAGCTTTCCGCACGTTGCGGTACGTACCGCAAAAATATCTTCGACTGGCCGCCCGGTGCGGTCAGGTCCATGGGAGGAAGTCACCGATGAAGACGATCAAGGGCCCGGCCCTGTTTCTCGCGCAGTTTGCCGGCGATGCCGCACCGTTCAATTCCTGGGACTCGATCACCAAATGGGCCGCCGATATCGGCTACGAGGGCGTGCAGGTCCCGACCTGGGATGCGCGCCTTATCGACCTGAAGAAGGCCGCGGAATCCAAGGCCTATTGCGACGAATTTGCCGGCAAGGCGCGCGAAAACGGCGTCGAGGTGACCGAGCTTTCCACCCATCTCCAGGGTCAGCTCGTCGCGGTCCATCCCGCCTATGACGAAGCCTTCGACGGTTTTGCGGCACCCGAAGTGCGCGGCAATCCGAAGGCGCGCCAGGCCTGGGCGGTGGAGCAGGTGAAGATGGCGTTGACCGCCTCCAAGCACCTCGGCCTCGATGCCATGGCAAGCTTTTCCGGCGCGCTCGCCTGGCCCTTCGTCTATCCGTGGCCGCAGCGGCCGGCCGGCCTCGTCGAGACCGCCTTCGACGAGCTTGCGAAACGCTGGAAGCCGATCCTCGACCATGCCGAGGATAACGGCGTCGACGTCTGCTACGAGATCCATCCGGGCGAGGACCTGCACGACGGCATCACCTACGAGATGTTCCTTGAGCGCACCGGCAACCATGCCCGCGCCTGCATGCTCTACGACCCGTCGCACTATGTGCTGCAGTGCCTCGACTATCTCGACAATATCGACATCTACAAGGACCGCATCCGCATGTTCCATGTGAAGGATGCCGAGTTCAACCCGACGGGCCGGCAGGGCGTCTATGGCGGCTTCCAGGGCTGGGTCAATCGTGCCGGCCGCTTCCGTTCGCTCGGCGACGGACAGGTCGATTTCGGCGCGGTCTTCTCCAAGATGGCGGCCAATGATTTTGCCGGCTGGGCCGTGGTCGAATGGGAATGCGCGCTGAAGCATCCGGAGGACGGCGCGCGCGAGGGTGCGGAATTCGTCAAGGCGCATATCATCCGCGTCACGGAAAAGGCGTTTGACGATTTCGCCGATTCCGGCACCGATGAGGCCGCCAACCGCCGTATGCTCGGACTTTAAGGAGGAATACCCATGGCAATCGAAGGAAGCGCAAGCGAAGCGCGGGAGAGCCGCATTCGGCTGGGCATGGTCGGCGGCGGCTCCGGCGCCTTCATCGGCGCGGTGCACCGCTATGCCGCGCGGCTCGACGATCATTATGAACTTGTCGCCGGCGCATTGTCGTCCTCAGCGGAAAAGGCCTTGCAGTCGGCGCGCGAACTTGGGCTCGATCCGTCGCGCAGCTATGGCAGCTTCAAGGAAATGGCGATCCGCGAGGCGAAGCTGAAGAACGGCATCGAGGCGGTGGCGATCGTCACGCCGAACCATGTGCATTACGAGGCGGCTAAGGAATTCCTGAAGCGCGGGATCCACGTCATCTGCGACAAGCCGCTGACCTCGACGCTGTCGGACGCCCGCAAGCTGAAGAAGCTGGCGGAGGAGAGCGGCGCGCTCTTCGTGCTGACGCACAATTACACCGGCTATCCGATGGTCCGCCAGGCCCGCGAGATGATTGCCAACGGCGAGCTCGGCACGATCCGCCTCGTGCAGATGGAATATCCGCAGGACTGGCTGACGGAAGACATCGAATCGGGCGGCCAGAAGCAGGCCGCGTGGCGCACGGACCCGACGAAATCGGGTGCCGGCGGTTCCACCGGCGATATCGGCACCCATGCCTACAATCTCGGCTGCTTCGTCTCGGGCCTTGATCTTGCCGAGCTTTCCGCCGATCTCGACAGTTTCGTGCCAGGCCGCCGGCTCGATGACAACGCCCATGTCATGATGCGCTTCAAGGAAAAGGACGGTGTGGCCGCCAAGGGCATGCTCTGGTGCAGCCAGGTCGCGCCCGGCCACGAGAACGGCCTGAAGGTGCGCGTCTACGGCACCAAAGGCGGCATCGAATGGGTGCAGGCCGATCCGAACTACCTTTGGTACACGCCCTTCGGCGAGCCGAAGCGCCTGATCACCCGCAACGGTGCGGGCGCCGGTGCTGCGGCCGCGCGCATGAGCCGCGTGCCCTCCGGCCATCCGGAAGGCTATCTCGAAGGCTTCGCCAACATTTATTCGGAAGCCGCGCGCGCCATCCACGCCAAGCGCAACGGCACAAAGCTCGATCCCGCCGTCGTCTATCCGACGGTGGACGATGGCCTCAAGGGCATGGTCTTCGTCGATGCCTGCGTGCAGTCCTCGAAGAAGAACGGCGCCTGGGTGAAGGTCTAGGCAAAGTCGCCGGCTGCCGCGCCATCGCGGCGGCCGGTGTTCCCGTCAGGGAAAAATGCTGCCGAGGCGGAGCACCAGTTTCTTGTCGAACAGGTGGCCGCGGTCGTACATCCAGTTCAGCGCGTCGCGCGTCGTCCACGGCCGCTTGTAGGGGCGCGTGCTGGTCAGGGCCTCGAAGACGTCGCAGACGGTGGCGAGGCGGATTTCCGGGCTGAGTTGCTCGGCTTTGAGGCCGAGCGGGTAGCCGCTGCCGTCGAGCATCTCGTGATGGTAGCGGCAGATATCGAGCACGGTGTCGGAGACGTTGCCCTGTTTCTTCAATAGGCGGTAGCCGATTTCCGGATGGCCGCGCACCAGGCGTCTTTCGTCCGTATCGAGCCCGCCCTTCTTGTTGAGGATGGCGTTCGGCACCATCAGCTTGCCGACATCGTGCAGCAGGCCGGCGACGCCCAGCTCCCGCACCGCGCCGTCCTCATAATGCATCAGGCGGGCAAGCCGCATCATCAGCGCGCTGACGGCCAGCGAATGCACATAGGTGCCTTCGTCCTTGGTCTTCAGCCGCGTGACCTTCAAAAAGATGTCCGGCGCTGCGTCGATGCGGTCGGAAATATCGTCGGCGACCGGCCCGAGCGCCTCGATTTCGAGCTGGCCGGCTTGCGCGGCGGCGAAACTCTCGCGGAGCGACCGGGCGGACTGCGCCACCGTCTCGGTGGTGAGCTTGCGTTCCTCGGCCTGCTTTTGTGCGGGCGAGAGGGCGGTGGCCGTGTCGATGTCGACGGTGCTCTTCTGCGGATTGACCAAAGCATAGGCGGCGGAGGTGGCAAGGATGGCGCGCACGGTCTCATCGGACTGCACGAGGAACCGCCGGTCCGAAAACTCGGCGTTTGGGCATTCCACCGATTCCACGAACATGCCCTTGCGGACAAGATGCTTTGGAATTCGCCGTACCACGTAAGTGTCTCCGTCCCAAGCTTGAGGTACCTTAAAGGGCAAGGTCCTAACCTTCGTTTAAGGAATGGCTGATTTGTACGCGCCCGGGTGAGGTGGATTGACGGTTGCAAATTCGGTTGCGAATGGCATGAAGACCATTGATTTTTACCGATAACGGCAATACTGCAACGTTGCAGTATGCTCGCGGACAGCCTTCCAGTGATATTTCAGAGATGATGATTATGGATCCCAAAACCCTTGCGGGCCGTTTTCCTGGCGATTTCGTGTTCGGCGTTGCGACGGCCGCCTTCCAGATCGAGGGGGCGACGAAGACCGATGGCCGCAAGCCGTCGATCTGGGATGCTTTTTCCAACATGCCGGGCCGGGTTTTTGGACGGCACAATGGCGACCTGGCCTGCGACCACTATAACCGGCTGGAGGAAGATCTCGATCTCATTCAGTCGCTCGGCGTCGAGGCCTATCGGTTCTCCATCGCCTGGCCGCGCATAATTCCGGAGGGCACCGGGCCGGTGAACGAGAGGGGGCTGGATTTCTACGACCGCCTGGTTGACGGCCTGAAGGCGCGGGGCATCAAGGCTTTTGCGACGCTCTACCACTGGGACCTGCCGCTGATGCTGGCCGGCGACGGCGGCTGGACGGCGCGGCAGACGGCCTATGCCTTCCAGCGCTACGCAAAAACCGTTATCGCGCGGCTCGGCGACCGGCTGGATGCGGTGGCCACCTTCAACGAGCCCTGGTGCTCCGTCTGGCTCAGCCATCTCTACGGCATCCATGCACCCGGCGAGCGCAACATGGACGCGGCGCTGCACGCTCTTCATTTCACCAATCTGGCGCATGGCCTCGGCGTCGCGGCCATACGCTCCGAGCGGCCGTCGCTTCCCGTCGGTCTCGTGCTGAACGCCCATTCCATCCATGCCGGCAGCGACGATGCTGCGGATCAGGCGGCCGCCGCCCGCGCCTTCGATTTCCACAACGGCGTCTTCTTCGGTCCGGTCTTCAAGGGCGAATATCCGGCATCCTTCCTCTCCGCGCTCGGCCACCGCATGCCGGCAATGGAGCCGGGCGACATGGAAACGATCAGCCAGAAGCTCGACTGGTGGGGTCTCAACTATTATACGCCGATGCGGGTTTCCAACGATCCGGTCGAAGGCGCGGAGTTCCCGGCCACGGTGCCGGCCCCGCCGGTCGTGGACGTCAAGACCGATATCGGCTGGGAGGTTTTTGCACCCGCGCTCGGCGATCTCATCCGCAAGCTCAATGCGGACTACACGCTGCCCGACTGCTACATCACGGAAAACGGCGCCTGCCACAATATGGGCATCGAGGACGGCGTGATCGACGACCAGCCGCGCCTTGACTACATCGCCGACCATCTCGGCATCACCGCGGACCTGATCGGCGAGGGCTATCCCATGCGCGGTTATTTCGCCTGGAGCCTGATGGACAATTTCGAGTGGGCGGAAGCACTTGCCGGCCAGTTTCCGAAGGGCAACCACCGCACGACCTGAGGCTGTTATCCCTCGCATTGTCGCCTGTACCGTAAAGGATTCATAACGGTTCTGCCGCATCATCGCAGCTTGGTCGGAGAAGACGATGCTGCGACTTGCGCGCCACCTTTCTGGCATGATCGGCGCCCGACGACTTGCGGTCGTCCTGGGCGTGCTTGCGTCGTTCGCCGTCGTCGTCAGCCTTGCCACCATCCTCGTCATGATGGCGCTCGGTTTCCTCGCGACCCGGGCGAATGAGCTCGACCAGGAGCGCACGCGCCAGACGGTGTATGGTGCGCTCTCCTCCATGCGCAGTTCCATGGTCACCACCGTGCGCGACTATTCGGTTTGGGACGATGCGGTAACGGCTGTTTACGGCAAGGCCGACATGCCCTGGCTCACCACCAATATGGGGCTCGCGACAGAAGGCGGGCCGCTTTTCGATACGGTTTTTATCATCGACGAGAAGGGCGGCACCATGCTCGCCTACCGCGACGGCGCGCCCTTCGAGGCGGATGCACGCGCCTATGGCGGGGCAGCCTTCGTGGAGATGCACCGCAAGATCCTGCATGCCGGGCTGGAGCCGGGCGAAGAACTGGGCGCCTTCCTGCAGACGCCGGACGGGCCGGCGGTCGCGGCGGTCTCGGCCATCCGCCCGGTCTCCGATGCGGTGAAGGCGCCGGCGGATGCGCTGCGCACGCTCTTCATCATCCGGCATCTCACGCCGGCGCGCATTGCGCGCATCGCCGAAAACTTTCTCATTTCCGGCCTGATGCTGGAGGAGGGGTCTCCGGAAGGGCACAATGGCGTGGTCCTGACCGATCCCGACGGCAAGACGCTGGGCTTCCTCTCCTGGACGCCGAGTTCGCCGGGTGACCAGAGCTATGCGCAGGTGCGCCCGCTCGTCCTGCTGGCGCTTGCCGGCGTGATCTTCTTCTTCGCGCTGCTCGTGCTGACGGGCGCCGCTTTCGCGATCCGCCTCAAGGCCGATGAGAACACGGCGCGCACCCAGGCCCTGACCGACCGGCTGAGCGGGCTCAGGAACCGCACCGGCCTCTATCTCGGCCTCGACGAACTGAACGCGCGCGCGATCGTCGAGGCGCGCGACGTGGTGATGCTCTATCTCGACCTCGACGGCTTCAAGGACGTCAACGATTTTTACGGCCATGCGGTCGGCGACCGGCTGATCCGCGGGGTTTCTGCCGGGCTGTCCCGCCTCGTGCCGGCGAAGGCCATGCTCGCCCGCATCGGCGGCGACGAGTTCGCCATCGTTTTCCTCGACAGTGCCGACGGCGGAGAGGCCGAGCGCCTCACCCGCTCCATCCTCGATTTCTTCTCAGAACCCTTCGCGATCGGCGAGCGCGTGGCCGTCGTTGGCGCCAGCATCGGCCTTGCCGTCTCGCGCAAGGGCGTGGTCTTGGGCGAGGAACTGCTGCGCCGCGCCGACGTCGCCATGTACCGGGCAAAACATGCCGGGCGCGGCCGCGCCATGCACTACGAAACGCTGATGGACGACGATCGCGACGAGCGGCGCGAGATGGAGGATGCCTTGCGCGCCGCTGTCGTGCGCGGCGAGATCGACGTGGTGTTCCAGCCGATCGTCAAGGCGCGCGGGCGCGAGATCTGCGGCGTCGAGGCGCTCGCCCGCTGGTATCGCGGCGGCACGGTGTCGGTGTCGCCGGATGTCTTCATTCCGCTGGCGGAAGCGACCGGCGTCATCGATGTGCTCGGGCCGCTGGTGCTGCGCCGCGCTTGCGAGGCGGCGCGCAACTGGCCGGAGATCGGCGTTTCGATCAACGTCTCGCCGGCGCAGTTTCGCAATCCCTATTTCCCGGACCAGGCGCTTGGCATCATCGAGGCCACCGGCATCGAGCCGTCGCGCGTCACGCTGGAAATCACCGAGGGCTACTTCATCCAGAATCCCGGCCGTGCCAAGCTTGTCATGGACCGGCTGAAAGCGGGCGGCGTGCGCATTGCGCTCGATGATTTCGGCGCCGGCTTTTCCAGCATCGGCTACCTCATCCGCTTCGGCTTCGATCGCCTGAAGATCGACCGCTCGCTGACCATCGCCGGCGAACAATCGGCAAAGGGTGGGGCGATGCTACAGGCGACGGTGGCGCTCGCCGCTTCCTTCGACATGCCGATGACGGCGGAAGGCGTTGAGACCGCAGAACAGGCCGCGTTCCTGCATCTGTGCGGCTGCGACCAGCTTCAGGGTTATTTTTTCGCGCGGCCGATGAGCGAGAAGGCGATCGGCGAATTGCTGACGCCGCCGACCGACGTGCAGGCCGTCGCGGGCTGATTATTTGCCGAGGTGGCGTTCACCGCGCTTCCTGGCGAGGTCCATCTGCTTCTGCCGCTGGCGGAAGCGCAGGCGGTCTTCCTCGCTGCGGCTGGCGTGGCAATGCGGGCAGGAAACGCCGGGCTCGTAGAGCGCCGAGGTGGTGTCCTCGGCGGTCAGCGGATGGCGGCAGGCGCGGCAGAGCTTGTGCTCGCCTTCCTCAAGCCCATGCAGCACGGAGACGCGCTCGTCGAAGACGAAGCAGGCGCCTTCCCACAGGCTTTCCTCCGCCGGCACCTCTTCGAGATATTTCAAGATGCCGCCCTTGAGGTGAAAGACCTCGTCGAAGCCCTGCTCCTTCATGAAGGCCGTCGCCTTCTCGCAGCGGATGCCGCCGGTGCAGTACATGGCGATCTTCGGCTTGTTGTGCAGGCCGGTATTGTTGCGTACCCAGTCGGGAAATTCGCGGAATGTCTTGGTGTTCGGGTCGACCGCGCCCTTGAACATGCCGATCGCCGTCTCGTAGTCGTTGCGCGTGTCGATGACGATGGTGTCCGGATCGGCGATCAGCGCGTTCCAGTCCGCGGGCGCCACATAGGTGCCGACGGAACGCGTGGGGTCGATGTCCTCGACGCCCATGGTGACGATCTCCTTCTTGAGCCGCACCTTCATGCGCAGGAACGGCATGTCGGCGGCAAAGCTCTCCTTGTGCTCCAGACGGGAAAATTCCGGCTGGCCGCGCAGGAAGGCCAGCACCGTGCGGATGCCGGCATGGGGGCCGGCGATCGTGCCGTTGATGCCTTCATGGGCGAGAAGCAGCGTGCCGCGCACGCCGTTTTCCTCGCAGAGCGCCTGCAAGGGGTCGCGCAGATCCGCAAAGCGCGGAACCGAGACGAAATGATAGAGCGCGGCAACCAGGAAGCCGCTGTCCGGAGCGGGTGAGGAGATCTCGTTTGTCATCGCCGCCACATACAGCTTCGGCGCATTCCAGGCAATGCGGCGCTCTGTTGCAGCTCAGGCGAGCTGGCGCAGGCTCGCGCCGTTGCTGGCGCCGAGCGCCATCGACTGGTTGGAATACTGGCTTTCACCGGTGACCTCGCGGCCCACCCAGTTCGGCAGGTCCGGGTCGTCGTGGATCGAGGCGAGCTCGACCTCGGCGATCACCAGGCCATGATGGGCGCCGCCATAGACGTCGACTTCCCAGACATAACCGGCGTGCGGCACCTTGTAGCGCACCTTCTCGATAACGTTGCCGATCGCATGGCGCAGCATGTCCTCTGCCTCGTCGCGGTCGATGTCATATTCGTACTCGTCACGGACGAGCACGGCGTGGCCGATCTTGAGGGTCATGCGGGCTTTCCCGTCGCCAAAGATGCGGACGCGAAGCGACCGGTCCTCCTGGGCAACGATATAGGCCTGCCGTATGGCGATGCCTTCATCTGCAAAGGTGCGCCAACGCTGACCGGACACCAGGAACTTCCGCTCGATCTCTTTTGCCATAGGCACGCTTTCGCTGTTTGAGACAGGCTTAAGGCGACGGGCAGACTACACGATAAGTGTGTCATGACAAGTCCATGAATCTTGCTTTAAGCTCGACATGACGTCGCAGACGCGCTATTCGGATCAAAATTCAATCGTTTTAAAAGGTCATGCCATGAGCGAGAAAAACGCCAAGCTCCTTTCCGTCCTGAAGCTGCAGCCGGTGGTGCCGGTGCTGGTCATCGACGACGTCAAGACGGCCGTTCCGCTGGCGCGGGCGCTCGTCGCCGGCGGGCTGAAGGCCATCGAGATCACGCTGCGCACGCCGGCCGCCCTGGAGGCGATCCGCGCGGTTGCCAACGAGGTCGAGGGTGCCGTCGCCGGTGCCGGCACCATCCTCAACGCCGCGCAGTTCGAGGCGGCCGTGGAAGCCGGCTCGCAGTTCGTCGTCAGCCCCGGCACGACGCAGGAGCTGATCGACGCGGCTCACGATTCCGACATCCCGCTGCTGCCGGGTGCGGCGACCGCAAGCGAAGTCATGGGCCTTCGCGAAGAGGGCTACCAGGTGCTGAAGTTCTTCCCGGCCGAACAGGCGGGTGGTGCCGCCTATCTCAAGTCGCTCGCCTCGCCGCTCGCCGGCACGCTGTTCTGCCCCACAGGTGGCATCTCGCTGTCGAATGCCCGCGACTATCTCTCGCTGCCGAACGTCATCTGCGTCGGCGGCTCCTGGGTCGCGCCGAAGGACCTCGTCGCCAAGGGCGACTGGGCCGGCATTACCAAGCTTGCCGCGGAAGCCGCAGCGCTCAAGGGCTGAGGCCCAAGTTCAACGGATTTGCAAGCGGGTGGCCTTTGGTCGCCCGTTATGCGTTTGTAATCCTCCGCGCGCATTCCTATCTTGCCTTGCAGTCGGCCCTTGCGAAGACAAGAGAACAAGCGAAACGGAGACGCCCTATGTTTGACGCCAAGAAGTTGCTTGACCAGTTCCTCGGTTCCCAGGTGCCCGGCGCCGGCGGATCCGTGCGCGATCGCGCCGGCCAGGTCACCCAGCTCGCCAAGGACAATCCGCTCGCCTCGATCGCCATTGCCGGCGTTCTTCTCGGCACGGGCACCGGCCGCCAGGTGGCGGGCTCCGCGCTGAAGCTCGGCAGCCTCGCCGCCATCGCCGGCCTCGGCTACCAGGCGTACAAGAACTACAAGGCCGGCCAGAACCCCGTCGAGACGACGCAGGGCACGACCCCTGAACTGCTGCCCCCGCCGAGCGATTCCGGCTTCCACCCCGAGGCCGTCAGCACCGATTTCGCTCTCATTCTCGTACGCGCCATGATCGCCGCCTCGCGTGCCGACGGCCATATCGACGAGGCCGAGCGCGCCCGCATCATGGACAAGCTGAAGGTCTCGGGCCTCGGCGCCGATGCCGCGCAGTTCCTTGAAGAGGAGCTTGCCAACCCGGTCGATCTCGACGCGATCATTTCCGCCGCCACGACCGAAGAGCAGCGCGTCGAGCTTTATACCGCCTCGCGCCTCGCCATCGAGCCGAAGTCGCGCGCCGAGCGCGGCTATCTCGACCTGCTCGCCGGCCGCCTAAACCTGCCGGATGCGCTGGTCGACCATATCGAAGCAACGGTTTCCGCCGCCACCGTCTAAGTTCATGAGGGGAGCGGCCGAACGCCGCTCCCTGCTTTCGACATTGCGTGCGCCCGCGCGCTGCTCTATCCCTTCGGCAAAGACCGAAGGAGGATTTTTCATGCGCGACCTCAAGGATTGGAAAGGCTGCCCGCCGCCGGCCCCCGTGGCTCTCGAAGGCCGCACCGTGCGCCTCGAGCCCTATGATCGCGCAAAACACCTTCAGGCCCTGTGGGATGCCTTCGGCGGCATGGCGATCAATCCGCTGCTGAAATATTTCGCGCAGGACGATTTTACCGGCATCGAAGGTTTCGACGCCTGGTCCGAGGCCGTGCTCAAGTCCGGCTGGGTGCGCGAGGTCATCATCGACAAGGTGAACGACACGGTCGTCGGCATGGCGCACTACATGCGGCCGGACCCGGCGAACGGCGTCGTCGAGATCGGCGGCATCGCGCATGGCGGCGCCATGTCCCGCTCGCCGCTGTCCACCGAGGCGCAGTACCTGCTCGCCAAGCACGTCTTCGAGGATCTCGGCTATCGCCGCTACGAGTGGAAGTGCGACAACCGCAACGAGCCGAGCAAGCGCACCGCCGCCCGCCTCGGCTTCACCTTCGAAGGCGTCTTCCGACAGCACATGCTGTCGAAGCGCGAAAACCGCGACACCGCCTGGTTCTCGATCATCGATGGCGAATGGCCCATCGTCGCCAAGGCCTTCGACGCCTGGCTTTCGCCGGATAATTTCGATGCGGACGGCCAGCAGAAGCGCAAGCTTGAAGATATCCGCGCCGGGTTGTCGGCATGAGCGGGGAGCGCAAGGCCAAGTCGCCGGTGCTCGCGGCGCTCGCCATCCTGCTGGGAACGGGCGTGGCCTTCTATTTCCTGCCGCGCATCATGATCGCGCTCGGCGGCGTCTCGCCCTGGCTGGCGGGCATTTTCGGCACGCTCCTCGTGCTCGGCTTCTTCCTGCTGTTCTGGCTGCGTGCGCGCTACCAGCGCAACCACGAAAACTAGGCCTGGAGCGAGGCTCCAAGCAGCAATAGCCCCAGAACCATTACCAGGGCCGCGCCGCCGATCTCGATGGCGGTGCCGACGCGCACGGCGGCGGAGCCGTTGCCGGCGAACCGCACGGCCGCACCCTTGGCGGTGACGGCAAGCGTGGCAAGCGTCGAGACGGTGATGGCCGTGCCGATCGACATGGCGAAGACCGCGAGCAGGCCGCCGAGATAGAGGCCGTTCAACAGCGCGAAGCTCAGCACGATGAGCGCGCCGGAGCAGGGGCGCAGCCCCACGGCGACGATGGCCGACCAGGCTTCCCGCAGCGCGAACCGCTCGCCCTTCAAGAGCGACGGATCTGGCGCATGGGCATGGCCGCAGGTCGAGCAGATTTCGCCGGTATGATGGTGGTGATCGTGGCCGTGATGATGATGGTCATGCACCTCGACGGCCTGTGCGCCGAGCGCGGAGGCGCGGCGCTGGGCCGGGCGCAGCTTGCGGAACAGCAGCCATGCGCCGAAGAGGGTGATCAACGCATAGCTGCCGGTTTCGAGCGCGCGCGTGGCGTCGGTCATCGAAACGGTCGTGCCGCGCAGGAACAGGAAGGCCGCACCGACGAGCAGGATAGCGACCACGCCTTGCAGGATCGAGGAGAGGAAGGAAAGCAGCACGCCGCGCTTCAGCTCCACCTCGTTTGCCAGCATGTAGGAGGAGATGACCGCCTTGCCATGGCCGGGGCCGGCGGCATGGAAGACGCCGTAACCGAAGGAGAGCGCCACGAGCGTCGAGGCGGCCCACGGGTTTTCGCGCATATCCTTCAGCGCGCCGGTCATCAGCCGGTAGAAACCCTGCTGCTGCGCGTTGATCCAGCCAAACAGGCTGCCGAAGGTGCCGGTCGTGTTGAAGCCCGGCTCCGCCGAGCCGATGCCCAGCGGGGACGCAGCGTGGGCGAGGCTGGCCGCCGCGGCGATGGCGAGCGTCAGGGTGAGAAGCGTGAGGGCGCGTCCGCGGGTCAGCATGTCATCTCCAGACGGGTGGCGAAGAGTTTCGACATGTCGGTGCCGGCCGGGTCGTTGAAGAAGGCTTCGGTCAGGCTGTCCTGGTTCTGGGCGAGCACTTCGTCCGCATCCGGCCGCACGACGGCGCGCTTGCAGGCGGAAAACTTGTCGCCGACGGCCACGAGATCGTCATCCGAGGCGAAATCCATCGCGGCATACATGGTGGGGTCGTAGACGCCGAAGGTGAGCTTGCCCTTGAGCGGCATCGTCTCGCCCGGCTTGACCGTGAAGAACATCAGAAGCTGGCCGTCCTTGTAGTCGACGTTGATCGCGTCCGGCTTGCCGACCTTGATGGTTTTCCCGTCCTCGGTGATCGTCGTGTAGTAGCTGAACTCTTCGAGCGATTCGAGAACGGTCTTGCCGACGTCGGCCAGTTCGTCCGGATCGAGCGCCGCATTGCTGTTCTTGTCGAAGTCCATCACGACGCTCGCCGAAAACATCTCGTCGAAACGCCAGACATTGCGCAGCTCGCTGACCGTGCCGTCCTCGCCCGCCACCACTTCCAGCCGGGCTTCCGCGAAGATGTGCGGATGGGCGAGCGCCGCCGCCGGGGCGGCAAGCGCTGCGCCGGCAAGGAGGAGGGGGAGGAATCGCATGGGTGTCAGTCCTCTCGCGGGCGTTCAGAATCGTCCGGTTGAATGTAACGCAAATGGGTCGGAATTGGGACTTTATCAGGCCTCGATGCCGGGATTGCGACGGAACCAGGCGTGCAGGAAATCGACGAAGGTGCGCACCTTCGCCGGCAGGTAGCGGCGGTGCGGATAGATCGCGTAGATGCCGCGGTCGGTCGGCAGGTAATCTTCGAGAATCGAAACGATCTTGCCGGTTTCCAGGCAATGGCGGGCGATGAAGGCCGGCACCTGCGCGACGCCGAGCCCGCTTGCCGCCGCGCGCACCGCCGCCGTCGGGCTGTTTACCTCGATATTCCCGCCGACCGGCACGGAAAAGCCGGCACCCTTCTCGTCGATGAAGCGCCAGTTGCTGTGCGACTTGCCATTGGTGTCGATGATGCAGGGCAGGCGGGCGAGGTCGCTTGGATGGTTGATCGGGCCGGCCTGGGCGAGGAATTCCTCGCTCACGCAGATCTTCAGGAAGAAATCGCCGAGTTTTCGCGCGATGAGGGCGGAGTCTTCGAGCCGCGTGATGCGGATCGCCACGTCGAACCCCTCCTCGACGAGATCGACGAAGCGATCGTCGGAGACGATTTCCAGCGAGAGCTCCGGGTGCTCTTTGCCGAAATCGATGATCGACTGGCCGATATCGGCATCGACGAAGGTGCGCGGTGCGGAAACCTTCAGCTTGCCGCGCAGGTCCGTGTTCTTCTCGCGCACGAGATCGGCGAGGTTGTCGATCTCCTTCAGGATATCGGAGGCGGTGCGGTAATAGGTGTGGCCGGCCTCGGTCATCGAGAACTGGCGGGTGGTGCGGTTGAGCAGGAGCGTGCCCAGTTCGTCCTCCAGTTCGCGTACATATTTCGAAAGCAGCGCCTTGGACCTGCCGGTCTTGCGCGAGGCTGCGGAAAAGCCTTCGGCGTCGACGACGTCGATGAAGGCCCGGATTCGGGTCAGAGTGTCCATGTGTCCCCACGCGGCTGCGGCCGAAACGGTGGCCGGTGCGTAATCACCATTCTGTGAAAACCAGTCCGGCGAATGTCGTGGCTGTCAAAATATTTTCAATAGCGACTTTCAAAAAACCTCTTGATTACGACAGCGATTCTTCTTATCTCCCCCTTGCCCAAAGTCGCACGTGCCTGTGGGTGTCCGCCGACCCTCGATTTGGTGAGGAACTCGGTAAGGTACCTGGAATTAACCCCTCCAGTCGTTTCTCCGGCCAACCGGAAGAGCGAGGACATCTTGAAGCAACGACGGTGCGGGCCTTTCTGGTGTCTGCCGGCTTTCCAACAGCCGGGGTTACTGAAGAGGCACACCTTCATTGCCGGACGTGCGGTCGGGTTTTCCCGCCAATCCAAGGCAGACAAAGCCGAATTGAAGCCTAGGCGGGCTTCGATTCACCGATCGCGCATGATGCGCACGTTTGGTTCCGGGGTCTCCACCGGCTGGTTCCAAAGCGTGCTTGCATTCTGCCCTTTGTCCTCCGGGCTTCCCGGAGCAACCTGGATATGGGGAATACCGAAATGGCAACTGCACGTATTATCGACTTCCTGAACACCCGACGTCCCGACGGCCCGTGCCTCGTGGTCGACCTCGATGTCGTGCGTGACAATTTCAAGGCCTTCCGCCACGCGCTGCCCGACAGCTCGATCTATTATGCCGTCAAGGCCAACCCGGCGCCGGAAGTTTTGCGCCTGCTTGCCTCCATGGGCTCAAACTTCGATTGCGCGTCCGTCGCCGAAATCGAAATGGCGCTCGACGCCGGTGCCACCCCGAGCCGCATCTCCTTCGGCAACACGATCAAGAAGGAACGCGACATTGCCAAGGCGCATGCGCTCGGCGTTTCGCTCTTCGCCGTCGACAGCCATGAGGAAGTCGAGAAGATCGGCCGTGCCGCTCCCGGTGCGCGCGTGTTTTGCCGCGTGCTCACGGATGGCGAAGGCGCCGAATGGCCGCTGTCGCGCAAGTTCGGCTGCGTGCCGCAGATGGCCGTCGACGTGCTCGTCTACGCCCACCAGAACGGTCTCGTCTCCTATGGCGTGTCGTTCCATGTCGGTTCGCAGATGACGAAGGTCGATGCCTGGGATTCGGCCCTTGCCGATGCCAAGCGCGTCTTCGTGCAGCTTGCCAAGCAGGGCATCGAGCTCAAGATGGTCAACATGGGCGGCGGCTTCCCGACGAAGTACCTTCGCGACGTTCCGTCGGCCGAAGCCTATGGCAAGGCGATCTTCGGTGCGCTGAAGAAGCACTTCGGCAACCAGATCCCGGAAACCATCATCGAGCCGGGCCGCGGCATGGTCGGCAATGCGGGTGTGATCAAGGCGGAAGTCGTTCTCGTCTCGAAGAAGTCCGACAACGACAACCACCGTTGGGTCTTCCTCGACATCGGCAAGTTCGGCGGTCTCGCCGAAACCATGGACGAGGCGATCCGCTACCCGATCCGCACCGCGCGCGATGCCGACGAGATGGAGCCTTGCGTGCTCGCCGGCCCGACCTGCGATTCGGCCGACGTGATGTACGAGAAGAACATGTATCCGCTGCCGATCACCCTTTCGATCGGCGACGAGGTTCTGATCGAGGGCACCGGCGCCTATACGACGACCTACTCGGCCGTCGCCTTCAACGGCTTCGAGCCGCTCAAGGCCTACGTCATCTAAGTCTACCGGCGCTCCCGTTTCGAGCGGGAGCGCCAAATTCACAATTCATTTTGGATACCGTTTGAATCGGTTTTGAGCGCGGGAGGCCCAACGATGGCCACTGTTCTTGATTCTGTCCGCGCGTTCTTCGCGCATGCCGCCTTCACCATCGACCGGGAAAATGCCGGCGACGTCGTCGCGCGCGAGCGTTTGCTCGACCGCGTCATGGGCGAGGGGCGTTTCCGCAAATCGTCGGAAAAGATCCGCCGCGGCCGCGTGGCTGCGGAAGGCCTGGCACTCGTTGCCCGCGACCCGGATGGCCATGTTATCGGCACCGTTCGCCTGTGGAATGTCGAGGCGGGCGTCGATTCCGAAGGCAATGCCGTGCCGGCGCTGCTGCTCGGCCCGCTCGCCGTCGATTGCGAACATGAGGGCAAGGGCATCGGCGGCGCGCTGATGCGGGCTGCCATCACCGAGGCGCGTGGCCGCGGCCACGGCGCGGTGCTGCTCGTCGGCGATCCGGAATATTACGAGCGTTTCGGCTTCTTTGCCGACAAGGCGCAGCACCTCGTCATGCCCGGCCCGTTCGAGCGCCGGCGTTTCCTGGCGCTGGAGCTGAAGGATGGCTGGCTTGACGGCGTTGCCGGTATGCTCATCGCCAGCGGCCGCCGCCTGGCCGGCGCGGAGATGCGCAAGGCGGCCTGAGTTCAGGCTGGACTTGACGCTTGTCATTGTTTTAATTGTGAAATTGTCAAGATCGGTGCGAATTTTGCACCGATCTCGTCGCCGTTTGATCCATCTCAAGGGTGGGCCTCTTCCGCCGGCTCCATAGTCGCTCCGCAAAGACGATCAGGAGAGACGACATGATTGGGAAATGGATGGGGCTTGCCGCGGGCATCGTGCTGGTGGGCAACGGGGCCTTTGCAGCGGACCTCGAAGAGCGCATGGCGCCGCCGGAGGCGACGATCGACCTTGCGGCGCAAAGCCCTTGGCAGATCCGCGTGCGCGGCCTCGGCGTCATCACGAACGACTCGGGCGCCGTGAACGGGATCGCGGGTTCCGACCTCTCCTATTCGGATACGGTCATTCCGGAACTGGATATCTCCTATTTCTTCACAGACAACATCGCTGCCGAACTCATCCTCGGCACGACCTATGCGCATGTCGATGCGGCCGGCTCGATCGCCGGGCTTGGCAAGGTGGGCAAGGCCTGGCTGCTGCCGCCGACGGTGACGCTGCAATACCATTTTACCGATTTCGGTGCCTTCAAGCCCTATGTCGGCGCGGGCGTGAACTATACATTCTTCTACAACCAGTCGGGCTCGGGTGATTTTTCCAAGCTCGATATCGAGAACAAGGTCGGCGCCGCCTTGCAAGTCGGTTTCGATTACATGCTGGACGACCACTGGGGCATGAACTTCGACGTGAAGAAGATCTTTCTCGAACCGAAATGGAAGGTCGACCTCAATGGCACGCCGCTGACCGGCAAGGCGAAGCTCAATCCTTGGCTGGTCGGCGCCGGCGTAACCTACCGCTTCTGAGGAACGCGCCGTTCATGGCCGGTGCACACGGGTTTTCAACACTGCGTGAAGCCCGGCCATCGGCCATGAAATCGCGCCGCCCGTCGCCTATCTGCCTTCCTATGAGGAAGCAGCTTTTCATTATCGGTCTTGCCCTGGCGTTGCCGCTTGCCGGCGCCCGCGCGCAGGAGCCTGTTATCGCTCAGCCGGCGCAGACGATCGCCGAGACGCTGTCTGCGGCCGCCTCGCTGTCACAACTCAAGGCGGTCGTCGTTGCGCGCGACGGCAAGATCGTCGCCGAGCGCGGCTATGGCGGGCATACGCCGGCCGAAAGCGCGAACATCAAGTCGGCGTCAAAATCGATCATCTCGGCGCTCGTCGGCATCGCCATCTCCAAGGGTCTGCTCGAAGGCGTCGACCAGCCGATCGCGCCGATCCTCGCAAAGGATCTGCCGGCGGAGCGCGATCCGCGGCTCGACCGTATCACCATCGGCAACCTGCTCTCCATGCAGGCGGGGCTGGAGCGCACCTCCGGCGGCAATTACGGCCGCTGGGTCGCCAGCCGCAACTGGGTGCGGGCGGCCCTCGCCATGCCCTTCGCCGACGAGCCGGGCGGGGCGATGCTCTATTCCACCGGCTCGACGCATCTTCTCTCGGCGATCCTGACGAAGGTTGGCGGCAAGTCGACGCTGGCGCTTGCCCGCGACTGGCTCGGCCCGCTCGAGGGGTTCCGCATCGGCGCCTGGGACCGCGACCCGCAGGGCATCTATCTTGGTGGCAACCAGATGGCGATGAGCGCGCGCTCGCTGCTGGCCTTCGGCGAGCTTTACCGCAATGGCGGGCGCACGGCGGATGGCACGCAGCTCGTGCCGGAGGACTGGATACGCCAATCCTGGCAGTCGCGCACCAATTCGCGCTTTTCCAACGACGGCTATGGCTACGGCTGGTTCGAGCGGGTCATCGGCGGCAAGACGGTGCATTATGCCTGGGGCTTCGGCGGCCAGATGCTTTATATCGTGCCGGACCTCGGCCTGACGGTCGCCATGACATCCGACGAGGGCGACCCTTCCGCTCGTTCCGGCTACCGCGACGACCTGCATGATCTCCTGGCCAGGATCATCGGCACGGCCGAGAGCTGATCAGTTCGCGGCGCGCCGATAGAAGGCGAGCGAGCCGGCAAGCGCCAGCAGCGCACCGCCGCAGATGCGGTCGAGCCAGGCGGCACCCGATGTCTTGAGCAGGCGCACGGCCTGCGAGCCGAGCGCTGCATAACCGAACATCACGACGAAATCGATGGCCGCGAAGACCAGCGCGAGCAGGGCATATTGCTGCGTCTGCGGGGCTGACGGGTCGATGAACTGCGGCAGGAAGGCCGAGAAGAACAGGTAACCCTTGGGATTGGTGACGGCGACCAGCAGGCTTTTCGAGAAGATCGCCCGCGCTGTCGTGCGGCCGGCGGCCTGCGCGTCGTCGAGGGCGCGGCCGAGCGTGCCGGTGGAGCGCAGCATCTGGATGCCGAGGAAGGCAAGATAGGCCGCACCCAGCCATTTGACGACGGTGAACCAGAATTCGGACGCCGCAAGAAGCGCGCCGAGGCCGAGTGCGACGGCACCGATCAGCACGAAATCCGACAGCACGGCGCCGACCATGCCGGGCAGTGCACGGCTGATGCCGTAGCGCGAGCCGTTGGTGAGCGCGAGCAGGACAGTTGGGCCGGGCGTCGCGATGCCGATGAAGGCGACGGCGGCGAAGGCAAGCAGGGTGACGAGGGTCATGGTGGTTCCTCCCGTTGCGATTGCTCCCACGCCTCAGCCGGCGATGCAAGAGCCCGCCATTTGACAGGCGGCGCGCGAAGCCTTATGTGCGGGGCAGGGTGAGAGCCCCTGCCGTCCGCGAGCGTTAGCTTTGGTGAAGTCTCTCTGAATGACGATCGGTCTTCCAGCATCATGCATGCGAACCGGTGGCAATGCGGGCTCCCTCCGAAATGACGCATGCAGACACTGGAGATCCGACATGCGTCCAACATCGACGCCCCTACCATCCCTCGATGCCCTGAAAGACCAGGCGAAGCGGCTGCGTGCGCGTTTTGCCGAAGACGACCAGGCGATTTCCCATTCCCGGGCACTGGAACTCATCGCCGCGCAATATGGCTTCCGCGACTGGAACACGCTGCATGCCGTCGTCGGCAACCGGCCGCCGTTCAATCCGTGGATGCTCGGCTCGCGCGTGCGCGGGCACTATCTCGGCCAGCCCTTCGATGCGGAAATCCTCGGCGTGCAGGCCCTGACCAGCCAGCCCGGCCGCTACCGCATGACGCTGCATTTCGACGAGCCGGTGGACGTGGTGACCTTCGACAGCTTCTCCGCCTTCCGCCAGCGGGTGAACTGCACCGTCGATGAGACGGGGCGGACGACCGAGAAAACCTCGAACGGCCGGCCCCAGGTCGAGCTGGAGTGGTGAACGGTCAGAACGAGCCCGAAAACCGTGCCGCAAGGCCGTCGACCTCGAAGTCGGCGGCCTTGTCGTTTTCGCGGCGCACGAGGTGGCTGTATTCCAGCGAGGCGGTCGCGCTCTTGGAAAATGCATAGCTCAGCGTCGCCGAGGTCGATTTCGTGCGCGTGCGATAGTCATAGTAGAGCCAGTCGCTATAGGCCTGCTCATAGGCGAGCGCGAGCTTCAGCTTTTCCGTCAGCGCCTTTTCCAGCGAGAGGCCGACCGTGCGCACGTCTTCACCGAGCGAATCGTCGATATCGCCAAGCTGGATGTCGCGCGTAATTTTCGCCTTCAGCACGGCCTGATGCGGGAGCTGCCAGGTCAGCTCGCCCTTCAGGAAGGGCCGCGCGCGTTCTACGGTCTTGCCGAGATGCGGGCTTTGCACGCCGACCACGCCGGCTTCCGCCATCAGCGTGATGCTCTTGCCGAAGACACGGCCATAGGCGAGCGATCCCCGCAGGGTCTCGGCCGGAAAACGCTCGAAGGCCCTGCGTTCGGAGCTGGCGATCTGGCTTGCGCGATATTGCAGCGTGGCGCCCACCTCGCCGCCGAAGAGTGGGCGGATATGGCCGCCGGATACGTCGAACAGGGTATAGCCCGCTTCGAGCTGGGTCGGCTTCAGGCCGCGCAGCGTGAAATGCGCCTTGCCGCGGTCGAGCTTCGAGACGGTCGCGGTCAGGTGATTGCGGCCGCCCCAGCGGTCGACCGTGAGCCCGGCGCTGGCGGTGGCGACGACGTCCACCTTGCGGTAACCGATCAGCGCGCCGGGCAGGTTAAGAAAGATGTCGCCGGTGCGCCGATGCTCGACGCCGCCCTTCAATGTCAGCTTCACTGTCTTGCTGAGGTCGTAGCTATAGCCGAGTTCGACGCCGGCGATGCGCTGGTCGGCGAAACGATACTTTGGCACGCGGCGCACACCGGCGCTCAACGCATAGGCGAGATGGGAGTCCTCCAGCGCCAGGCTGCCGCGCAAACCGAGCTTCGCCTCGCCGAATGCGGCCGAAATGTTGCTCGGGTCCTGGAAAATATTCGACGTCCAGCCACCGCCCACCTTGTAATCGACGGTTGAATCCGCGGAGGCGGGGTTGTATCCGGCAAGCGCCAGAGCCGTACAAAGAAAGCCACGAAGGAAGCGCATCGGATCCCGTTCCTGTCTGTTAATGGAACAGAATCCTAGAGTTGCATGGTTAAAATTTCTCTCAATGATTGATTTCGCGTTGATATTGCGATTCTATCTACTATGGATTGTGTTTGGTATCAGATCGTTAAACTTGTCTATGTTATGGTTAACTATTTGCTACGATTGGGAAATCCGGTTGAGTAAATCGACGCTTATATTACCTTTAGTTGCGTACCGCCAAGGTACTCAACCGAAGGAGAGAGAACATGAGCAAGACCCGCACCACCATCCTCATCGCAACCATCTTCGCATTTGCCGGCGCCAGCCAGGCGTCCGCCGGCGGCCTTCTGGGCGGCGTCGGCATTCTGAACGGCAACAAGACGGGCGGCATCGTCATCGCCCCGAGCGTCGGGCTCGGCGATATCCTGACCGACAACGACAACAACAAGGTCCTGAACGGCGTGCTCAACGGCACCCTGTCGGGCATCCTCAACGGCAACACGCTCGGCATTCTCGGCGGCAGCGATTGCGGCTGCAAGAAGCGCAAACACTGACCGCACCATCCCCACCCTTGCGGTCCGTGGGCCCGGGAGAGCGTCGCTCTTCCGGGTTTATGCCGTTATCCCGCGATGTCGATGACGCCGCAATCGCCGGCTTCGCTGGCGAAGGCGATGAGCTTGCCGCTCTTGCTCCAGGCGATCGAGGTGATGGCGCCCTTGCCGGGGCGGCGCAGCAGCACTTCGCGGCTGTCGGCGAAACGGGCGGCGAGCACCATGCCATCCGAATAACCAATCGCGACGACCTCTTCCGCCGGATGGCAGGCGACGGCCGTGACCATCACGTCGCTGCGGGTGCCGAGTTCCAGCGGCGGCTTGCCCATCGGGCCGTCTTTCGCGGAGAAAGGCCAGACGATAGCGGCCGGCGCGCCGGAAGAGGCGAGCCACTTGCCCTTGGCGGACCAAGAGAGCGACTTCACCTTCGCCGGATAGCCGGTCATGCGCATGTGGCGGGTGTCGCCGCCAGGCTTCGAGTCGAGCTTCCAGCCGTGCAGCGCGTTTTCCTGCATGCTGGTGACGACGAAGCGGCCGTCCGGCGAGAAGGTAATGCCGGTATGGGCGCCCTTCCACTCGAGATCGACGGGCTGTGCGGCCATCGCCACCCAGTGCAGCGACGCACCATTGTAGCGCGCCAGGCCGATGCGCAGCCCTTTCGGCGCGAAGGCCACGCCCTCGACGGAGCGTGCCTCCACGAACTCCTTGATCGTGCCGTCCGCAAGCCGGACGCGGGCCGTGCGGCCCTCCGCGAAGCCGACCGCGCCCTGCGGCCCGGCGGCGACGATGGAAATCCACTTGCGCGGCACTTCTGCGACAAGGCTCACGCTGCCGTCGGCGGCGATCCTCAGCACCTTACCGTCTTCACCGCCGGTGATCAGCGTGTCGTTTGCCTCGTCGCGCACGCAGGCGAGCAGGCCATCATGCGCCTCGGTGACCTTGTGGCCATGGTCGAGGCGGTTAATGGCGCCGGAGGCGGAGGCGAAGAACGGCACATCACCGAGAAAGGCGGCCGCGACGACGTGGCCGTCGAGGTCAAGAGGAGCGACAGTCGGCATTATTGGGGCTTTTCCGCGTGCATGACGTTGTCCGAAAACCGTTTCACACTTTTCGGCGTCATGCCTGTGTCTCGCAGGCCTTGAAGGTCCGTTCGATCTTTTCGCGATCAAGATCGCGGCCGATGAAGACGAGGCGGCTTTCGCGCTTCTCGCCGTCCTTCCAGGCGCGCTGGTGGTCGCCCTCGACGATCATGTGCACGCCCTGCACGACGTAACGCTCGTCATCACCGGCAAAGGCGATGATGCCCTTGAGACGCAGGATGTTCGGGCCGTCGGTCTGGGTGATCTTCTGGATCCAGGGGAAGAAGCGGTCCGGGTTCATCTCGCCGCCGCGCAGCGAGATCGACTGCACCGTCACGTCATGGATCGGCGAGACGCCGTGGTCGTGGTGATGGTGGTCATGGTCGTTATCATGGTGGTGGTGGTGATCGTGGTCGTGACCATGGTGATGATGGTCGTGGCCGCAATCCGGGCCGCAGACATGATCCGGCGCATCGTGGTCGAGGAAGTGCGGATCGTTTTCGAGCGCACGCTCCAGGTTGAACGCGCCCTGGTCGAGAACCTTGGTGAGGTCGATTTCCGAGCGGGTCGTGCGGTGGATGCGGGCGGACGGGTTGATGACGCGAACGGTCGCCTCGATACGCGCCAGTTCTTCGGGGCTCACAAGGTCGGTCTTGTTGATCAGCACGACATCGGCGAAGGCGATCTGGTCTTCCGCCTCGCGGCTGTCCTTCAGGCGCAGCGGCAGGTGCTTCGCATCGACCAGGGCCACGACGGCGTCGAGCTCGGTCTTCTGGCGCACGTCGTCGTCCATGAAGAAGGTCTGGGCGACCGGCACCGGATCGGCAAGGCCGGTGGTTTCGACGATGATGGCGTCGAAGCGGCCGGGGCGGCGCATCAGGCCTTCCACGACGCGGATCAGGTCGCCGCGCACGGTGCAGCAGATGCAGCCGTTGTTCATCTCGTAGATTTCCTCGTCGGATTCGACGATCAGGTCGTTGTCGATGCCGATCTCGCCGAATTCGTTGACGATGACGGCATATCGCTTGCCGTGATTGCCGGTGAGGATGCGGTTGAGCAGCGTCGTCTTGCCGGCGCCGAGATAGCCGGTGAGCACGGTGACGGGAATGGGCTTCGGGAGGGCTGTTTCGGTCATGGGAACCTCGAGCGATTGCGGGGACGGCTGAGACGTCCGGTTGGCGTCTGATATAGGAGATCGAACGGGCCAGCGCAAATGCGATCGGGTCTTTGTCGCTACGCAATTCCGGATGCAAAACAGCGTTTTTTAGTCCAGCGTCTTCACATCGAAGGCGGCGACGTCTTCGAGGAGGGCGACGAGGCCGCGCACCGCATGCATGAGCAGCCGCTCACCCTTTTCCGCGGTCGCCGCGCTGGCATCGCCCGCAACGCCCTTGGGGTTGAGGTCGGACATCTTCCAGCCGAAGGCATGCGGCCCGTAGGCGCGCAGATGCGCGAAGCGGGCGGCGAATTCCGCCTGGCGCGAGCCGAAGCGCTCCGCCTTCTCCATATGGACCACTTCGGGATGAAGCGCGAGCATGACCGAGGTCTCGATGTCGCCGCCATGGATGTCGATCGCCTTGTCTTCCGGTGTGATCCATCCGTCCGGCTGGCCGAAGCGGGTCCAGGCGGTCGCCACCACGAGCATGTCGAAGCGGATGCGCGCCTCGGTCGCGACGATCGTCATCAGGGGCGAATTGCCGCCGTGGGCATTGAGAAGCACCAGCTTGCGGATGCCGTAGGGGCGCAGGTCCCCGGCTATCGCAAGCCAGCGCTCGATGGCCTCGGTATAATCGAGCGAGCGCGTGCCCGGCACGTCGAGATGTTCGGGCGAATAGCCGACCGGCTCGACGGGAAGGAAGGTGACGGGCAGGTGCGCCGGCAGCACGGCCATCAGCCGCGCGGCGACGCCCTCGGCGATCAGCGTGTCGGTTTCGAGCGGCAAATGCGGGCCATGGCCCTCATGGGCGCCGAGCGGCAGGACGGCAATCCAGTCCGCGCGCGCTTCCAGCGGCAGGTCTGGATCGTTTTCGGTCCATCGCATCTTGGGATGCGCCATTCCTTCCGCTCCGATCCTGACTTGCCGCGCGCCTGTAACCTGAGTCATATGAAGGCGAGGCCCGCGACGCAAGGGCGGCGAAGCATTCGGGAGAGGCGATCGATGGGCAAGAAGCACAAGGACGGCAAGGACGCGAAGAAGAGCAAGAAGAAGAAGCCACACGACGACGTCACGGGTGCCGGCCTTGCTAGCGCGGTCGTCAATGCGGCCCGCTCCATGCGTACGGTGCTGTCGCGCAATCTTCTGGCGACCGGCCTCTATGCCGGTCAGGACGGCGTCATCCTCGCGCTTTCGGAGGAGGGGGGGCTGACCGCCGGTGCGCTCGCCACTCGCCTCGGCGTTAAGGCGCCGACCATGACGCGCACGATCGGCCGGCTGGAGGCGCAGGGCTTCGTGGAGCGCCGGCCCGACGAGACCGACGGGAGGCTTACCGTCGTGCACCTCACCGAAACCGGCCGCGCCACCGTCGAAACGATCACCGAAGCCGGGCGGCTCAGCGAAGAGCAGGCGGCCGAAGGCCTGAGCGAAAAGGATGTGCGCCAGCTGCTCAAGCTGCTGCGCACCATGGACGAGAACCTCCACGCCAACCTGCCGGATGGCCCACGCAACGGCGAAAAGCCTGTTGCCGAGGACATTTAAACTGTTTAAATAAACGGTTTTAAACGCATTGTCTGGGGAGGGGTCGTGGCCCAGAAAATCAAGCTTTCCACCATCGCGGAGACGCTCGGCGTTTCCACGGCGACGGTATCGCTTGCGCTGAGGGACAGTCCGCTTGTTGCGGCCTCGACCCGGGATCGCATCAAGGAACAGGCCCGCGCGCTCGGCTATATCTACAATCGCCGCGCGGCGAGCCTTCGCACCTCCCGCTCGGGCATCATCGGCGTCGTCGTGCACGACATCATGAACCCGTTCTACGCGGAAATCCTGAAGGCCATCGAAAGCGAGCTCGATCGCGACCGGCAGACCTTCATCCTCTCCAACCATTACGATTCGGTCGAGAAGCAGCGCAATTTCGTCGAGACGCTGCTGCAGCTCGGCGGTGATGGCGTCATCATGTCGCCGGCCATCGGCACGCCGCCGGAGGATATCCAGCTTGCCGAGGACAATGGCATGCCGGCGATCCTCATCGCCCGTTCCATCGAAGGCTTGGACGTGCCGATCTTCCGCGGCGACGACAGCTATGGCATTTCGCTTGCCACCAATCACCTGATCGGCCTTGGCCATCGTACCATCGCCATGGTGGGCGGCACGGACCAGACCTCGACCGGCCGCGACCGCTACCAGGGTTATGTCAACGCGCTGCGCAAGGCGAATATCGAGGTCGATCCGAGCCTTCGCATTCCCGGCCCCCGCACCAAGCAGGGCGGCTTCGAGGCGGCGGTGCATTTCCTCTCGCTGCCGCAGAAGCCGACGGCGGCCGTCTGCTGGAACGACCTCGTGGCGATCGGCCTGATGAACGGCATTGCGCGCGCCGGCCTCGTGCCCGGCCGCGACGTCTCCGTCACCGGTTATGACGACCTCGAAGAGGCGGCGATCGCCACGCCCGCGCTCACCACCGTCTGGAACGGCCAGTCCGAAGTCGGGCGCAACGCCGCACGCGCGCTGCTCGACAAGCTCTCGGGCAGCCACGAGCCGGATGGCATCCATCTCATCAAGCCGGAAATGCGCATCCGGCAATCCACCGGACCGCTGAAGCCGCATCCGGAAGGCTGAGGCATTTCAGACAGCAGGGAGGTTTTGCCATGGCGGCCAAGACACGCATTCTCGTGCCGGGCACGATCCGCGATCGGGTGCTCGATCGCATCACGGAGGCCTTCGATGTCGTGCGCATCGAGCGGCCGGATCCGACATTGCTGGCCCGTTCGGAAGCCGCAAGCATTTCCGGCATCGCCGTCTCCGGCGGCTGTGGTGCGGCGCTGATCGAACATCTGCCGGGGCTGGAGATCATCGCGAGCTTCGGTGTCGGTTATGACGGGATCGATGTGACGGCGGCCGCCGCGCGCGGGATCGTCGTCACCAATACGCCGGATGTGCTGAACGACGAGGTCGCGGACACGGCGATCGGCCTGCTGCTCAACACCGTGCGCCGTTTCCCGCAGGCGGAAAGCTGGCTGCGCGAAGGGCGCTGGGTGCGCGATGGCGCTTTTCCGCTGACGCCGCTCAGCCTGCGTGGCCGCAAGGCCGGCATCTACGGCCTCGGGCGCATCGGCATGGCGATCGCCGAACGGCTGAAGGGTTTCGGCATCGATATCGCCTACCACACGCGCCGTCCGCGCGAGGGCGTGCCCTATGCCTATTACCCGTCGCTGGCGGAGCTTGCCGGGGCGGTCGATATCCTCATCGCCATCGTGCCGAAGACGCCGGAGACGCACCGCACGATCGATGCGGAAATCCTGCAGGCGCTCGGCCCCAATGGCGTGCTGATCAATGTTGGGCGTGGCTGGACGGTCGACGAGGCGGCCCTTGCGGCGGCGCTGAAGGACGGCGTCATCGCGGCGGCCGGCCTCGATGTGTTCTATGACGAACCGCATGTGCCGCAGGCGCTGCTCGACCTGCCGAACGTCTCGCTGCTGCCGCATGTCGCCTCGGCGTCGGTTGCGACGCGCGATGCCATGGCCGATCTCGTGGCGGACAATCTTTTCACCTGGTTCGAGCGCGGAACGGCGGTGACGCCGGTGCCGGAAACGCCCTTTACGCGAAAAGCCGGGTAGGGTCTGGAAAGCCTTCATTAACCTTTCGGCAAGTTTGCGGGCGCATGCTTTGTGCGTCGGAACGAGCCGAAAGGAGACCCCATGAAGACGCTGATGATTGCCGCCGCGGCCGGCGTTTTGTCGCTGGGTGCCTGGAGCGTGGTCAGCCATGAGACGCCGGCGATCGATCCGGTGATCTCGAATTCCATTCCGGCACAGACCGCGGGCCACAGCTATACGATCTCCAACGTGGTGGCGAACACCGCCTGCCTTGCCGAGCGCGGCAGCCGGATTTCCAGCCGCAGCGAACGGTTTACAGCGAATGGCGATTGCGAGGCCGTCTGGCCGGGCCTCTCGGCGGCGCGCACCTGGATCAGCAATGGCGATGGCACGGTGGTCGTCGCCGACGCGCGGGGCGAGGCGATCCTCACGGTGGTCGATGGCGATGGGCTCGCCTATGAGGCGGTCGAACCCGCCGATGCCATGGTCACGATGATTTCGGCCGACTAGACCAGGCGCGTATCCGCCCACTCAAGCCGTCGTCCATCGGACGCATGCAGCTTGAGCCGCGAGACCGGCGAACGCGTCGCGTCATCCACCAGAACGGAGCGCCGTTCGCCCTCGCGATAGAGGTGGTCTTCCCCCCATTGCCGCAGCGCGACGATGACGAGAAACAGGCCGCGGCCCTTCTCGGTCAGCACATATTCCTGGTAGGCGCTGCCGTCCGAGGCGGGCGCGAGGTCGAGAACACCGGCTTCCACGAGATCCCGCAGGCGCGTGCTCAGCATGCCCTTGGCGATGCCGAGATTCTGCTGGAACGCGCCAAAACGCCGGATGCCATCGAAGGCGTCGCGCACGATCAGCAGCGACCACCAGTCGCCGATCGCATCCAGCGTGCGCGCGACCGGGCACTCCGCTTCGCGAAAACTCTTGCGCTTCATCGTCTGCTTCCTGACATTAAACTGGTCTTAAAATAGAACTGGAATGCGTTTGCCGCAAGTGGTCTCATCATAGGACTTGATGACTGGAGACCGATGATGGATGCGACGACCGCCACCCAACAGGCCCTGCCGCGCTGGACGCTGCTGGTCTTTGCCTTTACCTGCGGCGCCAGCGTCGCGAATATCTATTATGCGCAGCCGCTGCTCGACACGATCGCGGCGACGTTCGGCATATCGCCGGGCGCCGTGGGCCTCGTCGTGGCGCTGACGCAGGTCGGCTACGCGGCGGGCCTCGTCATCATCGTCCCGCTCGGCGATCTCGTCGATCGCCGCAATCTCATCGTCGCCCAGACGCTGTTTTCCGCCATCGCGCTGGCCGCCATCGGCAGTGCGCCCAATGTTTTCGCGCTGTTTGCCGGCATGATCGTGGTGGGCTTGCTGGCCGTCGTGGTGCAGGTGCTGGTGGCGTTGAGCGCGACTCTGGCGCGACCGGCGGAGCGGGGGCAGGCTGTGGGGCTGGTGACGAGCGGCGTGGTGGTGGGCATCCTGGCCGCCCGGTTCGTGGCCGGTGTTCTGGCAGATGTCGGGGGCTGGCGGGCGGTCTATTTTTCCTCCGCGGGCCTCATGCTGGTCCTCGGCCTGCTTCTCGTCCGCGTCCTGCCGCGCAACATTCCCGTCGGCAGTTCCGAGCGTTATGCAGCCGTGCTGAAATCGATCCCGCTTCTCTTCTGGCAGGAGCCGGTGCTACGCCTGCGCGCAGGCCTCGCCTTCCTTATCTTCGCAAGCTTCAGCACGCTCTGGACGGCGATGGTGCTGCCGCTCAGCGCCGTGCCCTTTTCGCTCTCCCATACGCAGATCGGCCTGTTCGGGCTTGCGGGACTGGCCGGGGCACTTGCGGCGGGCAGCGCCGGGCGCCTCGCCGATCAGGGCTTTGCCGGGCGCACGACCGGGTTTTCGCTGGCGCTGCTCTGCCTGTCATGGCTGGCAATCGGGTTTCTTCCCCGCTCGCTCGTCGTCTTCGCGCTGGGTGTCGTGGTTCTCGATTTCACGGTCCAGGCGGTGCATGTCACCAACCAGAGCCTGATCTTCGCCCGGCGCCCGGAAGCACGAAGCCGCCTCGTCGGCGGCTACATGGTGTTCTATTCGGCCGGAAGCGCGCTCGGCGCGATCACGTCGACGGCGAGTTATGCGCGCTTCGGCTGGACGGGTGTGTGCGTCACCGGCGCGGCCTTCAGCCTCGCCGCGCTCGCTCTCTGGTCGCAGGATGCGATCAGGCGGACTTGACCGAGCCGAAGGCCAGCACGTCGGCCTCGGCGGGCCGGGCAACGCCCTGCTTGGCGGCCGCATAGTCGCGCACAGCCTCGCCGAAAGCGGCAAACAGGCTGTTCGATGGCTGGTCGGAGCCGACCCAATATTCCGGATGCCACTGCACGCCGACCGCGAAGGCCTTGGCGCCGATGACGGAGACGGCTTCGATCGTGCCATCTTCGGCGACCGCTTCCACGGCCAGGCGCGGGGCGATCTCGGAGATCGCCTGCCGGTGCAGCGAGTTCACCTGCACCTCGCCGGCGCCGACGACCGCGGCCAGGCAGCTTCCTTCCTTGACGGTGACCGCCTGGCGGATGCCGTAGGCGACGTCGAGCACCGGCGTGTCCGGCTTGCGGTGGTCCCACATGCCGGGCTGTTCCTGGATCTCGTTGGCGAGCGTGCCGCCGAGCACGACGTTCAGCTCCTGGATACCGCGGCAGATGGCGAGCAGCGGAATGCCGCGCTCCAGTGCCCGGCGGATGAGCGGCAGGCTCGTCGCGTCGCGCGCGGGATCATAGGGGCCTTCCGCCTCGGTTGCTTCCCGGCCATAGAGCGAGGGGTGCACGTTGGTGCGCGAGCCGCTGACCAGAAGCCCGTCCACCCGGTCCAGGATACCGTCGAAATCGTTGTCGGCTTCGAGCGCCGGCACGAGGAACACGGTCACATTCGCGCCCTTGACGGCGGCGCGCACATACTGGTTCGGGGTGGCCTGCCAGACGTTGCCTTCGATTTCCCTGATATCGGCGGGAATGGCGACGACGGGTTTCGACATGATGGGCTCCGGAAAAAGAAATACCAAATGAGGATTTGCTATCAAATCCCGTCTCAGTCAATTCCCCCTTTCGGGCGAAATGACGACGGAAGCGCTGTTTCAGGCGGTAGGCGGGTTGGAGGCTCTGTCCTTGCGTGATGATATTTGATAGTCTTACAGCGACAGGTCGTTAACCAAAGGCTTGCAAACAGCGATTGTACAAAAGGTTTTTCTCACTCCCCTTTCACGCAATACTGTGTCGCAGTGGAGTCAGGAAGTTGCGTCGTTTACTCATGCCAGGTTGAACTTTGCCGGCCAAAACCGGCAATATTGCAATATTGGGTTGAATACCACTTCCACCGGTTGAACTTGCGTGCAATTATGTCGGACTATACCCTCGTTATTGGGTAATTTCCCGAAATCATTCATTAAATTTTGGCCGGTAACCCTCTCTCGTCAAGGGAGTGCCTAGTCCATGAAGGATAAGGGTCAAAACACACTGCCGGCCGATGTCTACCTGTCGTTCGTCAGCTCGCTGTACGGGAACCGCCAGACCCTTTTCGTGGGCATGATTTCGCATGTCATCACATTCTCTTTCGTATACGCAAAAACCGCCGATCCATTTTTCCTCGCCTGGAGCGGGCTTGTCGTGCTCATCTGGTCGCTGCGCGCCGTCGGCATGCGCCACTTCGACCGGGTGGACCAGGACGCCCTCGACATGGACGGCATCCGCTATTGGGAGAACTGGTACAATCTCGGCGCCGTCGGCACGACGATGGCGCTCGGCACTGCCTGTGGCTACAGCCTGCTCTTCAGCCGCGACAGTTTTGCGGAACTCGCCACGATCGCCGTGACGCTCGCCACCATGGTCTCCGTCGTCGGGCGCAACTGCGGCTCGAAGCGGGCGGTCGATTACATGACCTTCTCCGCCTGCTTCCCGATGGTGGTGGGCTTCCTCGGTCTGGGGGATTTCTATCACGCGGTGCTGGCGGTCCTCATCCTGCCCTTCGTGATGACGACGCGCATGATGGCCAACGGCGTGCGCGAATTCCTCTACAAGAACGTGCTGGCGACGCGCGAGGTTTCGATCATCGCCGATCGTTTCGACACGGCGCTCAACAACATGCCGCACGGCCTGTTCATGCTCGATGCCGACCACCGCATTCTCGTCGCCAATCGTCGCGCCTGCGAGCTTCTGCATCTCGGCAACCAGGAGCGCCTAAAGGATTGTCACCTCGACGTGGTCCTGCGTTTCGGCGTGCGCAATACCTTCCTGAATGCCGACCAGAGCAGGGCGATCCTGCGCCAGCTCGACGAGCTTCTGAAGGGCGAGCGGTCCCGCGCGCTCGTGCAGGTGACGGACGGTCTCTATCTCGAATTCACCGCGTCCCCGCGCGAGAACGGCGGCGCCGTACTGATCTTCGAAGACGTGACGGCGCGCGTGCGGGCGGAAAACAAGATCCTGCACATGGTGCGCTACGACAGCCTCACCGGCCTGCCGAACCGCACCTATTTCTCCGATCTCGTGCAGGAGGCGCTTGCCGATCGCAAGAAGCCCGGCATGGTCGGCTTCATGGTGCTCGACATCGACGACTTCAAGCATGTCAACGACATGAAAGGCCACGTCACCGGCGACCGGCTGCTCTGTGCCATTGCCGAGCGCCTGCGCCGGCTTGCGGGCGACAAGGTGATCGCCGGCCACCTGATGGGCGACGAGTTCATCCTGTTCTTCCCGAACGAAAGCAACCGCCGCGACCTCGAAGCGCGCATGCGCCGCTTCCATGAGCAGCTGGGCGGCACCTACGAGTTCGATGGCATGACCTTCCTCGTTTCCTTCAGCGCCGGCTGCGTGATGGTGCCGAGCGGCGATTTCCGGCTGGAGGAAATGCAGATCCGCGCCGATCTCGCGCTGTTCGAGACCAAGTCGCGCGCCAAGGGCAGCGTCACCGTCTTCGAGCAGGAGATGGATGCGCGCTACATCGACCGCCAGAAGCTCAAGGACGACCTGCGCGAGGCGCTTGCCACCAACACGCTGTCCGTCGCCTACCAGCCGATGTTCGTGCCGGATGGTTCGCGCATCGAATGCTGCGAGGCGCTGTCGCGCTGGACGCATCCGGAACGGGGGCCGGTGCCGCCGAACGTCTTCATCCAGATCGCCGAAGAGATGGGCATTGTCTCCGAGATCACGCGCTTCATGATCATGCGGGCCTGCGCTGATTGCGCGACCTGGCCGGAGCATATGGGCGTTTCGGTCAATCTCTCCGTGCAGGACCTGCGCGGCACCAGCATCATCGACCTCGTCGCCGAGGCGCTGGCGGCAGGGGGGCTTGCGCCGCACCGGCTGCACCTGGAAGTCACCGAAAGCTGCCTCATGGAGGAGCCGGTCAAGGTGCAGGCGATCCTGCAGGAGCTTCGCGCCCGCGGCATCACCATCGCTATCGACGATTTCGGCACCGGTTATTCGAGCCTCAGCTATCTCGACCAGCTGCCGCTCGACGTCATCAAGATCGACCGGTCCTTCGTGCGCAATATCGGCGAGGACCCGCGCCGCTTCCAGCTCCTGCGCGGCACGGTGAACCTGTCGCGCGAACTCGGGCTGCGGATCGTGGTGGAGGGGGTGGAGACGCGCGAGCAGCTCGCCCTTATCAACAAGTACCAGTGCGCCGATCTCGTCCAAGGTTACGTCTTCGCGGCGCCCATGTCGCCCGATGCGCTGCGCGATCTCTACGAGACGCTCGCCCGCAAACCCGGCGAACCCCGCCGTCGCGGCCGCCGCGTCGCCTGATCCTTCCCGCCGCCTTTTCCCCTGACGTGCAAAGTCGATAAGCTATATCAGCTTATTCAAATTTAGCGTTAACCATATATTAAGGTTAATGAATGGTATTTTACACAAATTGTCTTATATCGGCGATTGTAGGTGAGGCAGCGCGGTGGCTGCCGGTGTTTGTCAATCGGGGATACGGGGACTATGGCCAGCGTAGAGACGGCGACCAATCGCTTTTCGGACAAGCTTCTGGGACTGCTCGACAAGATCGAGTACCGCCGCGTCGAGACGGGCGAGGACATGGAAGACGTCGCCCGCATCCGCTACAAGGCCTACAAGGCCGGCGCCGTGATGCATCTGGGCGAGCAGTCGGTTCTGATCGACGATTCCGATTTCGACAGCCATGCCTATGTCTTCGGCATCTATTACGAGGAGCGGCTGATCTCGACGGTGCGCCTGCACCATGTGACGCCGGACCATCGCGTCACCTCGTCGGGCAAAGTTTTCCCGGACGAGATCAACGCCTTCCTCGACGCCGGCATGTCGCTGATCGACCCGGTGCGCCTTGCGGCGGACCCGGAAATCTGGAGCGAGATGCCGGCCATTCCGTATCTGACGCTGCGTATCGCCACGATGGCGACGGATTATTTCCAGACGGATCGCTGCGTGCAGATGGTCAAGCCTGCCCATGCGGCCTTCTACAAGCGCGTCTTCGATGCCGATTTCGTCGCCTCGCCGAAGAGCAACCAGGGCAAGTTCATCATCGACCTGATGCTGCTGGCGACCAACGTCAAGGAGACGCTGCCGTCGCTCTACCAGCGCTTCCCCTTCTTCAAGTCCGAGCCCTATGAGCGCCGCATGATGTTCGCCCGCGGCGACGACCTGCCGTTCAGCCCGCTGACCGTGCGCCCGACCGCCCGCCGCGCGCATTTCGGCGGCGAGCGGATCCAGCTTTCCGGCGGTGCCTACGCCGGATAACTTGCGTTTTGATGTCGCATGCCGGGCCGGTTTCGCAAGAAACCGGCCCGTTCTGTTTCGGAAACGTTACAGGTCGAACGCTCTCACCTTCCATGCCGTTGCGCTTTGCCGATCCATTGTGTAAGGCCTGAAAGACGCGCGCTTGTCGCGCCTGAGGGAATCGCCGGAACTTCGGGTTCCGGCCTGTATTAAGCGCTCATCGGATGGAGTTTTCCGTCTCGCGGGCGTGGTTGCTTAGGAGAAGGTGACTATGGCTGAACATCATTCCGGACCGGTCGAAATGGGCGCTCCGATGGATTATCCCGAGCACGAGAAGACCTACAATTTCTTCATCGGTGCAGCCAAGTACGGCACGCTGTTCTGCGTCGCCCTGCTGATCGCCATGGCGGCCGGCTTCTTCACCAGCGCTGGTTTCTTCAGCGCGGTGCTTCTGTTCATCATCCTCAACGTCGCCGGCTTCTTCCTGCTGCGTTGATCTGAACAACCGCATTTGCGGTTTGGTGGCGGCGCCATCCGGCGTCGCGCTTCAACACGGCCAGTCTCGGGGGGAGGACCACGGTTTGAGTCAGTGTATTTTTGTGGCAAGGGAAAGTGATCCGGCGGAAGGCCGCGTTGCGGGTTCCGTTGAAACGATCAAGAAAATGAAGGGTTTGGGGCTGGAGGTGCTGGTGGAAGCCGGTGCAGGCCTCAAGTCCCGCATCCTGGATGCGGATTACGAGGCCGCCGGTGCCCGCATCGTCGGGCCGGAAGAGGCGAAATCGGCGGATGTCATCCTCAAGGTGCGTCGCCCGACCTCGTTGGAGATCGCCGGCTACAAGTCCGGCGCCATCGTCATCGCCATCATGGACCCCTACGGCAACGAAGCTGCCATCGCCGAGATGGCGAATGCCGGTCTCACCGCCTTTGCCATGGAACTGATGCCGCGCATCACGCGCGCCCAGTCGATGGACATCCTGTCCTCGCAGGCAAACCTTGCCGGTTACCAGGCGGTCATCGACGCCGCCCATGAATTCGACCGCGCCATGCCGATGATGATGACCGCCGCCGGCACCGTGCCGGCCGCCAAGGTCTTCGTCATGGGCGCCGGCGTCGCCGGCCTCCAGGCGATCGCCACCGCGCGCCGCCTCGGTGCCGCCGTTTCCGCGACGGACGTTCGTCCCGCCGCCAAGGAGCAGGTCGCCTCGCTGGGCGCAAAATTCATCGCCGTAGAGGATGATGAGTTCAAGGCCGCCGAGACCGCCGGCGGTTATGCCAAGGAAATGTCCCGCGAATACCAGGCGAAGCAGGCGGCACTCGTTGCCGACCACATCGCCAAGCAGGACATCATCATCACCACCGCGCTCATTCCCGGCCGCCCGGCGCCGCGTCTCGTGACGCGCCAGATGCTGTCGGCCATGCGCAACGGCTCCATCGCCGTCGACCTCGCCGTCGAACGCGGCGGCAATATCGAAGGCTCCGAGGCCGGCAGGGTCGCCGAGGTCGAGGGCGTCAAGGTCATCGGCTATCTCAACGTGCCGGGCCGCATCGCCGCCTCCGCCTCCGCGCTCTACGCCAAGAACCTGCTGACCTTCCTCGAAACGATGGTCGACAAGGAGAAGAAATCGGTCTCGGTCAATGTCGAGGATGAACTCGTCAAGGCGACGATGCTGAGCCACGGCGGCGCCGTGGTGCATCCGAACTTCGGCGGCGCCGTTCAGCTAGGGGAGGGCAAGTGATGGCAAACGAACTTCTGGACAAGGCGATCACCGATCTGGAACGCGCCGTGGAAGCCGTGCGCACGGCCTCCGACTATCTGCCGGATGCAGCCGCCGCTGCGGCGCATGGTGTGTCGGGCGGGGCAATCGACCCCTTCGTCTTCCGCCTTGCGATCTTCGTGCTGTCGATCTTCGTCGGCTATTATGTCGTCTGGTCGGTGACGCCCGCGCTGCACACGCCGCTGATGGCCGTCACCAACGCCATCTCCTCGGTCATCGTCGTCGGCGCGCTTCTCGCCGTCGGCATCTCGCTTTCGGGTGTGGCGACCGGCTTCGGCTTCGTCGCGCTGATCCTCGCCTCCGTCAACATCTTTGGCGGCTTCCTCGTCACCCAGCGCATGCTGGCGATGTACAAGAAAAAAGAGAAGTGAGGCCGGCCCGATGAACGCAAATTTCGCAGCCTTCCTCTACCTCGTCTCCGGGGTACTCTTCATCATGGCACTGCGCGGCCTGTCGCATCCGACGACGAGCCGCCGCGGCAACACGCTCGGCATGGTCGGCATGGGCATCGCCATCGGCACGACGCTGCTCTTGGCAACGCCGTCCTTCGGCGGCCTGGTGCTCATCGTGCTTGGCCTGGCCATCGGTGGCGGTGCTGGCGCCTATATCGCCCGCTCGATCCCGATGACCTCGATGCCGCAGCTCGTCGCCGGCTTCCACTCGCTGGTCGGTCTTGCCGCCGTGCTGGTGGCTGCGGCCGCGCTCTATTCGCCGGTCTCCTTCGGCCTCGGCCAGGTCGGCGAAATCCACGGCCAAGCCCTCATCGAAATGGCGCTGGGTGCCGCAATCGGCGCGATCACCTTCACCGGCTCGATCATCGCCTTCCTGAAGCTCGACGGGCGCATGTCCGGCAAGCCGATCATGCTGCCCTACCGGCATGTCATCAACATCGTGCTGCTCGCCGCGATCGTCTTTTTCATCGTCGGCCTGACTCTGTCGGAAAGCCATTTCGACTTCTGGCTGATCGTCATCCTGGCGCTGGCGCTCGGCGTGCTGCTCATCGTGCCGATCGGCGGCGCCGACATGCCCGTCGTCGTGTCGATGCTCAACTCCTATTCGGGTTGGGCGGCAGCCGGCATCGGCTTCACGCTCGGCAACCTCGCGCTGATCATCACCGGCGCGCTGGTCGGCTCCTCCGGTGCGATCCTGTCCTACATTATGTGCAAGGGCATGAACCGCTCGTTCATCTCGGTCATCCTCGGTGGCTTCGGCGGCGATAGCGGTGCGGCAGCCAGCGACGACGGCGTGCAGCGCACGGTCAAGCAAGGTTCTGCCGACGACGCGGCCTTCCTGATGGCGAATGCCTCCAAGGTCATCATCGTGCCGGGCTACGGCATGGCGGTGGCGCAGGCACAGCATGCAGTGCGCGAGCTTGCCGATGCGCTGAAGAAGAACGGTGTCGAGGTCAAATACGCGATCCATCCGGTCGCAGGCCGCATGCCCGGCCACATGAACGTGCTGCTCGCCGAAGCGAACGTGCCCTATGACGAAGTGTTCGAGCTTGAGGACATCAACTCGGAATTCGCCCAGGCCGACGTTGCCTATGTCATCGGCGCCAACGACGTGACGAACCCGGCGGCGCGCGACGATAAATCGTCGCCGATCTACGGCATGCCGATCCTCGACGTGGACAAGGCCAAGACCTGCCTCTTCGTCAAGCGCTCGCTTGGCTCCGGCTATGCCGGCATCGACAACACTCTGTTCTACAAGGACGGCACGATGATGCTGCTCGGCGACGCCAAGAAGATGACGGACGACATCGTCAAGGCGATGAACCACTGATCCTGGCAAAAGCCTGAAACGGAAAAGCCAGACCACCACTCCTTCGTCATGCTCGGGCTTGACCCGAGCATCCATTCACCGGCACGCCGCGGATGTGGATCCTCGGCTCAAGGCCGAGGATGACGGTAGAGGGTGAGGCGAGGTCCATCAACAAAAAGCCCGCGAGATGATCGCGGGCTTTTTGTTTGTCGATGGTTTTCTGGATCAGGCCGGCTGCTTGGCCGCGGTCGCGACGGCGCCGCGGGTGCGGGCGAGGCCGTCCTTGGCCGGCGTGTAGTTCGGGTCGAGCTTCAGCGCGTGCGAATAGGATTTGGCGGCGCGCGCCATCTCGCCGCGGCGCTCGTAGATCAGCGCCTGGTTCGCCCAGGATTCGGCGAGTTTGCCGTCGAGGTTGATCGCCGTGTTGAAATCCGAGAACGCGTTGTCGTCGTCGCCCTGCGCGGCATAGGAAATGCCGCGGCCGTTATAGGGTTCGGCGGAGTTCGGCGAGAGCGAGATCGCCTTGGAGAAATCCTCGATCGCCGGATCGTGCTGGCGACGGGCCTGGTAGATCAGGCCGCGATTGTGATAGGCGCGCGGATCGGTCGTATCGAGCTGGATGGCGCGGTTGAAGTCGCTGAACGCGTCGTCGAGACGGCCGGCCTGGCGATAGAGATTGCCGCGGCCGATATAGGCGACGTCATAGTTCGGGTTGAGCTGCAGCGCCATGTTGTAGTCGGCCGCCGCCTGCGCCTGCTCGCCGAGGCTGCGCTGCACGAGCGCGCGGTTGGCATAGGCCTGGTAGAAGCGCGGGTTGAGTTCGATTGCACGGTTGAAGTCTTCGAGCGCCCGGCGGTGCTGGCCGGCGCGGCCATAGGCCGAACCGCGCACGTTATAGGCTTCCGGATCCTGCGGGTTGGCGGCGATGACGGCCGACAGCGACGAGATGTTCTCTTCCGAGCCCTGCGCGCGCTCGACCTTCAGCACGTCGGTGGACGTGGTCGACTGGCAGCCGGTCAGAAGCAGGGCAAACGAGGTGGCGGCGACGGCAGCCATCAGGGAGCGGCGAATGTGGACGGCGCGGGGTGCCGAAAGAGAAATGCGGTCAGTCCGGAACCCGGTCGATGCATCCATGTCCAAGTGCGAATCCTCAAAGTGGGCTTCTACCGCGCCTCATGCGCGAAGAAAAACGCTACGCCTTGAAAGCAGTTCCGGCGAAGGAGCGTAGCGGAAGCGCCCGGAATTGCATGGGAAGTCTTTCACAATGGTGAAAAAACATCCGGTCACGTCAAAAAAGGCGGCGGCGAAATGTTCGCCCCCGCCCGGTCTTGCATCCGAAAACGTCGAAATGACGGCCGATTAACGGGCGCTCGGACGAGCGCTGACGCCGCCGGCTTCGCGCTGGGCGCGCTTACGGGCCAGCTTGCGGACGCGACGAACGGCTTCAGCCTTCTCACGCGCACGCTTCTGCGACGGCTTTTCATAAAAGTCGCGCATCTTCATTTCACGGAAAATACCTTCGCGCTGCATCTTCTTCTTGAGAGCGCGGAGAGCCTGATCAACGTTGTTGTCGCGGACAAGTACCTGCACGAGAATCCCGTTCCTTCGTTCGTTGTAAGCCCGGGCGAGCACAGGTCGCCAGGCAAATAGATTGCGGTCGCGCAGCCCAACAGGCTGGCAATTGGCGCGTCGGATACCAGATCGCCACGGGAAAGTCCAGCCTTGCGCGCCGCGATGTTAAGGATATTTGCGCGTGGCCCTCACAAACGCCGGGAAAAAGCTTCGGCGGGGCTCATGTCGCATGTGGTACAAGGTGCGCCCGAATGCGTCGCAAAGGATACGGCGTCCGCGCGCAAGATTTGCTTTCTATCGGGGCAGGAAACAGCCGGCCGATGCCGGCGAGACGTTGAGGACTTGGGATGCGCAAATATTCGGTTTTCGCCGTCGCCCGCGAGGCGATGCGCGGCCACAAGGGTTGGGAGGCGCAATGGACCTCGCCCGAGCCGCGCAAGGACTATGATGTGATCATCATCGGCGGCGGCGGCCATGGCCTGGGTGCTGCCTATTACCTCGCTAAGGAGCACGGCATCACCAATGTCGCGGTGATCGAGAAGGGCTGGCTCGGCGGCGGCAATACCGGCCGCAACACCACCATCATCCGCTCGAACTATCTCTATGACGAGAGCATGGACATCTACGAGCACTCGCTGAAGCTCTGGGAAGGCTTGAGCCAGGATCTCAACTACAACGTCATGTATTCGCCGCGCGGCGTGATGATGCTGTCGCACAATGTGCACGACAAGCAGTCCTTCAGCCGGCACATCCATGCCAACCGTCTGCACGGCATCGACAATGAATGGCTGACGCCGCAGCAGGCGAAGGAATTCTGCCCGCCGCTCGATATCTCGGCGAGCGCCCGCTACCCGATCAATGGTGCTGCCCTCCAGCGCCGCGGCGGCACAGCCCGCCACGACGCCGTTGCCTGGGGTTATGCCCGTGCGGCGTCCGATCGCGGCGTGCACGTCATCCAGAACTGCGAGGTCAAGGGTATTCGCCGCGGGCCGGACGGTGCCGTGACGGGCGTGGAGACTTCCAAGGGGTTCATCGGTGCCAAGAAGGTCGCGGTGTCGGCGTCCGGCCACAACTCGGTCATTCTGTCGATGGCCGACGTCAAGCTGCCGCTGCATTCCGTGCCCCTTCAGGCGCTGGTGTCCGAGCCGATGAAGCCGATCTTCCCCTGCGTGGTCATGTCCAACACGGTGCATGCCTATATTTCGCAGTCGGACAAGGGCGAGCTCGTCATCGGCGCCGGTACGGACCAGTACAACTCCTACTCCCAGACCGGTGGTCTCCAGATTATCACGCATACACTCGACGCCATCTGCGAACTCTTCCCGATGTTCCGCCGCGTCAAGATGATGCGCCAGTGGGGTGGCATCACCGACAACACCCCGGACCGCTCGGCTATCCAGGGCGTCACGCCGGTGAAGAACCTCTTCGTCAATTGCGGCTGGGGCACCGGCGGCTTCAAGGCGACGCCGGGTTCGGCGCATCTCTTCGCGCATCTCATCGCGAAGGGTGAGCCGCACAAGCTGGCTTCGGGCCTGACGCTCGACCGCTTCCGCACTGGACGCCTGATCGACGAGGCAGCGGCGGCGGCGGTCGCCCATTGATGAACGGCGCGCTGCTCGCCGGATTTCTGATGACGGCCGGTGTCTTGCCGGTCGGCGATATCATCCCGACACCGGGAGATTTTCGGTTTCAGAAGATCCAGAAGGCAGCGGGCGAGAAGGAATGGCCATTCGTCGCCGAGAGCGGGATGTTGAGTTGCATAAGGATATTGGGCCAGCGGACGATCTATTTCGTTCCGGATGAAACGGACTCAAATCGCGCCTTCAACATCGATGTCGACCTCTTTGCGATGAGTATTGCCAATCTGGGAATGACGGACGTTCTGGCCCCCTATGACGATACCCGGCAGCTGATTTACCGGCTTGCCCCCTTCGTCACCATGGGCCGACGACTTTGCGACCAGGACCCTGGCACGTTCGTGACGGGTCCAGAGCTTTAACAGGTAGGAAACAATGCTGCTGATCTACTGCCCCTACTGCGAGGAAGAGCGCTCGGAGCTCGAATTCCGCCACGGTGGCGACGCGCACATCGCCCGGCCGACCAACATGGCCGACATCACCGACGAGGAGTTCCAGGAGTTCTTCTTCCTGCGCGACAACCCGAAGGGCCTGATCTTCGAACGCTGGCGCCATATCCATGGCTGCGGCCGCTTCTTCAATGCCGCGCGCGACACGGTGAGCGACAAGTTCGTCATGAGCTACAAGGCCGGCGAGCCGAAACCCGATCTTTCCGGCAACGCGCCAGCCACCGAGAAAACCGTCGAAACCTATGAAGCCACGGAAGGAACCGCGAAATGAGCGGTGCTAATCGCATTGCCGGTCAGGGCCGCCTGACGCCCGCCAGGACGGCGCGTTTCACATTCGACGGAAAGACCTATCAGGCGTTGGAGGGTGACACGGTTGCCTCCGCGCTGCTCGCCAACGGCGTGCACCTCGTCGGCCGCTCCTTCAAGTACCATCGCCCGCGTGGCATTCTTTCGGCCGGCCCCGAAGAGCCGAATGCGCTGATCGACGTTTCCCGCGATGCCGCCCGCCGCCAGCCGAACGTGCGCGCGCCGGTGCAGGAAGTCTTCGACGGCATGAAGGTCGAATCGCAGAACCGCTGGCCGTCGCTGTCCTTCGATATCGGTGGCATCAACAACCTGTTGTCGCCCTTCTTCGCCGCCGGCTTTTACTACAAGACCTTCATGTGGCCGAAGGCCGCCTGGGAAAAGGTCTATGAACCCTTCATCCGCAAGGCTGCCGGCCTCGGTGTCGCCCCGACGGAAGAGGACCCGGACCACTATGCCAGCCGCTACGCCTATTGCGACGTGCTGGTCGCCGGTGGCGGCGTTGCCGGCCTGTCCGCTGCGCTTGCGGCCGCGGAAACCGGCGCCCGCGTCATCCTCTGTGACGAGCAGCCGGAAGTCGGCGGTGCGCTGCACTACGACACGTCCGTCACCATCGACGGCCAGAGCGGCTATGCCTGGGCACAGGCGACGGCCGCTAAACTCAAGGCAATGGAGAACGTCACCGTTCTCACCCGCACGACGGCCTTCGGCTACTACAACCACAACTTCGTCGCGCTCGTCGAACGCGTCACCGATCACCTCGCGCGTCCCGACAAGAAGCTGCCGCGCGAGCGCATGTGGCAGGTCCGCGCCAAGCGCGTCATACTCGCCACCGGCTCGATCGAGCGCCATATGGTGTTCGCCAACAATGACCGGCCGGGCATCATGCTGGCGTCGGCGGCGCGCACCTATCTCAACCATTTCGGCGTCGCCGTCGGCCGCAAGGTCGGCGTCTATACGGCGAGCGATTCGGCCTATGAGGCCGCCTTCGACCTGAAGCGCGCCGGCGTCACCATTGCCGCCATCGTCGACAACCGCGACAAGCCCGGCGAAGCCGTCCTCGCCGAGGCCCGCAAGCTCGGCATCGAGGTGCTCGTCGGCCATTCGGTGGTGGACACCAAGGGGAAACTCCGCGTCTCCTCCATCTCGGTCGCCCGCAACGGCGGCGGCTCGGCCCGGGCCATCCCGGTCGATGCGCTGCTGATGTCCGCCGGCTGGACGCCCTCCGTGCACCTCTTCTCGCAGTCGCGCGGCAAGGTCGCCTATGATGCCGCCTCCGGCCGCTTCCTGCCTGGCACCTATGCGCAGGATTGCCTCTCCGTCGGCTCGTGCAACGGCACGGACGGCCTTCAGGCGACCATCGAGGAAGCGCTGGCGGCCGGCGAGCTGATGGCGCGTGCCACCGGCAACGAGGGCGGCGGCAAGGTCGAGCTTCGCGGCGAAAACGCCTTCGAATGGACCGGCGGCATGGCCGGCGCGGGCGAGGGGGCTGGCGTCGATACGACCGTCAAGGCCTTCGTCGACTTCCAGAACGACGTCTGCGCCAAGGACATCCGCCTTGCCGTGCGCGAGGGCATGCACTCGATCGAGCACATCAAGCGCTTCACCACCAACGGCATGGCGACCGACCAGGGCAAGCTCTCCAACATCCATGGCCTGGCCATCGCGTCGGAAGTGCTGAATCGCGAGATCCCGAAGATCGGCCTCACCACCTTCCGCGCGCCCTATACGCCGGTGACATTCGGCACGCTGATCAGCCATTCGCGCGGCGACCTGTTCGATCCGGCGCGCAAGACGCCGCTGCATGCCTGGGAGGAGGCGCAGGGCGCCGTCTTCGAGGACGTCGGCAACTGGAAGCGTGCCTGGTACTATCCGCGCTCCGGCGAGACGATGCACGACGCGGTCAACCGCGAGTGCCGCACGGTGCGCAACGCCGCCGGCGTCTTCGATGCCTCGACGCTCGGCAAGATCGAGGTCGTCGGCCCGGATGCGGCCGAGTTCCTCAACCTCATGTACACCAACGCCTGGGACACGCTGAAGCCTGGCCGCTGCCGCTACGGCATCATGCTGCGCGAGGATGGCTTCGTCTATGACGACGGCGTCGTGGGTCGCCTGGCGGAGGATCGCTTCCACGTGACCACCACGACGGGCGGTGCGCCGCGCGTCATGAACCACATGGAAGATTATCTCCAGACGGAATTCCCGCATCTCAAGGTCTGGCTCACCTCCACCACCGAACAGTGGGCGGTCATCGCGGTGCAGGGGCCGAAGGCGCGTGAGATCATCGAGCCGCTTGTCGAAGGCATCGACATTTCCAACGAGGCCTTTCCACATATGAGCGTGCGCGAGGGCAAGATCTGCGGCGTGCCGACCCGGCTGTTCCGCATGTCGTTCACCGGTGAAGCCGGCTTCGAAGTCAACGTGCCGGCCGATTACGGCCAGTCCGTGCTGGAAGCGATCTGGGCACGGGCAGAGCCGCTCGGCGCCTGCGCCTATGGCACCGAGACCATGCACGTCCTGCGCGCCGAAAAGGGCTACATCATTGTCGGCCAGGATACGGACGGCACGGTCACGCCGCATGATGCCAGCCTCAGTTGGGCCGTCTCCAAGAAGAAGACGGACTTTGTCGGCATCCGCGGCCTGAAGCGGCCGGACCTCGTGAAGGAGGGCCGCAAGCAGCTTGTCGGCCTTCTGACGAAGGACCCGAACGTGGTTCTGGAGGAGGGCGCGCAGATCGTCGCCGATCCGAACGAGCCCAAGCCGATGAAAATGCTCGGCCACGTGACCTCGTCCTACTGGTCGGAAAATTGCGGCCGGTCGATCGCCATGGCGCTCGTCGCCGGCGGTCAGGCCCGTCTCGGCCAGACGCTCTACGTGCCGATGCCCGACCGCACCATCGCGGTCGAGGTCAGCGACATGGTCTTCATCGACAAGGAAGGAGCACGCCTCAATGGCTGATCAAGCACTTCGCAAGGCGCCGCTCGCCGGCCGCCATGGTGGCTCCGCCGGCGCGCGCGTCACGCCCGCCGCCCCCGCAACCCGCCTGTCGCTGCGTGCCGGCAGCGACGCGCTCGGTGCGCTGTCGGCCGCCTTCGGCCTGACGCTGCCGACGCGCCCGAAAACCTCGGCCTCGGCCAACGGCCGCCACGCGCTCTGGCTCGGCCCAGACGAGTGGTTGCTGATCGACGAAAGCGGCGCGGACCTGATGGCGGCGGCAGCAAGCTCCGGCGTGCTGCATTCGGCGACGGATGTCTCCCACCGCAACACCGCCGTCCTCGTCTCCGGCCCGCAGGCGGCCGGCGCAATCGCCAGCGCCTGCCCGCTCGATCTCGGCAACGCGATCTTCCCGGTCGGTGCGGCTGCCCGCACGGTGCTCGGCAAGATCGAGATCGTGCTGTTGCGCACGGGCGAAGAGGATTATCGTGTCGAATGCTGGCGCTCGTTTTCGCCCTATGCCTTCGGCCTGCTGGCGGAAGGCGCGGAAGACGTGGGCCTCTAACCAGGCCTAGCGGTGGCTCTCAGGGTTTCGGCCATCCGAACCAGCGCACCCATCGGCCGTGAAAATCGGCGCGGCCGATCATCTCTTTGCGGCCCGAGGGCCAGACCTGCAGCGTCAGTGCGGCGCCATCCTTCGGCTGGTCGTCGGCTTCCATCTGGAGGTGAGCGAGCGGCGCATCCGCGGTCGCTTTGGCACCCGCGGCTTCGAGGACGCGCCGGCCGGCCTCACGCTTTTCGGCTGGCAGGTATTGCCAGACGATCGAGTGGTAGACGACGTGGACAGCGCCCGGAAAGGGCGTCGAAAGCCGCCGCTCCAGCCATTCCACGGCATCGGCCTGCTCGACGGGAAGCGGTCTTTCGGCGGCCAAGGCCAGGCTTTTGCCCGTGCGCTCGATCCGGTCCGCCTGGTCGGCCCAGATATAGGAGAGGAGCCGCAGCCGTTCCTGCGCATCGGCCGGGTCGACAGGCCGGAGATCGCAACCTGCCCTGTCGATTACTTGTATGTTCGCCATTTCGGGCTCGGGGCCGGACCAGTCGGGCGCAATGAGGATATCGGAATTCTCGATCGCCCAGCTCGATTGACCGAGCCGGTAGGCGTAGCGATCCCATTGCAGGTTCAGGCCGGCGCTGGCGCCGACTTCCGACAGGACGAGCGGCTTGCCGAAGAGGGCGGCGATCGTCAGGAAACCCGGGAGGAGGGCGCCGGACCGCCGGATTTCATTGGTTTGTGGTGGCGACAGAAGCCGTTCGAGAAGGAAGGCCTCGTCGGTTTCGAAGGCGTTGCGGCAGGCCGCCCACAGGGCATCGTCCGAAACCTCGGCGGGCGGATAACAGGCGGCGAGCGTGGGGTTCGTGCCGGCGAGGACCAGCGCATGCAGCGCGCCGGCAAGGCGCAAGGCGAGGGCGTCGTGTTTTCCGGAGGGGTCCCCGTGCCAGGACAGGATGCGCCGGCCGATCGCATTTTCCTCATCGAACCGTGCGCCGAGAAGCCTGCACAGGCGGGCTGTGAAGGGCGAGCCGAGGGCGGCGCAGGCGGCTGCCTGGTCATCGAACGATGCCCGGGTGACCGCGCTGCGCGTGCCGGCCTCAGACATGCTCTGGCCGGTCCTTCGGGTCGAACTGGATGATGGTGATCCAGTCGGCGGTGAGCGCGGGCTTGCGCTCGTCCTCGATCTCGACGGTCACGTCATAGCGGATCGTCACCATGCCGGCGCCGCGGAAGCGGGCTTCCGCCAGCATGAAACGGCCGCGCACCCGCGCGCCGCTTTTCACCGGCGTCATGAAACGCACTTTCTCGAAACCGTAATTGATGCCCATCGTCTGCTCGATGATGCGCGGCACGCAATCGTAGTTCATCGCGGAGAGCAGCGAGAGCGTCAGGAAACCGTGCGCGATCGTGCCGCCGAAGGGCGTTTCCGCCGCCGCGCGCACGGGATCGGTGTGGATGAACTGATGGTCTTCCGTCGCCCCGGCGAAACGGTTGATCATGGTCTGGTCGACGGTGAACCAGCGCGACAGGCCGATCTCCGTGCCGACGAGGGCATCGATGTCCTTCAGGTGGATATGTGCTGGCATTTGGCTTTCCCGCCGCTTGATTCGCGCCCCGGCTTTTGCGTCTCGCATGTCGTTGTCGCAAAACCGCGGCACACTTTTGCGCGACATGCTTTAGCGAGGCGGTTTGTCCGGGTAATGAAGATCAGTGCTTTTCGACAAAAATCTCGACGGTGCGTGAATGAAGCATGCCGATCGCGGGATGGTTGGCGGAAAGCAGGCTCGTCCAGTCGCGCCCCTCCGGTGGTGGCAAGGCGAGCGCCTGCTCGCCGTGCGTCCGGTTGATGGCGATCGCGAGATGGACGATCCGCTGCTGTTGTAGGTCGGGCGTCTTGAGGATGGCAAGCAATGTTCCGGCGAACGGCGTCTCCCAGTCGCCGGCGGTCATCGGCGTGCCGGCGAGCGTTCGCCAGTCGACATCGCCGGCACCACTCCAGAAGGTCGTTTCGCCGAGCGCCGGAAAACGCTTGCGGATGGCCGAGAGCATGCTGGTGTGTTCGATCAGGCCCTCGTCCAGCTGGTCCCAGCGCATCCAGGTGATGGCATTGTCCTGGCAATAGGCGTTGTTGTTGCCCTGCTGGCTGCGTCCGCCCTCGTCGCCGGCCGTCAGCATGACGGTGCCGCGCGAGAGGAAGAGGCTGGAGAGCAGCGCCTTCACGTCCGCACGGCGGGCGGAGAGCACCGCGCCGTCGTTCGTCGCGCCCTCAGCGCCGTTGTTCCAGGAATGGTTCTCGTTGTGGCCGTCGCGGTTGTCTTCGCCGTTCGCCTCGTTGTGCTTCACCGTGTTGGAAACGAGGTCCATCAGCGTGAAGCCGTCATGAGCGGCGAGGAAGTTGACGCTGCGTGTCGCCTCGCCGCCGTGGCGGGAGAAGATATGGGAGGAGCCGGCAAAGGCGGTGACGAAGGCGCCGAGCCGGTGGCTGTCGCCGCGCCAGAAGGTGCGCGTGTCGTCGCGGTAGCGGTCGTTCCATTCGAGGAAGGGTGCCGGGAAATTGCCGAGCTGGTAGCCGCCGGGGCCGATATCCCAGGGCTCGGCGATCAGCACGCGATCTTTCAGCAGCGGGTCGGCACAGATTTCGGAGAGAAGCGCGGACCGGGCGGAAAAACCGTCCGCCTCGCGGCCGAGAATGGTGGCGAGGTCGAATCGGAAGCCGTCGACGCCGGCGTGGCGGACGAAATGGCGGAGGCTGTCGAGAACGAGCTGGCGCACGACCGGATGCTCCCCGGCGATGGTGTTGCCGCAGCCGGTGTCGTTGATGAGGTCGCCGGGGCGGTCGTGCACATGGCGGTAGTAGGTGAGGTTGTCGAGGCCGCGCATGGAGAGCGTGGCGCCGTGGCGGTCGCTTTCGCCGGAATGGTTGAAGACGAGGTCGAGGATGACGCCGATATTTTCTGCACGCAGCGCGGCGACCGTGTCGGCGAGTTCCTTCATGCCGCCGGGCACGAGGCGTGGGTCGAGCGCCATGAGCGCGATCGGGTTGTAGCCCCAGCTATTGGACAGGCCAAGCGGCGGCAGGTGGCGCTCGTCGATCCAGGCGGTGATCGGCATCAGCTCGACGGCATCGACGCCGAGGCGCTTGAGATGGCTGAGAACGGCGGGGTGGGCGAGGGCGCCGACCGTGCCGCGCATCGCCTCCGGCACATCCGGATGCAGCATGGTGAAGCTGCGCACGGCGACCTCGTAGACGAAGCCGCCGGGGCGGAAGATCGGCGGTTTTACGGTGACCGGCCGGTCGCGGGTGACGATCGCCTTCGGCACGATGTCCGTCGTGTCCGTGCCGAAGACGGTGAGCCGGCCGTCATGCACGAAGGGGCGGTCGAGTTCCTTGGCGTAGGGATCGACGAGCAGCTTTGCCGGATCGAACCACAGGCCGTGATCGGGCGAATAGACACCTTCGGCGCGAAAGCCATAGCGCGTGCCGGCGGTTGCTCCCTCGACGAAGACGCGGTGGAAGCCGTTTTCATCCCGCCCCATGGTGAGGCGGGCGAGTTCCGTGTTGCCGTCCGTGTCGAACAGGCAGAGCTCGACGCGGCCGGCATCGTGCGAATAGACCGCGAACTCCACGCCGTCGCCGGAGAGCGTTGCGCCCGGTGCGAAGGAGGGGGCGGTGGTCATATCAGGTGATCACGGTCGGCGCGTCGCGGCCGGTGCGGGCCTTAATGCCGGCGATCTCGTCGGCGACGGCGATAAGGTCGGAAAGCGCCTGCTGTGTCTCGACGTCGTGGCGCGCGGCATCGGGCTCGAAGCGCTCGATATAGACGCGCAGCGTCGCGCCCGAGGTGCCGGTGCCGGAGAGGCGGAAGACCACGCGTGAGCCGCCCTCGAAGAGGATACGGATGCCCTGGTTCTTGCTCACCGACTGGTCGACCGGGTCGTTATAGGCAAAGTCGTCGGCCGTCGCGACGGTGAGGGCGCCGAAGCTCTTGCCGGGCAGCGTGGCGAGCTGGTCGCGCAGGTTCGCCACGAGGCCGTTTGCGGCGTCGGTGTCGACTTCCTCGTAGTCGTGGCGGGAATAGTAGTTGCGGCCGTAGGTCGCCCAATGCTGCTTCACGATGTCGAGCACGCTTTCCTTGCGCACGGCGAGGATGTTGAGCCAGAGCAGCACGGCCCAGAGGCCATCCTTCTCGCGCACATGGTTGGAGCCGGTGCCGGCGCTTTCCTCGCCGCAGATCGTGGCAAGGCCCGCATCGAGCAGGTTGCCGAAGAATTTCCAGCCGGTCGGTGTCTCGTAGATGCCGATGCCGAGCTTTTCGGCGACGCGGTCGGCGGCACCCGATGTCGGCATGGAGCGGGCGATGCCGGCAAGGCCCGCGGCATAGCCGGGGGCGAGATGGGCATTGGCGGCGAGCAGCGCGAGGCTGTCGGAGGGGGTGACGAAGATACCCTTGCCGATGATCAGGTTGCGGTCGCCGTCGCCGTCGGAGGCGGCGCCGAAGTCCGGGGCGTCGTCGGCCATCATCGTGTCGTAGAGCGCGCGGGCGTGCACGAGGTTGGGGTCCGGATGGTGGCCGCCGAAATCGGGGAGCGGCATGAAGTTCAGCACGGAGCCCTTGGTGGCGCCGAGGCGGTTTTCGAGGATTTCCTTGGCGTAAGGGCCGGTGACGGCGCTCATGGCATCGAAGACGACGCGGAAGCCGCCAGCCAGCAGCGCGCGGATGGCGGCGAAGTCAAAAAGCTGCTCCATCAGCTCGGCATAGTCGGCGACCGGGTCGATGACGGTGACCGTCATGCCGTCGACATCCTGCGTGCCTTCATGGTCGAGATTGACGTCGGCGACGTCGGCGATCTTGTAGCTGTCGATCGACTTGGTGCGGACGAAGATCGCGTCGGTGATCTTTTCCGGCGCCGGGCCGCCATTGCCGATATTGTATTTGATGCCGAAATCTTCCGTCGGGCCGCCGGGATTGTGGCTGGCGGAGAGCACGATGCCGCCGAAGGCCTTGTATTTGCGGATGACGTTGGAGGCGGCAGGGGTCGAGAGAATGCCGCCGCGGCCGACGAGCACGCGGCCGAAACCATTGGCGGCCGCCATCTTGATGGCGAGCTGGATGACTTCACGGTTGTAGTAGCGCCCGTCGCCGCCGATCACCAGCGTCTCGCCCGCAAAGCCTTCCAGCGAATCGAAGATCGCCTGGATGAAATTCTCCGCATAGTTCGGCTGCTGGAAGACGGGGACCTTCTTGCGCAGGCCCGAGGTGCCCGGCTTCTGATCGGTGTAAGGCGTGGTCGTTACGGTCTTGACGGTCATCGGCTCATACTCTTCAGGAAAGATTGGCTCTTCAGGAAAGGTTGGCTCTCGAAAGAAGGCTGGAATAGAGGTCAGCGTAGCGCGCGGCGCTGTTTTCCCAGGAAACGTCTGACTTCATACCTTGGTTCTGGATGCGTGCCCAGATTTTCGGTTCGTTATAGGCCTTGAAGACACGGCGCAGCGCCTGGCGCAGGCCCTCGGCATTGATCGGCGTGAACTGGAAACCGGTGGCGACGCGGGCGGAAAGCGCGGCCTCGTTGGCGTCGATGACGGTATCGGCCAGCCCCCCGGTGCGCGCGACGACGGGGATGCAGCCGTAGCGCAGGCCGTAGAGCTGGGTGAGGCCGCAGGGCTCGAAGCGCGACGGGATGAGGATCGCATCCGCGCCGGCCTGCATGAGGTGCGACAAGGGTTCGTTATAGCCGATGACGATGCCGATGCGGCCGCGGTGGCGGGAGGCGGAGGCCAGCAGCGCGCCTTCGAGGCCTTGGTCGCCGGAGCCGAGCACGGCGAGCTTGCCGCCCTGCTCGACGATCCAGTCGGCGACCTCGGCGATGAGATCGATGCCCTTCTGCCAGGTGAGGCGGCTGATGACGCAGAAAATCGGGCCGTCGTCGTCGCCGAGGCTGAAGCGTTCGGCAAGCGCGCGGCGATTGGCGGCACGCTGCTTGGGCGCGCCGGGGGCATAGGGGCGGGCGATATGCGTGTCGGTCTCGGGATTCCAGACGGCGGTGTCGATGCCGTTGACGATGCCGACGAGGTCGCTGGCGCGGGCATTGATCAGGCCTTCGAGGCCCATGCCGTATTCCGGCGTCATGATCTCGTGGGCGTAGGTCGGGCTGACGGTGGTGATCGACCAGGCGGTGCGCAGCCCGCCCTTCAGGAAGCCGACATCGCCGTAATATTCCAGCCCGTCGACGGTGAAGGCCTCCGGCGGCAGGCCGAGGTCGGGGAAGATATCCGCGCCGTATTGCCCCTGGAAGGCGAGGTTGTGCACGGTGAGCACGGTCGGAATGTGCTGCAGGCCGGTATAGCGCATGTAGACGGCGGTCATCGCCGCCTGCCAGTCGTGTGCCTGTACGATATCCGGCCGCCAGTCCGGCAGCAGGCCGCGGGCGATCTCGGCGCCCGCAAGCGAGAGGGCGGCGAAGCGCTGCCAGTTGTCGACGAAATCCTTGCCGGTGGCGTCCGTATAGGGGCCGCCCGTCCGGTCGAAGAAGCCCGGCGCATCGAGCACGAGGATATCGAGACCCTCGTGCCTGGCGGCGAGGATGCGGGCGGGCTCGCCGAGCAGGTCGTCGAAGCGCGCGACCTCCTGGAGCGACTCCAGCCGCTGCATCACGGCGGGATAACCGGGCATCAGCGTGCGCATATGCACGCCGTGCCCGGCAAGCGCGATCGGCAAGGCGCCGGCGACGTCGGCGAGGCCTCCCGTCTTGATCAGCGGGAATACTTCGGATGCCACCGAAAGGATATTCATCAGGACGACTACTGCTCCAGCTTGTCGATCATCGGTTGGGTGATGAGGCAGATGCCGCCGCTCGACCGGCGGAACCGCCGCGCGTCGGCTTCCGGGTCCTCGCCGACGACGAGGCCCTCGGGAATGATGACGCCGCGGTCGATCACGACATTCTTGAGGTTCGCGTGCCGGCCGATCCTGACATCGGGCAGCACGACCGCGCCCTCAAGCCTGGAGAAGGAATTGGCGCGCACGCCTGTGAAAAGCAGGCTGCGGTGCAGCGTCGAACCGGAAATGATGCAATCGCCCGAAACCAGCGAGGAGATCGCCGAGCCGCGCCGGTTTTCGTCGTCATGCACGAACTTTGCCGGGGGCTTGATCTCGGCGAAGGTCCAGATCGGCCAGGTGCTGTCGTAGATGTCGAGTTCCGGGGCGATGTCCGTGAGGTCGATGTTCGCCTGCCAATAGGCATCGATCGTGCCGACGTCGCGCCAATAGGCCTCTCGCTCGAAATCGGAACGTACGCAGGAGGAGGCGAAGCGGTGGGCGACGGCTTTGCCGTGCTGGACGATATAGGGGATGATGTCCTTGCCGAAATCGCGGCTCGACGTCGGGTCGGCGGCGTCGCGGCGCAACAGGTCCATGAGGAACTTGGTGTGGAATACGTAGATGCCCATCGAGGCGAGCGCCAGGTCCGGCTGGCCGGGAATGCCCGGCGGATCGGCCGGCTTCTCGACGAAGGCGATGATCTGGTCCTTCTCGTCGACATGCATGACGCCGAAGCCGGTCGCCTCCATGCGCGGCACTTCCAGGCAGCCGATGGTGACCTGCGCGCCCGAATCGACGTGCTGCTGGAGCATCAGCTCGTAGTCCATCTTATAAATATGGTCGCCCGCCAGGATGACCATGTACTCGACGCCATGGTCCTCGATGATGTCGATGTTCTGGTAGACGGCGTCGGCGGTGCCCTCGTACCATTGTGTTTCGGACACGCGCTGGCTGGCCGGCAGGATGTCGAAGCTTTCGTTTCGCTCGGGGCGGAAGAAGTTCCAGCCGCGCTGCAGGTGGCGGATCAGCGAATGCGCCTTGTACTGCGTGGCGACGCCGATGCGGCGGATGCCGGAATTCAGCGCATTGGACAGCGCGAAGTCGATGATGCGCGCCTTGCCGCCGAAATAGACGGCGGGCTTGGCGCGCCGGTCGGTCAGCTCCTTGAGGCGGCTTCCTCGGCCGCCGGCAAGAACATAGGCCATCGCGTCACGGGCGAGGGGTTGAATCCGCTTTTGCTCCATAGTGTCCTCCCGACAGTCGATTTTTTACGCGTCCAGTTCCAGCATCAGCGTTGCCAGCGGGGGCAGCGTGATGGCGGCTGAGATTCTTCCATTTGCCTGTTTCTTGGCCTGAACGGCCCCGCCATTCCCCTTGCCGCTGCCGCCGTAGATTTCGGCGTCGGTGTTGAGGATCTCGCGCCACCGGCCCTCCACCGGCAACGGCACCCCGTAGTTCTCGCGGTAGACGGGGGTGAAGTTGGTGACGACGGCGATCATCTTCTCGCCTGGTGCCTTGCGCAGCCAGGCGAAGACCGAGTTTTCGCGATCGTCGGCGATCAGCCATTCGAAGCCGTCGCCTTCGCAGTCGCGCGCATGCAGCGCGGCCTTGCGGCGATACGTGCCGTTCAGGTCGCGAACCAGCCGGCGCATGCCCTCGTGCAGCGGATATTCAAGCAGGTTCCAGTCGAGCGACTTTTCCTCGCTCCACTCCTGCCATTGCGCGAATTCCTGGCCCATGAACAGCAGCTTCTTGCCGGGATATCCCCACATGAAACCGTAATAGGCGCGGAGATTCGCGAATTTCTGCCAGTCGTCGCCCGCCATCTTGGCGATCAGCGAGCCCTTGCCGTGCACCACTTCGTCGTGGGACAGCGGCAGTACGAAGTTCTCCGTGAAGGCATAGAGCAGGCCGAAGGTCATGTCGTTGTGGTGGAACTTGCGGTGCACCGGCTCGCGCGACAGATATTGCAGCGTGTCGTGCATGAAGCCCATGTTCCACTTGAAGCCGAAGCCGAGGCCACCGTCATGCACGGGGGCGGACACCTTCGGCCAGGAGGTGGACTCTTCCGCGATCGTCAGGATGCCCGGATGGGCAGCATAGACATGGGCGTTCATCGATTGCAGGAAGCGGACCGCCTCCAGGTTCTCGTTGCCACCATATTCGTTCGGCACCCATTCGCCGTGTTTGCGCGAATAGTCGAGGTAGAGCATCGAGGCGACGGCATCGACGCGCAGCCCGTCGAGGTGGAATTTCTCCGACCAGTAGAGCGCATTGTTGATGAGGTAGGCGAGCACTTCGGCGCGGCCGAAATTGTAGATCGCCGTGTTCCAGTCCGGGTGAAAACCCTGGCGCGGGTCTTCGTGTTCATAGAGCGCGGTGCCGTCGAACTGGCGAAGGCCATGCGCATCCGTCGGGAAATGCGCCGGCACCCAGTCGAGAATGACGCCGATGCCGACCTTGTGGCAGCCGTTGACGAAGCGGGCGAAACCTTCCGGCTCGCCGAAGCGGGCGGTCGGCGAATAGAGGCCGGTCGTCTGGTAGCCCCAGGACGGATCGAAGGGATATTCGGTGATCGGCAGGAATTCGATATGGGAAAAACCCATGTCGACGCAGTAGGGGATCAGCCGGTCGGCGAGCTCGTCCCAGGTCAGCATGGCCCCGTCGCCGTGGCGCTGCCAGGAAGCGGCATGCACCTCATAGATCGAGATCGGCTGGCGACGGGCGTCTGCGGTGGCCCAATGCTTGAGATGCGCCTCGTCTTCCCACTCCTGCGCGATCGGCCCGGTGGTCATCGAGGCGTTGTTGGGGCGCAGTTCCGAACGGCGGGCGAAGGGGTCGGCCTTCAGCGGCAGGACATCGCCGTTGATGCCGACGATCTCGTATTTGTAGGCATGGCCTTCGGTAATGCCGGGCAGGAAGATTTCCCAGATGCCGGTGTCGCGCCGCAGGCGCATCGCGTTGCGCCGCCCGTCCCATTCGTTGAAATTGCCGACGACGGAGACGCGCTTGGCATTCGGCGCCCAGACGGCGAAATGGAAGCCTTCGATGCCGTCGAGCGTCATCGGATGAGCGCCCAGCTTGTCGAAAAGGCGCAGATGTGAGCCTTCGCGGATATAATAGTCGTCCATCGGGCCGAGCACCGGCCCGAAACTATAGGGGTCGATCACCACCCACTCGCCGCCCTCGTTGCGGGCGCGGTAGCGGATCGGCTGGAGTTTCTTGAGGGAAACCTCGCCGGCGAAGATGCCGGCCGGGTCGACCTGGGTGAGCGCGCCGATCTCCTTGCCGGCCAATGTCTCGGCGGTGACTTCGGTGGCACCCGGCAGGAAGCAGCGGGCGATATATTTGTCGCCCGCCGGATGGGGGCCGAGCACTGCGAACGGATCCCAGTGCCGGCTTTCCAAAATTGCATCGATGTCCGCTTTTGCCAGAAGCTCTGACGGTTGGTCCGTCGTGCCTTTTTTCGGCGGTGCGGTCATCAGGCTCTCCAGATTTCCTTGGCGTATTGGCGAATGGTGCGGTCGGACGAGAACCAGCCCATGCGGGCCGTGTTGCGCACGGTCTTGGAGTACCAGGCCGTCTTGTCGAGCCAGATGGCGTCGACATCGCGCTGAGCCTTGGAATAGGCGTCGAAATCGGCCGCCACCATGAACCAGTCGTGATTGTAGATGCCGTCGACGAGGCCGGTGAAGCGGTTGCGGTCATCCGGCGAGAAGACGCCGGAGGAAATCGCGGCGAGCGCCTGCGACAGCTCCTTCGACTGCTCGATGATGGCGCGCGGATTGTGCCCTTCGGCCCTCACCTTCGCCACTTCTTCCGCCGTCATGCCGAAAATCACGATGTTCTCCTCGCCGACATGGTCACGCATCTCGACATTGGCGCCGTCGAGCGTGCCGATGGTCAGTGCACCGTTCAACGCGAACTTCATGTTTCCGGTTCCCGACGCTTCCATGCCGGCGGTCGAAATCTGCTCCGAAAGGTCGGCGGCGGGCACCATGATCTCGGCGAGCGAGACATTGTAGTTCGGCACGAAGACGACCTTGAGCAGGCCGCGCACGGCGGGGTCGTTGTTGATCACGCGCGCGACATCGTTGGCGAGCTTGATGATCAGCTTGGCATTGTGGTAGCTCGGCGCCGCCTTGCCCGCGAAGAGTTTGACGCGCGGCACCCAGTCGAGTTCCGGATGCGAGCGGATCTGGTCGTAGAGCGCCACGGCCTCGATGATGTTGAGGAGCTGGCGCTTGTATTCGTGGATGCGCTTGATCTGGATGTCGAACATCGCGGCGGGATCGATGCGGACCCCCATGCGGCTGCCGACGAGATTGGCGAGGCGGTTCTTGTTCTCGCGCTTGATCGCCGCGAAACGCTCCTGAAAGTCCTTCTTGTCGGCGAAGGCGTCGAGCGCCTTCAGCGCCTCGGCGTCGTCCATGAAGGCTTCGCCGATCGATTCGCGGATCAGGTTGAACAGGCCCGGATTGCACTGCATTAGCCAGCGGCGCGGCGTGATGCCGTTCGTCTTGTTGTTGATGCGGTTCGGATAGAGCTTGTGCAGGTCGGCGAAGACCGTTTCCTTCATCAGCTCGGTGTGCAGCGCCGACACGCCGTTGATCGAATGCGAGCCGACGAAGGCAAGGTTGCCCATGCGCACGCGGCGCTCGCCGGATTCCTCGATCAGCGAGATGCTGCGGATGCGCTGGTCCTCGAAACCCTTTTCCTTGCGGGCTTCGACGAGGATCTTGGCGTTGATCGCATAGACGATCTGCATATGCCGCGGCAGCAGCCGCTCGAGCAGCGGCACCGGCCAGCTTTCCAGCGCTTCGGGCAGCAGCGTATGGTTGGTGTAGGAGAAGGTGCGGCGGCCGATATCCCAGGCCACATCGAAATCCAGACCGTGGACATCCATCAGCAGGCGCACGAGTTCGACCACGGAAATCGCCGGATGCGTGTCGTTGAGCTGGATCGCGACGGCGTCCGGCAGGGACGTGAAGTCCGGATATTGCTGGAGGTGGCGGCGCAGGATGTCCTGCAGCGAGGCGGAGCAGAAGAAGAATTCCTGGCGCAGGCGCAGTTCCTGGCCGGCGGGCGTGGCATCGGCCGGATAGAGCACGCGCGTCAGGCTTTCCGCCCGGTTGCTTTCCTTGAGCGCGCCGATGTGGTCGCCGGCGTTGAAGGCGTCGAGCAGGATCGGGTCGATCGGGTTGGCGGCCCACAGGCGCAGCGTGTTGACGCGCTTGCCCCGCCAGCCGACGGCGGGCGTGTCGAAGGCGGTGGCGATGACGCGCTCGGCCGGCTTCCAGACGAAGCGCTGCTTGTCCTCGCCGATATTGATCGTCTCGACGGCGCCGCCGAAGCCGATTTCATAGGAGCTTTCGCGGCGTTCGAATTCCCAGGCATTGCCGTGGGCGAGCCAGGTTTCCGGCAGCTCGACCTGCCAGCCGTCCGCCATCTGCTGGCGGAAGAGGCCGTGCACGTAGCGGATGCCGTAGCCGTAGGCGGGCACGTCGACCGTCGCCATGCTCTCCATGAAACAGGCGGCGAGACGGCCAAGACCGCCATTGCCGAGGGCGGCATCCGGCTCCAGCTCGGCGATAATGTCGATATCGACGCCGAGCGAGGCGAGCGCATGGCGCATCTCGTCCATGATGCCGATATTGGTCATCGCGTCGCGCATCAGGCGGCCGATGAGGAATTCGAGCGATAGATAATAGACGCGCTTTGCGCCCGTCGCATAGGTGCGGCGGGTGGAGTCCATCCACTTGTCGGTGATGCGGTCGCGCGCCACCAGGATCGCGGCCGTCAGCCAATCATGGGGCTTGGCCACTTTCGGGTCTTTCCCGATACGGTATTTGAGGCGCTCCAGAAGTTCGGTGGCGAGTTGTTCTCGGTCCGAAGATCTGAGGGCCGGGGCGAGATCGTTGTTGGTAACCCGGTTCATCATGGTGAACTTTTGTCCCCTCGCATTTGGTGCGTCGTTCTCGCGAAAGTCGCGTTTAAATCAATTTATGCATCTATCCGAAGCGCTTGCAATACGCCTTTTCAAGAAAGGCCACATGCATTTTCGACATGCCTGAAACACGCCGAACATGCTAAAAAACCCGCCGCGCAATGCGCAGCGGGTTCATTTTGGCGATGGTATTGCGGTTTACTTGGTCAGGCGGGACGCCATGGCGGCTGCACTTTCGCCGATTGCCTTGAACGCGGCGATGAGGGCGGTCATGTTCTCGGCCTGGAAATAGTTGGCTGGCGTCGTAGCGCACTCCCTGAGCAGCGTCTGGCCGCGCGTCGGTGCCATGAACGCGACGGTGTAGACGATCACGCCGGCGTCGCGGGCTTCGACACACGAGGCTCTTGTTTCGTCGTCGGATTTCTTAGCCTGCGACGTGGAAGCGTAGCCGTCATAGCTGGTGTTTTCACCATCCGTCATGAAGATGATATACTTGATGGGCACCTGGCCATTCTTGTCCTTGTGTGCGCCAATCTCGGTTTCCTTGTTCTTGTTCGCAGGCGCTATTTTAGCGACCGCCGTGGCGAAAGCCTCATGTGAATCCGTGCCACCGGTCGGCTGTTCCGGAAGGGCGTTGACGTAGTCGGACGCGCCTTTCGTTCCCCAGGCCAGCTTGGATTCGCTCTGCGTATCGTCGTTATAGGAGATGGCGCCGGTGCGGACGTATTTCTGCTCGGGATCGAGCGTGTTGAAGACGGTCACGAGGCTCGCCACCGCCTTCTTCAGGGCGGCGATCTTGCGTGTGTAGCAAGGAACGGTCGGAAGAACGACTTTTCCCCAGTTGCTTTCCGTCCAGTTCTGGCAAGGCAGAAGCTGGCTCGCGACGTCATCCGTTTTGAAGGACATGGAGCCGGAGCGGTCCAGCACGAGGTACATGGAAATCGCGCTCTTCTTCTGGGCTGTACCGCTTTCCGCCGTGCTTTTCGCATTCATCTTGATCGATTTCTGACCAAGAAGACGCGTGAAGGGGTTGAACTCCAGCGTGTAGGCCGTCGCCACATCCACCTGGAACGACTTGCTGTTGTTGGCAAGGGCCGTCTCTTTGATATCGATGACGGTGGTGGACGAGAAGTCGTTCTTGTCCTTATCCTTGTCCTTCTGGTCCCCTTCGGCATCCACGCTACCGCCGGTCGTCATCTGGCTCTTGAGGAAGCGCATGCCGATTTCCTTCGCTTGCGCAGCGGTCTTGCCATCGTTGGCAAGCGCGGAGGCAGCGGCGAGGGCGGCCGCGTCGGTCGCGTCCTGCAACTCGGCCTTGACCATGACCATCTTTGTAAGATCCACGGCGACACCGCCGGCTGCGAGCATGACCGGGAAGATGAGGGCCGTCATCATTCCGAAATTACCGCGGCGGTCCCGCAGGAGGCGGGAGAGCCAGGACCGTTTTTCCGTATTTTTCGTCATGAGTGTTCACCCAGCATCTTCATAATGTGGGGCGAAACTAGCAGCGAAGTGTTATTTAACGGTTCGGGTGCGTGGTATAGTTTTCGTAAAATTGCGCCGATCCCGCAGTTCCGGCTTTTCCCGTTGTTTCCAAACGGGATTTCACGCGGTCTGGCGCACCGGGATGACGTCCACGGCCTGGGTCGTCTTGTGCTGGCCATAGCCTTTCAGGATGCCGATGACGGGGGCGACGTCGGCGTAGTCCCGGCCATAGGCGACGACGATATGGTCGGTTCCGGCGGGGATGTTGTTGGTCGGGTCGAGTTCCATCCAGCCGTTCACCCGGCCGCACCAGAAGCGCACCCAGGCATGCATGGCGTCAGCCCCCTCCAACCGCTCCTTGCCCGCAGGCGGGATGGTGCGCAGGAACCCGCTGACATAGCCGGCGGGAATGCCAAGGCTTCTCAGCGCCACGATCATCACATGGGTGAAATCCTGGCAGACGCCGCGCTTCAGCTTGAAGGCCTCACGCGGGGTTGTGTCGACGTTCGTCGCCTTCGGATCGTAGGTGAAATCCTTGTGGATGCGGGCACAGACGGCGGTCGCGATGGCGCGGATCGTCATGTCCGGCTTGGCGATGGCGCGGGCGTATTCGGCGATCTCGGGGCAATCCTTCAGCCGCGGGCTCGCGCCCGTATAGTGATGGGGCGAGCCGGCATCGAGCGACCAGTAGTTGGCGATATCCTCCGGCAGGTCGGCGACGCGCGGCGAAAAATCTGCTGCCGGCTCCGGCATGTCGACATGGACACGGGCCTGCATGCGGATGTCCAGCCGCTCATGGGCGTTGCGAAAGAGGATCGAGCTCATCGGGTTTTCGAAGAAGTCGTTGTGGTCGACCCGCTCGCCGGGGCCGGGATTGACGCCGACCGTGCCGGCAACCAGCCGCTGCCGGCCGCCGATCGACAGCGGCAGCACGCGTACGATATGCCGGCCGCCGGAAACCGGCGTGTCGTAGAGATAGCTGATCTGGAGGTTGACGTCGTAGAGCATGGTCACAGCGTCTCCTCCCGGTTCAGCTCAGATAGGTCTGGGCGAGGATGTCGGAAAGCTTTTCGAGTTCGGTCTCGAAACGCTTGTAGACCGCATCCGTCATGGTTTCCGGCGTCATCACCGCCAGCCCCGCGTGAAGCCGCATGGCTTCGCGGTAGAAGGGCGACATCTGGCCGTTGGCATAGGCGTTCGGCAGTTGCTCGACCTCATTCTTGATCTCGTTCAATTGATAGAGGATCGAGCGGGGGTTGAGGGCGTCGAGCGCCAGGAGGTCGGTGACCGTCAGCCGCGCCGTCGCCACGTTATAGCGGCGGCGATGGGTCATCACGCTGTCGCCGATCTCCAGCAACATGTCGAGTGCGCCGTCGGGGGCATCCTCGCCGGACATGTGGCCGAGCAGGCGCGTCATGTGCAGGCCGCGTTCGAGATAGCGGCCGATCGAGAGGAAGCGCCAGCCGGTGAAGCGGTACATGTTTTCGTGCACGAGGCCGGCGAAGCCCGCGAGCTTGCGCAGGAGCACGGTCATGGCGCGCGTCGCGTCGTCGCCGGGCTGGACGCTGACGTGGAAGCGGCGGGCGGTCTTCGACAGGTCGTTCAGCGCTAGCCAGCCGTCCGGCGAGAAACGGTCGCGGATGTTGCCGGCGGAGAAGACGGCGCTGTCGATGCTGCGGATCAGGCTCGTCGGCATGGCTTCCGCCGTGTCGATGCCGAGCGCGTCGAGATAGTCGCTGACGTCCTTCAGCAGCGGCTGTTCGGGATTGGCGTATTCGGCGTAGCGGCCATGCCAGGCGCGCAGCACGCGCAGCGCGCCTTCCGCCCGCTCGATATAGCGGCCGAGCCAGAAGAGGTTGTCGGCCGCGCGGCTCGGCAGGCTGCCGGGCATGTTGCGGGTAAACATCTCTTCGGCCGGCAGCAGCGAGGTGCGCTCGACCGGTTTGCGGCTGACGATCCACACATCCGCCGCCGAGCCGCCCTCCTGCATGGCGATCGCCGCGACATTGTCGCCGGCGCCGATGCGGGCAAAGCCGCCAGGCATGATCTGCCAGCCGCTCCGCGTGCGGGCGGCGAAGACGCGCAGCGACATCGGCCGCGGCACGAGCTTGCCATCGACGAAGGCGGGTGTCGTGGAGAGCGTCACCGCTTCCTGGCCGACCAGTTTCACGCCGTCCGTCGCAAGCCACTCAGCGATCGACTGTTTGGCCGTGTCGCGCAGCGAGGAGCCGAGCACGGACTGCTCGTTGTCGTCGAAGAATGGGCGGGTCGAATAGGCGGGGCCGATGACCATGCGCTCGATATTGGCCGCGACGTGCTCGCGTTCGCTCTTCTGGCCGCACCACCAGGTGGCGACCGAGGGCAGCATCTGGTCCTCGCCGAGCAGTTGGCGACAGATGTTGGGCAGGAAGGCGAGCATGGCGCGGGTCTCGACGACGCCGGCGCCGAGCGCGTTGACGATGCTGACGGAGCCGGAGCGCAGCGCCTCGACGATGCCGGGCGTGCCGATATGGGAGTTTTGGTTCAACTCCAGCGGATCGGCGAAGGCGGCATCGAGGCGGCGCCAGAGCACGCCGACCGGCTTGAGGCCGGCAACGGTGCGCACCATGACCTTGCCGCCGACGACCGTCAGGTCTTCGCCTTCCAGCAGCATGAAGCCGAGATAGCGGGCGATATAGGCGTGTTCGAAATAGGTTTCGTTGGCGAGGCCCGGCGTCAGGACCGCGATGCGGTCTTCCGCGGATTTGTTGCCCTGCAGCGTGCTGCGGAAGGCGCCGAAGAAGCCGGCGAGGCGGTGGACGTGGGTTTCCGCGAAGACATCGGAGAAGGCGCGCGTCGTCGCCACGCGGTTTTCCACCGCGAAGCCGGCGCCGGAAGGCGCCTGCGTGCGGTCGGAGAGCACCCACCAGTTGCCGTCAGGCCCGCGGCCGATTTCGAAGGAGACGAAGTGCAGGAAATGTTTGCCGGCGGGCTGCACGCCGACGAGCGGACGCAGGAATTCGCTGTTGGAGGCGACGAGGGCCGGGGGCAGCAGGCCGTTGGCGACGAGCTCGTTCTTGCCGTAGATGTCGGCGACGACCGCCTCCAGCAGCTCCGCCCGCTGGATGAGGCCGCGCGACAGGGTCTCCCACTCGGCATCGTCGATGAGCACGGGAATGTGGGAGAGCGGCCAGGCGCGCTCGGCGCCGGCCTCCTTGCCGTAGGCCCGGTAGAAGACGCCGGCATCGCGCAGGTAGCGGTCGGCGCGGGCGAAGCGGCCGGCAAGCTCGGTCTCGTCCATCTTGCCGAGCGCGGCGAGAAAATGCCGCCAGACCGGGCGTACTTCGCCGTTCGTATCGACCATCTCGTCGGCGACGCCCGGAGGCGGTGCATAGGCGCGCGTCGGCTTTTGCGCCGTACCGGCCTTGACGCGTTCTGCCTCCACACTCGTGGTCTTCAATTCCTGTACTCCAATGGAGGGCTAGATGCCGGACGGCCGACGCAGATCCAGCGTCAGCGGGAAATCCGCCGACGGTGGCTCCGGCCACAGCGTATAGCCGCCCGCCCTGTGCCCCCAGGGCTCGAATCGCGCCAGCCGGCGCGCTTCAGCCTCGTTTCCGTTCACCGGGAAGGTGTCATAGCTGCGTCCGCCCGGATGGGCAACGTGGTAGATGCAGCCCCCGATCGCCCGCCGCGACCATGTATCATAAATGTCAAATGTAAGCGGTGTGTTGACGGGCAGCGCCGGATGCAGGCCGGAAGCGGGCTGCCAGGCCTTGTAGCGCACGCCGGCGACGGAGACGCCCTTGGTGCCTGTGGAGCGCAGCGGGACGGGCCTGCCGTTGCAGGCGACGGTGTAGCGTTCCGGATTGGCGGTCTCCAGCTTCACCTGGAGGCGTTCGACGGACGAATCGACGTAGCGCACGGTGCCGCCGACCGCACCCTGTTCGCCCATAACATGCCAGGGTTCCAGCGCCTGGCGTACTTCCAGGTTGGCGCCCTCATATTCGACCTCGCCGCAGAAGGGGAAGCGGAATTCGAGCTGGGCGGCGAACCATTCGGACTTGAGGTCGAAGCCGTTCGTCTTGAGGTCCGCCAGCACGTCGAGGAAGTCCTGCCAGACATAGTGCGGCAGCATGAAGCGGTCGTGCAGCGTGGTGCCCCAGCGCACGAAGCCGCCATCCGCCGGGTTCTGCCAGAACCGGGCGATGAGCGCGCGGATCAGCAATTGCTGGGCAAGGCTCATGCGGGCATTCGGCGGCATTTCGAAGCCGCGGAACTCGACGAGGCCGAGACGGCCGGTCGGGCCGTCCGGCGAGAACAGCTTGTCGATGCAGATTTCCGAACGGTGGGTGTTGCCGGTGCCGTCGGTTAGCAGGTTGCGGAAAAGGCGATCGACGAGCCAGGGCAGGGGTGCCGCACCCTGGCCGGGCGGCGGGACCTGCGCGAAGGCGATTTCCATCTCGTAAAGCGTGTCGTGCCGCGCTTCGTCGATGCGCGGCGCCTGGCTGGTCGGGCCGATGAACATGCCGGAAAAGAGATAGGAGAGCGACGGATGCCGCTGCCAATGCAGGATGAGGCTTTTCAGGAGGTCCGGCCGGCGCAGGAACGGGCTGTTGTTCGGATTGTCGCCGCCGACGACCACATGGTTGCCGCCGCCCGTACCGGTGTGGCGGCCGTCGATCATGAACTTGTCGGCGCCGAGCCGGGTGAGGCGGGCTTCCTCATAGGCCGCGGTGGTGATGTCCACGCAATCCTGCCAGTTGGCGGCGGGGTGGATATTGACCTCGATGACGCCCGGGTCAGGTGCCACCCGCATGACGTTGATGCGCTCGTCATGCGGCGGCGCATAGCCTTCGATATGGACCGGCAGGCCGAGATCGGTCGCGGCCTTTTCGGCCGCCGCGATCAGGTCGAGATAGTCCTCGATGCGCTCGACGGGCGGCATGAAGACGCACAGGCGGCCGTCGCGCGGCTCGACGCTCAGCGCCGTGCGCACGGCGCCGCGGATGTCGCCCGTCGATCCGGCGATGTTCTGTTCGTTGCGGTCCTGCTGGGGCTCGCTCGCGCGGAGCGATGCCTGCGCCAATGTCCTCGCCGGGGCGCTGTAGTCGGGCAGCGGCTCGCGCGGGATCGAGGGATCGGCCTGGTGGATGTAGGGATACTGTGACGGCGGCACGTAGGGCAGGGTGCCGAGCGGCATGCGGAAGCCGATCGGCGAATCGCCGGGAATGAGGAAGATCTTGCCGCGGCGGGTGCGCCACCGCTCGCTCACCCAGCGCCGCCCGCCGGCCTTGGCGTTCCAGGCCTGCACCGGCAGAATGTAGCCGGTCGCGGTCGTCAGGCCGCGCTCGAAGACCTTGGCGATGCGCGCCCGCTCTTCCGGGCTTTCGAGCTTGGAGTTCGACGGGTCGACATTTTCCGGCAGGCTGCCTTCCTTGATGATCCATTCCGCCGGATCCTCGAAGGCGGGGATGATCATGTCGGGCTCGATCTCAAGCTCGGCGGCGATGCCGGCGAGAAGCGCCTGGGCCTGCTTTTCGGTGACCTCGTTGTCGGCGCCCTCGGTGGCGATCAGGTCCGGGTTGTGCCAGATCGGCTTGCCGTCCTTGCGCCAGTAGAGCGAGAAGGTCCAGCGCGGCAGGCTTTCGCCGGGATACCATTTGCCCTGGCCATAATGCAGGAAGCCGCCGGGCGCGAAGCGCTCGCGCAGGCGCCGGATCAGCTCGTCGGCCTTTTCGCGCTTGGTCGGGCCGACGGCGGCGGTGTTCCATTCCTCCGATTCGAAGTCGTCGATGGAGACGAAGGTCGGCTCGCCGCCCATGGTGAGGCGCACGTCGTTTTCCGAAAGCACGGTGTCGACCTTGCGGCCCAGCGCATTCAGCGCCTCCCAGCTCTCGTCGGAGAAGGGCTTGGTGATGCGCGGGTGCTCGGCGACACGCGCCACCGTCATGGCGAAGTCGAATTCGGTGTTCGCCTCGCCGAAATAACCGCCGCTGATCGGCGCTGCATTCCGAAAATGCGGGGTGGCGGCTAGCGGGATGTGGCTTTCGCCGGTGAGCAGCCCTGAGGTCGGGTCGAGGCCGATCCAGCCGGCGCCCGGAAGATAGACCTCGCACCAGGCATGCAGGTCCGTAAAGTCGACCTCCGTGCCGGAGGGGCCGTCCAGCGCCTTGAGGTCCGGGCTGAGCTGGATGAGATAGCCGGAGACGAAGCGGGCGGCGAAGCCGAGATTGCGCAGGATCTGCACGAGCAGCCAGCTCGAATCGCGGCACGAACCGAGCGCCGTCGTCAGCGTCTCCTGCGGCGTCTGCACGCCGGGCTCCATGCGGATGACGTAGCCGACCGACTGCTGGACCTGTGCATTGAGGGCGACGACCATGTCCAGCGTGCGCCGGCGCGAGCGGTCGATCGTCTTCATATAGGCTTCGAGCGCCGGGTCCATCGGCTCGGGTGCGCGATAAATCTTCAGGTCTTCGCGCAGGTCCTCCGGATAATCGAAGGGCCAGTGCTCGGCCTCCTCCTCGATGAAGAAGTCGAAGGGATTGTAGACCGTCATGTCGGCGACGAGATCGACTTCGATCTTCAGCTCGGTGACCGGATCGGGGAAGACGTAGCGGGCGAGATAGTTGCCGTAGGGATCCTGCTGGAGGTTCACGAAATGGTTTGCCGGTGAAACCTTCAACGAATGGCTGATGACCTTGGTCTTGGAATGGGCGGCCGGCTTCAGCCGGATGATCTGGGGTCCGAGCCGGACCGGGTTGTCGTACTTGTAATGGGTGAGGTGGTAGATACCGGCCTTGATCGACATGCGCTCTCTTTTCCCCTCGGTGACGGTCTGTTGCCGCCATCGAGGGGAGTTTGTGCAATGCGAAGAGAGATTGCAAGCGGGATCGCTGCCCGCTGTCACCGTCGATCAGGCGATGGCCCGCAGGTGCGGCCTTGCTGCCGGGTGGCGCGCCGCCTCGCCGGGCGTCTCGAACTGGCCGACGAGGCGGGCAAGCGTGGCGGACTCGTCGGAAAGGCGGTGCGTGACGGCGCTGCTTTCCTCGACCATCGCGGCATTCTGCTGGGTCACCGCGTCGAGCTGGCGGATCGTCGTGTTGATCTCGTGGATGCCGACGGACTGGTCGCGTGCGGCGCGCGCGATCTCCTTGATCTCCGTATCGATCGCGTTGATCTTGCCGGCGATGTCGCGCAGCACGCTGCCGGTCTCGCGCACCAGGCCCGCGCCGCGCGCCACTTCGTCGGCGGATTTGGTGATCAGCGCCTTCACCTCGCGTGCTGCACTAGCCGTGCGCTGCGCCAGTTCCCGCACCTCCTGCGCGACGACGGCGAAACCCTTGCCGGCTTCACCCGCCCGCGCCGCTTCCACGCCTGCATTCAGCGCCAAAAGGTTGGTCTGGAAGGCGATGTCGTCGATGACGCCGATGATGTTGCCGATCTCGTGCGAGGACGTCTCGATCTTGCCGATGGCGTTGACGACGTTGTCGACGACCTGTTCGGAGGTGGCCGAGCTCTTCTTGGTGTCGGAGGCGAGGCGTTCGGCGACCGTCGTGCGCTCGGCGGCGGACTGTACGGCCTGCGTCATTTCTGCAAGCGCCGTCGCGGCCTCGCCCAAAGAGGCGGCCTGCCGCTCGGTGCGGCTGGAGAGCTGGACGAGCGCCTCCTGCATCTCGCTGGAATCGTCGCGGATGCGGTGCGTGTTGACGCGCACGGTCGTCATCGCCTCGGCGAGCCGCTCGATGGAGGCGTTGTAGTCCGTGCGGATGCGGTCGAGCGCGGGCATAAAGGGCGTGTCGATGCGCTGCGTGAGGTCGCCGCGGGCGAGGTGCTGCAGCGCGCCGGCGAGGCGCAGCACGGCCGCCTCGGTCTCGGCGTCTTCCGCCTGCTTGGCGCTCTCGCGGGCCACCCGCTCGTTGTCGGCCTCCTCGCGGATCGACGCGGTTTCGCGTTGCAGGCGTTCCTTTTCGATTGCGGCGTCGCGGAAGACGAGCACGGAGCGTGCCATATCGCCGATCTCGTCGCGCCGCGCCTGGCCGTCGCAGGCAATCGTCGTGTCGCCGCCGGCAAGCCGGTTCATGTCCGAGACAAGCGCGGTGATCGGGCACGACAGGCGGCTGGCGAAGAGGAAGCCGACGGCGGCCGTCACCACGAGCACGCAGAGCGAGACGAGCAGCGTCCAATGGACGAGGCGGGTGAGGCCGGCGAAGACTTCACTCGACGCCATAACGGCGGCGACGGTCCAGGTGCGGCCGAGGAAATCGAAGCTGGCGGCGGCGAGTTTCACCTCGCGGCCGCGATGATCGGGCAGGGTGGCCTTGGCGATCGCACCGTCGTCGGCCGCAAGCAGCTCCGGCGCGATGCGCATCGAGAGCACGTCGGCATCCGCGCCGTGCGAGGGGCGGGTGAGGAATGTGCCATCGGCGTTCAGCAGCATGGCTTCGCCGGTCTCGCCGAGGCCGACCGGATTGTTCAGCCGGGCGGTGATGCGCTCGGTCGGCAGGGCCACGACGAGCACGCCGATCTTGCCGGCGACGGAGGCGACGGGGGCGGCGAGGAAGGCCATGGCACGGCCGGCTGGCGCATAGGCCTGGTAATCGCCGAAGGCGACGATGGCGGTTTCCGTGCTGGGTGCCGCTTCGGCAAAGACCTTGGCAAGGCCGGTGCCGGCGAAGCGCGCATCGGTCACCAGATTGGCGCCGAAATCATTGTGTTTCTTCAGCGAATAGACGATGTCGCCGCTGAGATTGACGAGCAGCATGTCGTCGAAACCCTGCGCTTCGGCCTGCCGCAGGAAGAAGCCGTGGTAGCGGCCGTGCATCTGGTCGAACTTGTCGATCTCGGCGGATTTCAGATCGGCCTTGCCGCCATAGCGCCGCTGCAACTCGGCGGCGCGGTCGCCCTCGATTGCGTCGAGTTCACCCGAAAGATCGTCGAGCGCCTTGGCGACGACCTTCTGGCCGGCGAGGTCGCGGGTCTCCTTGACGATCGATTGCAGGTACTGCGCCAGTTCGTTGCGCCGGCCATCGGCCAGCGTTTCGAGCTTCGTCACCGCCGCCTCGGTCGATTGGCTGGCGCTGAGATAAAGGCTCGCGACGCTGGTTGCGGAAATGGCAATGACGGCCAGCAGCAGGGCTGCAAGCGAAAGCTTTATGGAAAGACGCATGGGAATGGTTTCTGAAAGATACGCAGCTACAGATCATGCCGATAGCGGCTGCCAGAAAGCGCATCCTGCGGCCGGGGCGACGCCCGGTTCTGACCGTCCTCAGTATGGCCCTTGGTCATGACGGGTCTGTGACGGTTTTGTGAAAGCTGCGTGGAGCAGGCAAGGCCGCCCCACGCAGAACAGAGTTCTAGCGGGTCATGGAGACCAGCGAGAAATAGGCGCCCTGCGGATCGACGCAATTGAGAATCCAGGCGCCGCCGGGCACTTCCATCGGCTCCATCATGAGGCTGCCGCCGCCGTCCGTGACGCGTTTGCCCGCGGCATCGAGGCCTTCGACCACGAAATAATAGCCCCAGGCGGGCGGCATGGGCATGCCGGGCGGAGTGGTCATCATGCCGCCGATGGCATTGCCGCCGCCAGCGGCGAAGGTCTGGTAGGTGCCCATGCCGGCGTCCGACATGTCGACGGCCTGGTCCTTGGTCCAGCCGAAGGTCTTCGAATAGAACTCCCAGGCGGTGTCGAGGTCGCCCGCCATCAGCTCGTTCCAGCCGATATGGCCGGGCGTCATCATTTCAGGCCGGGCCGGGCTCTCGTCCTGGGTAGCGAAGAGCGAGAAGACGGCGCCGTGCGGATCGGCGACGACGGCGAAGCCGCCGATGCCGGGAATGTCGGCCGGTTCGCGCATGACCGAGCCGCCGTTTTGGGTGATCTCCCGGGCTGTCTCCTCGATCCGGTCGGTGAAGATATAGCCCATCCAGGCCGGCGGCATGCCGCTCGCTTCCGCCGGCAAGGCCATCATGCCGGCGATCTGCGTGTCGCCGGCATAGGCGAGCAGGTAGTTCATATCCGGCATGCCGGAATCGCGGATCGACCAGCCGACGACCGACGCGTAGAAACGCTCGGCGGCCGCGACGTCGTTCGTCATCAGTTCGTACCAGCAGAACCGGCCATAGTCCTTGTGCATGTCGTCGTTCCTTCGTTGTCTTCTGGGCTTAGTCGCAGCAGGAATGCGCCTTCGGCGCATCGTCATATTCGTCCTTGCGCTTGACGAAGCTGAGCGTTCCCGTCTCGTTGCGGCCTTTTGGCGCGCGGTCGAGGATCATCAGGGTGCCGAGCGCTTCTTCGCCACCGCGGGCATAGTCCGAGTAGGTGTGGTAGACGATGCCGTCTTCGTCCTTGAAGAAGGCGCTGAGGCCCGGAAGCTCGTCATGCGCATCGGCGGCGTCGGTCTCGCGGAAGTTATACATCACCTTGCCGCGCGCCAGCTCCTCCTTGGTGAAGGAGACGTGGTAGTCGAAGTTGAAATCGCTGCCGAAGGACGAGACCCAGGGGAATTCCCAGCCCATGCGCTTCTTGTAGGCCTCAAGCTTTTCCAGCGGCGCGCGGGCGGCGGCGATCATCGTCACGTCGTGATTGTTGAGATGCGGCAGCATGCCGTCGATATGGTCGGCCATGAAGGAACAGCCGGGGCAGCCGGCATCCCAGTCCGGACCATACATGAAGTGGTAGACGATGAGCTGGCTGCGGCCATCGAACAGTTCCGCCAGCGTCTTGCGTCCTTCGGGCGTTTCGAAGGTGTAGTCCTTCTCCACCTTGACCCAGGGCAGTGTGAGGCGTTCGGCGCGCACCTTGTCGCGCAGCTTCGTCTCTTCCTTCTCCAGGGCCAGCAGGGCCTTGCGGGCGGCGAGCCATTCTTCCTGGGATACGATCTCGTGGTTCGGTCTCATGCTCGGGACTCCTCTTTCGCGGGCTTTCGACAAATAAGTTGGTATCAACATTTATCGCCCGTGTCAAAGCATCGACCGGTTTCAGTCGTCCGGCACGGACTGTTTCTCAACGGCCTGTAACGCCGTGATGACGATCTCGGTTGCCTCGCGGAGCTGCTTTTTATCGAAGAGCTCGCCGAGCGCGTTGGCCCAGACGGACTGGCGGGCCTTGATGGCGTCGAGCGTCGTCTTGCCCGCCTCGGTCAGCACCATCAGCTTGGCGCGCTGGTGTGCGGGGTTTTCCGCATAGAGGATCAGGCCGTCCTTTTCGAGCAGGTCGGCGACGCGCTGTACACCCTGCCGCGTCATGCCGAGTGCCCGGCCGGCATCCGCCACGGACATCGGCGCATGGTCGGCGGCGGCGAGAACCTGCCAGCGCGCGCTGGTCTGGCCAGCGGGTTTGGCCAGTGCATCGCCGGCCGTCTGCAAGTGCCCGGCAAGGCGCAGCACGGAAATGGCGAAGGCGGCGAAAGCGTCGCCGGCGGGGGTGCGGTCCGAATTCATATTGACAACATGTTGTCATTCTGCAAAAGTGAATTTGACAGCATATTGTCATTTATGGGCGCGTGGCGCAAGCGAGGAAACATCATGTTGAAGACCTACAAGGGAAGCTGCCATTGCGGAAAGATCCGCTACGAGGCGGATATCGACCTTTCCGCCGGCACGGGCCGCTGCAATTGCTCGATCTGCTCGAAGAAGCGCTATTGGGGTGCCCAGATCAAGCCGGATGCCTTTCGCCTGCAATGCGACGAGGCGGATCTCGGCGACTACCAGTTCGGCACGATGAGCGCGCACCATCACTTCTGCAAGACCTGCGGCGTCTCGTCGTTCGGCCGGGGCTATGTCGAGGCGATCGGCGGCGCCTATGTCTCGATCAACGTCGCCTGCCTCGACGATATCGAGCACAGCGAGCTTGCGGCATTGCCGGTGCAATATTTCGATGGCCGGAACAATGCCTGGTGGAACACGCCGGAAGAGACGCGCCACCTCTGAGACGAGACCGGGCGCGAGGAAAACCTGGCGCCCGGCAAAACGCTTATTCCGGCAGGATGCGCACGGCGCCCTTGTCGGCGCTGGCGGCGAAGGCGGCATAGGCCTTCAGCGCCGTCGTGACGTTGCGCTTGCGCGGTGCCGCCGGCTTCCAGCCGAGCTTGTCCTGCTCGGCACGGCGCACGGCCAGCTCTTCCTCCGAAACCGCGAGGTTGATGGTGCGGTTCGGAATGTCGATCTCGATGAGGTCGCCCTGGCGCACGAGGCCGATCGTGCCGCCCTGGGCGGCTTCCGGCGAAGCATGGCCGATCGACAGGCCCGAGGTGCCGCCGGAGAAGCGGCCGTCGGTGACGAGCGCGCAGGCCTTTCCGAGACCCTTCGACTTCAGGTAGCTCGTCGGATAGAGCATTTCCTGCATGCCGGGGCCGCCCTTCGGGCCTTCGTAGCGGATGACCACGACGTCGCCGGCCTTCACCTCGTTGGCGAGGATGCCCTTGACCGCCGCGTCCTGGCTTTCGAAGACGACAGCCGGGCCGGAGAATTTCAGGATCGATTCATCGACGCCCGCCGTCTTCACGATGCAGCCGTCGAGCGCGATGTTGCCCGAAAGCACGGCGAGGCCGCCATCCTTGGAGAACGGGTGTTCGACGGAGCGAATGACGCCGTTTTCGCCGTCCGTATCCAGTTCGTCCCAGCGGGCCGACTGGCTGAACGCGACCTGCGTCGGGATGCCACCCGGCGCCGCGCGGAAGAAGGTGCGGACCGTCTCGCTGGTCGTGCGGGTGATGTCCCAGCGGTCGATCGCGTGACCGAGCGTTTCGGCATGCACGGTCGGCGTGTCGCGGTGGATGAGGCCGCCGCGGTCGAGTTCGCCGAGGATGCGCATGATGCCGCCGGCCCGGTGTACGTCTTCCATGTGCACGTCCTGCTTGGCGGGGGCGACCTTGGAGAGGCAGGGCACACGACGCGACAGCGCGTCGATGTCGCTGAGGTCGAAATCGATGCCGCCTTCATAGGCGGCCGCGAGAATGTGCAGCACGGTGTTGGTCGAGCCGCCCATGGCGACGTCGAGCGACATGGCGTTCTCGAAGGCGCGCTTGTTGGCGACCGAGCGGGGCAGGATGCTGTCGTCTTCTTGCTCGTAATAGCGCCGTGCGAGATCGACGATCAGGTGGCCGGCCTCGACGAAGAGGCGCTTGCGGTCGGCATGCGTCGCCAGCGTCGAGCCGTTGCCGGGCAGCGACAGGCCGAGGGCTTCGGTCAGGCAGTTCATCGAATTGGCCGTGAACATGCCGGAGCAGGAGCCGCAGGTCGGACAGGCCGATCGTTCGATGACCTTGACGTCCTCGTCGGAAATCTTGTCGTCGGCGGCGGCAACCATGGCGTCCACGAGGTCGAGCGCAACCGTCTTGCCGTGCAACACGACCTTGCCGGCCTCCATCGGGCCGCCGGAAACGAAGACGGCCGGGATGTTGAGGCGCATGGCGGCGTTCAGCATGCCGGGCGTGATCTTGTCGCAGTTCGAGATGCAGACCATGGCGTCGGCGCAATGCGCGTTGACCATGTACTCGACCGAGTCGGCGATGATTTCGCGCGACGGCAGCGAGTAGAGCATGCCGTCATGGCCCATGGCGATGCCGTCGTCGACGGCGATCGTGTTGAATTCCTTGGCGACGCCGCCGGCAGCCTCGATCTCGCGCGCGACGAGCTGGCCGAGGTCCTTCAGGTGCACGTGGCCGGGCACGAACTGGGTAAAGGAGTTCACCACCGCGATAATCGGCTTGCCGAAATCCGAATCCTTCATGCCGGTCGCGCGCCAGAGGCCGCGGGCACCGGCCATGTTGCGGCCGTGGGTGGTGGTTCGGGAGCGGTATGCGGGCATGGTTCCATTCCTTGACATAGGACGTTGCTCGCATATGGCCCTTCTAGGGCCGGATTGCGAGCCTTGAGAGGGTTTCCCTAGCGCAAAACGCCCCGCGCGTCACGAAAGGAATGACGATTTTTTGACGGTGCGGCGCAATTTCCTTGCTGCCTGCCCGCGCCGGACATGACCGTTGTCGGCATAAGGCATTCATGCCATGGTCCGCGCCATGAACGAAGCGGGTCAGGTTTTGGCGGAGACGGGCGCGGAAAGCGCCGAAGCGGCGCTCGACAAGAGCCCGCTTTACCTCCGCATTCGCGATGTTTTGGCCGAAGCCATATCCGCCGGCCGCCTGCCACGGGGCGCACTGCTGCTCGAAGGCCCGGTCGCCGGCGTTTTTGCCTCCACGCGCACGCCGGTCCGCCAGGCCTTTGCGCTGTTGGAGGCGGCGGGTTCGATCCGGCGTTTCGATGGGCGCGGTTTCCTGGTGGGGCAGGGGCGCAGCGGTCCGAAGCGCGTGGCGCTGACCGCCGAGATGCTCGGCCTCGACGAGGAGGCGCCGGGCCTGCGCAAGGCGCCCGGCTGGGAGGCGATCTATGAGAGCCTGGAGCGCGAGATGGTGCATATCTCCGTCTTCGGCCGCCACCGGATCAACGAGGTGGAATTGGCGCGCGCCCGCGGCGTCGGCCGGCAGGTGGCGCGCGATGCGCTGACGCGGCTCGAAGCGCTCGGCATCGTGGAAAAGGACGAGCGCATGCGCTGGACGCTGGTTCCGCTCGACGAAAGCCGCATGCGCGACCTGCACGATATCCGCGTGGCGCTGGAGCCTTTGGCGCTGACCCGGGCCGCGCCCTTCATTCCGCCCGCCGAGCGCCGTGCGATGACGCACCGGCTGGAGGAGGCGCTGGCGGTCTATCCGGACCTCTCCGTTCCGGCGATGGACGATCTCGAAACCGACCTGCACATCACCTGCCTCGGCTATTGCCCCAACCGGGAGCTGCTGATCGCGCTGCGGCGTGCGCGTTTCATGCTGAATGTCAGCAAGCACATCATCGGCGTCTCGCACCGCATGCCCGAAAGCGAGCCCTTCATCGCCGAGCATCTCGCGGTGTTCCGCGCGCTCGACGTGGACGACAGCGCGCGTGCCGCCGAGACCCTGCAACACCACATCACCGTGTCGCTGCCCAAGGTCATCCAGCGCGTCGCGGAGCTGCGCGCGGCGCATCGGCCCGACATGCCGGTCTATGCCAGCCCCATTGCGCGCTGAGGAGGTCGTCATGAAGATCAAGCGCATCGTCGCGAATGTCGAAACAGCCGACCCGGCGGCCGTCGCGAAATTCTACAAAGACATCCTTGGCCTCGATCTTCTCATGGATCACGGCTGGATCGCCACCTACGGCACCGGCGGCACCATGCCCTTGCAGGTGAGCTTTGCCTCCGAAGGCGGCTCCGGCACGCCGGTGCCGGGGCTTTCGGTCGAGGTAGACGACGTGGAGGCGGCCTATCAGTCCGCGCTGAACGGCGGCTACGCGATCGAATACGGTCCGGCGGACGAGCCTTGGGGCGTGCGGCGCTTCTTCGTGCGCGATCCCGCCGGCACGCTCGTCAATATCCTCATGCACGCGTGACGCTCGAATCTGGGGGCAGGTCGAACCCGCCCCCTTTTTCCAAGCCTTTTATTGCGTGCGACAACGGCCGGTCTTGGTCGTTTCCTTGTCGCCGTCATCATAGGCGATGCCGATCTTCTCGCCGGCCAGCGACGCGATCGTGCCGCCGTACCATTCGCCCTGACCCTTGTAGTTGCATTCGACCTTCATGCCGATCATCCAGTCGTAGGGCCGGACGTCGTTGACCGATACGGTTTCCCGGTCGCCATCGTCGTAGCGAATGGTGATCTGGCCACCGCCGATTTTTTCGACGACCCCCGGGAACCAGTAGCCGGCGCCCTTGTAGTTTCCGAGTACCCAGTCGCCCTTCGTCTGGGCGTGAGCGATTGCGCTACCGCAAGAGAACAGGCCTGCGGCAAGCACGAACATCACCAGTTTCTTCAAGAAAGTACTCCTCTGGGCTCTCGCCCGTCCTCCCTAACCAAAATGGCTGGGGAAACCGCACCAGGCATGTTTGGTAACGGCATTACCAGAACGGTTTGAAACTGCTGATAATTCACTGTTTTATAATGGATATTTCAGGGGAGATTTATTCTCGTTGCTTGGTGTGTTTTGGAGGCCGCTTCAGGTAATGGCGCCGACCTGCCAGGGGACGAATTCGTTGTCGCCGTAGTCATAGGCTTCGCTGGCCGTCTTGCGGCCGGAGGCGGTGTCGATGACGAATTCGAAGATGCGGCGGCCGGCCTGTTCGATCGTTTCCGTGCCGTCGACGATGGTGCCGCAATTGATGTCCATGTCTTCCTTGATGTGCTCGTACATGGGCGTGTTGGTGGCGATCTTGATGCAGGGCGCCGGCTTGTAGCCGGAGACCGAGCCGCGGCCGGTGGTGAAGGCAACGAGGTTGCAGCCGCCGGCGATCTGGCCGGTGACGGCGGCCGGGTCGTAGCCCGGCGTGTCCATGAAGACGAAGCCCGTCTCCGTCACCTCCTCGGCATATTCGTAGACGGCGTTGAGCGGCATGGAGCCGCCCTTGGCGACGGCGCCGAGCGACTTTTCCAGAATGGTGGTGAGGCCGCCCGCCTTGTTGCCGAAGGACGGGTTGTTGTTGAGCTCGGCATCGTTCCTGGCGGTGTAGTCACGCCACCAGTCGATGCGGGAAAGCAGCTTTTCGGCGACCTCCGGCCGGGCGGCGCGGCGTGTCAAAAGGTGTTCGGCACCGTAGATTTCCGGCGTTTCGGAGAGCACGGTCGTCGCCCCTTCCTTGACCAGGAGGTCCGAGGCGACGCCCAGCGCCGGATTGGCGGAAATGCCGGAATAGCCGTCCGAACCGCCGCATTCGAGCGCCAGCCGAATACCGGAGAGCGGCTGCGGCGTGCGGCGGATGCGGCCGACATCCGGCAGCATGTCGTCGATCATCGCGCAGGCCGCCTCGATCGTCTTGCGCGTGCCGCCCTGTTCCTGGATCATCATCTTGCGGAAGGTCTTTCCCTCCTCCAGCCCGGCCTCTTCGACGAGCGGGCCATACTGAAAGGTCTCGCAACCGAGCCCGATCATCAGGATGCCGCCGAAATTCGGGTTGCGGGCATAGCCCTTGAAGGTGCGCGTCAGGATGCGCCCGCCTTCGGATTTCAGGTTCAGCGCGCAGCCCCCGCCATAGGTGAGGGCCACCACGCCGTCGATGTTCTCGTGGCCGGTCTCGCGGAACTTGCGGGCATAGTGCTCCGCCACATAACGCGAGACCGTGGCGGAACAGTTCACCGTGGAGAGGATGCCGATATAGTTGCGCGTGCCGATGCGGCCATTGCCGCGATCATAGCCCTCGAAGGTGCGGCGCTCGGCCTCCGGCACCATCACCGGCGGGGCGTTGTCGACGCAGAATTCGTGTTTCAGCGCGACGTCGAGAATGGCGAGGTTCTGCAGGTGCACATGTTCGCCGGGACGGATCGCCTTCGTCGCATAACCGATGATCTGGCCGTATTTCAGGATGGGCGCGCCTTCGGCGATCGGCGCGAGCGCCACCTTGTGGCCGCGTGGTATGCGCTCCGCGGCCGTCACGCCGTTGACGAGTGTCCGGCCGGCATCGACATTGCCGGGCGCGACCCCGACATTGTCTTTCGCGTTGAGGACGAGAACGGCGGGAAGTTCGGCGAGCATGGCGGCTCCTGCGGTTGGGTTCGGCGCATTATGCACTCTGTCAGCAAAAGTCAATATCAGGAATTTTGCGCGCCGATGAGGCCAGGTATCTTGGCCTATGCCATCAATTTGTCGTATAATTATTGACTAATTGTATGATGATTTAGCATTGCTTGCGGGAGGCACTTTGGCGGACAAGGCAACGAGACAGGCGCAGCGGTCGCCGGCGCGCCGCCCGCGCGTGCGCCATAACGTGACGGCGGCGATCGGCGCGGATATCTGCGGCGGGCGTTTTCCGCCCGGCACGGTTCTGCCACGCGAAAGCGACCTTTGCGAGACTTACGGCGTCAGCCGCACGGTCATCCGCGAATCGCTGAAGGTGCTGGAGACCAAGGGTCTCGTGCGCGGCCGCCCGCGGGTCGGCACGCTCGTCTGCGACCGGGCGGAATGGAAGGTGCTCGACGCACAGATCCTCGAATGGATGGGGCCGGACGTGCTGTCGGCGGAACTGCTCGGTTCGATCCTCGAAGCGCGCCGCACCGTTGAGCCCGCGGCGGCCTTCCTCGCGGCCTCGCGCGCCACGGCGCAGGAGATCGCCGACCTCGAACGGGCCTGCGACGACATGGGCGATGCGGAAGGCGACCTCGAAGCCTTCACCGCCGCCGATGCCCGCTTTCACGAAACCCTGCTGAAGGCCAGCCACAACAAGGTTTTCCACCAGCTCTCCTCGATCATCCACGCAGCGCTTTCCTATGCGCTGCACGCGTCCAACCGCGCGGCGGTCAAGCGCGACGAGGCGCTAGACGTGCACCGCGAGCTCGTCGATGCGCTGCGCCTGCGCGATGGCGCGCGGGCGGAAACCTGTTCGCGCCACATTCTCGATCTCGCCGCACGCGACCTCTCCCGCCTGATGGGCGATGCCGGCGATCTGAAGACACACTGACGAGGGACGGAAACCCATGAAGATCACGAAGCTCACCACTTACATCGTGCCGCCGCGGTGGCTGTTCCTGAAGGTTGAGACGGACGAGGGTATCATCGGCTGGGGTGAACCGGTGGTGGAAGGCCGCGCGCTGACCGTGCAGGCTGCCGTGGAGGAACTGTCGGACTATCTTATCGGCAAGGACCCGCTGCTGATCGAAGACCATTGGCAGGTCATGTACCGCGGCGGCTTCTATCGCGGCGGGGCGGTGCATATGTCGGCCCTCGCCGGCATCGACCAGGCGTTGTGGGACATCAAGGGCAAGGCCTATGGCCAGCCGATCCATGCGCTCCTCGGCGGGCGGGTGCGCGACAAGATCAAGGTCTATTCGTGGATCGGCGGCGATCGCCCGGCCGACGTCGCCAACAATGCGCGCGAGGTGGTTTCCCGCGGCTTCAAGGCCATCAAGCTCAATGGCTGCGAGGAGATGCAGATCGTCGACACCTGGGACAAGGTGGAGAAGGCGGTGGAAACCATCGCGACGATCCGCGAGGCGGTCGGCCCCTATATCGGCATCGGTGTCGATTTCCATGGCCGCGTGCACCGGCCGATGGCCAAGGTGCTCGCCAAGGAACTCGAACAGTTCAAGCTGATGTTCATCGAGGAGCCGGTGCTGTCGGAAAACCGCGAGGCGCTGAAGGAGATCGCCAACCATTGCTCGACGCCGATTGCCTTGGGGGAACGGCTCTATTCGCGCTGGGACTTCAAGTCGGTGCTGGCGGACGGTTACGTCGACATCCTGCAACCGGATCTCAGCCATGCCGGGGGCATCACGGAATGCCGCAAGATCGCGGCGATGGCGGAGGCCTACGATGTGGCGCTGGCGCCGCATTGCCCGCTGGGTCCGATCGCGCTCGCGGCGTGTTTGCAGGTGGATGCCGTCAGCTACAACGCGTTCATCCAGGAACAGAGCCTCGGCATTCATTACAACAAGGGCAACGACATCCTCGACTACATCTCGAACAAGGAGGTGTTCCATTATGCGGATGGTTTCGTGTCGATCCCGCAGGGGCCGGGCCTCGGCATCGAGGTGGACGAGGCCTATGTCATCGAGCGGGCGAAGGAAGGCCACCGCTGGCGCAACCCCGTCTGGCGTCATGAGGATGGCAGCGTCGCCGAGTGGTAACTGCCCTAAGAACGAATTGGAGAAGCCCGGCCCCGTGCCGGGCTTTTTCATGTCCGCACCTCGGTAGACGGAAGCGCTTCGCATCCCTATGTCATACGGGCAAACACAAAGGAGAGGCACATGCGCCCCATATCTGGTTTCGTCGTCGCGGCACTCGCGGTTCTGGCGCTCGCAGGCTGCAGCACGACCGCAGCCAACAACACGACCTATGCCCGGCCCGCGGATTCGGGCGGCTTTCAGATCCCGCTGAACTGATAGGCGCCATGCAGTTCCGGCCGGATTTCGCCGGGACTGCATCCTAGCTCATTCGAAGCGGCAGTTCGATTGAGGCGCGGTAAAGCCCACCCTCCACCGGACCTGTCGAAAAACGCCACCGGTTTCCGAAACGCGCCTGCAACCGGTCGGCGATGTTCCTGAGACCAACCCCCATGCCCGCGGGCTTGCCATAAGCCGAACCCTTCTCCGGCAGTCCGTTTTCGACGCTCAGCACAAGACGATCCGCCTCCCGCCGCGCTTCCAGCACGATGGTCACCGGTCTGCGCGATGCGGCAACGCCGTGTTTCACCGCATTCTCGATCAGTGGCTGGAGAATGAGGCTTGGAACGAGCGCCGTCTCCAGCCCCGCCGGCAAGCGGATGTCAAAGGCCATGCGGTCTGCAAAGCGTTCGCGCTCGATTTCCAGATAGTCGCGCTGGAGCCCGATCTCGTCGACAAGCGGCACATCATGCAACGGATCGAGCGTGAGCGTCGTCTGGAGAAAGCGCGAGAGCGACAGCACCATGCGGTCCGCCCGCCCGCCCGATCCCTCCTCGATGAGGCCGGCAATGGAATTCAGCGTGTTGAAAAGGAAGTGCGGATTGAGCTCGTAGCGCAGCGCCCGCATTTCCGCATCGAGCTTTCGCCGCTGCGCATTGAGCAGCGAGATTGCGGCGGCATAGAAACCGAAGGCCACGGTGTTCCACATCAGGCCCATGCGGAATTGCAGGATGGCCTTGTCGAAGGTGTCGGCGATCGCAAAGCCGGGCACGCCGGCGCCGCCGGGAAGCACATGCGGGCCGATCGTCATGATGGCGGTGACATCGAAGGCGGCCTGGCTTGCCGCCGTTGCCATCACAGCCAGCACGCCGAAGCCGATCGCCTGTTGCCGCGGCAGGTTTTCCAGGCGTTGAAGCACCTGCGCCAGCAGGAGGGCCAGCAGGATACTGCTCATCCAGCCGGGTGCGAGGATAAGAAATCCGCCCGGCAGCAGCAGGAAATCGTTGATGGAAAGCGCCGTCCAGAGCGTGATCGCCAGAATGAGCGCCTCGCGCGCCCTCATCATGCCCGCCATGGATGCTCCCGAAGCCGCGGTTTCTTTCCCCTGCTATGCCTTGTAAGCCTGCGCAAGAAAATGCCGTGGCTCGCATTGGGCATGAAAAAACCCGGCTCGCTCGCGGCAAGCCGGGTTTTCCTGAAGAGCGTGGCTTGCCTAGTGGCTGTCGGCCAGGCGGGCTGCTTCCACGGCGTCGGCCTGCTCGAAGCGAACGCCGTTGAAGAAGGCGTTCAGCAGCACCGCGACGATGGACGCGAGCACGATGCCCGATTCGATGATCGGGTGGATCGCATGCGGCATCCACATCAGGTAGTTCGGCGCAAGCAGCGGGATCAGGCCGAAGCCGACGGAGACCGCGACCACGAAGAGGTTGTTGCGCGAGGTCTTGAAGTCGACATTCGAGAGGATGCGCACGCCCGTTGCCGCCACCATGCCGAACATCACGAGGCCGGCGCCGCCGAGAACGAAGGTCGGCACGGCTTCCACCAGCGCGCCCATCTTCGGGATGACACCGAGGATGATCATGATGATGCCGGCGGCGACGCAGACGTAGCGGCTCTTCACGCCGGTGACGCCGACGAGGCCGACATTCTGCGAGAAGCTCGTGTAAGGGAAGGTGTTGAACAGGCCGCCGATCATCGTGCCGATGCCATCGACGCGCAAGCCCGCGGTGAGCTGCTGCTGCGACACCGGCCTGTCGGTGATTTCCCCGAGCGCCAGGAACATGCCGGTCGATTCGATCATGACGACGATCATCACGAGCGTCATGGTGGCGATCAGCACCGGATCGAAGATCGGCATGCCGAAGCGCAGCGGTGTGACCACGGCGAACCAGCCGGCATCGGCGACACGGTCGAAATGCATCATGCCGAGGATCGACGCGGCGATGCAGCCGATGACGACACCGGCCAGCACCGCGATGTTGCTGATCAGGCCGCGGCCATAGCGGGCGATGACCAGGATGGAGATCAGCACCAGCGCCGAAAGCGCGATGTGGCTCGGCTCGGCATAGACCGGGTTGGAAACGGTCGGCGCGATGGCGAAACCATCCGGAACGGCGGGACCGCCGGTCTCCGCAAGCGTCTTCATCTGGGCGAGCCACTCGGTATGGGTGGGGTCGATCAGCTTGGGCGCGGTCGGGCCGAAGGGGTTGCCGAAGGTCCAGTTGATGCCCACGCGCATCAGCGACACGCCGATGACGAGGATGATGGTGCCTGTCACCACGGGCGGGAAGAAGCGCAGCAGCCGCCCCATGATGGGCGCGATCAGCAGGGCGACGAAACCGGCCCCGATGATGGCGCCGAAGATCATGCGCGCCCCTTCCGCTCCGGGTGCCATGGTCGCCATGGAGACCATCGGGCCGACGGAAGCGAAGGTGACGCCCATCATGACGGGCAGGCGGATGCCGACATGGCGGCTGATGCCGAGCGACTGGATGATGGTGACCAGGCCGCAGACGAAGAGGTCGGCGGAAATCAGGAAGGCCACGTCCTGCGGGCTCAGCTGCAAGGCCCGCCCGACGATCAGCGGCACCGCGACGGCGCCGCCATACATGACGAGCACATGCTGGATGCCCAGCGTCGCGAGCCTGCTCGCAGGCAGCTTCTCGTCCACCGGGTGTATGCTGGATATGTCGCTCATGGATACTCCTCCCATCACGTCGACCAACCACAGCCCGTCCTCCAACGGGGTGCGCTATCTTTCGCGTCGGGCTTCAAGCCGCAAGTATAGCCAGGCAATAAACACTTTACGCATTCATGGGGAAATCGTTAGTCGCGTATTTCGGTCCTGTGCTGCCCGTATATCGGCAAAGCGGCTGAATTCCCGCCCGTTCGGCGCCGTTTTGTGGCGAAATGCACCAGATGAACGACCATTATCTGACAGCAAAACAGCCCCCGCCGTCAACTCTTTCCTCTATGGCATATGTGTATTGCCACGCAGCCGATCTGAAGGTCATGCGAGAGATGTTGCTGTGCCTGGAGGCTGGGCAAAGCGAAGCCGTGATGATCTCGTCGCCTTCGGCTTTCCCGAGGACGAACGTATCGACGCCAAAACCGCCGGAAAGCTTGTGGTGTGTGATCTGCCCCTCAAGCTGCCAATTCGATAACCGTGAGGTGATCGCGTTTCGAACGGCTCTGGAATCCTTGTCGAGACCGCCAGCATACGATCCGACCAGGCCAGGCTCCTTCCGCCTCGAGGACCATCTGTCGCACGAGCGAAGACACGTTCTCACGATCGTCTCGAAGACCGCATTTGGCTTCCTATCTCGCCCTCCATATACGTGATATCGCTCGGGCAATGACACGTCAGCTTGCGGTAAAGGAGCCGTTTTGATGGCAAACGTTCTTTGGACCAGCATGCTGTATGGCCGGATGTTCCCCTACCCCTATTTGGGTGGCCTGACCAAGCAGGTGAAGCAGGCATCCTCGACGGAACTCGTCATCGATTTCTATAGCGAGTCCGATCTCGAAAACCCTGAAGCGACTATCGTCATTACGGGAAAGGGCCTTTCGAGGAATCTGAACTCTGGAACGGTCGATTCGTTGACCGTCTTCGGGGCAGAGCGACAGCTCTATGGTTTGTTTGACGAGTTGAATGTTGCTTTTAACCCTCTCTGGGAGGCCGTGAACTGGGAAGATAACGACAATCCATTCAGCGATATAGTTCTAGGCGGAAATGACGTCATCACCGGAACGTGGAGAGACGACACCATCAATGGCAATGCGGGACATGATCGAATCCTGGGCGGCTCCGGCGACGACTTTCTGATTGGTTATACCGGGAGGGATACTGTCGAAGGCGGCTCCGGCGACGATTACCTCATCGGCGGAAGTGACGATGACGTGCTGAAAGGCAGTGCCGGAAATGACAGGCTTGAAGGAGGGAGCGGCGCCGACAAACTCTACGGAGGAAGCGGCGCGGACTCGTTTGTGTTCGAGAGCACGAAGGATTCGACGACCAGCGCGAAACGGCGAGATACGATTTTCGATTTCAAGCAGACGCAAAAGGACAAAATCGATCTAACGAAAATCGACGCGAACACCAAGTCGGGCGGCGATCAGGCTTTCAAATTTATCGGGACCGACGGCTTCCATAAGAAGGCCGGCGAATTGCGCTACGAAAAGAAGCAAGGTGATACGTTCGTATTCACTGACGTCAATGGCGACGGGAAAGCCGATTTTTCGATTGTGTTGGATTCTAGCGTAAACCTGAAAGCCAGCGACTTCATCCTTTAGGGCAACAGCGTCGCCGCGTGCGTATGCCAGCGCTCGACGAGCACGTCTTCTCCGACAGTTGCCGCTTTCTGTGGCCCACCACCAAAGCTTTGATCAATCGCCGGTGGCTTCAATTTTTGCCAGCGGTGTCGCAAGGCGGATGTCGTCGATGGCGTGCGGCAATCTCGATTGGTCGGTCGGTCTTGCTGCAAACATTCTTATTTGATGAACCCTAACGCGATCCCGATTGCCGCTGTCTCATGGCTAGGAATTTCGGGCAGAACTTCGAAGTGCTCTGGCTTCATGTTTGCGATGTGGAGCTGCCACGATTTCGCGCCTTTGACTTCGGACTTGTTTCTGAGCCCATCCTTCTTCTCGATTTCGTTCATCTTCTTGACCTTTTTCAACGTCTCGGTGGAATCCGGATTATCATTTCCGACAAGCCAAGGAGCGTTGGAGAACTTCGGCATGGGATTAAACGTGCCCCAGAATGCTTTCGCGTCGACGCGAAGTTTGATCTGCTGAAATTTCGTGAGTTCGTTCCAATCAATACACACGGACGAAAGATGTCGGATGACTTGTGCCAACGTTTGGCCATCAGACATGGCTTTCTGGAAGGTCCCGCGTACCCCCGACTTATCGTCTAGGAATGGGTCGACGGGGCTCCACCACGGTGTCGTTCCCCATTTGCTTGTAATATCGAATTGGCTGAGCTTAAAAAGCTTCGTACCGGCAGGGACCGTGACCACGCGCCAAGATCCGGGAGCGAAACCTGCCTGATGGCTTTTCGGCAGGCTGTAGAAACTAGCGTTTGTATATTCTGCGTTCAGCATGCCGCACCCTTTTCGACAACCATTGACAGCCTCGGTAGACGCCGTTCTCCAAAACAGCTGCGCCGTTACGAATTACCGTAACAGTTTCATCAGTCTGTGCTGTGAAAAAAACACTGCCCAACTCTAAAGACCCAATCTTGTGCTGGGTGCAGCGCATCGAGGCAGACCTTAACGGCAATTTCGACACGAGAGCCGTTTCACCGCAAACGACAGATTTTGGGGAAGTGCTGGGGGCCGGTCTGAAACAGACATTTGCCGCCTTGCTTTCGAACAGTAGCCATTTCTTCGTCTGCTCGGAACGGCAGAGAACTCGGCCAATTATCTCGAAAGAAGGTCCCCGGCGAAAACGCAAATGTTTCCGAAGGGGATCGAATGGTGGGCGTGACAGGGATTGAACCTGTGACCCCTACGATGTCAACGTATTTCCTATAGCACAACATCCCCAAAACCCAGTAAAGGAGAACTTCGCCCATTTCTATTTCGCCAATATACACCAACGTGTGCGGATGAGAACATTGTCTGGCGGTTCAGTGTGCCAAAGGGAACTACGTGCGCTACACCGATAAACTGTCCGCCAACTTCCTCAAATGCGTCGGCGAAAATTTAGCATAGATCCTGGTCGTCGTCTTTATATCGTTGTGGCCTAGAAATTGACTTATCTCCCACATGGAATGCCCATCCTCTGCAAGCCAGACAGCTGCGCTATGTCGTAGCATATGAGGTGACACGTCAGGTCTACCGATCTGCTTGCCCGCTGTCTTCAGACCCTTCTTTATGGATTTCACGGGCTCGCCGGCCCACTCAATGACAAACGGGGTCATCGCCTCGCCCTTGGCCTTCGTCAGGGCCTCCTGGAGCGCCTCGTTCATCGGAACGGTTGCACGCCCTTTCCGCTTCGCCTTGTCGAACGGGTTTCGCAGCTGGATCATCCGGCGAGGAAAGTCCACCCGGTCCCATGTAAGCTGCAACGCGGCCTCTATTCGCGCTCCAGTGCCGATGAGGAGCCGGATGGCAAGGTCTATGTGCGGCGCCTTCGCTGCATCCATCAGGCGCCTGATCTCCGCGCGCGTCAGGAATGCATCCTTAGCCTCCGGCTTCGTCGGCCTCTCTATAGCGGGCACATTGTCGATGAGGCGGTGCTTCTTGGCCCACAGCAAGACCATCCTTAGGTGACCAAGCTCCGTGTGGATGGTGCCGTCACTGATCCCGTTTGGAAAACGATCGGTCTTGACGCGACGTTCAGCAATATGCGCCCGGCAGTCGGCTATAGTTATACCGGCCGCCTCCATGTCCCCGAAGCGGGGCTCAATGGCCTTCCACGTGTGCGTCATCGTTTTTATAACCGCGCGACCGTCTAGATCTATCGTGTAGGCTTTCCAAAGCTCCCTTACTGTCGAACCGGCCGGGCGCGAGAGTTCCGAGTATCGAGCCGGGGCGAGGCGGGCCGCCTCTTTTGCGTCCGCTGTTCCAAGTCGATAACGTCTCCTGACGCCTCGCTCATCATCCCAGGCAATGCAGAATTCGCCTCGGAGCTTGGTAATTCTCCAGTCGGGCATTCAAGCTCCTCCACGTGCTCTCGACGAATACGGAGCAGTTTTTCTCCGATCTTGAAATAGGGCAAGTGCCCTTTTTCGATCATGTTTCTGATGTGCTGTTCCGAACATTGCCAGCGTTCGGCCAGCGTCGTCGGAGTGAATATTTCAGGCTCCTGGTTCATTTTGTCTGCTCCTGTAGTGGAACGGTCGCGGCCTTGTTCTTCATCAAGGCGTTGCGGCTCGTGACCATGGTGTACCCATCGGGGAACCGGACGGCGCACGAATTCATGGTGCCGCGCGCCGTTACCTCGCAGGGCTGGCCTTTGCGGCCCTGGCGGTTCCATCGGTAGATGTAGGGCAGGGCAGCTTCAGCCATCTCCCGGCTCCTTCGACAGAGCGGAGAGGCCAGCAGGGTTTCGAGAGTAATCGCGAAGCGCCTTACCGAAGGCTAGGCGCGCTTCATCCATTCGCTCAGAGTTCGCGGTCATGGTTGACGGCTGGGACACAAGTACCCTTTGGATGCTCGCCTCCAACTTCCCCCATTCGTCAAGCAATCCGTCCAGCGTCATGTCTCGCTCCCTCCTTCCAGAACCTTCAGAGCCGCCTCGTACCGCGGGCGCAGATGCTCCGCTCCGGGCCGGAGGTTGTCGCGGAGGTCGGCGATTTTGACCTTCCGGGCATCGGGGTTGCGGCTGACGCGAAGAATGAAGTCCTCGTAGGTCTCGCCAGGACGGCGGGTGAGGGCGTCAACGGCGTTCACGACGCCCTGCGGGAAATGCGCATCCAGATCGCTCAAGGTGATCGCCGTATCCTCCACCACGTCGTGCAGAACAGCGATGGTCTGCAACGTCTCGTCGGAGAACGTTGAAGCTACCCGGACCGGGTGGAAAATATAGGGTGCGCCGTTCTTGTCGGTCTGGCCGTCGTGGGCCTTGGCGGCCAGCGCTATTGCTCTACTCAGCATCATTTCCTCCTTCCGGCAGATCGTCGGTCGTGGCGGTTGCGTTATGGCGGATGGCGGCGGCGCGGCGGAAGTCCGCGACTGGGATGCTGGGAACAGGCTGGTTCTCGTCGTTCCACTCAAGGAACACGTGAAGCGAATCCGGCTCTCCGTCCCATTCCGGCGCACATTCAGCAAACGGCTCCAGCGCCTTCCGCGCCTCGTCCAGCGCCTTGGTCAGGCGGGATATGTCGGAGCGGAGGGCTTCGATGAGATCGGCGGCTAGCCCCATAATGCGGGTGTCGGCGCCGGTGCATTTGTCCTCCCCCTCAGGAAGACTTCCGCAGAACTTGCATGGCTTGTCGTTGGGCGTCGTCCAATATTCCGGAGAGCGGCGATCGAACGGGCAGATGGGCAGCGGCTGCTTCGACCGCAAAACGTCCACGATATCATCCATGCTGCTGCTCTCCGTTGGGGGTTCCACTCGTGTTTATGGAGGCGCGCTGCCGGGCATAGCTTTCCAGACGCGCCGCATGAGCAGCAGCTCTTTCAGCGTCACGGGCGGCACGGGCGGCGATTTGCTTCTCGGCATAGGCGACGGCCTCTCCACGGGTGGGAAAAGTCTTGCCGCGCTCGCCGTGCCATATCTGGTCCGGACCGCCGTAGAACTTCGTCTGCGCCTGAATGCGCTGGAGGTGGCCAGCCTGTCCGAGGACTTCCGTCCGGCCATTCGGGTGGATGATCAGCGGTTTGTATTCGCCGAGAGATTTGCGAGCGCCGGGCTTCATCGCTGCCCCTCAAACCGTGAGCCGTCGGCGTGCATCCACCGCCACTCGTCGACTTTGCGCTCAAGCTCTTCGATACGCTGGTCGTCGAGGTCGTCGTAATAGGTGTCAGCAAGACGGCAAACGAGACGGTGCAATCGATCTCCGGGGCGGAGCCGCTGGTCCGCCTGGAGATATTCGTCTTTGATGGGTTTCAGATTGTAGCTCATGCTGCCTCGCAGATGATCGAGGAACCGCGGCCGTGGTTCTTGCCGCCGCAGGAGCATTCGCACTTCATGACGCGGCCCGTGGCGTTCATGCAGCGGGCGTCACATTCATGGCGCGACGGGTTGGACTTGTATTCGATCACACGGTCGGCCTTGACGTAGCCAGTCCAGCCCTTTCCGGGAACGAACACCAAATCTTCCTTCGAGATGTAGCCGAAGAAGGAGTTGCGGCCTTCCTGGTAGACGCCGGAGAGTTCTTTTTCGCCTGCAAAATATTTGAATTTGGCCATGTCTTTCGCTCCAATCAGTTTGTGATTGAAGGTATAAGCGATATCGGTTATAAGGTCAATAAGCGATATCGCTTTTATTTTGAGGAGACGGCCTTTGACTCGTTTACCGATATCGGATAGCCCACGACGCATGGGCAGGCCTCCGATGAACGTGACACCAATTCTTGTGCGGCTTCCGGATGACGTGCCGGACCGCATTGACGCGCTTGTCGGCAAGAACCGGCGCGCGCAATTCATCCGAGAGGCGGTCGAAGAGGTGCTTGCTCGGCGTGAAGCGGAAAAAGGCGAAGACTGATTCATTCGCCACCCCCGGTGCCAGTCGTATCTGTGGCGGAGCCCACCTCGGCAGGGCGGAGGGAGGAGAGGGCGGGAGGAGCGGGGAAACGCATCCAGTGGGTGGGCTCGAAATCTTCGGTTTGGCCGTGTTGCCAGTCGTCGCGCTCGTTACCCATCCAATCGCGGATGCGGCCCCACGTTACGTTTGTCGCTCGTCGTCCGGTTTTGGCTGGGTGGAGGTGGTTTACACCCCACAAATCGATTGGGGTCCCATCCTTCGGCGCCGTTTCGATCGGCTGCCATGTCTCCACCACCGCCTCACTGGCATGTGAGTTATCGACGAGAGCGGAGCGGATGCGGGTCTCGTAGTCCTGCTGAGCGGAGGCTTTGGCGGCTTCCTCGGAAGGGTGAACGGCGCGCGTCTCGGGCGCGCTGTCCAGCCACCAAGCCCATGCGCCCGGTGGAGTTGTGCTACACGCGACATATTTCATCCCGGGGAGCGGTTTGGCATAATCAACCACACCAGGCTCCCACGTCAGCCCCTTCACCCTTACCGGCAGCGCCTGATCCGAAAGGGCTGCGGAGAGGGCCAGCCGTGCTTCCTGCGGTGAGAGGTGGACCGGGTTGCCCCGCTCATCTTCGCCAAGAACGACTGCCTTGCATGCAGCCTCAACCATCTCGTCGGTTACTCGCTCATCCCTGCGCATCGGAGCCTCCATTGGTTGGGAAAACCGATCCGAGAAGCAGCATGGTCAAATCGACCTCTTCTTGATTGAGGCCGCCGACGCTACGCGGGTCTGAGTGGTCTTTGCCGTGGCGGATATGGTGTGAAAACCCGGTAATGACGTCGTCGACAAGATTGACGCCACGTCGATTCAATCGGTCAAGGAGCAGCCACCATGTCACAGTGTCCTGCCAGCCGCGCGCCCATGTGACGGCCCGATGTAGGCCGCGAAGCCACCAGGGGCCGAGCATGAGGCGGTGCCCGAGGACATTGGCCGCGAACATCACGGTCTGATCAGTCGGAACCTTGAGAACAGCTACCGACAGATAATTCATGTCAGCGTAGTTATCGTGCCGCATCGGAGCCTCCATTGAGGAGAGTGCGGGCGCGGGATTCAGCGGAAGTCGCGGCGGCGAATGCGGTGGAGACGGTGGACCCGGAAATATCGCCCGGATCGATCATCATTTTCAGAGCAGCGTGGCAACCACGCATGACGTCCCGCAGCTCCGCAATCTCCCGCTCCATCGCCTCCGCCTTACGGGCCAGATCGGCTGCAATGTCCGCACGAATGTAAGCGGGGCTGGTCTCTGTGGCGGCTGCGCAGGTATAGAAGCCGCCGTTGACGCCGTTACCATCCTGCTCGACACGAACCCACGCGGGATGCTGCCCGACATCGAACGAGCCGGCAAGGCGGGCGATTACAGTCACGTGCAGCCCAGGTGCTTTCCGCTCGATAGCGGCTATGTTGTCGGAGGTGGTCATGCTTCGGGTATCCGGATTTTGATGTGTAATTCGGCCTGACATGTGCTATCCTTCTTCCGGATTTCAGTGTGGAAAGGGTGCTACAGTGCTTTACGACGATCAGAGAACAATGCCCCGTTTCGGGCACAACAACCCGCTGTCCGATCAGCTTGCATATTGGGATGGGCATCGATCCGTACGCCTGGCTGAAGAAGACATCGGCTTGGCGACTACGGCGTATTCCTACAAGCTCGGATATGCCGAGCTGACGGAAGCCGCAGAGAGGATCGCGATGCTCTGGAACCTTCATCGTGGCGAGAGCGACGACGATCTGCGTAGGCAGCTTAGCCTCAGAGACTCCACAGCGTAATCCGGTTGAGATATGTGTTCCCTCAAACGAGGGGCGAGCATGGCAAACGGACTTTGGCTTAGGAACTGGAACGTGCTGGACGAAACGGAGCCCGGGACCTTCGACGAGCCGAAGGTCTTCACCGCCGAATGCTCGGAAGCGCCTGAAGCGTGCAAACACTGCGGCGTTATCGGACGGCTTTACAAGCACGGCCCCTTGACGGTCGAGTACAAGGACGCGCCCGCGTTCGGTCACCGTGTTGTCATCAAGGCCGTTGTCCAACGCTATCGTTGTCGCGATTGCGGAAAGACTATGATGCAGCCGCTCCCGGGGATCGACAGCAGAAGGTCGATGACAGAACGGTTGATCCGGTACATCGAGGAGCAATCGATCTACCAGACGGCAGCCAGCCTGGAACGCATCCTCGGCGTTGACGAGAAGACGATCCGCGAGATCGGAGATGCGTATCTCATTCGAGCCATGAAGGCTCATGTCGTCGAAGCCCCGCTCGTCCTCGGCGTTGATGAACTTACGATCCTCGGCAAGAAGCGGTCCATCTTCGTTGATATCGTTGACAAAAAGCTGCTCGACATTATCGACTCGATGGACAAACAGGCTGTCGTTCGCTGGATGAACAACCTCCCGAACAAGGAACGTGTCCAGGTGGTGACAATGGATATGTGGGGCGCGTACCGAAACGTCGTCGCAGAGGTCATGCCGTGGGCAATCTGCGTCGTCGACAAGTGGCACATCGTCAGCAAAGCGAACGGCAAGCTCGACGCCGTCCGCAACCGCTTTCGTCGCACGGCCACGAACAAGCGGGACCGCCGGAACCCGCATCGTGGACGCCGTTTGCTCCACGCGCATGGGAAGAACCTCACCGTCCAGCGACGTTTCCTGTTGGACGGCGTGTTGCTCAACAACCCGCTCCTGAACGATGCCTGGAACGCCAAGGAGGGGTTCTACGCGATCTGGGAAACGAATGATCGGGCCGAGGCCGAGCGGCGATTTGTGGCGTGGGAGAAATCCATTCCGGACACCGTCCCGGAGTTCAAGGACCTCGCCAAGACGGTGCGTGACTGGCATGTCGAGATATTCAACTACTTCAAGCGCCCCTTCACCAACGCCTACACCGAAGCTCGGAACAGGCTTGTGAAAGACTTTGCGCGGGCTGGTCGAGGGTACCGCTTTCCGAAGATCAGAGCGAAGGCGGTGCTGGCCCAGCCACTCACAAGCCAGCCCTTGGTTGTCTGCGAGTTGTGCCTTCGACGATTTGAGAACGACATGAGCCACTCGTCGATCCAAGAGGACCCGAACCATCCGGGCAAGATGCGGCTCTTGTGCCGCCCTTGCACCATTGATGTCCACAATGTGAGGATGATGGATCATTGGGGCTTTTCCACACCTAAATCCGGATAGCCCATGCTTCCGGTCCTTTGGATTGGGAAAGGCCGGACTGCACCAAAGCAGCAATAGTGGCCGAAATGGACTGCCCACGGCGCTCAGCTTCGTCACTGACCCGCTGGAGAAGTTCCGTCGTGAGGTGTGTGCAAATTTTGCGGCGGGCGGTTTCCGGTCCCCACCCGGTGGCAGGGCCTGAGAATTTCCGGGTTTTCCTCATGCTCGCTCCTCGTATAGCTTGCGGCGCGGCAATTCCGGCAGACCTTTGTTGGGGTCGCGGCGCTCGGGCTTCGATGATTTCGGGAATGCCGCGCCGCGCAGAGGTTTTGCCGGACTGGCCTTGAGACCAAGCACGGATTTCGCCACCGCCTTGACCTTCGCCCGCTCCGTCGCCTCGGCTGCCGTCTTATCGGCGTGGCACGCGACACAGGCGATTTGCAGGTTCTTTTCAGCGTGGCGCCCGCCATCAGCCAGCGGCTTGATGTGGTCGAAGTGCTTCGGCTCGCCGGCCAGGATCTTGCGGGTGCAAATCTCGCAAAAGCCCTTGGCGCGGTTCCAGATACGGAGCTTTACGTCACCGGGGATAGCGGCATCGTCGTGCTTGCCAGTCCATTCGGGGATAGCGCGGCTCATGGGTAGTACCTCACAGGATTTGACGCACTGCATCCCTGCGACTGGCAAAAGTCATCAAAGCTCGCCCACTGGCAATCGGCGCACTTGATGCCGAGCGTCTTGTTACGGATAGGCTTGATGGGCTGGCCGTCGTGCCAGGTTGCCGGTACATCGGGGTGGCGCTCCCGACGCGCTAGCTCGCCGCAATAGTCGCACTCGTGCTTGAGGTTGATGTATCTGCCCATCAGAGGCCACTCCTCAGCATGCGCAGCATTTCCCGCTGCTGCTCATCAAGCAGGGGCTTTGTGCTCTTGTGGGACTTGCGGGCGGCCTTGATTTCGGCGCGGCGCGTACGGAGTTTTGGGTTTGCCCGGTAGAGGCGGCGGTCGATGCGCCAGAGGATCCAGGCGTTCACGACGCGACGGATGATCGTGTTCATGCCGCTTCCTCCGCAAAAGCCATCTCCGGCGTAATACCGTAGGTCTGGGCAATCCACTCGATTGCCGTCTCCAGGAACGTGTTGAATTCGCTTTCCGTCATGCTGGCGAAGCTGATCGATTTCGGGACGGCGACGGTGAAGCCCTTAACCATGACCGGCGTGACAAAGCCGGTATGCAGCTTCACAACGTCGTGCAGGGTCTCCGTGGACGGGGCGCAGTGCGTTGCCTTGACGACCTTGCCGAGGAACGACCAGTAGAAACGGAGCTTCGACGGAGAGCGGCCGGTGGAGAGCGCAACCTTGATGCGCTGATCGTGCGGCTGCTGGCGTATCCATTCCCGGTCGGCTTCCATTTCCCCTATGAGGGTGTCGCCGCGGCGTAGGCAGTAGACGGGAGCAAATTCTGACTTAGCCATTGGCTTTCCTCCCGTGATTTTGGTGGTACCCGAAGCATTTTTCGGCAACTTTCCTTGCAAATACTGCATCGCCGTATTCCGGGTAAGCTCCTATAAAGAACGCTCCCTGATCAGATGAGATTTTTGCAATCCACCGGTTGGTTTTCTCTGACCAAAAAATACCAGTGGCCCCTGTGGTATTATCACTCCTAATACATCTATTCCGGCTGTTCTCTCGCCTGTTAACATTTCGAAGGTTGGCAATTCTGTTATCCTTGCGATCACCATTGATGTGGTCGATTTCCCTGGGCCACTCGCCCGTGGCGACAAACCAAGCTAGGCGATGAGCCCGTATGTTTCGCCCGTCTACTTCGATACGCGTGTATCCGTCTGTGCTGGTGTGCCCGGCGATTTTGCCTTTCCACGAAGCGTTGAACACATTCCATGCTCTATCGGATCCGAAGTCCGATCTCGGGCGCTCTTTCCATATGAACAATCCAGTGCTGCTGTCGTAAGACAGGCGTTTCAACACATCTTGCAAGCTTGGCAGCTGTTCGGTCTTGGCCATTTGAGCACCCCCTAAAACGGTATTGTGTCGTCGAAAGGATCAGGGTCGTTGCCGTAGCTGTCCCGCTCAGGTTTCTTCGCCTGCTCGCGCCCGCTGGCCTTCCCGTAGTCCCCGCTCGACTTGTCCTCACCCCTTGGGCTATCGAGCAGCGTCAGAGCGCAGTTGAAGCCTTGAAGGACAACCTCAGTGGAATACCGGTCGTTGCCGGCCTGGTCCTGCCACTTTCTGGTCTGGAGAGCGCCCTCGATATAGATCTTGGAGCCCTTCTTTACGTAGGCCTCGACGATCTTGCACAGGCCTTCGGAGAAGATCACGACCGAAACCCATTCAGTCTTTTCTTTCCGGTTCCCGTCGCCGTCGCGCCACTTTTCGGTAACGGCAAGACGCATATTCGCAATGCGTTTGCCGTTCTGCGTTGATCTAATTTCGGGATCGGCGCCGACGTGGCCGATGAATAGGCATTTATTGAGCATTCTGGTATTCCTCCCGGCTGATCAACTTAGCTTTTTGGGGGTTGTTTAGCGTCCAGAAGCGAACAGTTCCGCTTCCCAAGCACAGTTCTCGTTCTGCTTCATTCATACTTCCATAGACGCGGCCCAAAACGTAAACTGGCTTTGCGCTCACGTTCCGAATACCTTTGGCAGGGCTAGGGCGCCCTTTCTGTTTTGACTTCATCAGGCCGCGCTCCTTCGCCTCCGCCATATTCTCGGCATGAGTTCCTTGGCGAAGATGCTCAGGGTTAATGCAGCTCTTATTGTCGCAGGAGTGCAGGATCGAGAACCCGGCCTTTATCGGCCCGTTATGAAGCTCGTAAGAATACCTATGAGCTGATACGTCACGGCCGAATACTTTCAGCACGCCATATCCGTTACGATATTTATGCCCGGTCCACTCCCAGCATCCAGTTTTATCGTTCTCGGTATATCCGCTGAGCAGTCTCTTGAAGGGAGGGCAGGGAGCGGGCATCACGCGGCCTCCTGCTTCTTGAGTTTAGCCTCGATGGCTTTTTTCACCTCCAGCGCGTCGCCGGAGTTGCGAGCCCAAAACTCGCGCAATGGTTCGCGGTTGGCATCGCGCCACTTGGCAACCTTGTCGGCTGGCTCGGCCTTGATGAATTCGATCGCTCGATCGGCCAACTGACCAACGGGGACGTTTTCCAACGTCCAGTTGTCGCCCCAGGTGACGGTGATTGCGTCCTTTGCTCCTACTGCCTTCAGGCGATGTTCTTCACGTTCGTGCTCAACGATCTCGGTCGCGGATAGATCGAGAACCTTGGCGCGATCCATTTCGGCCTCGTCATAGAGACCGGTGAACTGCTCGGGCCACCCAGCACGCAGGGCCTGCATCTCGGCGCATTTGGCGACCATAAGGCGAGGCATGCGGCACCAGTTGCCGGAACCGTCGAGCACCTTTTTGCCGGTAGGCTTCCTCTTTCCCGCATTTTCGTCGTAGACCCATTCGTCAGAGACGGGCGCGAACTCTTCCCAGAATGCCTGGCCGGCAACCTCGTACCAGTCGCCGGACTTCTGGTCTTGCTTCCAGAGATAGACCGTCGCAGAAACGATACCCTGCGGGTTGAGCGCTGAAATCAGATCCTTGTCGCGCTCGTACTCCGGCGGCTTGCTGGCAGGACGGTAGTCACCGCAGCGCTGCGCAATGACGCGCTGGCCGTCACGGCTTATGATGATCGTGAGTTTGCGCTTGTCGGCCTTATCCTTGGAGAAGACCATAGGGATGATCTGCCCGAGGAAAGGGTCAAGCCCCTTGGCGCGCGCAACTTCCATAAAGAGGTTGAATTCGTCGGCGTTACAGTCCTTCGCAACCGTGTCCTTTACGAGAGACAACTGACGGGCGGTAAGATCGAACTTAGTAATCTCGTTCATCATTTCCTCCTAACTGACAGGGTGTAGGAACCGTTGTCGAGACCAGCGCCCGGGACAGCCTTCTTGTCGTTGAGCGCGCGCAGAACGGCTTTCTTGTCGAGTTTGGGAGCGGGGCGTTCTTGCTCGATCCAAAACTCAGCCGGAATGTCTGGCTCATTGCTGATGATGAGGCCCGGGGCACGCTTCGACAGCGTAACTGTCCCGGTTGTCAGGCGGAACGATGTCTGTTCCGTCGCCAGCATGGCTTGCTCGATCGATGCCCGGATCCGCTCGACGCGTTTCTCGGAAGAAAGCCGGCGGGCGGCGAATTCGCCTTCCTTGGCCTTGAGGCCGACCTGGATCACTTCCTCTTCATCGATGGTGTCCAGCGCCTCGCCAATTGCTTCAAGGAGGCCGGTTTCGCCTTCGATGGCGTCCGCGATCAGCTCCGCGTCGTCGCCGTCGCCGCCGGCGCGAATGTTCAACAGGAGTTTCTTGGCTGCCTCGGTATTGCGGGCGATGGAATACGCTGTGTTCGCCATGATTACTCTCCCAACAGCCAAGCGTCGTCGGTATGATCGCCCATTGCCATCGCTAGGGATGCGGCGATTGCCCTATCGGCGTACGACTCTTCATAGTCAGGCCCGTCAACCTTGGAGATGCACCTGAAAATCCCGACGCCTCTTACGGTTGGGTGAGAGCCGTTTATGTGATCCTTTACGGCCCGTTCCGAATTGAAGCCGTGCTTGCACTGCCCGCACATGAACGGGGCCGACTTATGGGACTTCTTGCTCATCAAACCCTCCCTGCCAGTTCGTATGCCGCAGCCTGTCGAGATCCACCGACGTAAGCGCAGAACGAGAAGAGGATCACCCCGGCGACAACCGCAAAGACTGTCGCCATCTTGCCGGTGTAGGCGGATTGGCTCTTGAGGATGGTGAAGGTGTCCACATCAAACCTCAAAATCTACTTGTATGATGTCGGTGCGAAGTCTATCGATCTTCTTTCCTTCGTAGGATCTGTAGAATCGTTCGGCGCTCACAGCCGTCTGATTGTTCGGATGAGCGGATAGTATTTGCGCTATGCTGTCATCTTCGTTTAGGCGAACAACTAGATACACGCTATTCATGCCACCCTCCCGCCGGAAACGCGGTGGGTTCCGTGACTCCGCTGCGTGAAGGCCATCCCATTGCGGATGGTGTAGTCCTCGCAGAACGCATCCCAGGCTTCCGAGGTGCGGACGTAGGTCGGGAGCAAATCCTCGTCCTCTGGCGATCCCTCGAACTTCCGCAGCCATTCCGTGGCGAACTCCTCGGTGACATTCTCGGCCGTTAGGGTATCGAGATCGAAGCGCAGGTATTCGACGGCATGATCCATGGTGAGGTAGGTGACAGCGTCCGAGACGGTCTCGAACACCTTGCCGTGGTTGTCGGTCTCGTCGAAGGTGAAGCCATCAGCCCACCCGAGCTTGACGAGGATCGTCTCGCGGGCATTGCAGAACTGGGAGCGGTGCATTTCCTTTGCCATCGTCTTGTCCTCTGGCGCCGCATGGGCGGATGTGAATTGCTAGGCGGCGGCCTGTTTGGCGGCGTCGGCCTCGGCGTCCTGGACGCGTTTGATGTTTGTGAGGTAGTAGATCGCGGCTTCGATCTCTTCGGCCGTCAGATCCGCCTGTGAGCGGTTTTTGCGAACGTCCTCGACGATGCCGACGCGGAACACGATGCTTCCGTGACCTGGGCCGTAACCGTACTGGTGATCGGATCGCTGCCCGCTCCACCGGTCATAGTTCTTCGTTCCGAAGTAGTGCGACCACAGATCGCCGTAGAACTGACGGACTGGATCACCGGTCGCCAACTGCTTGACGGCATCCTGAATGACAGACGCACGATCCTGGCCAGCGCGATCATAGCTGCCGTTGACGTAGATTACCGTCTTCGCGAGGCCAACTTTTTCGATATCCAAGCCTTGCTCGGCGGATGAAAGAACGTTGGCGTGCAGCTTGATCTGCCCGCGCAATTCGTCTTCGCGCTTCTTGGACAATGCGACGTGCTGCTCAAGCTCCTTACGGAGCTGATGCAATTCCTGTGCTGCGGTGGTCAGTTGCATCGTCTTGTCTTCCCTCTGTGTTCGCCGTCCCGTCTCCGGGGTTCGTAAAAATGCGTTAGGCCGCTGTCGGGCAGGAGGTGTCGAGCTTGTCGAAGAAACGTTCAGCACCATCTTCGGAGACCGCTTTGCGGAAAGCATTTGCAGCCCTGTCGCTCATTGCGGATCGGATCGCTCCGGAGATCAGGCGGGCATAGGCGGCGCCATTTCCTGCGCTGAGCATCTTGCGGGCCATCTCGATCGTCTTTGCGTTGGTCATCTTCGTCTCCGGGGTTCGTTCCGTCTTTCGATCCAGCAGATCGGCCGGGATTGGTCAGTAAGCACCTGCTTCGAGGTGAGCGACGTTGACGGTCGTGATGAACGACCAGCCCCAAGGCATCAGAGCGCGGACGAATACGCCGCCCTTCGTCGAAACGGTGGTCCAGGTCTTGCCGGTCTTCGCCATCAGAGCGGCGGCGGCTTCGCGGTTCTTGAAGATTGCCTTTTCCATTTTCGTCTCCTGCTTCGTGCTGGTGTTCGTCTTTCGATGACCAATTACTCGCACATAACATTTTCCATGTCAACACGAAATATGTTGCCTGATGTGAAATAACATCGAGCATGTTGACTGCCGACGAATCAAGGAGCATAAAAGAGAAAGCCCCGCAGGTCGGGAAAGACCTCGGGGCGGTGACTGGTGAGAATGGTTTGGCGACCGAAACCAGTAGCGACGTTATACCATTACGTCAGCTCGTTGCCAAGCCTTTGATGATAGAAGCCGGTGGCACTGTTGGGCCCTTCTATCGTCGAGAGTGCGAGGCGGTGTGTCATGCTGGCTGGTCAGCGTTAACAACCAGAGGGCTGCGCAAGCACAAAGGGAGCACGATCCCAGCGCATGAGGCTCCTTAGCCAAAAGAAACGTGCCATGAACCGCGAAGGCTATGCACCGTCATATGGTGTAGCGGGGATGTGTCGTATGTCCGAGGTTCGTCTCAAAGGACAGGCACAGAGAGCCGCGCATCGTTATCGGTGCGTAGGGCTTTCTGTGTCTTCGAACCGGGCTGAACTCAAGGACAGGGGATATAATAACAGCTACTTAGAGCTTGTATAATCCGCGAAGAAATCAGAAATCGGGGCCGGCGAGACCGATGTAGTGCACGGAAACCACTGCCTGGTGGGGGAAAGTGAGCTGCTGGGCAGGATTGAACTGTTCAAGAGTCAGCTTTTCCGCGTTGTGGCTTATGAACTTCTTCACAAACCCAAGAAGTGGGCCTTCCTCCTCCATTTGGACCTGGACGATCACATAATCCCCGCGCTTCACTCGGCGCGTAGGGTCCACGATCGCGATTTCCCCATCCTCATACCGCGGCGACATGCTGTCACCAGTAATTTGCACAGCGTACGCACCCTTGACGCCCGAGACCGATGGCGGAGCCATTATCTCGAACAACACAGACCCGTTCATTATGAACTCCCCGTTCACTCCACCCACTGCTTGGCCGTAAACAGGTATCTTCGGCCCATCTACCGAGGGTAGTCTATCCCTAATCTTAGCGTTGGGAAGGTAATGAACGACGGAATCCGTCACTGGTATGCTGACTCCAGCATCTACACCTGACAAAAGCCAGATGGCGTCACAGCTAAATCGTTTAGCATAGACTTTGGCCTGATCCAGATCGAACCTGTTTTGTCCATTCTCATGGGCTCGATAGGTAGACGCCGACAACCCCAAAGCGTCGGCCGCGTCTCCGGCGCTACGGAACCCAGCAGCAACACGCGCCTGCCGGAGGCGATCACCCATTTCTTTAAACTCAGCCATGGGTCTCAACATACATTCCCTCGCAACATAAATCATGTTGACATGGCCGTGTTTTTCATGACATATATGGTGTCATGAAAACGGTAGACGACATCATATCCAAACTCGGCGGCAACACAGCGGTTGCTCGTATCCTCGGCGTCGGCCCTTCGACGATCTCCGAAATGAAGCGGCGCGACAGTATCCCGGTTGAGCACTGGCCCGCCTTCATCAAGGCAGCGCAGTCCGCAGGGAAGGATCTCACCCTGGAGCGGATGGTCTCGATCACCAAGGCGGCTAAGAAGCGGAAGCGGTCGTCCAAGCGCACAGAACAACGGGAGACGACGCAATGAAGAACTTTGCCGAGCAGCAGATGGGCGCCGTTCTCAGGCCATACGCCAATCATCCCGAGATGAACCGGGCCATGGCCCCCGCGCCGAGAGATCAGTGGCAGCCGATCGAGACGGCTCCGAGAGATGGTTCGAATATTGTCCTTGCTCGATTTAGCGACGAGGAATGGCATGGTGGAGGTGCCACTATGGTCGGGGAGTGGGATGGAGACAAATTCTCCGTCAAGATCGGGTTCGATGATGCGCTGATGGTGTTCATGACGCATCTGGTTATTCCTTGGACCCACTGGCTGCCGCTCCCTGCACCGCCGAAGGTCTCCGAATGACCCGCGTGACCTCGACGCACAAGATGCAATCGAGGCCACGCAGGGAGCTGACATGTGGAAACGGACGGACGTGCGGCGGCAGTCACGTCGTACTCCCGGCCATGTCACCAAACACGTTCATGAATTTCCTTCCGAGGTGTGAGATGACCGACTTCTGGAGTTCGAAATCAATCAAGGCTGTTAGCAAGCATCATTGCTGCGAGCAGTGTGGTAAGCGCGTCGAAGCCGGGAGCCGGGCCGAGTACACGTTCGGAAAATACGAGGGTGACGTTTTCGGCACCTACACACACCCGGAATGCTACGCCGCCGCTAACGCCTATGCCGACTTGAACGGTCTTTACGGCGAGGAATACCCGTGGTTCCAGCACATGGATGAGACCGAACATGATCTCGGTCCATGGCTTCGGGAACATCACCCGATCGTCGCAGACCGTCTCGGTATACCGGCGGAGGCTATCCCGGCATGACCATCCTCACCCGCATCTCCACCTACCTCCACACCCTCATAAGCAAGTTCCTCAACGATGACGACGACGATAGGGCAGGAGCGCCGGAAGGTGACCTCACCAGCTTCCTCGTCGATAGCCTGGATAGAGAGCTGAACGGCGAGAGCAACGTAATCCAGTTGGCCAGAGCGCGCACCTCCTCCCACGCAGCTTAGGTCACGAGGGCGGCGGTTTCACTCCCTTTTCCGTCGCCCTCACTCTTACCCTCGGAAGCCGTCCTTGCAGGCGCAAGATGACCGGCATGATGGCTTCGCCGAGGTGGTCAAAGTTCTCGAACCCGCCAGAAGATGCGGCGGCCGGGCACGAGACGGGTAACTCGCCGTTCGTAACACGGAAGCGGCCCGTCTCGTCCCCACTCTGGAATGGAATGATTTCTCCCTTGGTCATGTGTTGCTCCTGTTGGTCCGAGCAACTTAGCGAAGGGAACGGACAAGGTGTTGTCACAGCAGGACAAGGTTATGTCGATCACGGACACGGCAAAGGCACAGAAGCTATTCGAGGAGGCCTTTCCGCTTTGGCGGTACGGCTCCGCCAAGGCCGCGATCAGGGAAGCCTATGCGTTCTGCAAAAAGCGGGTCGTAAAGGAATTCACCTATCGGCGGGCCCGGTCCCTCAAGGAGGGCGCAGCTCGTCGGGTGGATGGAGAAGAACTGGACGCGCTGAGAGCGGCGCTGATCGAGGAGCACAAACGTGAACAGGTCGAACTACGTGCCCGTCTGGCTACGCTGGACGAGATACTTGCCGCTGCGGATACGGTTGCGGCTCGCTCGTCGATGGAGAGCCAAGGCGCGGAAGTTCGCGGATAGGGCCGAGGGGGTGATGCGGTGAAGGAGTCCCACATCCACGAGGCCGTCGTCTCGCACTGGAAATCATGCGGCAAGCCGAACACGCTTGTCGCCACGATCCCGAACATGGGAGCCTTCGGTCAACACGGGCTGACGAAGGGCCTGCCGGATCTGATCGTCATCGGGCCCGGTGTTCACGGATACATCGAACTGAAGACCGATGTGGGGAAGCTCACCGCGCCGCAGCGGGAGTTCGAGGCTCTTTGCAAGGCGAACGACATTCGCTTCGCCGTCACCCACGGCCGAGATGAGCCGATCACTGTTTTGAAGGAATGGGGTATCGTTGCATGAGACAGGAACCCGAAGGCTTCCCGGCATTCTGGGAGATTTGGCGAAAACACGCTCGCCATACGGACGGCCGTGGACTGGCACGCGAGACATTCGCCAAGCACGTCAAGGCCGGCGCTGAACCGCAGGACATCGTAGACGGCGCAACCTACTTCTTCCGCACCATCAAGGAGCGAGATCGGGAATTCGTGCCGCTTTCATCGACCTGGCTCAACCGTGGTGCCTACGAGGATCTGGCCGTATCGGAGCGCCAGTATCAGCAGCGCGTTTCCGAAGCTATGGCTCGCCGCCAGCAAGAAACGAACGTCGTGCAGATCGACCCCGCCAAGCGGGCAGAGATGGCGGAGCGGGCTCGGGTGCTGCTGAAGGTGGGGGTAGGGGCATGAGCGGTTCCGCCACAGATACGAAAGGTCAGGCCAATGAGTGACGCTATCGCGCGCTGGTTGCCGATCGTGCAGGCCGACAAGACCTTTACGCACGTGCAGGACTTTGCCGAGGTCGGCATCACCCTGCGCTACTCCGATCGCTATTGGGTACGCGATGAGGACGGCCGCCTCTATGAGGCGTCGTGGACCGAGGGAGAGCGAAACTACTGGTGGGACTGGGATGGAGAAAGCCCGGTCGACCCCGTCGAATTCATGCCGCACCCGCTCGATCCACGATGGGGCAATGCCGAATGCCAGACCTGCAATGGGTCGGGCAAAGAGGCTCGGCACCAGCTTTGCCGCGATTGTGAGGAGCCATCCCCCATAAACACAAGGGGAGCCGTGGAAGAATGACAGACCACCGCATCCTCCAGCGTTCCAAAGCCAAGCAAGACGGCAGAGAGCTTATAGCGACAGACGTGACGTGGGAGAAGTTCCGAGCAGGAAAGTGGCCTGTAGGCTCTACACACCTATGGAGCACGGAGGAGGTCTGGGGACCGGTGAAGAAGAAGGAGAAGGCGGCGTGAACATCCAGGTATCGGCAAAGGCGTTTGTCAGCGAGGCCGCTCAGAAGGCCAGCGCGAACGAGATCCACAAGCGGCTGATGGGCGGGAAGATAGCGGGCATCAACATCGTCGAGCGCAAGCAGCTCCATGATGAGATAGCCCGGCTCTCGCAAAAGGTTCTGGAGATGCGGGTGGACAATCGCAACCTGTTGCACGCGGTAAACGAGAAAGATCTCATCATCAGGGCTCACGAAAAGACCATTCGGAGTCTGACGGACACCAGCGACGGAACCGTGGAGCGTCGGCCGGCGGTGGAGATCATCATGGCTGCGCTCGAAGACTTCCCGCGCATCACATATGCGGAGATTATGGGGGTATCGAGATCGGTCGCGGTGGTTGAGGCCCGGCATACCTGCATCTACGCGGTCAAGATGGCTCGTCCAGACCTGTCATTGCCTCAGATAGGCAGGATATTCGGTGGTCGCGACCATACATCGATCATTCACGCCGTCAGGAAGATGGAGAAGCTCCATGAATGCAAAGCCTGACCTCCAGGCCATCAAGAGCGCCAACGGAGACCGAAAGCGCAGGGAGACGGCAATCCACCGGATTATCGACGACTACCGTGCAGGCTCGAACGATGAGCACTGCATGAGGAAGATTTGCCAATTGATGAAGCGCGCGGTGAAAACGGCAAGACCGCTATGGGATCAGGGGTGACAATGGCGAGCAACTGGTACGCGGTCCGCGCAAAACCTGGGACGCAACGGATGGCGCGGCCCTTACCCATCGCGGCGAACATCACCGAACAAGAGAGAGCTGAGGCAGAGCGACGGAAGGGTGAGAGTATCCTCGAACGGCAATTGCGCCAGGAGGGTATTGACGTCTTCATGCCATCTCTTTGGAATTGGACGCGCCACCATAGGACGAACAAGCTCATTGCAAAGCGATATCCCTTCCTTGTCGGGTACGCGTTCGTGCATCTCCCCGTCCTGGAGTTCGAGAAGGTGAGGGCGGTTGATGCTGTCATGTGTGTTCTCTCGCATACCAAGGAGTCCGGGCCGGCGAGGTTTCCAGAGAGCATGATTTCCGAGCTGATGTTGATAGAGTTCCAGGCGGAGCAGTCCAGAATGCTACAGGAGTGGTCCGACATCGAGCGGGCACGCTTCAACAAGCAAAACTATCTTCGTGGGCAGCTCAAAAAAATCCTCCCGAAGGGCAGGAGCGTCAAAACGCCGATGCGCGAATACGCTGATCAGGTTGCTGGACGACTTAGTGAGGTTGTTCGCGATAGAGTTTTGTCGATAACCTCCCAGCTCGACGCGCTTGACGCCGCTGAGACTCTTGCGGAAATCGATAAAGTCGCTTAGTTTCTACGGGATTGTTTGGTGATTTGGCTGTTCTGATCGCGGACCTCGATTAATGAGGGCAACACTCGCCGGGCCAATGCAGGGTAATTCACCACCTTGCGTTGGGAGAACAGTGCCAAAATTCAACCCCGAATGCCGCAAGGACTACATCATCGCTGTCGTCTCGATCATCGCGCTTGTCCGGTACTTCTAACCCCTCCCAAGCAAGGAGCATGACATGACCACTCGCTCCTGGTGGGATGAAGTTCCGTACACCGAGAACGAGCAGCAGCCATTCTCCATGCAGATCGAGACGGGGCTAAATTTGACAGCGTCTGCGGCTTTATCCGATTGAGCGAGCGGCACAGGGTCAAGGCAAAGCGCTCGGTGGTCAACTCGATCGACCGCCATTGCCGCATTGGCAAGATCATCCTGAAAGAGCGGGCATAACCGCAAACAAGCACCAACCCTCGGGAGTGCTGCAAATGAATGACGAGCCCACTAAAGTAGTGGTCAATAGAAAGCCGCCACGCGCTGGCATGGGGCGGCCGAAGGGCTCCCCGAACAAGACGACTGCTCTCCTCAAGGACGCGATCATCCAGGCGGCAGAGAAAGCCGGCGGCGGCAATATAGTCGAGTATCTGACGCAGCAGGCCAGACTTAACCCAGGCCCGTTCATGAGCCTTCTAGGGAAAGTTCTCCCCATGCAAATTTCAGGGGACGAAGAAAACCCGCTGAAGATGATCCACACAATCGAGCGCCGCATTGTCCGTCCTCGCGATCGAGACCGCTGAGGTCTTCGAGCCGCTTCTTGAGCCTGCCCGTGACAAGGGCGCTTGGGGTGGCCGAGGGTCCGGCAAGTCCCACTTCTTCGGCGGCCTGCTCATTGAGGACAGCCTTGCGGAACCGGGAATATCGGGTGAGGGGCTTCGAAGCGTCTGTATTCGTGAGGTTCAGAAGGACCTTGCCCAATCGTCCAAGGCGCTGATCGAGGCAAAGCTGAACGATTGCCGCCTTGGTGAGGCCGATGGCTTCAAGATCTACCGCGATAGCATCGCAACGCCGCGAGATGGCCTGATCATCTTCAAGGGGATGCAGGACTATACGGCAGAGTCGATCAAGTCACTGGAGGGTTTCAAGCGGGCTTGGTGGGAAGAGGCTCAATCTGCTTCCGCCACCTCGATCAAGATGCTTCGCCCAACCATGCGAGCGCCAGGTGCTCAAATGTGGTGGAGCTGGAACGCTCGTCGGAAGATCGATCCGGTTGATGTGATGCTCAGGGGGCCGCAAATCCCGACTGGCGCCATCGTCGTTAATGCCAACTGGCGGGACAATCCGTGGTTTAGCGCGGAGCTTGAGCAGGAACGCCTCGACTGCCTCCGCATGACGCCAGACGATTATGATCATGTGTGGGAAGGCGGGTACGTGACGGTAGCTTCCGGCGCCTACTTCGCAAGCCACCTGACAGCAGCCAAGGCAGAGGGCCGTATAGGTCGCGTCTCGGCTGACCCCTTGATGACCATTCGCCTGTTCGTCGATATCGGCGGCACGGGGGCGAAAGCCGACAGCTTTGTCATCTGGGTTACTCAGTTCGTCGGAAGGGAAATCCGGGTCCTTGATTATTACGAGGCGCAGGGACAGCCGCTGGCTACGCATCTTGCATGGCTCCGCGGCAAAGGCCTCACGCCAGACAAGGCGCAGTTCTGGCTTCCTCATGACGGCAGCACGCAAGACAAGGTTTACGCCGTCTCATACGAGAGTGCGCTGACAGACGCCGGCTACGACGTCACGGTCATTCCGAACCAGGGCAAGGGCGCCGCGGCAGCTCGTATTGAAGCGGCCCGCAGGCTGTTCCCAGCCATCTGGTTTAACGAAGAGACGACGGAAGCGGGGCGCGATGCGCTCGGCTGGTATCACGAGAAGAAGGACGAGACCCGCAACATCGGTCTTGGCCCTGAACACGATTGGGCATCGCACGGCGCCGACGCATTCGGGCTCATGTGCGTGGCCTACGAAGAACCTCGACAGAAGAAACCAGAGCAACGGCAACGCTACGGCGCTGGCGGATGGATGGGCTGATGGCTGAAGACAAAATGTCAGAGCGTCTGAGCGCAGGGAAGAAAGCCTTCCAGCGCTGCTCGGACGCCGACAGCCATAACCGGCTGACTGCGCTCGACGATATCAAGTTCTCCCGGCTGGAAGAGCAGTGGCCGGACAAGATGGTTAAGCAGCGCGAGATGGAAGGGCGCCCTTGCCTCACCATTTCGAAAATGAATGCGTTCATTCGGCAGGTGGTGAACGATGCGCGGCAGAACAAGCCGTCCATCAAGGTTCACCCGGTCGATAGCGGGGCTGATGTTGCCACGGCCGACGTCATCAACGGTCTGATCAGAAACATCGAATACACATCGAACGCTGACGTCGCTTACGATACTGCCATCGAACAGAGCGTTGCCGGCGGCTTCGGTTACTGGCGCGTAGGCCTCGATTACGCCTACGACGACGCGTTTGAGATGGACCTCAGCATTGAGCGCATCGCAAACCAGTTCTCGGTTTATGGCGATCCAGACAGCATGTCAGCCGACTCGTGCGACTGGAACGACGCCTTTGTCGTCGATCGCATCCCGCGCGAGGAATTCAAAAGCCGTTACAAGGGCAAGACGAATATTAATGGTGGCCAGGTTGATGTCGATTTTGACAGTGACGCGTGGTCCGAAGCGTGGTCAGAAGATCAGAAGTGCGCCGAAGACGGCGGCGTTTTGATCGCCGAATGGTGGCACCGCGAAGAGGTCGAGCGCGAAATCTTCAAGCTTTCCGATGGCCGGGTGGTCTCGAAAGAGGAGATGGCGGCCGATGAAAATCTCGCCACAGCGCTTGAAGTAGGCGCCATCCAGGTCGTTACCAGCCGAAAAGCAAAGTCGCACAAGGTTACGCAGACCATCATGTCGGGGGCGGATGTCCTTGAAGAGCGCGTCTGGCCGGGCCGTTACATCCCGATCATCCCGGTTTACGGCGACGAGATTGTCGTCGAGGGAAAGCGGTATTTCCGGAGCCTGATCCATAGCGCCAAAGACGCGCAGAGGATGTTCAACTACTGGCGCACGACCAGCACCGAGCTTGTCGCGCTTGCCCCTCGCGTCCCATTTATTGGTGAAGAGGGCGCTTTTGCCGTTGATGAGGACAAGTGGTCGTCCGTCAACACTAAGTCGTGGTCGCATATCGAGTTTGCCAAGGGCAAGGCACCCCCGCAGCGCCAGCCGCTCGACGGTGGTGTTGCGGCTGGCGCCCTTCAAGAGGCTCTGAACGCCGCTGATGACATGAAGGCGATTATTGGCCTTTATGATGCTTCGCTCGGCGCCAGGTCTAATGAGACCAGCGGCAAAGCCATCATGGCCCGCCAGCGAGAAGGGGACGTAGCGACGTTCCACTTCATCGACAACCTGGCCCGAGCCATCCGCCATACGGGCCGCGTGCTGATCGACCTCATCCCGAAGGTCTACACCTCGGAGCGAGTTGTCCGCGTCATCGGCGAGGACGGAACGCCGGATGAAAAACAGATCAACAAGCCCTTTCCCCAGCAGGACGAGAGCGGCCAGCCCGTCATGCAAGAAGAGCAGGATGAATACGGGCAGAAGATCCAGACTGCTGTCATGGCGATGCACGATCTTACCGTTGGCAAGTACGATCTGACCGTCACGACCGGCCCAAGCTATACAACCCGGCGCGAAGAGGCGGCGGCCCAGATGGTCGAATTTGTTCGGTCCTATCCCGACTCGGCACCTCTTATCGGCGATTTGGTTGCCAAGAACCTCGACTGGCCGGGAGCCGACGAAATCGCAAAGCGCCTCCAGTCGGTTAACCCGGCGCTCCAGAAAGAGCAGGTGCCGCCGGAGCTCCAGCAGCAGGTCCAGCAGGGTATGGAGCTGATCCAGAAGCTTCAGCGGGAAGTCGAGTCATTGAAGGCCGATAAATCCATCGACCAGTTCAACGCCGAAACCAACCGCATGAAGGTTGTCGGCGACATGAAGCTCGACGAACAGAAACAGCGCTTCGACGCGGCCAAGACTGTCGATGCCGGAACACGCAGCGACTGGCAGTTTGAGCGCCAGCAGCAAAATCCCGCGCGCCAAGGGTAAGCGGCGCATCCTTCTATCACCAACCTGAAACAGGAGTGAGAACTTCCATGGGCGAAGAATTGACGGCTATTGCCAACGAACTGGAGACCCCAGCAATCGAACCGCAGGCGCCGGAGGTAAAGGGCGACGGGTTTTACAGCCCGGACCTTGAGCCCGACGATAACGGAGGGGAAGGCGAAGAGCAGGACAGCGCGGACCTGACCGAGCTTTTCGATATCGAGCTTGATGGTGAGACCCTTAAAGTCCCCGGCAAGTTCAAGGATGCGTTCCTCAAGAGCGCTGATTACACGCAGAAGACGCAAGCCGCCGCTGAAGAGCGCCGGCAGATCGCCGAAGCCCAGAAGCAACTCGAAATCAGGTCGCAGGCGACCGAGCACGAACTTCAGGCCCGCGGCGTTCTCGTCCAGATCACCAGCCAGCTTCAGGAATTCCAGAACGTTGACTGGCAGCGGTTCAATCGGGAAGACCCGGTAGAAGCGCAGGCCCAGTACATGCGCTTCCAGCAGCTCAAGGAAGCGCAGCATACAATCTCCGGAAAGCTGACGGAGGCCGAGCAGAAGCGCATTGCCGATGCAGAGGCTGGTTTCAGTTCCCGCGTCGATGAGACTCGGAAGTTCGCACAGGAAAAAATCAAGGGCTGGACCCAACAGCTCGACGTCGAAATTCAGTCCTTTGCGTTGGGCGATCTCGGTCTTACGGCCGAGGAAATCAAATCATCGCTGAGCCCCAGGTTCTACAAGGCGCTGTATCTCGCATACGTCGGCAACAAAGCCCTTCAGCGACAGGCTACCTCAAAGCCTGCTCCATCCACGGTGACGCCACTGACGACGGTCTCTGCAAAGAGCGGCGTGTCAGCAAGGAAGTCGCTCGGTGAGATGGACATGGACGAGTTCGCCGCGCACCGGAACCGGCAGGAGGCAGCGCAGAGAGCGCGAGCCCAACGCTAACCCCATTGCGTGCGGCATAGACCGCCCAGAGGACCATTATCATGGCAAACACTACGCTTACCGCGGATATCATCGCCAAAGAGGCGGTGCGCATCCTCGACAACGAACTCGTCATGGCCAAGAAGGTATTTCGCGGCTACGAGGAAGAGTTCTCGAAGAACATCAACGGCTACAAGGTCGGCGACACGATCTCCATTCGCAAGCCGACCGAATTCGAGGTGACCGACGGCGCCACCATGGCCGTCCAGGATGTCATCGAAGGCAAGACCACGATCCGGGTGGACAAGCGCAAGCACGTCGCCTTCAAGTTCACCTCCCAGGATCTCACACTCAAGATTGACGCACTTTCCGAGCGCGTCATCAAGCCGGCAATGGTGAAGCTGGCCAACAAGGTCGATACCGACCTGCATGCCCTTTACGCGGGCGTTTCCAACTGGGTCGGCACTCCGGGCGAGCTTATCAACTCGTTCCAGGACTTCGCCAAGGGCCCCGAGCGTCTGGACGAAGGCGCAGTGCCGCAGGATGGCCGTACGGGCGTTCTCTGCCCGGCCGATCACTGGGCGCTCGTCGGCTCCCAGACCAACCTTTACAACGATACCATCAACAAGCCGGCCTATCGCGAAGGCCAGTCCGGCATGGTGGGCGGTGTCGATCTGTACATGACGCAGAACGTCGCGACCCACACCACCGGTTCGCGATCCGGCTCCATCCTGATCGACCTGTCCATCACGGCCAGCACGATCAGCTATGCGGATGTGAAGGACACCAACCTCCAGACCATCCACGTCGATGCTCTCGGCGGCGCAACGCAGACCATCGCGGCCGGTGACGTGTTCACCATTGCCGGTGTCTATGCGGTCAATCCCGTGACCAAGGCGCCGCTGGCGTTCCTGAAGCACTTCACCGTCGTTCAAGACGCCGTCGGCGTGGGCTCGGAAACCGACCTCATCATCACCCCGGCGATGATCTGGAACGGTCCGTTCCAGAACGTCTCGGTTCAGGGCGTCACCAACCTGAACGACCAGGCCGTCACGTTCATCGGCGCCGCTTCCACCGGCTACCGCCAGAACATGATCTTCCACAAGAATGCCTTCGCGCTCGTCTCCGTTCCTCTGGAGAAGCCCCCTGGCGCCGTGGACGTCAGCCGTCAGACCTACAAGGGCACCAGTGTCCGCGTGATCCCGGTCTATGACGGCGTCAACGACGAAAGCGCATGGCGTCTCGACATCCTGTACGGGACGAAGGTCATCGACGAGCGCCTCGCCACCCGTATTTCGGGCACGGCCTAACGGTTCGGGCCTCCGGGCCCGGCCACTCTCCTCCCAACAATATGAGGTAATGGAAATGGCTCCCAAGCAGCTTTCCGACAAAAGCTCCGATGGCATTGTCGTCGGCCAGTCCGGTGACAAGGTCGCCTTCTTCGGCGCTACCCCGTCGATCCAGGCAACGGGTTACACCGCGCCGGCGGCTACCGCATCGACCAGCACGACGCCCTTCGGCTTCAGCCAGGCGCAGGCCGACGCCATCGTGGCGTGGATCCGCAAAGCAGATGCCGATCTCAAGGCCAAGGGCCTTATCGCATCGTAATGAGCGGGGGTTTCGGCCCCCGTTTCCCTTCTGTGAGGGCATGATATGGCGATCACCAACTATACCGAGCTGACGACCGCCGTTCAGTCCTTTATGGACCGGAATGATATCGCGGGCGACGTCCCGCTGTTCATTTCCCTGGCCGAGGCCCGGCTGAACCGCCTACTTTCGATCGTCGAGACGGATGTTATCCTGACCGGTGTTGCGGGCTCGCGAAATATCGACGTTTCGACCCTCTCCATCGTGGCCCCGATCGTTCTGAAGCTGATAGATTTCGGTGATGAATACGATTTTGTGGTGCGGCCTCCTGGAGCGTTCAACGACGTTGACAGCACGGGGAAACCTGGATTTTGGGCGCTTGACGGCGACACGATCAGGATGGACCGCCCGCTAGACCAGCCATATCGGTTCCGGTTCCGGTATCAGGGCCGTTTTGCCCTCAGTGCTGACGTCCCGACCAACAAGCTTCTAACCGATCATCCCGATGTCTATCTCGCGGCCTCCCTTGTCTGGGGCGGCGCATTCGTCCGCGATGCGCAATTGGCCGGCCCGTACAAGGCGCTCCTCGATGAATTCATTGAAGAGACCCGCACGCTCCTGAGCCGATCGAAGCAGTCAATTTTGACCGTGGACCCGATGTTTACCTCGGCAGGGCGCGGTCGCTGCGGCGAGGGCAATTACGGCTCCACCGGGCTTGGCCCGCTTCCTGACGGATACGAATACGTCATCGACGACACCGAATTTGTGGCTGGCTGATCCATGACAATCAAGTTCATCGACTCCCTCATCAAATGGCTTTCGGACCCGGGCACGAGGGCGGCAGAGCTTGGCACGGCGGTACGTTCTGCCGGCAACCTCTGGACCAGCACGGAAACACAGTCCAAGCTCGACGAGAAAATCACCAACGTCCAGGCCGGCTCGAACGTCACCATCAACGCTCTGGACCCGCTCAACCCGATCATCAACGCACAGGGCACAGGCTTTGGCGACGTTGAGGGGCCGGCAAGCTCCGTTGCGGGGAACGTACCGGTCTTCTCGGATACGAGCGGCAAAGCCATCGAGGACAGCGGGATCGCGATAGGGCCTGCCCTTGCTGCAAAGGCCGATCTTGATTCACCGGTTCTCACCGGAGTTCCAGAGGCGCCCACCGCTACGCTTGGCACGGACACCGACCAGATTGCCACGATGGCGGCAATTCAGGACGCGATCGACAATCTGCCCGCCCCTGGTGTTGGCGACGTTGTAGGCCCTGCCTCAGCCGTAAACGAGCGCATCGCGGTATTCGACGGCACGACGGGCAAGCTCATCAAAGATGCCGGCCTAACTGTCTCAGGGCTCGCGACAGCAGCGCAAGGCGCGAAAGCTGACTCCGCACTTCAGGCCGCCGCTATTGGGTCCACCGTCCAAGGCTATGACGCGGATACGGCAAAAACCGACGTTGCCCAGCAGTTCAGCAAGCCGCAGCGCGCCTCCGCCACCACGCTCACCAGCGGCACGACTATCACGCCTGACCTTGCCGACAACAACGATTTCACACTTACCCTCGGCCACAACGGCACGCTGGCTAACCCGACGAACCAGTCAACGCAGATCAACCAGAAGGGCACGATCACCTTCACGCAGGACGGCACGGGCGGCAGGACGCTGTCCTTCGGATCGAACTGGAAGGCGCTCGGCTCGGCATCTGCTCCGTCGATCAATACCACGGCCGGCGTGACGTCCTGCATCGACTATCATGTTCTGTCCTCGACGGTCATTCGGTACTCGCTTCGCGCTGTTGGTGCGGCATGACGATGCTCTCTGACGGCATGCTGATGGGGGTGGGTGGGTATACCTACGAGGAAACTCAGTCGCTCCCCGCAATGACCAGCAACACCGCACCCGCAGGGCATGTTGCCACTGGGAGCGCGGTTTCCGGAGGATACGCGTATTACAGGGCGCTTGATCAGATAAACGCTGCATCCGGCGATAGTTGGGTGACCCCATCGGCGACAGGCTGGGTTCAGCGGCAGACTCCGTCTGCAATTGTTGTCTGGAAATATCGCATTCGCATTGCGACAGGGTTGCCCGGTAACGCGGCGCCAAGGGACTGGACCCTGCAAGGCTCGAACGATGGTTCATCGTGGACGAATCTGGACACGATTTCCGGTCAGACCGGTTGGTCGCCTCCTGTCGTGAGAGAGTTCGTGGTGCCGTCGCCACAATCCTTCTCATATCATCGTCTCAACGTCACAGCTAACAACGGGAACGCTTCCCTTGCCGTGAGTGAGTTGGAACTTCTTCAGCGGTTTGGCTAGGTGAGGCATCCATGACGCTCTATCTCGAAACGTCTGACGGCTTTGTCGTCTGGACCGGCCAGCCTATCGGTGATGGCGATGATGCTGTTTGCCACCCGCTGCACATCGAGCAGCTATGGTCGGCCGGCGCTCTTGCCGACTGGGGGCTGTATGTGCCCGCTGAGGCCGACCCGGTGCCTGAAGGCAAGGTCATCACGGCAACCACCGTCGAGCGCGTCGGCGAGGTGGTGCAGTTCGTGCACACACTGGAGGATGCCCCGGTCTATGTGCCCGAGACGCCGCAGCTTTACGCCCTCGCGACGATGACAATCGCGGATGAGGCGGTCTCGGCTATCGTTCCGTCGACGCAGCTTGCGGGCGGCTTCCGTCTCGATATCGGCGTCTACTGGGTGTTCTTCGCCGAGCCACAGCCTACCACGGATTACCAAGTCCTCTGCTTCAACCACGCCTCCAGGGTCTACGTCTCGGAGCGCTACGAGGACTATTTCGTCATCACCGCCGAAGCGGATGGAGTGCCCACCGATCCGGGCAACATCTGCATCCAGATCACAAGGGTCGTCTAACGATGGGAACCACCATGGCAAAGGTCATTTACGAAAAAGTCATCAACGGCGAAACCCGGCTCATCAATGCCACGACGCCGGCCGGCAACCAGGGCAGCTTCGTCAAGGTGCTCGTCGGCGTCGGCAACAAGTTCTGGTGGTGGCCATCGATCCCGACCGGCACGCTCATCGCCTGTGATTTCACCGATGCGCCCGAGTGCTCCGCGGATCCGGTCGTCAACAATGCGCTGATTTCGGCCATCACGGTCGATCCGGCTGACGTGCTGACCTTCGCGTAAGCATGAAAATCCCGCTGTCTCCATTCGAGCCGGACAAGGCGACTTATAACGTCGCCGCTGCCGACGCGGTGGTTAATGCTCTTCCTGTCGCGGACGGCTGGGGGCCAATGCCCTCGCTTGACGAAATCATTCCGGTTGACCCGGAGATCGGGGAGGGCTCGGTGGCGACGATCGAGGGGTGCACGGGCGTATTCTATGCTCGCACCGCCTCCGGGACCATCGCGACGTTCGCCGGGACGGCAACGAAGCTCTACCGCTTCAATGAAACCGACCTGATCTGGGATGACGTCACGCGTGCCTCTTCCGACTACTCTTCATCCCGAAGGTGGGTCATGAAGCAGTTCGGCAACCGTGTCCTTGCCACCAATGGCGTTGACCCGATCCAGAAGTTCGACCTCTCGTCCGACTCGCTCTTCGATAATCTGGCGGGATCTCCTCCTGTATGCCGGAGCATCATCGTTGTAGGTGATTTTGTTGTGGCTCTCGGCATCGACGGAGCGCCCGATACGGTACGCTGGTGCGCGATAAACAACACGGAACAGTGGGAGGTAGGCAAGAGCGGCGCCGATCTCCAGCCTATGCCGGTAGGTGCGGACGTGATGAACGCCGTTCCCATGTCAAGTGGAGCCATCATATTCCTGCGCTCCTCCATCCGCTCGATGAATTTTGCTCTCGACTCAGGGTTCGTCTTCTCCTTCCAGGATATTACGACGGAGCGGGGTCTTGCGGCGCCCTATGCCGTCGCACAGATCGGGCAAGACGATTTCATTTACTACAGCCCCTCCGGCTTTTATCGCGGCGGGAATTCAATCGGCTCCGAACGGCTGAACAAATGGTTCAGCTACACCATCGATAGCGATTATCTCGAAGACATGGAGTGCTCGGTAGATCCGTTCCGGCAAGTCGTCTGGTGGCGCTTCCGGGCCAGAGACGCGAACAACTATCTCCTCGGCTATAACTGGATGCTCGATCGCTGGTGCTTCTCAGACATCGAATTCCAGGCACTCGCCACCGTCGTAACGCCGTCTGTCACGATCGACGGCATGGACAAGTATTTCGACACCATCGACGATATCGACGTACCCTTCGATAGCCGGTTCTGGCAATCCGGGCAGCCGACATTCGGCGGGATTTCCATCAATGGCCGTCTTGCCTTCATGTCGGGGCAGAATTTGCCTGTAGACCTCTACACGGCAGAGTTTTCGCCGTCCGATCCTGACCGCTTCTTTGTAAACGGCGCGAGGCTTGACAGCGATGCGACGGATTACACGATCGCGCTCGGCACTTCCGACTACAAGGGGCAGAGCATCAGCTGGCGCAATCCTGTAACCCCCTCGGCCAGGACGCGCTTCTGTGGCCTGCGTGGCGACGGGCGCATGCTCAAGCTCAAGGTCAGCATTCCATCGGGGGCGATCTGGAAGACGGCCACCACAATTGATTTGATGGGCGAGAGGGCGGCCTTCTCATGACCGTTTTTGCTCAAACTGCCGGCCAACGAAGCCTTGCGACCGTCTCGCTAACAGACGGAAACGAAGTCGATCTTATCACGGTGAGCACCGGCGAAACTGCAACGCTTGAGAGTGTCATAGCCTGTAACACCAGCGGAGCCGGTCGAACCTTTAACTTGAGCATAAGCGTGAAGGGGTCTGCCTATTCGGTGACGTTTGAGAAGGACGTCGCAGCCGACGATTTCTTCCACCTCAAGGACCATAACCTTCCGATCGCTCCAGAATCAATCTTGCGCGTCCAGGCGGATGCAGCCGGCATCGATGTGACGGCTGTCTACATTCTGAACCACTCGGGCAAGAAGGGCTAGCGTGCTCGTCGCCTTTGCCTCCCCGCAGGAGGTTGACCAGCTTTGGCCGCTCTTCTCGCAGCGAATGCAGAAGGCGTGCGACCGATGCGGTGGTGATCTTTCGAGCGGGATGCTCTGGCAGATGTGCCGCTCTGGCGCCGCCTACATGATGGTGGCTCACGACACGGAAAAAGCATGGATGGCTTCGGTATGGCGGTTTGAGGACTGGCCGACCGGGACCGTGATGCGTTGCCTGGCCCTGGCTGGGGAAAATCCACGGCTTTGGGCCAAGGACGCCAAGGAATTCGCTGTCAAGGCGCGTGATGCGGGCGGCGCAAAGCGGTTCATCTTCGAGGGGCGTGACTGGCGCCCATTCTTTCCTGAAGCGCGCGAATTACGCAGGGTTTACGAGGTATAGCCATGTCTGGCAGCAAGCAAACGACCACGACGAGCAGCGAGCCCTACAAGCCGTCTCAGCCGCTGCTCGAACGAGGCCTTACCGATGCGCTGAAGCTCTATGAGAACGGTATCGGCGGGCAGCAGTTTGCCGGCTCGACGGTCATTCCGTACTCGCTCCAAACGATGAAGGGTATGTCGGGCCTTGAGGGGCTGGCAAGCCGCATGGGTCGTGGCGGGGGTGGTGGAAATCTCACTGCGCAGATGGAGAACATTATCCGCGGCGGGGGCTTTACCGGACCTCAGCAACAGGCGATGGGCGGCCTCGAATTCGGCGCGCAGAACGCTCAGAACCGCTATAACCGCATGCTGGGCAATGGCGGCTTCAACCAGACCCAACAAATGGCACTTGGCTCGGCCAAGAAGAATTTCGGCGCCAATCAGCAGGTTTTCCAGGATCTTATCAATTCCGGGGGCCTGACCGCTGACCAGCGTACGGCGATGGACAATTACCGTACAACGGCGACGTCAAGCTTTGCGCCCGACAGTAACCCAGCGTTCCAGAAAGTGCTTGCCGGCGCTCTCGATGCGGCTGGCGATAGCGTCAATCTCAGTGCCGCTGGTGCCGGGCGGTATGGCTCCGGTGCTCATCAGAGCGTCATGGGCAAGACGGCGGGCAATCTCGCAAACACAATGTATTCGGATGAATACAACAGGTATCTGAACCGCAAGGACGCGGCCAACAACAGCCTGTTTGCGGGCGGTCAGCAGGGCGTCGGCAACATGACCGGCGCATACGGCACGATGCAGGGCGCCTCGAACAACCTCATGAACATGGGGCAGGTCGGTATTGATAATATCGACCGCCAGTTCGGCAACCTGCTGAACGCGCAGGGCCAACTCTTCAATGCTGGTCAGGCCGGTATCGGCAATATGCGGGACGCCTATTCCATCGCCCAGATGCCGTATCAGACGCAAATGCAGGTCGGCGGCATGAACGAAGACCTCGCCACCCGCCTGAAAAACGACGAGCTACGCCTCTTCAACGGCACGCAAAACGGTGCATGGGACCAGATCGGCAGGCTTCTCAATGTTGCCAACCTAAACGGCAGTTACGGAAGCAAAACGGAAACGGCGGCTGGGCCGAACCCATTCCTCCAGGCGCTCGGAGCCGGCACAGGTGGGCTGGGCTTCTTCTCCGATCTGTTTGGTGGTGGCGGTGCCCCGGCCGGAACCGGCGGCCTCGGCGGCAGGAAGATCTAAGGAGACGGCATCATGGCAAAGCGCCCCGACGAAACCTATGGCCGCCCGGTCAAAAAGCCGGACAACGGCCTCACGTTCCCGAGCGGATTTCCCGGCCAGATCGGTCTTCTCGCCAAACAGATGAACAACGGGTTTGGCGGTGGCCTCCTGGCTCAGCGGAACTATCTGAACCAGATGTACGATCCGGTGAAGATCAACCAACTGCCGACAAGCGAAGACCCGACGAAGCCGACGCTCAACCCGGATGACCCGACCGCCGACAAGCCGATCAACACCTGGCGTCTTGGCAACCCTCAACAGCAGCAGCAGATGGCGATGGCTCCGCAAGCCATGGGGCCGATGCAGATGCCGGGCATTAACCCCCAGCCGATGGGCCAGCAGCAGCAGTTGCTCATGGCCCTTCGGCAAATGGGCTACATGAAGTGAGGCTGTGACGATGGCAGGCAATTTCCTCAGCAATCTCAATCCCGACGCCCTCATGGCAATCAGCAGCGGTCTTTTGACGGGCCGGACCCCTGCGGAACAGATCGGCGGCGCGCTCGGGGGGTATTCGCAGGTTCGTAAAGACCAGCGCCAGCGCAACGTCACGATGGACTGGCTCCAGAAGAACAGCCCCGATCTCCTCCCGATGCTCGATGCCGGCATGTCCCCGGCCGATCTCCTGTCGCTGTCCTACAAGCAAAAACGAGAGGCGGAGCAAGCGCAGCTGAAGGCGCAGCAGCCCCAGCGCCAATGGGTGCAGTTGCCAGACGGCCGGTATGGTTGGGCGGACAAAAATTCTGGCGGGTTTGAGCCACTTGGCACGGCTGTCAAGCCGGAAGACAACAAGCCAGACCCGTACGAGTCCCGCCGGGCAGCAGCGGAGGCGAACGGCCTCACTCCTGACAACCCGGCATATCAGTCGTTTATCCTCACCGGCAAGATGCCGCGCGAAGACCAGTCGCCGCTCACCGCGACCGACAAAAAGGCCATCCTCGAAGCCGACGAGATGGTCGCGGCTAACGAAAATGCCATCACGGCCCTCAAGCAGGCCCAGGAGATCAACAACCAAGCTAACCAAGGCGCATTTGCGAGCACCCGTGGCGCCCTTAGCAACGCGCTTCCGGATTGGATGGTGCCGGACGCCATTTCTTCCAAAGAGAGTGGCGCTGCAACGGCCGATTTTGACAATCTCGTGGTTGGGCAGGCTCTCCAGAGCCTCAAATCTATCTTCGGCGCGGCGCCAACGGAAGGCGAGCGCAAAATCCTGCTCGATCTTCAGGGCTCGTCGGGGCAGCCCGCCAATGTGCGCGCCAGCATCTTGCAGAGGGCTCAAGCCCTTGCTGAACGTCGCCTGGAATTCAACCGCCAGCGCGCGGAAGGCCTGCGCGGCGGGTCGTTCTATCAGCCGGGCGGCGGGGCGACGGGCGGAAGCACTGTTGACGATCTTCTAAAGAAGTACGGCGGGTAACATGGCAACAATCGAGCAGCTTTCCACCGCTCTTATCAACGCCGACAAGGCTGGTGACGTCGAAGCGGCAAAGACGCTTGCAAACGAGATCATCCGCATACGCGGCGCAGGGCCGACGGAAAGCCAGCAGTCGCAGGACATGCGCTCGGAACTGTCCGGCATGTCCAACAAGCTCGGGGACGCGACGATCGAAAGCCTTGACCAGGCGCGCTTTGACGCTCTCCCGACATGGAAGAAGCCGCTCGTTGCTGCTGGTGACATTGCTGATCTCGCTGCGACGGGTGTCACGTTTGGCCTTGGTAATAAAGCGGCAGCCGGGCGAGCTGCGTTCACGGATAAATCCTACGCCGAAGAACTCGCGGCGATGGAAGACCAGACACAGCGTGCCCGCAATCGGTCAGGCACCGCTGGCCTTGCTGCCGAGGTTGGCGGGTCGTTTGCACTCCCGGTTGGGGCGGCAAAGATTGGCCTGTCTCCGACCGCAAACGCGATCAACGCTGGCCGTGGGCTGGGTCGTGTTACCGCGGCGTCAGCCCTAGAGGGGATGGGTTACGGAGCGCTTTCCGGGGCAGGCGCATCGGATGGCACGCTAGCCGGCATGGGAGAAGGGGCAACCTATGGAGCGGTGGGCGGCGGCGTGATTGGTGCTGCTATACCCGGAGCTATGAAAGTCGCCGGCTCCGTCGCCAAAAAGGCAATCTCCCCGTTTATGTCCAATCCCGAAAGGAAGGCGGCTGTTGATGCGCTTTCCCGCGAAGGCGTGACGACAACGGCAGGCCAGAGGACCGGGAGCGACCGGCTGCGTTATGCCGAAAGCGAACTCGGCGGCGCGAAGGCCAGGGATTTCGTCGATAAGCAGGGCGAGCAGTTCACTTCGGCAGCCCTCAAGCGCGCTGGCATAAAAGCTGAGCGTGCCACACCTGAAGTCATCGACCAAGGCTTCGAGACGATCGGGCAGAAGTTTGACGACCTCGCCGCGCGCAATGACCTGACGCCGGACAAGAAGCTTGCGCAGGATCTTGGTGCTGTCTGGCGGGAATACGCCTCGCTCACTGCACCGAACCAGCGCGCTCCAGTTATCATGGACATGATCCAGGATGTTGGAACGGTTCTGCAAAAAGGCGATCTCGACGGCCCGGCCTACCAGGCTACGCGGTCCCGGCTAGACCGCTTGGCGCGCAGCGCGGCGAAGGACCCGCAGTTGCAGGACGCTCTTTATGGTCTTCGGAATGCCTTGGACGACGGTATGGAGCGCTCCATGTTCCGTAAGGGGTCAAAGGATATTCCGCTGTGGAAGCAGGCCCGCAAGGAATACCGTAACATTCTCGTCATCGAGCGCGCCGCGACGGGAGCAGGCGAGAACGCCGCGATGGGCATTATATCCCCGGCGCAGCTTAGAAACGCTACGGTTGTTGGGCACGGTCGCAGAAACTACGCCCGCGGCAAGGGCGACTTTGCCGAGCTGGCGCGCTCGGGCGAGGCGGTGATGAAGGGTATGCCGAACAGTGGCACGGCCGGACGCCTTAACGCTCAGAACCTCGGCCTCGGCTTGGCCGGTCTTCTTGGCGCTGGGGCCGGGACATCGACGGGAGACACGAAAACTGCAATTCTGGCCGGTCTGGCTGGCTTTGCTGCACCGAGGATGGCTGGCAGGGTACTAATGAACCCCGCCGTTCAGAAGTATCTCGCAAATCAGGTGGCCCAAGGTATGGCAATCTCGCCCCAGACGAGAGGGCTGCTCAATGCGATCCTGAACGCCGAAACGTCAGAGGTCTCGCCTTCTGTCGGTCGGGCTATCGCTGGGCCTTGATCGGTAGGCATTCGGAAAAGCATCATTCGCCCAAGCCATTAAGAGCCCACCAGTTAGAAATCCCAACCCGATTTGTGGCCATGCCAACTCCTCTAAAGACAAGATGGCAACCCACAGGACGGCGATAACCACAAAGCATGCCGGGAAAAGCCACCAGTCGTTATAGGCTCGGCGCGGCGGCTCGTTCGGATCGTGGTCAATCTGCATGGTTTGCACTTTATATGGCGCGAGATAACCTCACAAGGCCCACCCCGGCCATGTGTGGTCATTCACAGGTAGACCGTTGCAATGGTAGTTCTCGGCGAACTGCCCATTGTACCTCGATCGGCACGCCCACATCAGCCCATAGGCATTGGGGTGCTGGAACTGGTCCCATGCGTAGCCGTACCCAGAACCGCCGCCGCAATTATTGTTCGCACAAACAGCCACGGCAGTTCCGATAACAGCCACCGCGACCAGGGCGGCAGCGGCATTGTTCTGGTCCTGGACCATCTTGTCGCAAGCGGCCGGTTGAATGCCGCGCCGGACTAACTCAACTTGGATATTGTAGCGGAGCGTGTCGTCCTTGGTCTCAACGAATGATCTACAAAGCGCCGATTTTGGCACCTTGTGAGGCGCTTTTGCCATCTGCGACGAGGAAGTGGTACAGCCCGCCAAGGCGAGTGAAAGCACAGCGCACACGGCGCCGCGTGAAAAATGTTCGTGCATGTGTGTTTCCCCTCAAGCAGAGGGAGAAAAGCACGAGATCAACCGGGAGTCGAGTCTACTTACACTTGCTGTCAGGAGCTCGGGCATAAACCGCGTTGTCGAAAATCAAGTCACCCTTGTGGAAAAGGTATCGATAGAAGCTCTCGCCGTCTTCGGTGACGGCAACACGGTAAGGAATTCCGGTCCCAACGGACTGGTCTTCAAGATCTAGGCTCTTAACGCCTTGGTTCCATTTAAAACCGCCATCAACAATTTCAACCGACCAGCCCTCTTCATCTTCGCTCACGTAACAGTCGCCCGCGAAAGCCGGCGCTGAGACGAGCATTGCCGCGACCACAATCCTGAAAAACACAGCTTCCTCCGGGGTGCCAAATGGCAAATACGATCAATCTCACTGATCGAGATATCGACTATATCGCACGCGTCGTCGACACGGAAGTTCCCCGTTCCATCCAACGCCGCGACCCTGTGGTCTACCGCGATATGGTGCGCGCGGTGGTCGATACGGTGACCAATCGTCTAGCGACGGAGGGCTATCCCAAGTCGGTAACAGGCGTTCTCAACCAGCGCCGCCAGTTCTCGAAGATCACCGGGCCGTCGAACCTCGATCCCTACGGGTCGGTGCAGAACACGCCGAAAGCCTCCCAGGCCGTACAGGATTTAGTTCGACAGCACGTTGAGAACCGGACGGCTGGAGCACTGTCCACCATTGGCGGGGCGGTAAATTACGCAAACCCTAACGTTAGCGACAAGTCTAACCTCACCGGTTGGATCAATCCAATGATCGAAGCTGGCGCCAAGCGGCTCGGGCTTGGTCAAAATGTCCATTACCACGGCAACGCGCCCGGAGCGATGCCGGCAGACGAGTATAGCGTGGCGCTGAACGGTGTTGACAACACCGGCCCCCTGAGCCGGGTTCCGACGCCCACCTTTGCCGATCGGGCAGGGACGGGCATCAACCAGGCAGACAGCGCGACCGGCATTATGTCGGCGGTCAACCCAGCATCGACGATGGGCGTCGAGCGCGGCCTTCTCTCCGATCTTCCCAGCATCACTCCGACAGAGGCATACGGCCAGCTCGCCAGCACCATGGGCGAAACGCCATCGCTCAACCTCTCTGGAGCCGGCGTGCAATCCCCCGCATCGGATCGTATGGCCGGCGGCATGGTTGCCAGCGGCTTGGACGGCCTCCGCTCTGGCCTCCTGTCATCCGGCAGCATGCCCAGCCAGGAAGCGAAGCTCGCAGAGATGCAAGCGAGTGCGAACCTCCAGAATGAAATCAACCAAGCACGCGGTCGCGTGAGCCAGGACCGCACGTTCCAAGCCTATCAGCCCGAGCAGACGGTCAACGATGCGGTGGGCGCTATCGAGGCCGTTTCTCCGACGACACAGAGCCAGACGCCCAGCCTCGCAGACGCCTACGCCCAAATGGGGCAGTCGATGGAGATGGGCGGCATTCTTGGCGCCTCCGGCCTTAAGGTCCGCGATCCGAACGACATTCTCGGCGTCGGCAGGCTTGCACAAAACCCGCTCACCAGCCCGGTTGACAGCCTCCCGGCCTACGAGCCCGAGACGGTCCAGACAGCCGCCATCGAGGGACCGGTAACGACTGGCGTGCAGACGCCAGAAGCGACCGTCGAGCAGGATACCGCTGTTTCCACGACACCCGACGCCACACAGGCGCAGCCCTCCAAGGTTGGCCAGTTCGCCCGGAATGCTGGCGTCTCAATGCTCGGCGGCATTGCCGGCTCGGCACTCGGCGGCCCTATCGGCGGCATTCTCGGCTCTGCACTGGCGAAGGAAGCCTTCGGCGCCCCCGGCCAGAACGGCCTTCTCGACGGGGTCAAGGGCCTGCTTGGCGGAGGACCGGGCGGCCAAGGGGCATGGGCCGGCGTCGGAACGCTCAACGACCTCGGGCAGGGCTCGCAGGCCGCATACGGCGCATGGGGCGGTCCACAGGGCACCACGGGCACGGCAACGGACGGCTCCCGGATTACCAACCTCGGCAACGGCATCGTCTCCCGCATCGACAAGTTCGGGCGCGAGACGCTGTTCAAGGACGGCGACACCTGGGGCGGTGGTGGCGGCTGGGACGGAGGCCTCTTCGGAGGTCTCTTCGGCGGGAATTCCATGGGCGACGGCAGCCGCTCTCAAGCAGATCGCGCACGCGACAGCGTAGGACTTTACTGATGAGCAAAGACAGCATCCTCGACTACAGCACCACGGCATCCGAAAATCAGGATATCGGCGGGACGTCCATCCTCGGAACCGCGAAGCCGTCCAACCTCGACGACGCTATGCGGACGGAAATGGCCCATATTGCCAAGGGGCTCGTGACCCGCCGGGCGGCCAAGGATACCGCCTATACCGCCGTAAAGGCCGATCACAACCAGTTGATTGAGTTCTCGGAAGAGGCAACGCTGACCACATCCTCGGCCGCAACGCTGACGGACGGCTGGCAGTGCAAGGTTTACGCCCAGGGCGGCGCAGTGACGATCAACCCGAACGGGTCGGAGACGGTCAACGGGGAGGAGTTCATTGCCCTTACGGTCGGATCCAGCGGCATCCTTTCCGTCAACAATGGCAATTTCCGGTTCGAATATTTTGGAGGAGAGGACAAGGCCCGCTTCAAAGCCAATAAGAACGGCACGAACCAAACGCTGACGGACGCCGCTACCATCGTGACGTTCGGCACTGAGGTCTATGATGTTGGCAGTATGTACGATACCGCAACCTCCCGGTTTACCCCGCCGAGCGGAAGAGCTTTCCGCATCTATGCCCAGCTTGCGGTTTCGATCACCTCGGGCCAGCGCAGTGTCGAATGCCGCCTCCTCAAAAACGGCACGTCTATCGCGATCGGATACGACAACGCCGAAAGCACCATGGTGGCAAACCCGAAGGTAACAGACGTCGTGGTCGGCAATGGCACGGATTACTACGAAATCCAGATCAACAACCTAACGTCGGGCGGCGCGTACCCCATCCGGGGCGCCATCACTGACACGTATTTTATGGCTGAAGAGCTTTGACGCACCCCACCGTCGCTTGCCACGTTGCGACGGCACCTAGCCGCTAGCCGGCGCTTTTATTTCCCACAAGGACAACACCATGAACCGCAGCGCATTCTATGCGTCGGCGCGCGCTCGCACGTCCGGCATTTTCGGCACGTCTCTTTCCCAGCCCCAGGTGGAAGGCGTCGAAGCAATCCTTGACGAGGGCGAAAAGCGCGGGACGTCGCTCTTCCATCTCGCCGCGATCCTGTCGGAGGCCTATCACGAGACGGGCGGCAGAATGCAGCCGATCAGCGAGAATCTGAACTATTCCGCCAAGCGGATGACGCAGGTATGGCCGAGCCGGTTTCCGACAATTGCCGCCGCACAGCCGTATGCGAACAACCCGAAGGCACTCGCGAATAAGGTCTATGGCGGCCGCCTCGGCAACAAGTTCCAGGATGACGGCTGGCGGTTCCGCGGGCGCGGCCTAGCGCAGATCACCGGCCGCGAGAACTACGAGAAGTTCGGAATTGCCGATAATCCAGAAGCCGCCGGCGAGATGGCAACCGCAGTGCGTATCCTGTTCGACGGGATGACGAAGGGCATGTTCACCGGCAAGAAGTTGGCTGACTACGACTATCTGGTCACCCGCAGCCCTGACGCTCCAGGCTTCAAATACTATAGCTCGCGCGCCATCATCAACGGCGACACAGCATCGAACGGCGCCGATATCGCCGTCTATGCCAAGGCCTTCGAGCGCGCGCTGGTCGCGGCTGGTTATTCGGCGAAGAAGGCCGATTTGGGCATCACCCCGAAACCCTCAGAACCCAGTGTGTTGCAGCCGAAAACACCCGATTTGGGCACCACCCCTCCGGCGCCTTCCGGCAACTGGCTAGCTGCCCTCATCTCCATCATCGCGAAGCTCTTCAAAGGAAAGTAGCCATGTCGGCCATCATTGCCCGTATCGCCCTGCGCTATGCTGCCGGTGCCCTCGTCGCTGCCGGATACATGGACGCCGACCTCGGCTCCCAGATAGGCGCGGACCCGGACCTCCTCATCCTCGTAGGCGGTGCGCTCGGCGTCAGTGTTGAGCTGGCCTATGCCCTCGCAAAAAAATGCGGATGGGGCACATGATCCCGCTCATAACCGGCCTCAAGCTGGCGGCTGGCGCGATCCTCGGCGGCGTGGTGGTCTACGCCTATGTGCAGGCCTTCACGCTGCCAGCGGAGCGTAAGGACGCCCGCGACCGCCTCATCGCCGAACAGGCCGTTCAATCCCAGAAGGAAGAGCTGGAAAGGAAAGGCGATGACGCCAAGCTTCAGCGCATGTCTGATTTTGACCTTTGCATCGCTTACCTTGGCCGGGTGCCAGAGTGCGACAGTCTCAGGGTGCAGCCCGTTTGTGAAGGCGAACCTGTCGCCGGCCGGGACGGTTGCCCTGCTCCAGGCTGATCGATCGGGCGCCGAACGCGTTATTTCGAATGACCGGGCAGGGGCTCGGAAGGGGTGCTGGGATTGAGCGGGGATGAGACCATGGGAATTTCGCGCGCTCCTAAGCTTGAGTGGAACCTCAACACATTAATCCAGATTGGGACCATCGTTACGATGGCTCTCGGCCTAGCCGGAATTTGGTTCGATAAGGGCAGGGATATCAAGGACCTTCAGGAATGGAAGGTGGGCCACGAGTCGCTCCACAAGGAAGCGAAGGCCGATCGGGAGGCGACGATTGCCCGCTTCGACGAGCGGATCAAGAGCTTGGAGGAGACCAAGATCAAGCGAGACAGCCAGATCGAGGCGCTTCAGAACAAGACCGTCGCGCTCGACCAGTCGCTCTTGTCGACGAACAGCATTCTTCGCGATCTATCGAACAAGCTGAACGACGTCGTCACCGACTCGCGGGTGTCGAAGGAAATCCTCCAGAGACTGGAGCAGCGGAGCCGGGCACGCTAGCGGGGCACCGGCCTAGCCACCGGCGTGCACCTCTCGGCACTCTTCGCGCTCACCACGCTGTGTCCCGGCCTTCCGCACTGGCTGCACCGGAACGTTCTCCCGATAGCCTCACCATCCGACGGTAGCTTGGTCATGTCGATCTCGACGACGCGCTCGCACGGATCACAGTGGACGTGATAGCGCAGCCCCATGGCTATCATGCCGGCCCATGTGCCGTTGTCCATCACCACCATCCCATCCACATACCGAAATAGACTATAGCCCCAAGAGGCAGGCCGATGAAGATGGCTTGATGGCCGAGGCGGTTCATGGCGAAACTCTCGCGTCAGGTTCAATGAACCTGTGGGGAACTACGTAAAAAGGGCCTCGGTTTCCCGAAAGCCCTTTAAATACATGAACTTGGATGGTGGGCGTGACAGGGATTGAACCTGTGACCCCTACGATGTCAACGTAGTGCTCTCCCGCTGAGCTACACGCCCATCCGATGCGGCGGATAGACCACAAAACCTTGGGCGCCGTCAATAGCTTTTTGAAGCTTTTTTTACGGCCCGATTTTGTGGTGTTTTCCGGGTCTTAGGCGGCCAGCATCTTGTTGACCTCGTCGACGAGATCGCGCAAATGGAAAGGTTTCGAGAGGACCTTGGCATCCTTCGGGGCCTTGGAATCCGGGTTCAGCGCCACGGCGGCAAAGCCGGTGATGAACATCACTTTCAGGTCCGGATCGAGTTCGGTCGCGCGGCGCGCCAGCTCGATGCCGTCCATCTCCGGCATCACGATGTCGGTGAGGAGCAGCGAGAAGGGTTCTTCGCGAAGCCGGTCATAGGCGCTGGCGCCGTTGTCGTAGGACAACACCTGGTAGCCCGCCTTTTCGAGCGCCTTCACGAGGAACCGGCGCATATCGTTGTCGTCTTCTGCGAGGAGAATCTTGGGTGTCATGGAATTCGGGAACCGTTGCTAAGGTTGTCGGCCCGCGGACGGGCGGTTCTGTTACAAGAGCGTATTCCGGTAAATATCCGGTGAATGGGGCAGGGCAAGCCCCTAATCCCTCGTTTCTCAGTATGGACACGGGCGGAGGCCGCTGGCAACATGGGCGACGGTATGACTTTCAGGCATGGTAAAGGACGGCAATGGCGGAGGCCCTGAGCGAAAACAGCCACTTCGAAGTGCTGGAGCCGGTTTCGCAGAGCGTGCCCCTCGTCTTCAATTCCCCCCATAGCGGCCGGCGTTATCCACAGAGCTTCCTCGCGCAGTCGCGCCTCGACGCGCTCGGCATCCGCCGTTCGGAAGACCATTATGTCGACGAGCTCTTCTCGGTCGCCCCGGCGCTTGGCGCGCCGATGCTGGTGGCGCATTTCCCGCGGGCCTGGCTCGACGTCAACCGCGAGCCCTACGAGCTCGACCCGCGCATGTTCGAGGGGTCGCTGCCGTCCTATGCCAATATCAGCTCCATTCGCGTCGCCGGCGGTCTCGGCACCGTGCCGCGCGTCGTGGCGGAGAACATGGAGATCTATCGCCAACGCTTTCCGGTGGCAGACGCGCTGGAGCGGGTGGAGACGGTCTACAAGCCCTATCACGCGTGCCTGCGCCGTCTCGTCGTGCGCACCCATGTGACCTTCGGCTTTTCGGTGCTCATCGATTGCCATTCCATGCCGGGCAATATCCGGGTTTCGGGCACCAGCGTGCGGCCGGATTTCATCATCGGCGACCGCTACGGCACCAGCGCCTCCGGGGAGCTTTCGCGCACCGCCATGCGGCTCTTGGAGGACATGGGTTTTTCCGTCGTGCGCAACAAGCCCTATGCGGGCGGCTTCATCACGGAGCACTACGGCCGGCCCGCCAAGGGGCTGCATGCGCTGCAGATCGAGGTGAACCGCGGCCTTTACGTCGACGAGACGACGCTCGCCAAGAAGCCGGATTTCGCGGTGTTGCAGACGGCTATTTCCGCCTTCCTCCAGGATTTTTCCGACCATGTCGAGGAATATGCCGCAGACCGGGCGCTGGCAGCCGAATAAGCCGCATTCCTCTCAAAAAAAACCGCGCTTTGGGCGCGGTTAAGTCTAGGGAGGAAACACCCAAGGAGGGTATTTACAGTCACGAATGACTGTAAGGAAACAATAATGTTGCGCTGCACAAATGTCAAGCGCAACTGCGGGACAAATTTGAAGTCCGCTAAGCAATTTTCCTGCGCGGGGCTGCGGACATGTTCTGCGTCAATCCGGTTCCGTTTTGCCGCGCGATAGCGTAAGGGAAGGGCAGTCCGCAGTCCCCCTCCGAGAGATCCCCCATGTTGCCTGATCGCGCCTTTTTCGACCGCCTTGCCGATGCTGCGGCCAAGGAGACCCTGCCGCGCTTTCGCGTCGGCGCCGATGTCGTCAACAAGGAGGCCGCCGGCTTCGATCCGGTGACGGAAGGCGACCGCGCCGCCGAGACGGCGATCCGCGCGATGATCGAGGCGCATTTTCCCGAGCATGGCATCCTGGGCGAGGAGCATGGCTCGGTCGGGCTCGACCGGGAATATGTCTGGGTCATCGACCCGATCGACGGCACGCGCGCCTTCATTTCCGGCGTGCCCGTCTGGGGCACGCTGATCGGCCTCTATCGCAATGGCGAGGCCGTGATGGGCCTCATCGACCAGCCGTTCACCGGCGAGCGCTATTTCGCGGATGGCAAGATCTCGCACTATGCAGGCCCGGACGGCAGCAAGGTGCTTTCGACGCGTCCGTGCGAAAAGCTGTCGGATGCGATCCTGTTCACCACCTCGCCGCATCTCTTCACGGACACCCGCAAGACGCGGTTCGAGGCGGTGCAGGACAAGGTGCGGCTCTTCCGCTATGGCGTCGATTGTTACGCCTATGCGCTGCTCGCGGCCGGCCATGTCGACCTCGTCGTCGAATGCGGTCTGAAGCCCTATGACGTCGGCGGGCTCATCTCGGTCATCGAGCAGGCGGGCGGCATCATCACGGCGTGGGATGGCGGGCCAGCGGAAATGGGCGGCGAGATCATCGCGGCCGGCAGCCGCAAGGTCTATGACGAGGCGATGGCGCTTCTCAAGGCTTAATTGAGCTTCACGCGCCGAGGCTGGTGTCTTCGGCGTCGCTGCCCGGAATGAAGGCCTCGATCGCCGCCAGCGCCTGCGCGCGAAAACGGTCGGCCTCCTGGAACAGCTCGTGTTTGGCGCCGTCGATCTCGATGAGGCGGGCGGCACGGAAGATGCGCGCGAGATCGCCGATCGCCCGGCGCGGCACCAGCGCATCGGCCGTCGGGCAAAGCAGCAGGGTGGGGATGCGGATGTGCGTCAGGTGATCCTGATGCGTCACACGGGCCATCGTGCGCAGCGTCTCGTTCAGCCAGCGCGCGCTCGGCCAGCTGATGGAAAGCTCCGGATGTTCGGTGAAGATGGCGGCGTTGCGGATGAAGCGGCGCTCGTCGGAGGTCACGACATTGCGTGGGAAATCGTGTCCGGGATCGCCCTTGCGGAAAGTATGCTTGCCAAGCCCGAAAAGCGAGGCGAGGCGGGCGATGACGGTGATCTTGCTCTGGCTCATCGACTGGCCGGCGAGCGCGATGAAGGGCGCGGCGAGCACCATACGCTCGATGCGGTTTTCCAGATAAGGCGCCTGCGAAAGCGCGACCAGAGCCCCGGTCGAGTGCGCCACGATGAAGAAGGGCAGGCGGGCGTCCGGCAGCACGATCTTTTCAAGGAAGAGCGAGAGGTCGGCCTCGTAATCGGCGAAGCGGCCAATATGGCCAGCGCGGTTGCCCCTGATCAGCCGGTCGGAACCCGCCTGGCCGCGCCAGTCGAAGGTGGCGACCCAGAGGCCGCGGGCGTTGAGATCGTTGATCGTCTCGAAATATTTCTCGATGCATTCGCTGCGGCCCTGCAGCAGCACGACCGTGCCCTTGGCCTCGCGCTCCTTCGAGCGGAACACGGCATAGCGGATCTTCACGCCGCCGCGGCCTTCCAGAAAACCCGCAAAATGGTTCTCCGGAACGGGATTGTCGGCGGTGGCGTGCAGGATGGAATCCATGGCGCGGGGCGGGTCTCGGCGGGAATTGCTCCCTGGATGGATAGGCGCTGGGTTTCGTGCCGTCAAAGAAAAAAGCCGGATGCATGGGGCAACGGGGGTAGCCCTCATGCAGTCCGGCGCAATTTGACCAGGGAGGAAGGGACGTTGCACCCCGGTCTCAGAAGTTTTCGCTTCCGATGCTGCCGTTCTAGCAAGGTGAAGCTGAACGGTTTCCGAAGCGGGCGTTCATCCGCCGTTCATCTCGAAAATTTCTTCGGCGGGTAATTTTCGGCCGTCCAGCCCCCCTTGAACCGCCGGAAAAGCGTTCCCATCTCATCGTCACGGGCGCCGAAAGGGTCCGTCGAGGCTTCCGTCGCCAAAGAGGGTCGGACGCCGGATGAACCGGGCTGCACCTTCCAGAAATCGGGTGCCGCCTTTTATCGATCGCAACCGTTGCTCTGAAGGAGGACACCATGCGTCACGTCGATTTCTCCCCCCTCTATCGTTCCACCGTCGGCTTCGACCGTCTCTTCACCATGCTCGATAGCCTCGGCCAGCCCGAGCAGGCCCAGACCTATCCGCCCTACAACATCGAACGCACCGGCGAAAACACCTACCGCATCACCATGGCGGTTGCCGGTTTCGACGAAAGCGAACTGTCGATCGAGGCGCGCGAACATGCGCTGACGGTCAAGGGCGAGAAGAAGGACGAAACGGCCGAGGAAAGCCAGTATCTCTACCGCGGCATTGCCAAGCGCGCCTTCGAGCGCCGCTTCCAGCTCGCCGATCATGTGGAAGTGCGCGCCGCTTCGCTGAAGAACGGCCTTCTCCACATCGATCTTCTGCGCGACATTCCGGAAGCCGCCAAGCCGCGCCGTATCGAGATTTCGGCCGTCAACCGCGAAGCCAAGCAGATCGAAGCGCAGACCAACTGATCTGTCGCTTCGTTCGGGAATGAAGAAGGGCGGTGCCGCAAGGCACCGCCTTTTTTGTTGTCGGTTTTCTTGGTGTGCAAGGCGATCCCCCACCCACGACGTCATCCTCGGGCTCGACCTGAGGATCCACCGGCGTGTTCGGAGGGTGGATGGTCGGGTCAAGCCCGACCATGACGGAGGAGGGGGTGCGGACTTTTTTGTGTCCCAGGGGCTGCCGGGAGTCTCAGAGCGCCGAGAGGAAAGTGTCAACGTCCGATTCGGTCGTGGCGAAGCTGGTGACGAGGCGGATCAGGGTTTCGTCCTCGCGCATGCTCGCCTTCAGCTCCGGGCCGGCCGGCCAGTCGTAGAAGACGGCGCCCTTGTCCTTCAGCGCCTTCGTCGCATCGTTGCGGATGATGGCGAAGAGTTCGTTCGAGCCGGTCGGCCAGGCGAGGCGGGCCTTTTCGGAAGTGCTGAAACCAGCCGCGAGGCGGGCGGCCATGCCGTTCGAATGGCGGGCGAGTTCCAGCCACAGGCCATCGCGGAAATAGGCGTCGAACTGCGCGGCGATAAAGCGGGATTTCGAGAAGAGCTGGGCGGAGCGCTTGCGCAGGAAATGCATCTGCTGCGCCTTGGCCGGATCGAAGAGCACAAGCGCCTCGGCGCACCAGCAGCCGTTCTTCGTGCCGCCGAAGGAGAGCAGGTCGACGCCACGCTTCCAGGTCATTTCCGCCGGCTTCGTGCCGAGATGGGCGAGCGCATTGGCAAAACGGGCGCCATCCATATGCAGCGGCAGGCCGGCGTTCTTTGTGACCTCCGAAAGCGCGGCGATTTCGTCCAGCGTATAGGCGGTGCCGGCTTCCGTCGCCTGGGTGATGGTAACGGCCATCGGCTGGCCGCCATGCACGAAATCGGGCGGGAAACGCGAGATCGCCGCGGCAAGCGAATCGGCCTGCAACTTGCCGGCGGGGCCGTCGATCGGCACGAGCTTGGCGCCGGTCGCAAAGAATTCCGGGGCGTTGCATTCGTCGACGTTCACATGCGCTTCGCGGTGGCAGAAGACCTGGCCGCCCGGGCGGTTGAAGCTTGCGAGCGCCAGCGAATTCGCCGCCGTGCCGGTGCCGACGAAGAAGACGGCGACGTCGCGCTCGAAGATTTCGGAAAAGGTCTTTTCCACACGCTTGTCGAGGTCGCTCGTGCCATAGGCGGAGGCAAAGCCGCCGGCGGCGTCGACGAGGCTTTTTGCGATGTCGGGATGGGCGCCCGCCCAGTTGTCGGATGCGAAGAACATGCGGTTTCCAATGCGATTGAGGGCTTCGGGGGGACCATAATGGAGAAATGATGGCGATCAATCGCCGCCGCGCGGCACGAGAGCCGTTCCTGTGTAAAATGAAAGGAACGGAAACAATGTGCTACGATGTCGTAATTTAATTTCAAGCCCGCGACCGCGCAGGCAATTTTTCTTCATGAGGTGGTGATTATTTGGCATGATGGCCTTGCAGCGAAGGGTCGTTTCTGGCATAGAGCTTATGAAATAGGACAGTGTTGCTGTCCTATTTCGGTCAAGAGACCGATGAAGCGTCCCCCGCGACCGCGACGGGACGCCGAAGAGGCGCCGGGCATTGGAGACCCTCTCTGGATGCTGCCTGGCCGTCCGACGGTCCTGGATGATCATGCCTGGTCGGCCGTCGTCTTTTTACGGTCGGGTCAGGGTTATATAACAGACGCTCGCGTGGCCGGATTGCTGAAAGGCAAACGGTCGCTACGCGGGCGGAAACGAATGCCCGCACGGTGCCGGGCGCCACAGGAGGAAAGACGATGACGGACATGACGCCATCAAACGGGTTTCGGCAGAGCCACGCGCAGATCACTGCGACGGACGCCAAAACGCGTACCTCCAATACCGGCATGCCAAAACGACAGGGCCTCTACGATCCGCGCAACGAACACGATGCCTGCGGCGTCGGCTTCGTCGCGCACCTGAAGGGCCAGAAGTCGCACCAGATCGTGCAGGACGGGCTGTTCATGCTCGAAAACCTGACGCATCGCGGTGCTGTCGGCGCTGATCCGCTGATGGGCGACGGCGCGGGCATCCTCGTGCAGATTCCCGACCGCTTCTTCCGCGAGGAGATGGCCAAGCAGGGCATCACCCTGCCGAAGGCCGGCGAATACGCCGCCGGCCATATCTTCATGCCGCAGGACGAGACGCTCGTCGAGCATTTCAAGAAGGTCATCGCCGACGTCGTCGCCGAGGAGGGGCAGATCCTCATCGGCTTCCGCGATGTGCCGGTCGACAATTCCTCGCTCTCCAAGGCGCCGGAAATTGCCGCCACCGAGCCGCGGCATGTGCAGGTGTTCATCGGCGCCGGCCGCGATGCCGCGACGAACGGCGAGTTCGAGCGCCGCCTCTTCACCCTGCGCAAGGTGATCTCCAACCGTATCTATGACGAATACGAAGGCGAGGAGAGCAACTTCTATCCCGTCTCGCTCTCCTCGACGACGATCGTCTACAAGGGCATGTTCCTCGCCTACCAGGTGGGCGCCTATTATAAGGACTTGGCCGATCCGCGCTTCGAATCGGCCGTCGCCCTCGTGCACCAGCGCTTTTCCACCAACACCTTCCCGTCGTGGAAGCTCGCGCACCCCTACCGCATGGTCGCCCATAACGGCGAAATCAACACGCTGCGCGGCAACGTCAACTGGATGGCGGCCCGCCAGGCCTCCGTCTCCTCGCCGCTCTTCGGCGACGACATCACCAAGCTCTGGCCGATCTCCTACGAGGGGCAGTCGGACACAGCCTGTTTTGATAACGCGCTCGAATTCCTGATCCGCGGCGGCTACTCGCTCGCCCATGCCGTGATGATGCTGATCCCCGAAGCCTGGGCCGGCAACCAGCTGATGGGTGCCGAGCGCAAGGCATTCTACGAGTATCACGCCGCCCTGATGGAGCCGTGGGATGGTCCCGCTGCGGTTGCCTTCACCGACGGCCGCCAGATCGGCGCGACGCTTGACCGCAACGGCCTGCGTCCGGCCCGCTACCTCGTGACGGATGACGACCGCGTCATCCTCGCCTCCGAAGCCGGCACGCTGCCGGTCAAGGAAGAGAGCATCGTCAAGAAGTGGCGTCTCCAGCCGGGCAAAATGCTGCTGATCGACATGGAAGAGGGCCGCATCATCTCCGACGAGGAGGTGAAGTCCGCGCTCGCCGCCAAGCATCCTTACCGCGAATGGCTGGACAACACCCAGATCATCCTCGAAGACCTCGGCCCGGTGGAGCCGCGGGCGCTGCGCCGCGACGTGTCGCTGCGTGATCGCCAGCAGGCGTTCGGCTATACCCAGGAGGACACCCGCCTGCTGATGTCGCCGATGGCGACGACGGGGCAGGAGGCGATCGGTTCCATGGGCACCGACACGCCGATCTCGGCCATGTCGAGCAAGCGCAAGCTGCTCTACACCTATTTCAAGCAGAACTTTGCGCAGGTGACGAACCCGCCCATCGACCCGATCCGCGAGGAACTGGTCATGAGCCTCGTCTCCTTCATCGGCCCGCGTCCGAACATTCTCGACCACGGCGGTGCGGCGAAGGCCAAGCGCATGGAAGTGCGCCAGCCGATCCTCACCAATGGCGATCTCGAAAAGATCCGCTCGATCGGCCATGTCGAAGACCGTTTCGACACCAAGACGCTGGACTTCACCTATGACGTCTCCCGCGGTGCCGAAGGCCTGCCGGAAATCCTCGACAGGCTCTGCGAGCGCGCCGAGAAGGCCGTCAGCAGCGGCTACAACATCATCGTGCTCTCCGACCGCCAGATCGGGCCGGACCGCGTGGCGATCCCGGCGCTGCTGGCCACCGCCGCCGTGCACCACCACCTGATCCGCAAGGGGCTGCGCACCTCGGTCGGCCTCGTCGTCGAATCCGGCGAGCCGCGCGAAGTGCATCACTTCTGTCTTCTCGCCGGTTACGGCGCAGAAGCGATCAACCCGTACCTGGCCTTCGACACGCTCACCGACATGCACAAGCGCGGCGAGTTCCCGAAGGAAGTGGACGCCGAGGAAGTCGTCTACCGCTACATCAAGGCGATCGGGAAGGGCATCCTGAAGGTCATGTCCAAAATGGGCATCTCGACCTACCAGTCCTATTGCGGCGCGCAGATTTTCGACGCGATCGGCCTGTCGTCCGAGCTGGTCGACCAGTATTTCTTCGGCACGGCAACGACGATCGAGGGCATCGGCCTCGACCAGATCGCGGAGGAAACCTTCGCACGCCACAAATCGGCCTTCGGCCGTGATCCGCTGCTGGCCAACACGCTCGATATCGGCGGCGAATATGCCTACCGCATGCGCGGCGAGGAACACGCCTGGACGCCGGACGTCATCGCCTCGCTGCAACATGCGGTGCGCGGCAATGCGGCCGACCGCTACAAGGAATTCGCCGAGCTGGTGAATACCTCGTCGCTGCGCATGAACACGATCCGCGGCCTCTTCGCCATCAAGGGCGCGGAAGACGCCGGTCGCACGCCGATCTCCATCGACGAGGTCGAGCCGGCGGTCGATATCGTCAAGCGCTTCTCCACCGGCGCCATGTCCTTCGGCTCGATTTCCCGCGAGGCGCATACCACGCTCGCTGTCGCCATGAACCGGATCGGTGGCAAGTCGAACACCGGCGAGGGCGGCGAGGAGGCAGACCGCTACCTGCCGCTGCCGGATGGCTCGTCCAACCCCGAGCGTTCCGCGATCAAGCAGATCGCGTCGGGCCGCTTCGGTGTGACCACCGAATACCTGGTCAATGCGGACATGCTGCAGATCAAGGTCGCGCAGGGCGCCAAGCCCGGCGAGGGCGGCCAGTTGCCCGGCCACAAGGTGGATGCGACGGTCGCAAAGACCCGTCACTCCACCCCGGGCGTCGGCCTCATCTCGCCGCCGCCGCACCATGATATCTACTCGATCGAGGACCTGGCGCAGCTCATCTACGACCTGAAGAACGTCAACCCGGAAGCCGATATCTCGGTCAAGCTCGTCTCGGAAGTCGGCGTCGGCACGGTTGCCGCCGGTGTCGCCAAGGCGCGCGCCGACCATATCACCATCGCCGGCTTCGACGGCGGTACGGGCGCCTCGCCGCTCACCTCGCTGAAGCATGCGGGCTCGCCCTGGGAAATCGGCCTTGCCGAGACGCACCAGACGCTCGTGCTCAACAAGCTGCGCTCGCGCATCGCGCTCCAGGTCGATGGCGGCCTGAAGACCGGTCGTGACGTCGTCATCGGCGCGCTGCTGGGGGCCGACGAGTTCGGCTTTGCCACCGCGCCGCTGATTGCGGCCGGCTGCATCATGATGCGCAAGTGTCATCTCAACACCTGTCCCGTGGGTGTCGCGACGCAGGATCCGGTTCTTCGCAAGCGCTTCAAGGGCACGCCGGAGCACGTCATCAACTACTTCTTCTTCGTTGCCGAAGAGGTGCGTGAAATCCTGGCCTCGCTCGGCGTTCGCTCGCTGAACGAGATCATCGGCGCCTCGGAGCTGCTCGAAAAGGAGAAGATGATTTCGCACTGGAAGGCCAACGGTCTCGACTTCTCCCGCATCTTCCACAAGGTGGATGCGCCGAAGGAGGCAACCTACTGGACCGAGCGGCAGGATCACCCGATCCACGACATCCTCGACCGCAAGCTGATCGAGCAGGCGAAACCCGCGCTGGAATCGAAGACGCCGGCCGCCTTCGAGGTCGACATCAAGAACGTCGACCGTTCGGCGGGCGCGATGCTCTCCGGTGCCGTCGCCAAGCGCTACGGCTTCAAGGGCCTGAAGGACGACACGATCTCGGTCACGCTCAAGGGCACGGCCGGCCAGTCCTTCGCGGCGTTCCTGGCCCGCGGGATCACCTTCGACCTCGTCGGTGCGGGCAACGACTATGTCGGCAAGGGCCTGTCCGGCGGCCGCATCATCGTGCGCCCGCCGACCGGCAGCAAAGCGATCCCGCACGAGTCGATCATCGTCGGCAACACGGTTCTCTACGGCGCGATTGCCGGCGAGTGCTACTTCAACGGCGTGGCCGGCGAGCGTTTCGCCGTGCGCAACTCCGGTGCCATCGCCGTCGTCGAGGGCGTGGGCGACCATGGCTGCGAATATATGACGGGCGGCGTGGTCGTCGTCATCGGCCAGACGGGGCGCAACTTCGCGGCCGGCATGTCGGGCGGCGTCGCCTATGTGCTGGACGAGGAGGGCGATTTCGCCCGCCGCTGCAACATGGCGATGGTCGAGCTCCAGCCGGTGCCGGAAGAGGACGACATGCTGGAGAAACTGCACCATCACGGCGGCGACCTCATGCACAAGGGCATGGTGGACGTCTCCGGCGACATGACGCGCCACGACGAGGAGCGGCTCTACCAGCTCATCTCCAACCACCTGCATTATACCGGCTCGCCGCGTGCCAAGGAGATCCTCGACCAGTGGGCCGAGTTCCGTCCGAAGTTCCGCAAGGTCATGCCGGTCGAATATCGCCGTGCGCTGGAAGACATGGAACGCATGAAAATGGCGGAGGCGGCCGAGTAACCCGGCCGCCGAGACTGCGACCTTCCGGCGTTGCTGGAGGGTTTTTCACGCGCCCGGAAGGCGCTCGTTGAACACGCTTGAGATCAGGAAAATACGATGGGCAAGGTTACAGGTTTCATGGAGATCGATCGGCAGGTTGCAAAGTACCAGCCGGCCTCCGACCGCATCCGCCATTTTCGCGAATTCACCATTCCCATGTCGGACCCCGAGGTCCAAAAGCAGGCCGCGCGCTGCATGGACTGCGGCATTCCCTATTGCCACGGACCGACCGGCTGTCCGGTGCACAACCAGATCCCGGACTGGAACGACCTCGTCTATAACGGCAACTGGGAAGAGGCGATCCGCAACCTGCATTCGACCAACAACTTCCCGGAATTCACCGGCCGCGTCTGCCCCGCACCCTGCGAGGAAGCCTGCACGCTGAACCTGGAAGACGCGCCGGTCTCCATCAAGACCGTCGAGCAGGCGATTGCCGACAAGGCCTATGAAATGGGCTATATCGTGCCGCAGCCGGCGACGGTGAAGACCGGCAAGAAGGTCGCCGTCATCGGTTCCGGCCCCTCGGGCATGGCCGCTGCCCAGCAGCTCGCCCGCGCCGGCCACGAGGTCCACCTCTACGAGCGCGAATCCAAGGCCGGCGGCTTGCTGCGCTATGGCATTCCGGACTTCAAGATGGAGAAGAACTTCATCGACCGCCGCGTCGACCAGATGCGCGGCGAGGGCGTGACGTTCCATTACGGCGTCAATGTCGGCGTCGACAAGCCGATGGAAGAAATGCTCGCCGAGCATGATGCCGTGCTCTATTGCGGCGGCTCCGAAACGCCGCGCGATGCCGGCATTCCGGGCGTCGAGTTCACCGGTGTGCATGATGCGATGCCTTATCTCGTGCAGCAGAACCGCCGCGTTGGCCGCGAGAACATTGACAGCGTCGGCTGGCCGTCGGAGCCGATCCTTGCCGGTGGCAAGCACATCGTCGTGGTCGGCGGTGGTGATACGGCGTCCGACTGCGTCGGCACGGCCTTCCGCCAGGGCGCCGTCAAGGTCACCCAGCTCGACATCCGCCCGCAGCCGCCGGAAAAGGAAGACAAGCTCGCCGTCTGGCCCTTCTGGGCGACGAAGATGCGCACCTCCTCCTCGCAGGCCGAGGGCGCCGTGCGCGAGTTCCAGGTCGGCACGCTCGAATTCGTCGGCGACGAGGATGGTGTCCTGACCGGCGTGAAGTGCTGCCAGGTGGACGATCGCCGCACGCCGATCGCCGGGACGGAGTTCATCATCAAGGCCGACCTCGCCTTCATCGCCATCGGCTTCCGCGGTCCCTTCACGGACAGCGTCCTGAAGGATCTCGGCGAGAAGCTCGCGATCAACACCGACAAGCGCGGTTCGTCCAACGTGATTGCCAACGAGCGCGACTACAAGACCTCGGTCGACAAGCTCTGGACCGCCGGCGACGTGCGCCGCGGCCAGTCGCTCGTCGTCTGGGCCATCCGCGAAGGCCGCCAGGCGGCGCGTGCAATCGACGAATCGCTGATGGGCTCGACCACGCTGCCGCTCTGAGGTTTTTGGTAAGAATAAAAGGGCGCGCCGGGAAACCGGCGCGCCCTTTTCTTTTTGATGAAGTGCCCCTCATCCGCCTGCCGGCACCTTCTCCCCGCAAGCGGGGAGAAGGAGGATGTTGCCCGGTTTCGCCATGCCTGATTTAGGCACGGCCTTGCCACAAGCCCCTTCTCCCCGTTTGCGGGGAGAAGGTCGCGGCAGCGGGATGAGGGGCGATACCCGCCTCAGACGAAGAGGAAGTCCGATGCCGAGAGGTCGGCGAGCTTGGTGTCTTCGAGGCGCAACTCGCTCTGGCCGAAATCGAACATCACGTCCTTGCCGCCATCGGCGGTGCGGGCGATGTCGGTGAGGTCGGCGAAGCTCGATACGCCGAGGCTCTTCGCGATTTCGATCGTGTCGAAATCGGCGCGGAAGTCCTCGATCTCCGTCTTGCCCGTGGCGAAGACGAAGGTGTCGCGACCGGCGCCGCCTTCCAGTTCGTTGTTGCCGGCGCCGCCGTTCAGGCGATCGTTGCCGGAACCGCCTTCGAGGTCGTCATTGCCCGCACCACCCGAGAGGATGTCGTTTCCGGCGCCGCCCTCCAGGTCGTCATGGCCGTTGCCGCCATAGAGCCTGTCGTTGCCGGCATCGCCCGAAAGCTTGTCGTTGCCGCTGAAGCCGGAGATCTTGTCATTGCCGGCGCCGCCGGAGAGCTTGTCGGCCTTGCTGGTGCCGTTCAGCACGTCATCGCCCGACAGCGGGTCCTTTGGCTCGTCGGTGTTCACGGATTTGAAGGAGAAGTCGCTGGCCTTCAGGCTCGAAAGCTTGGTGTCGTCCAGCGTCAGCGTGTTGCCGTTGCCGAAGTCGAAGCGCACATCCTCGCCGCCGTCGACGGACTTGGCGAGCGCCTTCAGCTCGGTGAAGTTCTTCACGCCGAGCGCGCTGTCGATGACGATCGTGTCGTCACGGCTCGAAAAATCGTCGATCTCGTCGCGGCCGCTGGAAAAGACGAAGGTGTCGCGGCCGGCGCCGCCGGTCAGCTCGTCATTGCCGGTGCCGCCCTGCAGCCAGTCGTTGCCCGCGCCGCCTTCGAGGTCGTCGTTGCCGCCGTAGCCGAACAGCTTGTCGTTGCCGGCATAGCCGTAGATGTCGTCAGACGTCGACTGGCCCTTGAGCGTGTTGGCCTTGGAAGTGCCGGTGATCTTTACCATGGGAAATGTCCTTTTTTGATAGGGTCTTCAGGGGAGAGGTTGGGGGAGGATCAGTCTTCGCGTTCCAGGCGCAGGATCTCGCCGGTGTAGCTGTCGATCTTGGCTTCGCTGACGACGTTCTTGGCATCGACGATCTTTGCCTCGAAGTGGCCGTCGTCCATCTCGATCTCGCGGATCGTGTAGCCCTTGGCGGAAAGCTCGTTGGCCACCTGCTCCAGGGTCTTGCGGGGCGAAACCTTGGTGGTTTCCGCCTGTGCGGGCAGGGCGAGGGCGAGGAGGCCTGCGGCGAGAAGGCCGATCGTCATGGTGCGCATTGCGAAGTCCTTTCCTGTCGTTGTTGAGGAGAGGATTCGCACAGGCCGCCTGTTGCTTGCCTGACAGGCGCTGTCAGCGATTTGTCAGCTTGGCTCGCGTATAGGTAGGTGCATGATCAAGAAACTCCTGACCCCTTTTCCGCTGGCGATCGCTTTGTTCGTCGCCCTCTCCATCGCGCCGCCTATGGGCGCGCAGGCGGATGACGACGACGATGCGGTGGAGCACGAGGAAGCCCGCCGAGCGCTCGAACAGGGCCTCGTGCGCCCGCTCGAACAGATCATCGTGGAGGCGCGCAAGCACGTTCAGGGCGACCTCATCGAAGTCGAGCTTGAGCGCGAGGACGGGCGCTATATATATGAGCTGGAATTCATCCAGCCGTCCGGCCAGATCGTCGAGCTTCAGCTCGATGCCAAGACGATGGCGATCGTAGAGGACGATGCCGACTGATGCGCCTGCTTCTCGTCGAGGACGATGCCCGCATTGCGGCCGATGTCTCCACCGTCCTGAGTGGTGCCGGTTATTCCGTGGAGACGGCTTCTGACGGCAAGGACGCCTGGTTCCTCGGCGATACCGAGGATTATGATCTCATCATCCTCGATCTCGGACTACCGAGCATGGATGGCATGTCGCTGCTGAAGCGCTGGCGGGCGAACGGCCGGCACATGCCGGTGCTGGTGCTGACGGCGCGGGGAAGCTGGGCGGAACGCGTCGAGGGCATCGATGCCGGCGCCGACGACTACCTGCCGAAACCCTTCCAGTTCGAGGAACTGCTTGCCCGCGCCCGCGCGCTCATCCGCCGCTCCGTCGGCCATGGCGCGGCGACCATCGCCATCGGGTCGGTCACCATCGACACGCGGGCGATGCGGGTCAGCGTCAATGGCGTGCCGCAATCGCTGACGCCGCTGGAATACCGTCTCGTCAGCTATCTCGGTCATCACCGCGACCGCATCGTGCCGCCGACGGAATTGCAGGAGCACCTCTACGGCGACGACTATTCGCGCGATGCCAATGCGCTGGAGGCGCTCGTCGCGCGGCTGCGCAAGAAGCTCGGCGCCGTCGCCATCGGCACGCGGCGCGGCTTCGGCTATTATATGGGCGAGAGCGCGCCGTGACGCGCCGTTCGCTGCGCCTTCGCCTTGCGCTTGCGGGCGCCGCCTCCATCATCGCCGCCCTTGTGGCGGCGTTCTTCGTTCTTTCCACCCTGTTCGAGCGCCATGTGGAGCGGCGCATCGCAGCCGAGCTGGCGCTGCATCTCAACCAGATCATCGCCGGGCTTGCCGAACAGCCGGGCACGGCGCTCGACCTCGTGAAGCCGCCGGTCGATCCCCGCTTCGAGCGCCCGCTGTCCGGCCTCTACTGGCAGATCGAAGGCGAGGGCAAGCGCCTGCGCTCCCGCTCGCTCTGGGACGATATTCTCACGCTGCCGGATATCCCGGCCGGCGGCGTGCACACGGCGACCATTCCCGGGCCGGGCGCGGTGCCGCTGCTTCTTGTCGAGCGCGAGGTGGTGACGCCCGAGCGTGCCGGTGCACGGCCGTTGCGGGTGGCGGTGGCGATCGACCGGACCGATATTTCCCGCGCGACGGACGAGTTCGAGGGTGATCTCCTGCCCTATCTCCAGGCCCTTGCAGCCCTTCTGCTGGCGGCGAGCTTCGTGCAGATCTTCGTGGGCCTCCGGCCGCTTGCAACGCTGACCGAGCGCCTGTCCGCCATCCGGGCCGGTAAGGCCGAACGGCTCGGCAACGATTTTCCCGACGAGGTGCTGCCCCTGACCGGCGAGGTGGACGCCCTGCTGCAATCGCGCGAAAACCAGTTGCGCAAGGCGCGCGAGCGGGCGGCGGATCTTGCGCATGGTTTCAAGACGCCGCTGCAAATCCTCTCCGGCGACGTGCTGCGCCTGCGCGAGCGTGGGGAGGAGAGCGTTGCCAAGGACATCGAGGCGATCATCCTGCGCATGCGCCGCCATGTGGACCATGAGATGGCCCGCGCGCGCCAGGCGGAACGTGGACATGCGGGCCGCAGCGATCTCGGCCGCGTCGCCTCGCAGGTCGTCAGCGTCGTCTCGCGCACGCCGGCAGGGCGCGATCTCGACTGGCAGCAGGAGATCGAGCCGGGGCTGATCCTGCGCATCGATCCGGAGGATTTAGCGGAAATCCTCGGCAGCCTTGCGGAAAATGCTGCGCGTTATGCCAGGACCACGGTGGGCATCTTTGCCCGCATGGACGATCACAATGCGATCATCGAGGTCACCGACGATGGGCCGGGCATTCCGGAAGGCGAGATCGATTTTGTGCTAAAGCGCGGCAGCCGGCTCGACACGACGAGCGAGGGCGCAGGCCTCGGCCTTGCCATCGTGGAGAGCTTCGTCGAGGAGGCGAATGGCAGCTTCGCGCTGGAAAATCGCCAGCCGGGACTTTGCGCCCGCATCACCCTGCCGCGGATCGTCGCTTAGGGCGTCGCGACCTTGTTCACGCGGAAATCATCGACGCGGCCGAGGGGCGCATCGGCGATCTCCCCTTTTTCGACCAGCTTTTCGCGCAGGCTCTTGCCGTTGCCCTTGATGACAGCGCCGCCCAGCAGTGCCGTGCCGCCGTCGAGCGCCGGGTCGGCGAGGCTGATCGGCTGGGTCTTGGTGATTTCCGTGTCTTCGGCCGGTGCCGTCACCACGAGGTCCTTCAGGTCGCCTTGCAGGCCGGGGCCGTCGGCGGCGGCGTCACCCAGCACGCGGCGGATTTCCTTCTCCACATAGAAGGCGAGCTTGCGCTTGCCGGCCTTGGTGAAGTTGATGCCATCTGAGCCGCGCAGGCGCACCTGCTGGCCGTTGATGTCGGAACCGGAGATCACGAACTTGCCGTTCTCGTCGACGAAGCCGTCCCAGATATCGACGAATTCGCCGCCCGCCTTCTCGACGCCCGCACGATAGATATTGTTGAGCGTCGTCATGTCGGCGGTCATGGCGGAGGACTGGAAGGCTGGCATGCCGATCCACATCATCGGCTTGCCGCCATTGCGGGCAAGCGTCGCGAGGCGTCCGACGCGCGCTTCATATTCCTTCGTCCAGGCCTCGGAGCGGAACTTTTCCTTTTCCCCTCCGACCGTCATCTGCTGGCGGTCGTTGGCGCCCATGCTAACGACGATCAAGGCGGGCTTGGTTTCCGTGATCAGCGTGGGCAGCGAGGTCGGCCAGTTGTAATAGTCCTCGCGCACGATGCCGGACGACCCGTTCGTGCGGCGCTCCACCACGATGCCGGGCGTCGCCTCGAAGGCGGCGATCAGCCCTTCGCCAAGGCTGCCGGCGATGAAGTCGCCGACGACGAGCACCACCTTGGCGTCCGGCAGCTTTTCGATCGCGGCCGGTTCCGGCTTGGTGGCGACGGTGGTCGTCTGTTTCTTCTTGCGGTTGGCGGTGCGCGGTTTCTTGACCTGCGGCTCGCGCACGACTTCCTTGCGCTTGGGCGTGCCAAACAGCAGTTCCAAGATGGTCTTGCGCTCGCGGCGCTCCTGCGCGCCGGCCGGGATGGCGGTCACGACGACGCTCGCTGCCACGGTAAAGGCGAGGCTGAGCCGCACAATCCGGAACGTCGTGGTCATGCTCATCGCGATGGGCTCTCCGTCTTGACCGCGATCCTGCGGGATATCGGTGGCGGCATGATGGCAAATGAAGTGCGCAAGCGGAAGCGCCCGGCAACAAAAAGGGGCGCCGAAGCGCCCCTGATGTCGTCCAAGTCGGCCGTTAGCGGCGCAGCGCCTTCAGCACTTGCAGGCTTGGCTCGCCATCGGCGGAGAGGCCCATGCGGTTCTGGAAGGCCTGGATCGCGGCCTTGGAGCCGGAACCGAAGTTGCCGTCGACCTCGCCCTCGTAGTAGCCGAGTTCCTTCAGGCGCGTCTGCAACTCGAATTTCTCCGTGATGTCGAGCGTGCCCTCCGGGCGCGGCCAGCGCTGCTTGACGCCGCTATAACCGGCAAGCTGGTCGGCCAGCATGCCGACGCCCATCGCGTAGGAGTCGGATGCGTTGTAGCGCTTGATGACGAAGAAGTTCTTGGTCATCAGGAAGCCCGGCCCGCCATTTGCCGGCAGCTTCAGCTCGGCGCGGTCCGCGCCGTTCTTGAAACCGGAGCCGTTCGGGCGCGTGAAGCCGAGCTTCGCCCATTGGGCGAGCGTCTCCGTCTGGCCGGAATATTTGCTGCCGCCGGTCGGCACGACGATCTCGTAACCCCAGGTCTTGCCGGCCTGCCAGCCGTTCTTGGCAAGCAGGTTCGCGGCGGTCGCCAGCGCGTCCGGCACCGAATTCCAGATGTCGCGGTGGCCGTTGCCATCGGCATCGACGGCATAGATCAGGTAGCTCGTCGGGATGAACTGGGTGTGGCCCATCGCGCCGGCCCAGGAGCCGGTCATGTCGGCGGCGGCGATGTCGCCGCGCTGGATGATCTTCAGCGCCGCGATCAACTGCGTGCGTGCAAATTTCGCGCGCTTCTTGTCGGCATAGGCGAGCGTCGCCAAGGCGCGCGGCACGTAATGCAGCCGGTCATCCTTTTCGAGCACCGCGCCGTAGTTCGATTCCATCGACCAGATGGCGAGCAGGATGTTACGGTCGACGCCGAAATGGCGTTCGAGGGCGGCCAGCGTGCGGCCGTGTTTCGCCGCCATCTCCTGGCCGACGCGCACCGTGTAGGGATTGACGCGCGAATCGAGATAGTCCCAGATCTTGTGCTTGAATTCCGGCTGGTAGGCGGCCTTTTCGAGGACGGCCGGGTCCGGTGTCTTGACGCCGGAAAACGCCTTCTGGTAGGTCGATTTGCTGATGCCGGCTTCGGATGCCGTCGCGTAGAAGTCGGCGATCCACTTCTGGAAGCGTGCATCCGCATGGGCGGCGGTGGCCTGGGCGAAAAGCCCGGCCGTGAGCAGGAAGGTGAGCGCGGATCGGCGCAGAACGGTCTTCAGATTCTGTGTCATCGGCTATCATGTCCGTTTTCAAATTTCGGTTCGATGGCAGGGAACCATCGGCTGTTCGCAAAACTTATAAAAACGAAGTCAACAAATTCTTTACCATCAAATTTTTCCCCCGTCTTCTTTCCTAAAAAAGTCGTGCTTTGCAAAAAAATAGCAATTTGACTCTATTTCGGCACAGATATGTCCTGGCCATGAGGGCAGGGGCTCAACGAGGTGATTAATGTCTCAGACACGTAAGGTTCGCAAAGCAGTGTTTCCAGTGGCGGGCCTCGGCACCCGCTTCCTTCCGGCAACGAAAGCCGTGCCGAAGGAGATGCTGACCGTCGTAGACAAGCCGGTGATCCAATACGTGGTCGACGAGGCGCTGGATGCCGGCATCGAGCACCTGATCTTCGTGACCGGCCGCTCAAAGGCCGTCATCGAGGACTATTTCGACATCCAGGTCGAGCTGGAACAGACGCTGCGCCAGCGCAACAAGACCGCCGAGCTGACGCTGCTCGAAAGCATCCTGCCGGTCGCGGGCTCCACGAGCTTCACCCGCCAGCAGGAGCCGCTCGGTCTCGGCCACGCCGTCTGGTGCGCCCGCGAGCTCGTCGGCAACGAGCCTTTCGCGCTGCTGCTGCCCGACATGATCATGAAGGGCGAGAAGGGCTGCCTGAAGGGCATGGTCGAGCTCTTCGAGCATAGCGGCGCCAACATCATCGCCGTCGAGGAATGCGCGCCGGACCAGGCCCACAAATACGGCATCGTCGGCGTCGGCGAGACGATCGGCGACGGCTTCGCCATTACCAAGATGGTCGAGAAGCCGCCGCAGGGCACCGCGCCCTCCAATTTCTTCATCAACGGCCGCTATATCCTCCAGCCGGAAATATTCCCGATCCTCTCCACGCAGGAGCGCGGCGCCGGCAACGAGATCCAGCTCACCGACGCCATGGTGAAGCTTGCCGGCAACCAGAAGTTTGCTGCCTATCACTTCCGCGGGGAAACCTACGACTGCGGCGCGAAGGACGGTTTCATCCTGGCGAACATCGCTTTCGCGCTCGCCCGTGCGGACATTCGTCCCTCCGTCGAGGGGCCGCTGCGGGAACTCGTCGCCAAGCTGAAATAAGGTTTTAGCGCCGAAGCACGAGACCGATGCCGGCACGCGTAATGCCGGTGTCGGGGCCGGACTGGGTCGTCAGCTCGTAGGAGACGTCTCCCGTGAGCGCCAGCCAGCGGTTGAGGTCCCAGGTGAGCCCCGTGCCGACGAGATAGACGTTCTGGTCGGAGCTGCCGGAAGAGGGGAAGTTGCGCCAGGTATAGGCGCCGCTCAGCCGCGCCACGAGGTTTTCGCGCAGTTCGTGCGTCAGCTCCGCCGTCGTTTCATATGCGACGTAGCCGCTCTGGCCGGCGCTGGTCGAGGGTTCGATTTCCGTGCTGAGGCCGAGTCTCAGGTCCGTGCCGCGCTGTGGCGACCAGAAGATCGAGCCGTCGATCGCCACCGCCTCGATGGCCTTGAGGCGGTTGTCGTCGAAGGCGGAGCGCTGGTAGCCGATGCCGAGTTCGCCGCGCAGCTTTTCGCCGAGATCCACTTCCACGCCCGCGCGCGCGCCAAGTGTGGCGGCGGAGCGCTCGTAGCCCAGCGAATCGCGTTTGTGATCGTAGATCGAGCGGCCGACGGAGGCTTCGAGATAGGGGATCAGCGCCGGCGAAACTTCGAAGCCGACGCGTCCGGTGATCGTGCCTTCCGTGAAGTTGCGGTCGGAAAGGCTGAGCTTGTCGCCGTTTGCGAGCTTGGCCGAGCCGTAGATTTCGCGTTCGATATCGGTGGCGATCGTGCCGCGGATCACGCCGAAATCGCGGGTCACACGCGCACCGGCCGTGAAATTGTGCACGCCGGACTGCACACTGGCGCCGTCGATGGCGTTGGGATCGCTGGAGTTTTCGCGCTCGAAGCTATAGCCGGCCGTCAGGTTGGCGATCGTGTCGTTGCTGAGGTCGAGCCGCAAGTCGCTGTTGATGTTGAATTCCGGTTCGGTCTCGCCGCTGCCGCTGAGATTGCGCTGATAGACGCCGTCGGCGACGATCGAGAGCTGGTGGCGTGACCAGTCAGAGACGAGCGAGCCGCGGAAGCCGGTTTCGGAGAAGCTGCGGCTCTCAGAGGAGGAGCCCGTCTTGGTCTTCTCGTAGCCGATGCCCTGCGACAGCGAGGGCTTCAGTACGAAGGCGCCGAGGCGGATGCCGGTCGGTTCATAGGGATCGCCGAATTCGCTCGTCACATTGTCAACATTGCCTTCGCGCGCGTTCAGGCGTTCGCCTTCGCGGGCGGTGCGCCGGATGGCGCCGGTCTCGTCCGCGGCCTCGGCCAGTGCGCCGGCCTGGTCGTCGGTCAAAGCGGGCTGGGTCGTCGTTGTCGTGGTGGCTGTCGTCGCCGCATCGGCCGGGTCCGCATCGGGATCGGCATCCGGATCGTCGACGAGGGGATTGAGCGGCTGCTGGAACGTCGTCGTTTCGGCAGGCACTTGCTGCTGGGCAAGGGCAGGAATGGCGGCAAGCATGGTGCCGGCGAGCAGCAGCCCGGCCAGACGCCGTGACAGGCGGGGCGAAGGTGCCCCGCGATCCATTCCGTTTGCCTCTGGCATGATTGGGCCTGCGATTCTTTCAATTTCCTAAGCGAACGTAAACCGTTGTGGTTAACGCTTGGTTGCTTTCGGGCGGAATCACTCGCCGTAACAATCTGCTGTCATTCGTGCATGGACAGTTTCTTACAAAAGCGCTAACGAGGCGCATGATCAAAAGACAGGCACAAGTTGACAGCGACGGCGCTATCGCCTCCGCACTCCGCACCGTTGAAACGGAAAAAGCTGGTCTCAGCGCTCTCTCGGCGGCCCTCGAAGGACGGCTCTACGACGCGTTCTGCGAGGCCGTGCGCCTCATCGGCGACATCAGCGGCCGCGTTATCGTCACCGGCGTCGGCAAGTCCGGCCATATCGGCGTGAAGATCGCCGCGACGCTCGCCTCCACCGGCACGCCGTCCTTCTTCGTGCATCCCGTCGAGGCGACCCATGGCGATCTCGGCATGATCGCCCGCGACGACGTCATCCTTGCCATGTCCTGGAGCGGCGAAACCGCCGAATTGCAGGGCATCGTCTCCTATTCCCGCCGCTTCTCGATCCCGCTGATCGCCATCACCTCCGGCGAACGCTCGGCACTTGCCCGCGAGGCGGATACAGTGCTGCTGCTGCCGAAGGAGCAGGAAGCCTGCCCGCACGGCCTGGCACCGACCACTTCGACGCTGATGCAGCTCGCCCTTGGCGATGCGCTCGCCGTGGCCCTGCTCGAAGCGCGCGGCTTCACCGCGACCGATTTCAAGACCTTCCATCCCGGCGGCAAACTCGGCGCGAGCCTCTCCCATGTCGGCGATATCATGCACAGCGGCGAGAACATGCCGCTCGTGGCGCTTGGCACCTCGATGCCGGACGCCGTGCTGCTGCTCTCGCAGAAGCGTTACGGCTGCGTCGGCGTCATCAATGACGAGGGCATCCTCGTCGGCATCGTCACGGACGGCGATATCGCGCGCAATCTTTCGCGCAACCTCGCCGAACTCAGCGTCAACGAGATCATGACGCGCGCGCCGAAGACCGTGAAGCCGACGACGCTCGCGACAGCGGCACTCGGCCTGCTCAACCAGTACAATATTTCCGCGCTGATCGTCACCGACGAGACCTTCCGCCCCGTCGGCGTCGTGCATTTCCACGATCTGCTCAGGATCGGCGTCGCCTGATCTGTGCGTCCACAGGTACAAGCCAAAACCCCCGCATTTCCTGGAAATGCGGGGGTTTTGTTTGACTAGATGGCTTCGACCGTCAGATTGCTGCCGCTGCTGGTCGTGACGCGCACGCGGGTGCCGACCGGCAGGTCCGGCCCCTGCACGTTCCACATCGTATCATCGAGACGAATGCGGCCGCGGCCTTCCGCGATCGGCTGTTCCAGCGTCGCCGTGCGGCCGATGAGGCTCTGGCCGCGCTGGTTGAGATGCGGCTGGTCGGAGGTCTGCCCGCGGCTGCTGACGATGCGCCGGCCGATGATCGCCGCGATGAGCGACAGCACCGCAAAGACCAGCCATTGCGCGTGCCATGTCCAGAACGCGGTTTCCCACAGGGCGAGCGAGAGGGCGCCGGTGATGATGGCCGCAATGCCGATCCAGACGAGGAAGACGCCGGGCATCAGCACTTCGAGAATCAGCAGAACGATGCCCAGCACCCACCAGGCCCAGGGGCCCAGTTCCGTGACGACGCGCTCGATCATGCTCAGCCTCCCTGCGACGTCGGGTCGAACGGGTTGCGGAAGGCGGGCGTCGAGGCCGTGGTGGTCGTCGTTTGGCGCGTGCGCGGGGTGACCGCACCCTGGGCCGGGCCGCCGTCGCCGAACACTTCGCGGGCGATGGCGCCGATGCCGCCGAGCGAGCCGACAAGCGCGGAGGCCTCCATCGGCATCAGCACGATCTTGGAGTTCGGCGCCTTGCCGATGGCGGCCATGGCTTCTGTGTATTTCTGGGCGACGAAGTAGTTGATCGCCTGCACGCTGCCGGCGGCGATCGCCTCCGACACCACCTTCGTCGCCTTGGCTTCGGCTTCCGCCAGGCGCTCGCGGGCTTCGGCGTCGCGGAAGGCGGCTTCGCGCTGGCCCTCGGCTTCGAGGATCGCGGACTGTTTCGCACCCTCGGCACGCAGGATCTGCGCGTTGCGGGCACCTTCGGCTTCCAGAACCTGGGCGCGCTTTTCCCGCTCGGCCTTCATCTGCCGACCCATTGAATCGACGAGGTCCTTCGGCGGCGCGATGTCCTTGATCTCGACGCGGGTGATCTTGATGCCCCAGGGATTGGCCGCCTCGTCGACGACGCGCAGCAGCTTGTCGTTGATCACGTCGCGGTTGGAGAGCAGCTCGTCCAGGTCCATCGAACCCATGACGGAGCGGATGTTGGTCATGGTGAGGTTGAGGATGGCGTTTTGCAGATTGGCGACCTGATAGGCGGCCTGGGCGGGATTGAGGATCTGGTAGAAGGCGACGCCATCGGCCGAAACGCTCGCATTGTCGCGGGTGATGACCTCCTGCGTCGGGATGTCGAGCACCTGCTCCATCACGTTCATCTTCGCGCCGATGCGGTCGATGAAGGGGATGATGAGGTTGAGGCCGGGCTCCAGGGTGCGCGTATAGCGGCCGAAGCGTTCCACCGTGTACTGGTAGCCCTGCGGGATCGTCTTGATCCCGGCAAACAGGATCAGGATGACCAGGACCACGAGGGCGATGACAACGATATCCAATCCTGCCAAATCCATGGTGTTCTCCCCAAAGTATGTCGCGCACCGTGTTCAGCAGTTTCGCGGGAACGACATGCGTAAATTCAATAATCCAAAGCACGCGCGCGCTTTGCAGGCCGCGCGGCGCCACTTTAAGGAATACGCGCCGCGGCGCCAGTCTATTTGGACGGGTGGAAGATTTATCGGTGCTCAGATCCAGCCGGCGAGTTCGCGCCGCACGACCTTCTCCAGCACGGCCATGCCTTCGGGGGAATCGTTGAGACAGGGGATGTGGGTGAATTTCTCGCCGCCATTGTGGTGGAAGCTTTCGGCCGCCTGCTCGGCGATCTCTTCCAGCGTTTCCAGGCAATCGGAGACGAAGCCGGGATTGATGACGGCGATGCGCTTAACACCCTCCTGCGCCAGCTTTTCCACCGTCTTGTCGGTGTAGGGCTGCAGCCATTCCTCCGGCCCGAAGCGGGACTGGAAGGTGATCATCAGCTTGTCTTCCGACCAGCCGAGACGCTCGCGCAGCAGGCGGGCGGTCTTCTGGCACTGGCAATAATAGGGGTCGCCCTTTTCGAAATAGCTCTTCGGAATGCCGTGGAAGGAGGTCAGCACCTTCTCCGGCTCCCAGTCGAGCGTCGCGAGGTGCTTCTCGATCGAGACGGCCAGCGCATCGATATAGGCCGGGTCGTCGTGATAGGGCGGCACCGTGCGCAGTGCGGGCTGCCAGCGCAGCTTGAGCAGCGTCTCGAAGGCCTTGTCGTTGACCGTCGCGGTGGTTGCCGCCGCATATTGCGGATAGAGCGGGAAGACGAGGATGCGGTCGCAGCCCTGCTTTTGCAGGTAATCCATGCGCGACGCGATGGACGGCTGGCCGTAGCGCATGGCCCAGTCGATGACGACCTCGGTCTGATCGGCGAAGGATTTTGCCATCAGCTCGGCCTGGCTGCGCGTATAGGTGCGCAGGTAGCTCTCGTTCTTCTCCTTGTTCCAGATCGTCTCATAAGCCTTGCCGACCTTGCCGGGGCGGGTGTTGAGCACGATGCCGAAGAGGATCGGATACCAGGCGAAACGCGACCATTCGATCACCCGCCGGTCCATCAGGAACTCCTTCAGGTAGCGGCGCATGGAGGTGTAGTCCGTGCCGTCAGGCGTGCCCAGATTGACGAGCAGCACGCCGACCTTGCCGTTTTTGACGGGCGGATGGCTGGCGGGCGTGGCGGCTGGGTGCGGCATGATGCGGTCCTGTACGTGCGGGTTTTCGGTCATCGCCCGTTTACGCGGGCGGAGCCGGGTTGGTTCAGAATCGTTCTAAAAAGAAATGCCGGCCCGGGAAAGCCCGGGCCGGCAGAAAAAGTGGAGACAAATTGTCCTTATTTGGCCGGGATCGACAGTTCCGTGCCGACATGCAGGGCACGCGGCCGCGGATTGCCGTTGGCTTCCGCGATCCGGCGCCACAGCGTGCCGTCGCCATAGGCAGCCTTGGCGAGATCCCACAGCGTATCGCCGCGCGCGATGACATGTTTGCCGCCGGCCGTCGTGGTGTTTGCCGCGGTTTCCGTCGCCGTGGTGGTGGCTTCGGAACCGGTTGCGGCTTCACCCGTCGTCGGCGTTGCAGCGCTATCGACGGACTTGGCGGCCGTATCCGTGGAGGTTGCCGTTTCGCCCGTTGCCGGCGCGGTCTCGGTGCTGGTTGCGGTCTCGGCGGTGGTCGTCGGGCTTTCCACGACGGTGGCAGCTGCTACGTCGGTGATGCGGCCATCCGTAAAGGGCTGGTAGGGGCGGTGGGCCGAAAGATAGTCGGCGACCACCAGTTCGAGGTTCGGGCCGAAGTCATAGGCGTTCATGCCGGACTTGGCGAAGACGGTATAGCCGTCGCCACCGGAGCGCATGTAATTGTTGGAGACCACGTTGTAGGTCTTGGCCGGATCGAGCGGCACGAAGGCGTCGCCCTCCTTGACCTCGACGGAGACCACGCGGCTACCGGCCGGCTTCGACTTGTCGAAGGAATATTTCATGCCGGAGACCTGCGGGAAACGGCCGGCACCTTCCTCGATCTGGCTGAGGCCGTTTTCGAGGGCGGCGACGAGGTCCGAGCCCTTGAGCTGGAAGGTCGCGACGGTGTTCTGGAACGGCAGGACCGAAAGCACTTCGCCCATCGAGACCGGGCCGCCGTCGATCGAGGCGCGCAGGCCCCCGCCGTTGGTAATGGCGATCGTCGTGCCCTGGCCCTTGGTGCGGTCGAGGATGGCGTCCGTCACCAGGTTGCCCATGGCGCATTCGGCCGCGCGGCACACTTCGCGCGAGCCGTCGATGGGCGCTGCACTTTCGGCGACAATCTTGTTCTTCAGCTCCTCGATCGGGCCGCCGAGCTCCTTGATGCGGGCGAGAACGGCCTCATCCGGCTTGATCGAATTGTCGATCAGGATCGGCTCGCCGGAGCTTGCCTTCACCACGCCGGCGTCGTCGAACACGACCTTCAGATTGCCGAGATATTTTGAATAGGCGCCGGCCTGCACGACGGGCACCTTGTAGCCACCGGGATTGTCGACCAGCGTCGGGTAGGGACCTTCCGCCTTGTCCGAGGTGTTCGACAGGAAGGTGTTGGTGTGGCCGCCGACCACAACGTCGACGTCCGGGATTTTCGCGATCGCCGCGAGGTCGCGCGGATAGCCGACATGGGTGAGCGCGATGATCTTGTTGACGCCCTGCTTCTTCAATTCGCCGATCGCGGCCGTGATGTCGGCGACGTCATCGCCGATCAGCACGTTCGGGCCGGGCGAGGAGAGTTCCGCCGTATCGTTGGCAACCGCGCCGACGATGCCGATCTTCTGGCCGCCCTGTTCGAGCACGATGAAGGGCTTGATGCGGTCGCCGATCTTCGAGCTGGCGCTGGCGGCGACGTTGGCTGTCACGACCGGGAACTGCACCTTGTCGAGGAAGGTCGCAAGGCCATCCTCGCTGTCGTCGAATTCATGGTTGCCGACGGTCATGGCGTCGAACTTCATCAGGTTCAGGAACTCCGCTTCCACCGCACCCTTGTAGGTCGTGTAGAACAGCGAGCCCTGGAAATTGTCGCCGGCATTCAGCAGCAGCAGGTTCTTGCCGGCCTGGGCCTGGCGCTGGGCATCGATCGCAGCCTTGAGGCGCGCGACGCCGCCGAAGCATTCGCCCTTGCCTTCTTCCTCGGCCGAGCAGGTCGAATCGAACTTGTTGATCGCCTCGATGCGCGAATGCAGGTCGTTGATGTGCAGGATGTTCAGCTCGTAATCCGCAAGTGCGGAGCCGCTGGAGAGCGCGATAAGGGAGGCGGCCAATAGGCCGGATCGGAAAATCGTCATGGTCCTGTTCTCCTTGTTTGCCCGCGGCGTGGCGCGGGAGAGGCTGTCCGCTGCACGATAGGCCGGAAACATGACAGCCGGCCGGCGGATGTTTTCACCGCTTGTCGGCAACTTCAAGAGAAAAGACACGACGCCGAAACGATCGCATGTTTATGCGCTGAAACGAAAAAAGGGCCTCGCGGCCCTCTCTTCTCGATGTGCCGTCGCTCAGACCGCGCGGCGGGCGAGCGAGAACTGCGCGCCTTCGGCCGTGGTGCAGTTCAGCTGCGCCTGGCTGACCAGCGCGCAATTGACCTTGGACTGGGTGTTGCGCACCAGCGAGGTCATGTTGATCTCGACCAGCGTCGGCGAGGTGTTGATGTAGGTGCCGGATGCCAGGAGCTGGTTCGTGTCGGTCGTGCGCGTCGAGAACGTGCCGGCCGCAAAGGTGGAGACGATGCCGTTCGGATCGACCCAGGCGCCCTCGACGCCGGTCTGCTGCTGCTGGCGGATGGGAGGCAAATCCCGGGGGGCGCGGTCGCTCTGGCAGGAGGCGAGCGCGACAGAGGCGGCCAGCAGGCTGAGGGCGGTGATCGGCTTCATCTACAGTCTCCCAAGGTCACGGTGGCGCGAACCACCCGTCCAATTCGCCAGACCATGCCGCGAAGAGACGTCGAAAGCAAGACGGGCCGCCCGGCGAACCGGCATTATCCCATTGAAAGCCCCGCCGAAAGCCTCATCGAAACGAAGACGCCCGCGGCTTGGCCGCGGGCGTCCGGCATTCGATTTGTCAGGCCGCTTTAGCGAACCAGGATGTTCTTGAACTGCCACGGATCCTTTGTGTCGAGGTCTTCCGGGAAGAGGCCCGGGCGGCCGTCGAGCGGGGTCCAGTCGGTGTAGTGGCCTTCGACCGGGCCGAGATACGGCGTCTGCACTTCGAGGCAGCGCTTGTAGTCGACCTCGTCGGCTTCCACGATGCCGGCCTTCGGGTTTTCCAGCGCCCAGACCATGCCGGCGAGCACGGCGGAGGTCACCTGCAGGCCGGTTGCGTTCTGGTAGGGGGCGATGCGGCGGGTTTCCTCCAGCGACAGGCGCGAACCGTACCAGTAGGCGTTCTTGTCGTGGCCGTAGAGCAGCACGCCGAGTTCGTCGATGCCGTCGACCAGCTCGTTTTCGTCAAGCACATGCAGCACCGGCTGCTGGTTGCCGCCATTGCCGAACATTTCGTGCAGCGAGAGCACGGCGTCGTTGGCCGGATGGTAGGCGTAGTGGCAGGTCGGGCGGTAGGAGACGTCGCCGTCCTTATCGCGCACCGTGTAGTAGTCGGCAATCGAGATCGACTCGTTGTGGGTGACGAGGAAGCCGTATTGCGGGCCGGGCGTCGGGCACCAGGAGCGCACGCGGGTGTTGGCGCCGGGCTGTTCCAGGTAGATCGCGGCCTTGCAGCCCTTCTTGTGCTTCTTGGCGTTCTTCGGCATCCATTCTTCATGGGTGCCCCAGCCGAGTTCGGCCGGCTGCAGGCCTTCCGAGATGAAGCCCTCGACCGACCAGGTGTTCCAGAAGGTGTTGAACGGCTTCGGGTTCTTGGTGCGCTGGGTGTCGCGCTCGGCGATGTGCACGCCCTTGACGCCGACCTTCTTCATGAGCTTCGCCCAGCCTTCGCGGTCGTCCTGCGCCGGCTCTTCGAACTTCAATTCGAGATCCTTGGCGAGGTTGACCAGCGCCTGCTTGACGAACCAGGAGACCATGCCCGGGTTTGCGCCGCAGGTGGAAACGGCCGTCGTGCCGCCCGGGTTCTTGTCCTTCTCGTGGCGCAGCGTCTCGCGCAGCGCGTAGTTCGTGCGGTCGGCATTCTTCATGCTCTTGTCGAAGTAGAAGCCGAGCCAGGGCTCGATGACCGTATCGATATAGAGTGCGTCGAGCTTGCGGCAGAGCTTGATCAGGTCGAGCGAGCCGGTGTCGACCGAGAGGTTGACGCAAAACGCCTGGCCGCCGCCTTCCTTGAGGAGCGGCTTCAGCAGGTCCTTGTAGTTTTCCTTGGTGATATGCGCCTTGATGTGACGCACGCCGTGGCGGGCGTAGATCTCGGCATCAGCGGCGTCTTCGCGCGGCTCGATGACGATCAGCCGGTTCCGGTCATATTTGAAATGGCGCTCGATGAGCGGCAGCGTGCCGCGCCCGATGGAGCCGAAACCGATCATCACGATCGGACCGGTGATTTCGCCATAAACCGGATAGGTGCTGTCTGCCATTTGGTTCTCCTGCGGACGGCCGCTTTTCGCAAAAACAGGGCCTCTGAGGGCCCCATAGCATAGTATCGCAGCGCTAGAGCACAGATTTCTGTCACAATAAAGAGCGGCCACGGATTTCTGCGGTGATATTCTTAACCGGCCGCAACCGCCCGCAATTGCGCCGCAAGCGTCGCCCTTTTCGCGATAAGCCCCTTGTATTCGGCCTGCGGCAGGCTCAGCGCTTCGAGCTGATCGGCGAAGACCGCCGCGACCTTGGCGGCATCCGGCAGCGTACGCACCGCGGCGAGCGGATCATTGTAGATGCGGATCGTGAAGAGGATATCGCCGGAGGCCGGCAGCTTGCGCAACGTCTGGCGCTCGACCCGCGCGAAGGTGGTTTCGAGCGACAGCGTATGCCCTTCCGGCAGGGCGCCGTGCGCCTTGGAGGCCGGATAGTGCAGGTCGGCATCGGGATTGATCGACCAGTTGAAGCGGAAGACCGGCTGCTCGACCTTGAGATTGTCGAACATGCGGTTGATCAGCGTGGCATTGCGCGTGCCGTCGCCGAAATCCGGCACGGGGGCGTGAATATCCTCCATGCGGCGCCCGAATTTTTCCGTGAGCGTCCAGGAGGAGGGGAAGGCGACATAGCCGGCCACGAGCCGCCAGCCGGTCTCGTCGCGGCGCATGAGGACGAGATCTTCCTGCACCAGGGCACCGGCCGTGATCAGCGGTGCCTCGTCGGTGTCGAGCGCAATGGCGCGTTCGCCGATGCGGATCATCGATCCTTCGCGGCGGTAAAGGGCGGGGTGCTGCTGCGTGACGTGGCCGGTGAGAAGGTCGAGAACCTCCTGCTGCGCTGCGCGTGTCTCCTCTTCCTCGACGAAGACGGTGCCGCGATGACCAGCGATCAGCCGGTCCTTTTCGCGGAGATAACGTTTGAGATCGCCGTCCGGCTCGATCCAGCGCGCCGGGTCGAGCGGGCCGAGGCCGATGGTGAAGAGACGGGCGGAGCCGTCATAGGGCGTGTAGGTCGGCTGTTTCATGCGAGGCTGCCCCGGATGAGCCCGCGCAGCGAATTGCCGACGAAGATGGTGCCGTGGGCGAGGTCTTCCGGCCGCAGAGCCCGCTCCACGGCCTTGCCGGTTTCGAGCAGTTCTTGCCGAAGCACGCCGGCAAGCAGCCCGGAAGAAAGTGGCGGCGTCTTGAGGATGCTGGAGCCCTCTTCAAGGAAGAGTGACGTGATCGTGCCCTCGCAAAGTTCGCCGCGTTCGTTGAGGAGAATAACCTCCTCAGCTTCCGTTGTCGGGAACTCGGCCCGAGCGGCGGTATAGGCGGCGCGGCGAGAGGTCTTGTGGCGCAGCAGCGGGTCGGCGGAGGCGAGGCGGGTCGTGGCGATTTTCAGGCGCCAGGTTGTGTCGGGTGCGAGCGGCGTGAAGGGTGCCGTCTGCACGTCGATCCGGCCGTCGGCGAAGAGTTCGAGGCGGATGCGGAGCGGGGAGATGCCCGGCAGGGCAGAGGGGGGTAGCGCAGCAATCAACGCATCCTGCGCGCCTTCGGCTCCCGATAAGCCCAACGCCGCCGCCGACCCCGCAAGTCGCGCCAGATGCCGCTCCAGCCGCACGAAGCCCGCGTCGGGCTCCCACCGCAAGGTCTCGATCAGCGAGATATCCATTGATCCCCCACTGCAAAGCGCGCCTTGAGCAGCGCTTCCTCATATTCCGACTCCGCGGTGGAATCGAAGACGATGCCGCCGCCGACGTTGAAGACCGCTTGGCCATCCGGAAAGAGCGAGATGGTGCGGATGGCGACGTTGAAACGCATGGTGCCGTTGGGCGCGATCATGCCGATGGCGCCGCAATAGGCGTCGCGCGGGCCATCCTCCAGGTCGTGCAGGATTTCCATGGCGCGCATTTTGGGCGCGCCGGTGATCGAGCCGCAGGGGAAGAGGGCGGCGAAGATGTCGCGGATCGAGGTGCGGGGCGTGAGCTTCGCCCGCACATGGCTCACCATCTGATGCACAGTCGGATAGGTTTCCACGGCGAAGAGTTTTGGCACATGAAGCGTGCCGACCTCGGTGATGCGCGAGATGTCGTTGCGCAAGAGGTCGACAATCATGCGGTTTTCCGCCTGCGACTTCGGGTCGGCCTGCATCTCGGCAATGATCCTCGCATCCTCGGCGGCATTGGCGCCGCGCGGTGCCGTGCCCTTCATCGGATGCGTCTCGATCCAGCCCTCTTTATCAATGTCGAAAAAGAGTTCCGGCGAGCGGGAGAGAAGCTGTGGCCCATCCAGCGAGACGAAGGCGCCGTAGCGCACCGGCTGGCGCTCGATCAGCGACCAGAAGGCGGCGAGCGGATCGCCGGTCCAGCGGGCGCGGATCGGCATGGTGAGGTTCGCCTGGTAACAGTCGCCCTGGCGCAGATGCTGGTGCAGGCGATCGAAGCGGCCGCGGTAGGTCTCGAAATTCCAGTCGGCTTTCGGCTCCGTCAAGAAAGGCTCGTTCTCGGTGCGCTGGCGCGGCTTGGTGAGCGGGTGGTCGTCCGCCGGCTTTTCGAAAATGCCGAAGCTCATCAGGGGCGTCGGACGGTTTTCCACTGCGAGCGGCGCCAGCTTCGCCTCGAAGAGATGGCCGGCCTCATAGCTCATGAAGCCGGCGATCCAGAGGCCCTTTTCATGCGCCGCCTGCAGGGCCGCAAAGGCCGGCTCGAAGCCGGCGCGCTCGCGCACGGTGACCACCGCGACCGGGTCGGCGAAAACCACCGTCCGGTCCTCGCGGTCGTCCCTGAGGAGCACATAGCGTTCGCGGTCGGTCATGCGGGCATCCGGCTTCTTTTAAGAGGAGGCCTTATCAAGCGCTTCCAGCTCGTCGATCAGCCCCTCGATCATCGACAGTCCCTTGCTCCAGAACGACGGATCGCTCGCATCGAGACCGAACGGCTTCAGCAGCTCCGAATGATGCTTGGTGCCGCCGGCCTTCAGCAGGTCGAAATACTTCGCCTGGAAGCCGGTGTCCGCTTGCTGGTAGACCGCATAGAGCGAGTTCACCAGGCAATCGCCGAAGGCATAGGCATAGACGTAGAAGGGCGAGTGGATGAAGTGGGGGATATAGGCCCAATAGGTCTCGTAGCCCTCGGAAATACGGATCGCCGGGCCGAGGCTTTCCTCCTGCACCGAAAGCCAGAGTTCGCCGATCTGGTCGGAGGTCAGTTCGCCTTCCTTGCGGGCAGTGTGCAGCTTGCGCTCGAATTCGTAAAACGCGATCTGGCGCACGACCGTGTTGATCATGTCCTCGACCTTCTGGGCGAGCATGGCCTTGCGCTCGCGCTGGTCCTTCGTCTTGTCGAGCAGGCTGCGGAAGGTCAGCATCTCGCCGAAGACGGAGGCGGTTTCGGCAAGCGTGAGCGGCGTCGACGCCATCAGCGCGCCCTGGCCGCCGGCCAGCACCTGGTGCACGCCGTGGCCGAGCTCATGGGCGAGCGTCATCACGTCGCGCGGCTTGCCCATATAATTGACGAGCACGTAGGGATGCGCGGAGGGCACCGTCGGGTGCGCGAAGGCGCCCGGCGCCTTGCCGGGGCGCACCGGTGCATCGATCCAGCCATGATCGAAGAAGCGTTTTGCGATATCGGCCATTTCCGGCGCAAACGCGCTGTAGGCGGAAAGCACGGTATCTCGCGCCTCGTCCCAGGAGATCGTCGCGTTCGATGTCTCAGGAAGCGGCGCATTGCGATCCCAGAACTGCATCTGCTCCATTCCGAGCCACTTCGCCTTCATCGCATAATAGCGGTGGGAGAGGCGCGGATAGGCTTCGCGAACGGCCGCGGCCAGCGCTGCGACCACCTCGGGCTCGACGCGGTTGGCCAGGTGCCGGCTGTCAGCGATGTCGGAAAAGCCGCGCCAGCGGTCGGAGATTTCCTTGTCCTTCGCGAGCGTGTTGGTGATCAGCGTGAAGGTGCGGATGTTCTCCTTGAAGGTCGCCGCGAGCGCCTGCGCCGCCTTGCGACGGGCCTCGCCGTCGGGCGACTGGAGCTGGTTGAGGGCGATCTCCAGCGGCACCTCTTCGCCGTCGATATCGTAGCGCAGCGAGGCCATGGTCTCGTCGAACAGGCGGTTCCAGGCGGCCGCGCCCGTCATCGATTTTTCGAGGAAAAGCTGCTCCGTCTTGTCGTCGAGCTGGTAGGGCTTGTCCTTGCGCAGGTCCTCGATCCAGGGACGGTAGTGTGCGGCAAGCGCATCCTTGTTAAGCGCCGCGTCGATGCGCTCGTCCGCTATCCTGTTGAGTTCAAGCGAGAAAAACAGGAGATGCGCGCCGAGATCGGTCAGCTTCGACTGGACGTCGCCGTAGAACTTGCCGTTCGCGGGATCGGTCGTGTTGGTGAAATAGGTGAGGCCGGCGAAGGAGACGATGCGGCCGAGCAGGTCTTCCAGCGCCTCGAATTCGCGCACGGCGGCACCGATGCCCTCGTCGCCCGTCTTCTCGGTCGCGGCGTCCAGCTTGCCCTTCCAGCGGTCCTCGAAGGCAAGCGAATCCGCCTCGGCCTTCTTCATGTCGGCCAGGAATTCCGGCGCGGTCGGCGCGGGGTAGAGATCGGTCAGATTCCAGCCGGGAAGGTCGCCCAGCTCGGCGGCAGCGGCGGCGTCGGCCGGCGCGAAGACGATGCGGGCTTCGGGGACATTACGGGTCATCTTCACTCTCTCTTCCAGGTGGTCGGATCGGTTGTCTTGCTTGCGTCGGCGTTGGTTAAAATGCAAGCCTTTCTCAAAACGGCATGTTCAACCCTTTCTGCCAAGGTCCGCTGGTGTTCAGTTCCCTTGGGCGTGCATGAGGCACGCCTCGAGGCAAGGAGGTTCCAGTGACGGCCCATATTCTTGTCATCGACGATGATCCTGTCCAGCGCAGGCTTTTGAAGAACATGATCGAGCGTTCCGGCCATGTCGCCCATATGGCGGAAAACGGTCGCGCCGGTCTCGATCTTCTCGATCGCAAGGGCGGTCTGATCAATGTGATCCTGCTCGACCTGATGATGCCGGAAATGAACGGCTCGGCCTTCCTCGAAGCGCTCGGGGAACGGGAGAACACGATACCCGTGATCGTGCAGACCGGGCAGGGCGGCATCGAAACCGTCGTCATGGCCATGCGGGCCGGCGCCTTCGATTTCGTGGTGAAACCCGTCTCGCCGGAGCGCCTCAATACGGCGGTCGGCAATGCCTTGAAGATGGACCAGCGCGAGGGCCGCGGCCGCGGCGGGCGCCGCAACCGCAGCGAAACCGTGCATTTCGACGACATCGTTTCGGCAAGCCCGGAAATGCTGCGCGTCATCGAGCTCGGCCGCCGCGCCGCGCAATCGAACATTCCCGTCGTGCTGGAAGGCGAATCGGGCGTCGGCAAGGAAATGGTGGCGCGTGCCATACAGGCGGCGAGCGAGCGGGCGCACAAGCCCTTCGTCACCGTCAACTGCGGCGCGATCCCGCACAATCTGGTTGAAAGCATCCTGTTCGGCCATGAGAAGGGCGCCTTCACCGGCGCCACGGAGCGCCATACCGGCAAGTTCATGGAGGCCGATGGCGGCACGCTGTTCCTCGACGAGATCGGCGACCTGCCGCTCGAAGTGCAGGTGAAGCTGCTGCGCGCCGTGCAGCAGGGCGAGATCGAGACGATCGGCGCGCGCTTCCCGCAGAAGGTCAATGTCCGCCTCATCTCGGCGACCAACCGCGACCTCATCAACGAGGTGCGCGAGGGCCGTTTCCGCGAGGACCTTTATTACCGCCTCAACGTCTTCCCGATCACTATTCCGGCGCTGCGCCGGCGCAAGGAGGACATTCCGGTTCTCGTGCGCGCCTTCGTGCAGCGTTTTGCAGGCGAGCAAAAGCTTGCCCGTCCGCTCGGCGTCTCGGCCGGTGCGATGGCGCTGCTGACGGCCTATGACTGGCCGGGCAACATCCGCCAGCTCGAAAACGCCATCTTCCGCGCCGTCGTGCTGTCGGAAGGGGCGGAGCTGAATGCGGCGGACTTCCCGCAGATCGCCGCACAGGTTCCGGGTTATGGCCTTGCCGAAGATGGCGCCGTGACCTGGGAGGCGGCGAACATCCGCACGCCGGAGCCCGCGTCGGAATCGCGCCTGCCGAGCGTCTACCCGGACTTCCGGCCGAACGAATCAGTGAGCGCCGATGCCGGCGCCGACACCGCCATTTCCAGCGTCGACAAGGGTGGCCATGTGCGCAAACTGGCCGAGGTGGAAGAGGAACTGATCCGCTTTGCCCTGAAGTTTTATCATGGCCAGATGAGCCAAGTTGCCCGAAAATTGGGCATTGGCCGCTCGACTCTCTATCGCAAACTGAAGGACTATGGCATCGACCCGGACAATCCGTTGAAAGAAGCTGCGTAAAAACCCTTGGAATCCCGGCCACTTGAGATTTCTTGATTGCCGTTTATTCCCTGTTAGTGGATTGTTCACTATAACGGGTGCGCGGTGATGAGTGTGGCGGATTTGCCATGCTCTCACCGCAATTGGCAGTCATCTGGGATAACGGACGTTCGTTGTCCTTCGGACGGGGAAAGAGTTGGCAAATTTGTTCGCATCGATGAAGCGCCCAGGGGCCACCCTGAGCAGCCTCTGCAAGAGAGTGTTGCACAAGCTGCCCAAGGCTTTGACCACGGCTGTCCTGTCGGCTGCCCTCATCCTGCCCACGGCCATTCCCGCGACGGTGCAGGCCGAGAGCGGCAATCGCACGCTCAAGCTCTATTTCATCCATACGAAGGAAAAGGCCGAGATCACCTTCAAGCGCAACGGGCGTTATGATGCGCGCGGCCTGAAGCAGCTCAGCCAGTTCCTGCGCGACTGGCGTCGCAACGAACCGACGAAGATGGACCCGCGTCTCTTCGACCTGGTTTGGGAAGTCTACCAGAAGGTCGGCGCCTCCGGTTACATCAACGTCGTCTCCGCCTATCGCTCGCCGGCAACGAACGGCATGCTGCGCTCGCGCTCCAAGGGCGTGGCCAAGAAGAGCCAGCACATGCTCGGCAAGGCGATGGACTTCTATATTCCGGGCGTCAAGCTCGCGACGCTGCGCGCCACCGCCATGAAATTCCAGGTCGGCGGCGTCGGCTACTATCCGACCTCCGGTTCGCCCTTCGTGCATCTTGACGTCGGCAGCGTGCGCGCCTGGCCGCGCATGAGCCGCCAGGAGCTGGTGCGCATCTTCCCGGATGGCAAGACCATGCACGTTCCGACCGATGGCAAGCCGCTGCCCGGCTACCAGCAGGCGGTCGCAGACTACAAGCGCCGTGTCGGCGCCAAGGAAATCCAGGTTGCCGGCGGCGGCTCGACGCCGACCGCGTCCAAGCGCAAGGGCGGCTTCCTTGCTGCCCTCTTCGGCGGCGGCGGCGACGAGGATGAAGAACCCGAAGCAATCGCCAGCGGCGAGGCCCTCGACGAAGGCGGCGCATCCGCCGGCGCGACGGCCAAGGCTGTCGAGGAGAAGAAGCCCGTCGTCACGGAAGCCGAGACGGAAGTGGCCTTCACCGCGCCCGTTCCGGGCAGCCGCCCCGCCTTCAAGACGGCCGAGACGACGAGCGAACTCGCTCTCGTAGCGCCGACGACGAGCGGCGCCGTTGCTGCCCTCGAAGCGGCCACGCCGGCCACGGTCGAGGAAGAACAGAAGCCTGAATTCGAGGACCTTGCCGCCTACAAGATCCCGCTTCCCGTCATGCTTGGTGCACGCACCGAGGCTGGCGATGCGGAACCGGGCACGGTCCTGACCGCAGAAGCGGCCACGGAAGCCACTGTCGAGGACGCCGAGGAACTGGCCATGGTGCCGGTGCCGGGCCTGCGTCCGGTCGCCGAGCTCGACCAGTCGCAAACGGCGCTGATGGCCGCGGCCGAAGCCGACGTGGCGCTGCCGGTAACGGCGGATCGTTCCGGCCTTGCAGCCCTTGCCGATCCGACGGCGGATGAATTCTCCGGCAATCCGGTCGAAATGGCGGCACTCGTCTCGACCAATAGCGGCAGCACGCGTTCGCTGGCCGGCCTCGATGCCTTCGACGGCAAGCCGGCGGAAGAAACGCAGACCAAGGGCGGCCGTCCGAAGAAGAAGGACGCCGATGCCGCGAGCCGTGGCGCGATCCGTACCGAGCCGAAGCTGACGCAGAAGATCATCTCGCAGTGGGCGCTGAGCCAGAGCCGCGTCGAGACGCTCTCCAAGCCCGTCAAGGCGCCGCGTTTCGTCAGCCGCAAGCTGCGCGCCGCACCGACGACCGTCTACATGGCCGGCTTCCAGCCGGAGGGCAAGTCGGTTGATGCAGGTCGCTTCAGTGGCACGGCGGTGAACTTCATGGAAGTCCGCAAGTTCGAGGGCAGCCAGAACTAGTCGGCGATACAGTCCCATCAAAAAAGCCCGCTGGAGCGATCCGGCGGGCTTTTTCTTTGGCTTTCAAAAACCTTATTCGGCGTCCGCGGGTGCCGCGATCATGCCGAGGGCCTGGAGGTAGGTGTCGAGGATCGCTTCCTGCTCCATGCGCTCGTCCTTGTCCTGCTTGCGGATCTGGATGACCTTGCGCAGGATCTTGGTGTCGAAGCCGGTGCCCTTGGCTTCGCCATAGACGTCCTTGATGTCGTCGGCGATGGTTTTCTTTTCTTCCTCGAGGCGCTCGATCCGCTCGATGAACGCGCGAAGCTGGTCGCGGGCGACGCCGTGGGCATCCGACATGATAATCTCCTTGGGTAGACTTTGAAATTCGAAGGTGCCGTGACTTGCCGCGAACTTTCGGCAAGATCAAGGCCTATCGCGCGGTCCCCACCCATTTTCGTCGGGGCTGTGGCCTCATTCCTTCGGGCGGTTGACCTCGAAGGCGGCCTTCTGCGTGTCGCTCGCCTCACGCTGGTGAAGCGCGCGCCATTCCTCGTAAGGCATGCCGTAGACGATTTCGCGCGACGCTTCCTTGTCGAGGGCGACGCCTGCCTCGTTGGCCGCCTCGCGATACCAGTTCGACAGGCAGTTGCGGCAGAAGCCGGCGAGGTTCATCAGGTCGATGTTCTGCACGTCGCTGCGCTCGTTGAGGTGTTTCAGCAGGCGCCGGAAGGCGGCCGCCTCGAATTCGGTCTGCTGGTCCTTGCTCAGGTCGGTCATCGTCTTGGCCTCAATAGGGTCCGGTGCGGGAGGGGAATATCTCGTATGTGTGTAGCGCCGGGTCCGCATTCAACCGGGCAAGGATGGGCGCGAGGCGTTCCACCCAGCTGGCGATGCCGGTTTCGCTGCCGATCTCGTCCTGGCGGATTTCGATCAGCGCATGCGCAATGCCGGGTTTCATGCAATGGCGGAACATGGTGTCGCCGCGCAGCGCCCCGTCATAGGGCTCGTTGTCACCCACCACGACGTCGCCCAGCGCCTCCAGCCCGGCGAGCAGCGGGCGCACGGCGCGATGGTCGGTGTCCCACAGCACGGTCACCTGCCAGGGCCGGGCGACGCCCTTCCAGGCCGGCGTGAAGGAATGCATGGAGATGACGAGCGGGGCCTTGCCGGTGCGCGCCGCCACTGCGCCGATCGTGCGGGACACGGCATCGTGATAGGGGCGGTGGAAGGCCTCCAGCCGGTATTGCCATTCTTCGGGCGTGATCGGGTGGTTGCCTGGAACGATCGCGCCGTCGGAAATCCGCATGACCAGCGTCGGGTCGTCCTCGCCGCGGTTGGGGTCGATCAGCAGGCGTGAAAAGCGGCTCATGACGACCGGTGCGTTCAGCCGGGTGTTGAGGCCGCGCACGACGCCTTCGACGCCGATGTCATAGGCGATGTGGCGCTGGAAGGCGCTGTCGGGCAGGCCGAGGCGGCCGTAGCGTTCGGGAAGGAGGTTCGTGGCGTGGTCCGCCAGGATGACCAGCCCGAGGCCGGTATCGCCGTCAATGATCTCGAAGGGGGGATGGTCCTGCATGATTTCAGCCGAATGTGCGCCGCCGATGCCGACTGATCGCACGGGGCGATGCGCCCCGCAAGGCTGGACGCCCGCGGTCGCCCGAATGATTACCCTTGTTGTCGTGAAAGTGTAATCGACCGCCGCATAGCTTCCCGTATCTAAAACGATGCAGGAAGCTGTGCGGCAGATTGAAATTTCGGCGGCGTCCTCCGGGCGTCATCGAATGACGCGCGGCGCAGTAGTGTTGCGTTGACATTCATGCCCCGCCGTCGCAAGAAAGCGCATATTCAAATCAACGGAGTTGCATCGGAAGCCGTGAGAGCCAAGAGCCACCGCCCGTTTTTCCCGAAAGCCCGCTGCCTTCTCCAGGCCGGCCTTTTCGTTTTCACGGGGTTCGCCGCCCTTTCCGCGCCGGATGAGGCGAAGGCCGATTTCCGCGTTTGCAACGGCACGCAGAACCTTGTCGGCGTCGCCATCGGTTACCGCGCCAAGGAAGGCTGGATGACCGAAGGCTGGTGGCAGGTTCCTGCCACGACCTGCGCCACGCTGATCGAGGGCGAGTTGCAGTCGCGCTACTATTACCTCTATGCCGAAGACGCCGCCCGCGGCGGCCGCTGGACCGGCGACGTCAACATGTGCGTTGCCGAAAACGAGTTCAAGATCACCGGTGTGCAGGATTGCTTCGCTCGCGGTTTCCAGCGCATGGGCTTCAAGGAATATGACACGGGCCGACAGGGGAGCTGGATGGTGCAGCTCTCAGATACGCCAGGGACCCAGGAAAGCCAGAACTGATGAGACGGAACAGAAAAGTCAAAATCCTCGCGACGCTCGGACCTGCTTCGTCCGACGAGCAGATGATCCAGAAGCTGCATGAGGCGGGAGCCGATCTGTTCCGCATCAATATGAGCCATGCCAGCCATGACGTGATGCGCACGCTGATCAGCCGCATCCGCGCCGTCGAAGCCCGTTGCGGGCGCCCGATCGGCATTCTCGCCGACCTGCAGGGTCCCAAGCTGCGCGTCGGAAAGTTTGCCAACGGCTCGGAAGAACTGAAGCCCGGCCAGACCTTTACGCTCGACAACAAGGACGTGCCCGGCGACAACGCACGCGTCTTCCTGCCGCATCCGGAAATCCTCGAATCGGTCAAGGCCGGCGACCGCCTGCTGATCGACGACGGCAAGCTGCATCTGCGCGCCGAATCCGCCGACGGCAAGGCGATCGTCTGCACCGTCGTTTCCGGCACCAAGATCTCCGACCGCAAGGGCGTCAGCCTGCCCGATACGCTGCTCGCCGTCGGCGTGCTGACCGAGAAGGACCGTGTCGACCTCGATGCGGTGCTCGCGACCGGCAGCGTCGACTGGGTAGCCCTTTCCTTCGTCCAGCGTCCCGAGGACCTGGCCGAAGTGCGCAAGATCGCGCGTGGCCGCGTCGGCATCATGTCGAAGATCGAAAAGCCGCAGGCGATCGAACGCATCGAGGAGATCATCGAGCTTTCCGACGCGCTCATGGTGGCGCGCGGCGACCTCGGCGTGGAAATGCCGCTGGAAGCCGTTCCGGGCATCCAGAAGCAGCTCATCCGCGCCTGCCGCCGCCAGGGCAAGCCGGTCGTCGTTGCGACGCAGATGCTGGAATCGATGATCTCCGCCCCGGTGCCGACGCGCGCCGAAGTGTCCGACGTCGCGACCGCCGTCTTCGAAGGTGCCGACGCCATCATGCTGTCGGCCGAATCCGCCTCCGGCGCCTATCCGGTCGAGGCCGTCTCCACCATGGCGTCCATCGCCAGCACGGTCGAACGAGACCCGCACTATCCGGGCATCATCTATGCCCAGCGCTCGACGCCGGAAGCGACCGGTGCGGACGCCATCTCGCTCGCTGCACGCCAGATCGCCGAGACGCTGAAGCTGTCGGCCATCGTCTGTTACACCTCGTCGGGCACGACGGGCCTGCGCGCCGCGCGCGAACGGCCGGAAGTGCCGGTGCTAGCGCTGTCGCCGGTCATCGAGACGGCGCGCCGCCTCTCGGTCGTCTGGGGCCTGCACTGCGTCGTCACGGGTGACGCGGAAGACCTGGACGACATGGTCAACCGCGCCTGCCGCATCGTCGTGACCGAAGAGTTCGGCAAGCCGGGGGACCGCATCATCATCTCGGCCGGCGTGCCGCTGCGCACGCCCGGCGCGACCAACATGCTGCGCATCGCCTATATCGGCGCGGACGGCGTCAGCGGCGTCTGATCCGGGCTCTTCTGTCTACGCAATTCCGGACGGAAAACCGCTCCACACTTTTCCTGGAATTGCTTTACTCCTGATGATCCTTTGCAAGGCGGGCTTCGGCCCGCCTTGCTGATTCTTGCAGGTCGCGGTCGCTACCGGCTATCTTTTCCAGCGCCTCTATGGCGAGGTCTGTCACCACATAATCCGGCTTGTGGCCGAGATTGCGGATCCAGACGAGCTCCGACCCCGCTATGTCGCGCGCCAGCCCGCGCGAGTGGATTTCCTCATAGACGACGCCATCCGTATCGCCGGTGACGATGACCGTCGGCGTGCGGATCTCCGCATAGTGCGGTTGCACGCGGCGGACGTATTCCAGGAGATTGGCGACGTCGGTGGCGTTGTTGCGGAAGGCGGCGGGGCGCAGCACGAGGGCAGGGGCCGTCGCCTCCATGTAGTCGTCCGGGCGGGCATTCGGCGCGAAGACGAAGCGCGTGCCGCTGTCGATGCGAGAGAGGCCGGCGGGCAGCGCGACGAGGCGGGTGAAGAGCCAGCCGACGACCGGCATCTTCGCAAGGTCATAGTACCAGTCGACGCCGCCGGGCCAGGGATGGGTCGCAGGCGCGAGGAAGAGCAGGCCAGCCGTCTTGTCTGGATGTTCCAGCGCGAAGCTCGCGGCGATGGCGCCGCCGAAGGAATGGCCGACGATGATCGCCTTGGCGATGCCGCGTTTTTCCATCAGCCGGGCGATGGCGTGGGCCTGGCCGTCCGGCCAGGCATTTTCCGGCCCGCCGCGCTCGGAATAGCCGTGGCCCGGCCGGTCGAGGAAGAGCAGGTCGGCGCGGCCTTCGAGCTTTGCCCGGAAGGCATGCATCTGGTCGCGCAGGTTGCCGCTGGCGCCATGGATAAAGACGATCGGCGGCAGGTCAGCCTTGTCGCCGGCGGGCACGAAGACGCTGTTCAGCCGCAGGCCGCCGACATCGATCAGTTCACCGACATTGGGAAATTGCCGCTCTATCGCCCGCGCCTTCCATGCCGTGAAGGCATAGAGGGCGAACGCGAGGACGACGGGGGCGGTGAGGATGGCAAGCAGCATGAGGCGGAAAGGGGAGGGCAAGGAAGGGTCCGGTTTTCCTGTCAGATAGCCGATCTACGCAACCGGCGCCATGCCGGTTCACTTGCCGGGATTTCACTTGCCAAAACTATGTGCGCTGGCCGGTCAGCTTTTCCGCGAGGTCGCCCATTTCCTTCTGTGCTTGCCGCTCGGTCGGGTAGACCTCCAGGAAGCGTTCCCAGGCCTTCATCGCCATCTCGTCGCGGCCGGTCTGCGCCATGATCGCCGCCATGCCGGCGAGCGCGCCGAAATGCCGGGGCTCGATGGCGAGCACGCGGTTTATGTCCGACATCGACTTGCGGTAGTTGCCGAGTTTGAAATGCAGTGTCGCGCGGCGGTTCCAGCCCTCGACATAATCCGGCTTCAGGCGAATCGCTTCATCAAGGAAATCGAACGCGGCGGCGTTCTTTTCCTCCGAGATGGCCTTGTCGGCCCATTGGATGAGGAGGTTGATGCTGGCGCTGCCGGAATCCTGCCATTCCCGGCGGATCTGGTCGGCGATGCCGCGCGCGGCATCGGGATTTCCCTCATGCTTCAACTCGTCGAAGAGTTTTTCGAGCCGCTGGGCGTGCGTCGTGAACGCACCGGAGGCGGCGCCGGTGGAGGCCTTGTCCACCGTCTGCGCTAGCGCGACGGTCGGCGGCGAGCCGGCAAGGGCGAGGGAAAGGCAGATTGTGGCAAGCATGAAAAAGCGCATGGCGGTCATGGTAGACCGCCATCGCCGAACTTCAAATCAATATTTCTCGATCATCACACCCAAGGGGTGGCGACCGGCGCCGTATCAGCCCTGACGAGCCTTGAAGCGCGGGTTCTGCTTGTTGATGATGTAGATGCGGCCCTTACGGCGAACAAGGCGGTTTTCGCGGTGGCGAGCCTTGAGCGACTTGAGCGAATTCTTGATCTTCATTTTTCTGATCCGCATATTGCAGGGCGACACGAGTTCGCCGGATTTCTTCAATCAAAAACGCGCCGTTTCGGGCGCGCTTTCGGGTTGGCAGGCATGTACCCCGTCACATTTCCGCTGTCAACCATCGAGGCCGGTTTTCCAACCGCCGCGACGGCGTTTCAGTCGAGAATCTGCGTGATATGCCCCATCTTGCGGCCCGGACGTGCTTCCGTCTTGCCGTAGAGATGCACGAGAACGCCCGGCCGCGCGAGCCAGGCGGGAACGTCGTTGATGTCGTCGCCGATGAGATTCTGCATCACGCAATCCGAATGGCGGCGGGGATCGCCCAGCACATGGCCGGCCACGGCGCGGATATGCTGCTCGAACTGCGAGACGATGCAGGCCGCCTCCGTCCAGTGGCCGGAATTGTGCACGCGGGGCGCGATCTCGTTGGCGACGAGCCCGCCATCGGGCAGCACGAAGAACTCGACGCCGATGACGCCGACATAGCCGAGCTGGTCGAGTATGGCACGCGCCGCCTTGCGGGCCTGGTCGGCCGTCGCCTCGTTGACGCCGGCGGGCAGGGTGGAGGTGTGCAGGATGCCGTTCAGGTGGATATTTTCCGCCGGATCGTAGCAGGCGATGGTGCCGTCGCGGTCGCGCGCGGCGATGATCGAGATCTCGCGCTCGAAGGGCACGAGGCTTTCAAGGATCAGCGGCACGCCGCCGAGCGCCTCGAACGTGCCCTCGCGGCTTTCGGCCGGCGAGCGGAACATGCGCTGCCCCTTGCCGTCATAGCCCAGGCGGCGGGTTTTCAGCACGCCGACGCCGCCGAAGCGGTCGAGCGCGGCTTCGAGGTCTGCCTGGCTGTCGACGGCGGCGAAATCGGCGGTGACGATGCCGCAATCGCGGATGAAAGTTTTTTCGACGAGCCGGTCCTGCGAGACTTCCAGCGCGCGCGGCGGCGGATAGACCGGAACGGTTTTCGCCAGCGCCTCGGCGGAGGAGACGGGCACGTTCTCGAATTCGTAGGTCACGACGTCGCAGACCCGGGCGAGTTCGGCAAGCGCATCCGGGTCGTCATAGGCCGCGACGATCTGGGCGTTGGCGACCTGTGCGGCCGGACAATCGGCCTGCGGTTCGAGGATGACGGTGCGCAGGTTGAGGCGCGCGGCGGCCATGGCGAGCATGCGGCCGAGCTGGCCGCCGCCGATGATGCCGATCGTGCGAACGCTCATAGCGGGCCGTCCACGGGATATTCGGCAACCGCGTTGGACTGGTTCTCGCGCCATTCGTCGAGCCGGTGGGCGAGTTCGGGATCGCTCAGCGCCAGCACGGCGGCGGCGAGCAGCGCGGCATTGACCGCGCCCGCCTTGCCGATCGCCAGCGTCCCGACCGGAATGCCGGCCGGCATCTGCACGATGGAGAGCAGGCTATCCTGGCCGGAGAGCGCCTTGGACTGGACCGGCACGCCGAAGACCGGCAGCGGCGTCATGGCGGCCGCCATGCCGGGCAGGTGCGCCGCACCGCCGGCGCCGGCGATGATGATCTTGAAGCCTTCCGCCTTCGCGCCCCGCGCAAAACTGTAGAGCCGGTCCGGCGTGCGGTGCGCCGAAATGATGCGTGCCTCGTAATCGACGCCAAGCGCATCGAGCGTATCGGCGGCATTCTTCATTGTTTCCCAGTCGGACTGGCTACCCATGATGATGGCGACGGGGGGCGTTTCTGTGGTGTCCAAGGCTTCTCGTCCGGTTCTTTATCAGGCGATGATGTCGGGGATGATCAGGTCTTCAATCTTGGAAATCTTGTCCTTGATGACCAGTTTCTTCTTCTTCATGCGCTGGATTCTGAGGGCCTCGCAGCCGATCTGGATCATGGCGTTGATCGCGGCATCATAGTCTTCGTGTTCTTGCCTCAGCCGTGCAACGGCAAGCCGCAATTCAGCCTGGTCCTGGTCTGGCATGCTATTCGTTCCCCGTCGTCGGAGGCGCGGCTGACCCGCGTCCCCCAGCCTGTATGAAGGCTGCTCGTACCACGAAACCCCTGGTAACGGGAAGTTATCCCTCGCCACGTTTTCGCCTTCGACAAATGAAAAATGACATGGCACACTGAAACTGTTGCAACCTGGACCACCCGGCGTGCGAATGACCGGGTGCAAGCAAAAGGAAGGAACTGTCACATGACGATTGAGGCTCATCTGGCCACGCTCGAAAAGAAGCACTTCGCTCTGGAAGAGGAGTTGCATGAAGCGATGAACCAACCTTCTTCTGAAGATCGTACGATCGCCGACATCAAGCGTCGCAAGCTGCGCATCAAGGATGAGATCGAGCGTCTTCGCTCCTCAACTCACTGAAAGACAGGGATTTTTCCAAAGTTACAAATGGAGTGACGGTCGCGAAACAGTTGGTCTGAATGGGAGGACCAGGGTAGGAGCCCAATTCGCGAAACTGCCTCCGGTAAACGTAATCATAGACAAGCAGGCGCCCTGGCCGTCGATCGACGCGCCGGGGCGTTCTGTTTTGAAACAGGTGTTCAGGACCAGAACTGGTCGAGCCAGAGATTGAGCCTGTCGAAGCCCTTGGCGTTGATCGCGTAGATGCGCCTGGTGCCCTCGGATTTGACGCTGACGAGATTGCAGTCGAGCAGGGCCTTCAGATGTTGCGAGACCGCCGGGCGGCTGATCGGCAGGCCTTCGGAGAGCTCGTTGACCGTGCGGGGCGCGCGGCGCAGTTCCTCCAGCAGGAACCTGCGGTTGGGATCGGCAATCGCAGAGAAGGGGTCCGGGTGCGCCATGGCCGAAAGCTATGGCAAAGCAGCATGTGCGGCAAGCTTTTTGTGCGCTGCGAAGAGCCTGAATTTCAGGCCTCAGAGAATGGCCACGACGCCGTCATAGACGAGCTTCAGGCCGGCGATGAAGGCCATGGCATACATGAAGGGATAGAAGACATCCGGCTTCATGCGCTTGACGGCGAAACCGCCGAGCGCCGTGGTGGCGATGGCCAGCGGCACGAGCGTCGCCGAGATCGTCAGGTTCGTCGTATCGAGCTGGCCGAGCGCGAAATAGGGGCCGAGCTTGATGAAATTGATGATCGCGAAGAAGCGCACGGCCGCACCTGTATAGTCGCGCGGCGGCAGTTTCAGCGGCAGGCCGTAGACCTGGAAGGGTGCACCGCCGGAATGGGCGACGAAGCTGCCATAACCGGCAAGCGTGCCGAAGAAGGCGGCGGGCACGACGCGGTGTGGTTTCGGCTGGACGACATAGCCGTGGCGCGCGCGGTAGCTGTTGTAGAAGTAGCGGATCGCGAACAGCACGGTGATGACGCCGATGATGAGGCGCAGCGCATCGCGCGGCACATAGGCCGATGTCGCCCAGCCGATCGCCACGCCGACAAGGGCGCCGGGCAGCAGCATCTTCAGGAGCGTGCGGTCGTTGTGGTCGCGCCAGATCCACAGCGAGACGACATCCATGACGACGAGGATCGGCAGCAGGATGGCGGCGGCCTGCACCGGCGGAACGGCCATGGCGAGGATCGGCACGCCCATCAGCGCCAGCGCCTCGCCCATGCCGCCCTTCGTCATGCCGACGAGGATGACGGCGGGTATGGCGGCGTAGTAGATTGAGGGGTCGATGGACATGGAGGGCGATTGATCCTGTTGGTTCTTCCGTCTATCCGCTTTGATCTGTTATGACGAGCCCCGAAGGCCGCGACCGGCCGCTGAAATTCAAGGAAGTGCAACATCCATGTCTGACGTCGAATCCCGCTGCCGCCTGGTGCTGATCCTTCCCGAGGGCGAGGACCTGTCCGCGCGTGCCGCGATGCTGGAGGGCGCGCTGAAGGGCGGCGACGTCGCCTCGGTTATCCTGCCGCAATATGGGCTCGACGACAGCCAGTTCCAGAAACATGCCGAGGCGCTGGTGGCGATCGTCCAGCAGGCCGGCGCCGCAGCGCTCGTCGCCGGCGACACGCGCGTGGCCGGCCGGGTGAAGGCCGACGGCATCCATGTGACGGGCGGCGCGCAGGAGCTGGGCGAAACCATCGAAAAATTCACGCCGCAGTTCATCGTCGGCGGCGGCAATGCGACCGACCGGCACAAGGCGCTGGAGATCGGCGAGGTGCAGCCGGACTATATCTTCTTCGGCAAGATCGGCGGCGACATCAAGCCGGAGGCGCATCCCAAGAACGTGGCGCTGGCCGAATGGTGGGCGTCCATGATCGAGATCCCCTGCATCGTGCTCGGGGGGGCCGATCCGCAATCGGCGCTGGCTGTTGCCGAAGCCGGGGCGGAGTTCGTGGCGCTCGACAAGGCGGTTTTTGCCGACCCCGCGCAGGCGCCGCATGTGGTGGCTGCGGTCAACGCGCTGCTTGACGAAAAAGCGCCACGGTTTGGGCAATAGTAGGCGCCATGATCAGTGTCCTCTTCTTGCAAGCTTGCCGTATCGCGCCGGTGGCGTTCCTCGCCACGGGCGTTTTCGTGGCCGCGCCCGCTTGGGCGCAGACGGCCAAGAAGGGCCCGTCCGTCACCGCCGGCGATAACGGAACGATGCCGAAGAAGGACACCGTGGTGGAGACCGCGCCGGCCTCCGCGGAAGAGACGCCCATCAAGGCGGAGGAGGACAAGCCCGCCGACGGCCCGTCCACCGGTCTCTCCGTGCTCGACCGCATGGGCGCGGACCTGCCGGCGCTGCCGGCGGAAAAACCCTTCACCGGCAAGATCGACGAGGCGTTCGGCGCTTTCCAGCGCGGTCGTTACCTGACGGCGATGGAGCTTGCACTGCCGCGCGCCCAGCTCGGCGATCCGGCGGCGCAGACGCTGGTGGCGGAAATCCTCGACCGTGGCCTCGGCGTCAAGCGCAATCGCGAACAGGCGATGTTCTGGTACGAGCAATCGGCCAATGGCGGGGACCCGACCGGCATGTTCAAATATGCAATCCTGCTGATGGAGCGATCGCGCTCCAAGGAGGACCGCGCCAAGGCCGACGAGCTGATGAAGAAATCGGCCGATCTCGGCAATGCCTCGGCGCAGTTCAACTATGGGCAGGTGCTGGTGGCGGATTCCCCGGGCGAGAAGGGCCTTGCCGCAGCACTTCCCTATTATGAGAAGTCCGCGGAACAGGGCATTGCGGATGCGCAATATGCCGTCTCGCAGATCTACCTCAACCTGAAGGGCCTGCCGGAGGAAAAGACGAAGCGCGCGCGCGAATGGCTGCTGCGCGCCGCCCGCGCCGGCTACGACACCGCCCAGCTCGATCTCGGCATCTGGCTGGTGAACGGCACGGGCGGCGAGCGCGACTACGATGCCGGCTTCAAATGGCTGAAGCGCGCGGCCGATGGCGGCAATCCGGTCGCCCAGAGCAAGCTTGCCCAGCTCTATATCCACGCGCTTGGAACGAAGCCCGATCCGATCCAGGCGGCCAAATGGTTCGTGCTGGCGCGCCGCGCCGGGCTCAACGACCCCTTGCTCGAAGATTTCTACCTCGGCCTCAACGACGACCAGCAGAAGGCGGCGGTCGACGCCGCAAACAAGTACCGCTCGGGCTCCTGAAGCCTCCCGCATTTACCCTGTTGCGCGATTGCATACCCTGCATTGCAGCGGATGCAGGGGCTGAAGGCTTGAAACTTCGGGGGATTTGTGGTCTTGAGGCGCCATATTCCGGTCCTGGCGCGTTTTCGCGCCGCGGCTTGCCGTTCCGAAGCGCCGGACATTCCCGAAGGATTTTTGTTACATGGCTCGTTCAGCACTTCTCAACGTCATGGTTCAGGCCGCCTTCAAGGCCGGCAAGTCGCTCGCCCGCGATTTCGGCGAAGTGCAGAACCTGCAGGTTTCCCTCAAAGGCCCGGGTGACTACGTCTCGCAGGCCGACCGCAAGGCCGAGAAGCTGCTGCGCGAGGAACTGCTGAAGTCGCGGCCGACCTACGGCTTCCTCGGTGAGGAATCCGAGGAGATCATCGGCACGGACGGCGCGCATCGCTGGATCGTCGATCCGCTCGACGGCACCACCAACTTCCTGCACGGCATCCCGGCCTTCGCCGTCTCGATCGCGCTGGAGCGCAATGGCGAGATCGTCGCGGCCGTGGTGCTGAACCCCGCGACCGACGAGCTCTTCACCGCCGAGCGCGGCGGTGGCGCCTTCGTCAACGATCGCCGCCTGCGCGTCGCGGCCCGCAAGAACCTGTCGGATGCCGTCATCGGCTGCGGCGTGCCGCATCTCGGCCGCGGCAACCATGGCAAGTTCCTCGTCGAGCTGCGCCACGTCATGGGCGAAGTCGCCGGCATGCGCCGCCTCGGCTCCGCCTCGCTCGACCTCGCCTATGTCGCGGCCGGCCGTTTCGACGGTTTCTGGGAGCGTGACCTCATGCCCTGGGATCTCGCCGCCGGCCTTCTCCTGATTCGCGAAGCCGGCGGTTATGCAACCGATCTCGACGGCGGCAATGCCATGTTCGATACCGGCACAGTGGTCGCCGGCAACGAATATATCCACAAGGCGCTGCGCGACGTCGTGCATCGCCCGGTTCCGACGCGCTAACAGCGTGTGATAGCGGCGCTTTCCTGCGCCGCTGTGGCCGCGAAGCCCTTCAATTCGGCATAATCTTCCTCTAGTCTCCCGCCCGACCGAGGAAGTGGAGATGCGACTACATGGCTAAGCTGGCGCTGTCGGGTTGGGGAGGGTCGGCCGAGTCCGGGGACGATTATCCCCACAAACTCTCGAGCCCCATGGCGTTCTTCTGGACGATGGTGATCTTCCTCATCATTGTCGGGTTCGTTGCTGCCATTCTCTTCCGCCAGGCGCAATCGGCCTTCCTCAGCAATCCGGGCCTCAATGGCCTCATCATCGGCGTGCTGCTGATCGGCATCCTGCTGGTGTTCAACCATGTGTTGGCGCTTCGGCCGGAAGTGCGCTGGTTCAATTCCTTCCGCGCGGCGGGCAGCGCGGAAAAAGTCGGGCGCGACCCGGTGCTGCTGGCGCCGATGCGTTCGCTGATCGGCCGGCGCCATTCGATGGCACTGTCGACCGCGGCGCTGCGCTCCATCCTCGATTCCATCGCCACCCGCCTCGACGAATCGCGCGATACGTCGCGCTACCTCATCGGCCTTCTCGTCTTCCTCGGCCTGCTCGGCACCTTCTGGGGCCTGCTCGGCACGATCGGCTCGATCAGCGCGGTCATCCAGTCGCTCGATGCCGGCGGCGGCACGGCGAACGATATTCTCACCGCCCTCAAGGAAGGCCTCTCCGCGCCGCTCGAAGGCATGGGCACGGCCTTCTCCACCTCGCTCTTCGGTCTTGCGAGCTCGCTGATCCTCGGCTTCCTCGATCTCCAGGCCGGCCGCGCGCAGAACCGCTTCTATACGGAGCTGGAAAACTGGCTCTCCTCCGTTACCGATGTTGGCTCGGAGCTCCAGCCGGCGGCCGACCTCGCGGCGTCGTCCGCCACCGATGTGCAGGCGCTGGCCCAGCAGATCCTGAAACTCGCGCAGGAAGGCGGCCCCGGCCGTTCGACCGCGGCGATGGCGAGCCTTGCCGAAGGCATCCAGGGTCTCGTCAAGAACATGCGCAGCGAGCAGCAGATGCTGCGCGACTGGATCGAGGCGCAGCAGGAGGAATCAAAGGCGCTGCGCCGTACGCTCGACAGGATCGCGGCGCGCAGCGGTGAAAAGGCCGTGGAGAAACTGCCGGAACGCGTCACGGAAAAAGCCCACAAGGCCGGGGGCGAATAAATGGCGCTCGCCCGCAACCGGCGCAGCCAGCGAACGGTCGATTACTGGCCGGGTTTCGTCGATGCGCTGTCGACGCTGCTGCTGTCCATCATGTTCCTGCTCACCGTCTTCGTGCTGGCGCAGTTCTTCCTCAGCCGCGAAATCTCCGGCAAGGACGACGTGCTGAACCGGCTGACCAGCCAGATCAACGAGCTGACGCAGCTTCTGGCGCTGGAAAAGAGCGGCAAGCAGGATCTGGAGGATTCGCTTGCCAATCTCCAGGCCTCGCTCGCCCAGTCGGAAAGCGACCGCACCCGCCTGCAGCAATTGCTCGATAGCGGTGCCGGCGCCTCCGATGTCGCCACGGCCCGCGCGACCACGCTGGAAGGCGAGCTAGATGCGGAAAAGCAGGTGACAGCGCGCGCCATGAGCCAGATCGAGCTGCTCAATCAGCAGATCGCGGCGCTGCGCAGCCAGATCGCCGCCGTCGAAGAGGCGCTCCAGGCCTCCGAGGCGAAGGACCAGTCCTCGCAGGCGAAGATCGCCGATCTCGGCCGGCGCCTCAACGTCGCGCTGGCGCAGCGCGTGCAGGAGCTCAACCGCTACCGCTCCGACTTCTTCGGCCGCCTGCGCGAAATCCTCTCCGACCGGGAAAACATCCGCATCGTCGGCGACCGCTTCGTCTTCCAGTCGGAAGTGCTGTTCCCCTCGGGCGGCAACGAGCTGAACGCGGAAGGGCAGGCGGAGATGGGCAAGCTCGCCACCGCGCTGCTTGACCTTTCGCGCGAAATCCCCGCCGAAATCAACTGGGTGCTGCGCGTCGACGGACATACCGACAATGTGCCGCTCTCCGGCACCGGCCGCTACCGCGACAACTGGGAGCTCTCCTCCGCCCGCGCGACATCCGTCGTGAAGTTCCTCATCGCCAACGGCGTGCCGGCCAACCGTCTCGTCGCCGCCGGTTTCGGCGAGTTCCAGCCGATTGCCGAGGGGCAGGACGACGCGGCGCGCGCCACCAACCGCCGTATCGAGTTGAAACTCACCGAACGCTAAGACCGATCGACATTCAGCCCAGGCCGGCCTGCAAACGGCGATTTTCCGTGCTTCCGGTGCTCACGTACTGAAAGTACGCTGCGCTCCGGGTCACGGAAACTCACCATTTTCGGCGCAGCCTGAACTGAATGTCGATCGGTCCAAGCCGCCTTCGTTGATCTTACGCAGACGTGCGCGTAAGTTTTCCCGACAGTGGCGGGAGGCTTTGCGGTGGATTGCGATCTGTTGGTAATCGGGGCGGGGCTTGCGGGCCTCGTGGCGGCGACGGAGGCGGCGGGCCGCGGCCTCAAGGTCATCGTCATCGACCAGGAAGGCGAGCAAAGCCTTGGTGGCCAGGCCTTCTGGTCGCTCGGTGGACTGTTCTTCATCGACAGTCCGGAACAGCGGCGCCTGCGCATTCGCGACACGCTCGCGCTCGCCCGGCAGGACTGGTTCGGCTCGGCGCGCTTCGACCGTCCGGAGGATCATTGGCCGCGCCTTTGGGCGGACGCCTATCTCGATTTCGCCAGCGGCGAGAAACGCGCGTGGCTGCATGCCATGGGCATGCGCTGGTTCCCCGTCGTCGGCTGGGCGGAGCGTGGCGGCGGGCTTGCCACCGGCCACGGCAATTCGGTACCGCGCTTTCACGTCACCTGGGGCACCGGCCCGGGTGTGTTGGCGCCTTTCCTCAAGCGGGCCGAGGCGCTGCGTGTGTCCAAGGCTCTGTTCTTCCGCTTCCGCCATCGGGTGGACGGCCTCATCGTCGAGAATGGCACCGTCGTCGGGGCGCATGGCGCGGTGCTGAAGCCGGACAATGCCGCGCGGGGCCGGTCGACCTCACGCGAGGCTGTGGGTGACTTCAGCCTGCGCGCCGGCGCCGTGCTTGTCGCCTCCGGCGGCATCGGCGGCAATCCGGATCTGGTGCGGCAGAACTGGCCGCGCGACCGTCTCGGCGAGCCGCCGGGTTTCATGGTGAGCGGCGTGCCGGTCCATGTCGACGGGCGCATGCTGGCGATCGCGCAGGTGGCCGGCGGCTCCGTCATCAATGGCGACCGCATGTGGCATTACACCGAGGGCCTCCGAAACTGGGATCCGATCTGGCCGGGCCACGGCATCCGCATCCTGCCGGGGCCATCCTCACTCTGGCTCGACGCGACGGGTCGGCGGTTTCCAGCCCCCGCCATGCCGGGTTTCGACACGCTGGCAACGCTGAAGGCGATCCGCGCGACCGGCCATGACCACAGCTGGTTCATCCTGACGCGGGCGATCATCAAGAAGGAATTCGCGCTTTCCGGCTCCGAGCAGAACCCCGATCTGACGGGCAAGGACATCCCGCTGCTGCTGAAGCGCCTCGGCCGAAACCCGCCCGGCCCGGTGCAGGCCTTCATGGACAAGGGCGCGGATTTCGTGGTGCGCAACGATCTCGGAGACCTCGTCTCCGCCATGAACGCGCTCACCGGCGAGCCGCTTCTGGACGTGGCGCAAGTGCGGGCCGAGGTGGAGGCGCGCGACCGGGAGATCGACAACCCCTTCTCCAAGGATGCGCAGGTCACCGCGATCCGCGGTGCGCGCGCCTATCTCGGCGACAGGCTGATGCGCACGGCGCGGCCGCACCGCCTGCTCGATCCGAAGGCCGGGCCGCTGATCGCCGTGCGGCTCAACATCCTGACGCGCAAGACGCTGGGCGGCTTGCAGACCAATCTGTCCGGGCAGGTGCTGGAGCTTTCCGGCAAGCCGGTGCCGGGCCTCTATGCGGCGGGCGAGGCGGCCGGTTTCGGCGGCGGCGGCCTGCATGGCTACAATGCGCTGGAGGGCACGTTCCTCGGCGGCTGCCTGTTTTCCGGCCGCGTGGCGGGAAGGGCGGTCGGCGCCTGAAAGCGCCGACCGGAGGTGATCAATCCATCTGGATCTTGGCGCCTTCGACGACCGGCTTCCACTTGGCAAGCTCGGCGGTCACATGCTTGCCGAGTTCTTCCGGCGTGGAACCGACGATCGTCGCGCTGAATTCCTTCATGCGCTCGATGACGGCGGGATCCTTCAGCGTATTGTTGGCCGCCTCGTTGAGCTTGGCGACAACTTCCGTCGGCGTGCCGGCCGGCGCAAAGAGCGCGTTCCACGTATAGGTCTCGTAGCCCGGAATGCCGGATTCCGCGATGGTCGGCACATCCGGGAAGGAGGCGGCGCGTTCCTTCGTCGTGACGGCGAGCGCGCGCAGCGTGCCGGCCTTGATATGGGCGGAGGAGGAGGGCAGGTTGTCGAACATGATCGGGATCTGGTTGCCGATCACGTCGTTCAGCGCCGGGCCGGAACCCTTGTAGGGCACATGCTGCATGCTGACGCCGGCCATGCTCTTGAAGAGTTCACCGGAAAGGTGCAGCGGCGTGCCGTTGCCCGACGAGGCATAGCTGTAGCCCTGCGGATCGGCCTTCAGCAACGCCAGCAGCTCCTCGACATTCTTCGCCGGCAGTTCCGGGTTCACCACCAGCACGTTCGGCACCACGACGAGCAGCGAGACCGGCGCGAAGTCCTTTTCCGCATCATAGGGTTTCGTCTTCAGGATGAGCGGGTTCAGCGCATGGGTGGCAACGGTTCCCATCAGGATCGTGTAGCCGTCCGGGTCCGCGCGCGCCACGCGGTCCGCACCGAGGCTGCCGCCGGCACCGCCGACATTTTCCACGATGACCTGCTGGCCAAGCCCTTCCGACATCTTTTGCGCGATGATGCGCGCGACCACGTCCGTCGACCCGCCGGCGGCGAAGGGCACGACGAGCGTGATGGTCCGGTCGGGAAATTGCTGGGCGCTGGCGGGTAGGCCGAGTGCCAGCGTTGCCAGCACGGTGGTGCCGAGGGCCATGAGGGTACGGCGGGTAATCGTCGAAAATGCCACGGGGTTCTCCTCCCAAGAGTGACGCGGGCCAAGAGTGACGCAGGTCGCCCCTTCACAATAGGGCGGCAGGCCGGGGAGGCAAGGGCAGGTGGCGGTTAACTCGCCGCGCGGTCTTCTCCCAGGAAAGCCTGGCCGCCGTGATCGAACTGCAAGCGGGCAAGGCGGGCATAGAGCCCATCCTGGCGGATCAGCGACTGGTGCGTGCCTTCCTCGACGACGCGGCCTGCCTCCATGACGAGGATGCGGTCGGCCTTGAGCACGGTCGCGAGCCGGTGCGCGATGACGATCGTCGTGCGCTTGCCCATCTGGCCGTCGAGCGCCTTCTGAACCAGCGTCTCGCTTTCGGCATCGAGCGCGGAGGTCGCCTCGTCGAGCAGCAGCAGGGGTGCGTCCTTCAGGATGGCGCGGGCAATCGCGATACGCTGGCGCTGGCCGCCGGACAGCGTCACGCCGCGCTCGCCGACCATCGTGTCGTAACCCTTGTCGAGGCGCGCGATGAACTCTTCCGCCTGTGCGGCGCGCGCGGCGGCCTGCACGGCCGCGTCGCTGACATTGGTCAGGCCGAAGGCGATGTTGTCGCGGATCGTCGCGGCGAAGATGGTGACATCCTGCGGCACCAGCGCGATGCGGCGGCGCAGCTCTTCCGGGTCGGCGGCGCGCAGGTCCACGCCGTCGAGCGTGATCGTGCCGGCATCGGGATCGTAGAAGCGCAGGACGAGCGACAGGATCGTGCTCTTGCCTGCGCCGGAGGGGCCGACGATGGCGACGGTCTCGCCGGGTTTCACCGCGAAACTCAGGCCGTTGACGCTGCGATAGCCGGGGCGGGCTGGATAGGAGAAGTGCACGTCCTCGAAGGCGAGTTCGCCGCGGGCGGGTTGGGGCAGTACGACGGGGTTGGCGGGCGCCTTGATCGCCGGGTTTTCGGCGAGAAGCTCGGTCAGGCGCTCTGCGGCACCGGCGGCCTGCGAAAGTTCGCCCCACACCTCGGAGAGTGCGCCAAGACTACCGGCGGCGAAGACGGCATAAAGCAGGAACTGGCCGAGTGTGCCGGGGGAAAGATTGCCGGCGAGCACGTCACGCGCGCCGAACCACAGGACGGCGACGACGGAACCGAAGATCATGGCGATCGCAAAACCCGTGAGCAGCGAGCGGGCGCGGATCGCGGCGCGGGCGGCTTCATAGGCGCTTTCGACATTGCCGAAGAAGCGGGCGCGGGCGGCTTCTTCGGCGTTGAAGGCCTGGAGCGTGCGCGTCGCGCCGATCGCCTCGCCGGCATAGGCGGAGGCTGCGGCGAGTGTATCCTGCGCCTCGCGCGAGCGGCGACGCACGGAGCGGCCGAAGGCGACAAGCGGGAAGACGATGACCGGAATGGCCGCGATGACGAGGCTGGACAGTTTCGGGCTGGTATAGACCATCATCGCGATGGCCCCCAGACAGAGGATGAGATTGCGCAATGCGACCGAGGCCGTGGCGCCTACGGCGGACTTGATCTGCGTCGTATCGGCGGTGAGCCGCGAGACGATCTCGCCGGATTGGTTCACATCGAAGAAGGCGGGCGACAGTTTCGTCACATGGGCGAAGACGTCACGGCGGAGATCCGCGACGATGCGCTCGCCGAGCGTGATGACGAAATAGTAGCGCATGCCGCTCGCGACCGCGAGCAGGCCGGCCAGCACGAAGAGCATCATGAAATAGGTGTTGATGAAGCCCGCATCGGCACCGGAAAAGCCGTGGTCGATCATGCGGCGCACGGCGAGCGGCAGGATGAGCGTCGTGATGGCGGCCATGACGAGCGCCACGAGCGCACCGGCTACGAGGCCGCGATAGCGGCCGATATAGGGAAGGAGCCTGCCCAGCGGACGGACGGTCCGGCGCTCGGTTTTGCCCGGCGCGGTTGCTTCTCTGTCTGCGGACACCATACCCCCGTTTCCAGTGCCTGGCGGCACGAATTGTCTTTCGGCTCTTGTTATCCAGACGGCCTTCATGTATAGGCTCGCCATCGAATTGGGAAGCCGTAGGTCTAGCCGACCGCGGCTTCATTTACGTCTTTGGCCCCGCTGTCGCAATGCGTTGCGACAAATGGCCCCCGGAACAAGCAGGAAGATTGTCATGAAGGCTGATATCCATCCCGACTACCACGTCATCAAGGTCGTCATGACCGACGGCACCGAGTACGAAACCCGCTCGACCTGGGGTTCGGAAGGCGCCACGATGAACCTCGAAATCGACCCGACCTCGCACCCGGCCTGGACCGGCGGCAACCAGCAGATGCTGGACCGCGGCGGCCGCGTTTCCAAGTTCAAGAAGCGTTTCTCGGGCCTCGGCCTCTAATCTGCTTCTCCTTGACGGTTTCAAGAACCCGGCTTCGGCCGGGTTTTTTTTGTTGCCTGCTTTTGCCGATTGGCTCGTGCACGCTGAACCCCCTCATCCGGCTGCCGCCACCTTCTCCCCGCTGGGGAGAAGGGGAAGATCGCTTACGTTCCCACTCTCCTTCTCCCCAGCGGGGAGAAGGTGGCCCGAAGGGTCGGATGAGGGGGTGTTCACCAACGGCCAATAAAAAACCCGGCCGAAGCCGGGTTCTGTCATGTCGTCTGCAACGGTCGCTCAGTTGTTGCCGAAGGCGGTCTGCAGCAGGTTGAGCTGGGCCTGGACGCTGTTCTGGTTGTCCGGCGAGAAAGTCTGGACGTCCTGCGGGCGGTAGATTTCGCGGTCGAGCAGGGCGATGCGGTTCTGCAGGCGGAGCGAGCGTTCGATCAGGTCGCGGAAGGATTCCGGCAGGTCGTTCCAGCCGGGCGCGGTCTTGTCGACATTGAAGCTGTCGAGGCGCACCTTGTTCTTTTCAGACAGAACCTGATCGCGGCTCATCTCGCCATTGTTGACGGCGCGCTGGAGCAGCAGCCAAGAGGCCATCTGCATCAGGCGGGTGGTGAGCCGCATCGATTCCGCCGCGTAGAGCACCGAGGCCATGCGGGGCAGGACCTTGGAGGCTTGGCGACCGATGCCATCCAGATAGCTTGCCGTTTCCTCGACGAGACCCATGCCTTCGGCGTACAGGGACTTGAATTGCGCCGAAGACGCAACATGGCCAGCGAAGCTGACGGTATTCAATCCACGATCGGACATGGTGTCATCCCTGTTGAACGCATCACAATGCAGGTAACGGAAGGTGAGGGCCCTATGTTCCGAGCCGCCCTTTTATGTCTCAAGGATGATCCCATAACCTAATTCGCGCAAGGGCATTCTTAATAAAGGGTTAATCTCCACAATTGTTTCGGCACAGGTGCCTTGGGCGCCCTCGTGCAAACAAAAAAAGAGCCGCGGAAAGCGGCTCTCAAGGTAAAACAGGGAGAAAAATCAGACCGAAACCCCGAAGGGAGAAAATGTCTGAACCCGGAAGACCGGATGTCCCAAGTAATAACGTATAAGGCTTAATGGCTGGTTAACTCTATTGTCGGATTGCCCTTTCCTGTGCCTTTTCGGCAAGGGTGCGGCAATCTGGCGCGTGGTTAACGAAACAGATTTTCGGCTGCCGAGCGGCTCGCACCCTTCTTCGTTTTCTCCGATTCGAGCCGTTCAATTTCTGCGCGCAGAAGCGCGATTCGCGCTGCAAGCTCGTCCACCGACAGGAGCGAAAGGTCGCTGCCGATCTCGTGGGCGATCTTCTTTTGCGGGCGGTCGTCGTCGAAGAGGCTCATGCCGATTTCTCCTCCGATAGTTCGTCGCTCGCCTGCTGTTGGGGCAGGGCGCGCGGCGAGAGCTGCAGGCTTTCCGGCGTCGTCATCGTGCCGGGATTGATGGTGGTGTAGGAATCGCGCATCTCGGCGGGCTTTGCGGCGCGGCGGCGGCTGCGGAAGATCGCGTAGGCGGTGATCAGGATATGCGCCCAGCAGGTGACCATGAAGAGCGCATAGGGGCCGACGGCCGACATGATGGGACCGCCGATCGTCGGGCCGATGATCGTGCCGATGCCGTAGAGCAGCAGCAGGCCGCCCGACACCTTCACGAAGTCTTCGGGGCTGGCGAAGTCGTTGGCGTGTGAGACGGCGATCGGGTAGAGCGCGTTCGCCGTCGCGCCGTAAAGCGCCGTCAGCACCAGCAGCACCGTGACCGAGGCCGGCTGGAAGACGAAGAGCGCGAGGCCGGCCCCGGCGGCGACCGCCGACAGGATGGCGAGCACGATGCGGCGGTCGATGCGATCGGACATGCGGCCGGCCGGCAGCTGCATGACGGCGCCGGCGAAGATCGCCACGCTCATCATGATGGCGATCGAGCTGGAGGTGAGGCCGGCATTGGCACCGAAGACGGCACCCAGCGTGCCGAAGGCGCCGTTGGCAATGCCGATCAGCACGATGCCGACGCAGGCGACGGGCGAGGTGCGGAAGAGGGCGGGAATATCGAGCCGGACCTGCTTCAGCGGCTGCGGCGAGGCGGCAGTGGACAGCGTCGTCGGCAGCATGGCGAAGCAGTAGAGAATGCCGGCGAACATGAAGAGCATCGGCGTCGTCACGTCGCCGAGCGCCACCGTCATCTGGCCGCCGACGGTGCCGACGAGCGTGATGGCGATATAGAGCGAGAAGATCAGGCCGCGGCTTTCATTGGTGGCGCGCTCGTTCAGCCAGCTTTCGATGATCATCGAGGTGCCGGCAATGGAGAAGCCGGTGACGGCGCGCAGCACGATCCACCAGAACGGATCGACCAGCATGCCGGTCAAAAGCGCGATGATGGCGATCAGCGAGGCGAAGCCGGAAAAGGCGCGCACATGGCCGATGCGCTTGACGATGGTCGGCGCCATGAGGCAGCCGAGCACGAAGCCGGAGGCCCAGGACGTGCCGAGCAGGCCGAGCATCGTCGTCTCATAGCCTTCGAAGGCGCCGCGCATGGGCAGCAGCAGGCCGTGCAGGCCGTTTCCAAGGAAAAGAAACAGCGTGCCCATGAGAAGCGCGAAGACGGAGATGAGGTTGTTACGCATGATATTTTCGTGAGTTTCGCCAATGGGTAAGGAATAGCGCACTCGCCGCCGATTGCCAGATACAAAGGCGACACGCGAACGATTTTCAGACCCTGCGCTGATCGCTTGGAAAAGTGTCTCGGGTGTGACAGGAAGGGCGGAGAAAGGCCACCATGTCGAAAATCCTTCCCGCTTTGCTGCTCGCCGTCATGCTGCTGCATCTCATCCGGCCCATCGGCCTGCCGGGGCTGAAGCGACGCGCGGATTTCTGGAAGATCGCGGTCGTCGCCATCGTGCTGATGATGCTGACGGTGCTCATCAGGCCCTGAAACGCAAAAGGGCCACCCGAAGGTGGCCCCCATGAGGTTTGGTCCGGTGCGGACCCGGGTCTTGCGACCCGAAGGAAGGCGGGATCAGAACGAGGGCTGCCTCGTTTCGTTCACCACAATTCCCATGCCCGAAGCCAAGACCGAAATCTCATTAGACATTGGATCACCTTCCTTTCTGTTCGTTGATACTGACTAGAAATGTAGGCGATCCACGGCTGAGCGCAAGCCCCCCGGGATTATTTCTGCTGGTGCAGGATTTCGACGCCCGGAAGCGGCTTGCCTTCCATCCATTCCAGGAAAGCGCCGCCGGCCGTCGAGACATAGGTGAAATCGTCCGCAACACCGGCATGGTTGAGGGCTGCGACGGTGTCGCCGCCACCGGCGACGGAGACGAGCTTGCCTTCTTTCGTGCGTGCAGCGGCGTGTTTTGCGGCCGAGACCGTCGCCGTGTCGAAGGGGGCGATTTCGAAGGCGCCGAGCGGGCCGTTCCAGACGAGCGTCGCGGCGCGCGAGATCCAGGCATTGACCGCTTCGACCGTCTTCGGGCCGACGTCGAGCATCATGGCGTCGGCCGGAATGGCGTTGACATCGACCACTTCGTTCTCGGCATTGGCCTTGAACTCGCGGGCGACGACGCCGTCTTCCGGCAGCACGATGGCGCAGGTGGCCGTCGCGGCCTCGATCATGATCTGCTTGGCGGTTTCGGCGAGGTCATGCTCGCAGAGCGACTTGCCGACATTGGTGCCGCGGGCGGCGAGGAAGGTGTTCGCCATGCCGCCGCCGATGACCAGCGCGTCGACGCGCTTCACGAGATTCATCAGCAGGTCGATCTTGGTGGAAACCTTGGCGCCGCCGACGATGGCGACCACCGGGCGGGACGGATTGCCGAGGCCCTTTTCCAGTGCTTCGAGCTCTGCCTGCATGGTGCGGCCGGCATAGGCGGGCAAGAGGTGGGCGAGGCCCTCGGTGGAGGCATGGGCGCGGTGCGCGGCGGAGAAGGCGTCGTTGACGTAGAGGTCGCCGTTGGCGGCGAGGGCTGCGGTGAAGTCCGGGTTGTTCTTCTCTTCGCCCTTGTGGAAGCGGGTGTTTTCGAGAAGCAGGATATCGCCGTTCTGCAGCGATGCGATGGCGGCGGCAGCAGCCTCGCCGATGCAATCGGCGGCGAAGTGCACCGTCGTGCCGAGCACGTCGTTCACGGCGGGAAGGATCTGCTCCAGCGACATGTCGGCGACGACGGCACCCTGCGGGCGGCCGAAATGGGCGAGCAGGATAACCTTGGCGCCCTTCTTCGACAGTTCCAGGATGGTCGGCGCGACGCGCTCGATGCGGGTTGCATCGGTGACCTTGCCGTCCTTGACCGGTACGTTGAGATCGACGCGGACGAGCACGCGCTTGCCGGCGATGTCGGTGAGGTTGTCGAGGGTCTTGAAGGTCATGGGGGGAGGGCTCCCGTCAGAGTCTTGCGAATAGGGTGGGGTAGTCGGTCACGAAGCCATCGGCATCGACCGGAAGTTCCGCGGTGAACGTGCCGTCTTCTTCCTCGAAGAGGTAGCGCTCATCCGCCGCGAGGCAGGTGTAGAACTGACCGTCCGGAAAGGGCTCGAACGTGTCGAAGGGCACGTAGACCATGGTCAGCAGCGGGCTCTTTTCGCCTTTTGCGAGGTTTAGGCGGCGGATCGGCAGCGTGTTGGTGAAGGGCGAGCCGGCAAGATCGATGTCGATGCAGCCGTCTAAGGCGGGAAGCGGCGTTCCGTCTTCCGATCGCCAGTGCCCCTGTCCATCCGATGTCATCGCGATGCGCTGGCCCGTAGTGACCTCCACCAGGAAGGACCGGACATGCCAGGCCGCGTCGAGATCGACCCGGTAGTGAACGCCATAGGGAATGCTGGGCTCGCGCTCGCCGATGACGGCGCTTTCCACACGAATGCCGCCGTCGAGGGCGCGCACGGTGAGGTGTTCCAGCCCCTCGCCCTCCAACGGGCGCCAGCGGACCGTCTTGAGGGTGAGGGGCGGGAACATGATCGGCGTCCTTAGATCAGCTTGCCGAGGGCAACGGCCGTGTCGGACATGCGGTTGGAGAAGCCCCACTCGTTGTCGTACCAGGACAGGATGCGAACGAGGTTGCCGTCGAGGACCTTGGTCTGGTCGGCAGCGAAGTTCGAGGAATGGCTGTCATGGTTGAAGTCGATGGAGACGAGCGGGCCGGTGACGTAGTCGAGGATGCCCTTCAGTTCGCCTTCGGCGGCGGCCTTGATGGCGGCGTTGACTTCGTCGGCCGTGACGTTGCGCGACGGCACGAACTTCAGGTCGACGACCGAGACGTTCGGGGTCGGCACGCGGATCGCCGAACCGTCGAGCTTGCCGGCAAGCTGCGGCAGCACGAGGCCGACGGCCTTGGCGGCACCCGTCGAGGTCGGGATCATGGACAGGGCTGCAGCGCGGGCGCGGTACAGGTCCTTGTGCATGGTGTCGAGCGTCGGCTGGTCACCCGTATAGGAGTGGATCGTCGTCATGTAGCCCTTCTCGATGCCGAAGGCCTTGTCGAGAATGTAGGCGACGGGCGCCAGGCAGTTCGTCGTGCAGGACGCGTTCGAGATGACGAGGTCGTCCTTGGTCAGCGTGTTGTGGTTGACGCCGTAGACGATCGTCTTGTCGGCATTATCGCACGGTGCGGAGACGATGACGCGCTTGGAGCCGTTGGCGAGATGCGCGCCGGCCTTTTCCTTCGTCGTGAACAGGCCGGTGCATTCCAGCGCGATGTCGACGTCGCCCCAGGGCAGTTCCTTCGGGTCACGGATGGCGGTGACGCGGATCGGGCCGCGGCCGACGTCGATCGTGTCGCCGGAAACGGTGACGGTGCCCGGGAACTTGCCGTGGACGGAATCGTAGCGAACGAGATGCGCGTTGGTCTCGACCGGGCCGAGATCGTTGACGGCGACGACTTCGATGTCGGTGCGGCCGGATTCGACGATGGCGCGGAGCACGTTGCGGCCGATGCGGCCGAATCCGTTGATGGCAACTTTCACAGTCATTTGGGGTCTCTCCCTATCAAAAATCTAATGGCAGTCTGAGCGGGCGCGGCGGGTGGCCGCGCCCCCAGGACACTCAGGCGACACTCAGGCGAGCTTGGCTTCCGCAGCGGCGACGACAGCCTCCGGCGTGATGCCGAAGTGCTTGTAGAGTTCCTTGTAGGGACCCGAGGCGCCGAAGGAGGACATGCCGATGAAGATGCCGTCCGAGCCGATGAAGTGATCCCAGCCCTGGCGGATGCCGGCTTCGACGGCGATCTTGACCGGCGAGTTGCCGATGACCGCCTGCTGGTAGGCTTCCGGCTGCTCGGCGAAGAGCTCGACGCAGGGCACGGAGACGACGCGGGTCGAGATGCCCTTGGCCGACAGCGTCTGCTGGGCCTTCACCGCGATCTCGATTTCCGAGCCGGAGGCGAAGATCGTGACCTGCGCATCGCTTGCCGAAACGAGATCGTAGGCGCCGCGGGCGGAGAGGTTTTCCTCTTCGTATTCCAGGCGCACCGGCATCAGGTTCTGGCGGGTCAGCGCAATCGCCGACGGGCGGTTGTGGCTTTCGAGCGCAAGCTGCCAGACTTCTGCCGTTTCCGTGGCATCGGCCGGGCGGAAGACGAGCAGGTTCGGGATGGCGCGCAGTGCGGCCATGTGCTCGACCGGCTGGTGCGTCGGGCCGTCTTCGCCGAGACCGATGGAATCATGAGTCAGGACGTGGATGACGCGGATGCCCATCAGTGCGGCAAGGCGGATCGACGGACGGCAATAGTCCGAGAAGATCAGGAAGCCGCCCGAGTACGGGATCAGGCCGCCGTGCAGCGCGATACCGTTCATGGCGGCCGCCATGCCGTGCTCGCGCACGCCGTAGTGGAGGTAGCGGCCGGAGAAGTCGGTCGGCGTGATTGACTTGGTCTGGCTGGTCTTGGTGTTGTTCGAGCCGGTCAGGTCGGCCGAGCCGCCGATCGTTTCGGCAAGCACGCCGTTGATGACTTCCAGCGCGTCCTCGGAGGCCTTGCGGGTCGCCGGGTTCGGCTTGGTTTCAGCAAGCTTCTTCTTGTAGGCGGCAATCGCCGAGTCGAGGCCGCTTTCGAGTTCGCCGGCAAAGCGGCGCACGAACTGGGCCTTCTTCTCGCCTTCGGTCTTTTCGAGGCGGGTGTCCCATTCCTTGTGGGTCTTGGCGGAGCGAAGACCGGCGAGACGCCAGGCGTCGAGCACGTCGGAGGGAACGACGAAGGCTTCCGATTCCCAGTTCAGCGCCTTGCGGGTGGCGGCGATTTCTTCTGCACCGAGCGGCGAACCGTGCACCTTGTGGGTACCGGCCTTGTTCGGCGCGCCAAAACCGATCGTCGTCTTGCAGGCGATCAGGGTCGGCTTGTCGGACTTCCGGGCTTCCTCGATTGCGGCTGCGATCGCGTCCGGATCATGGCCGTCGACGGCGATCGTGTGCCAGTGCGAGGCGCGGAAACGGGCGTGCTGGTCGGTCGAGTCGGCAATCGAGATCGGGCCGTCGATCGAGATGTTGTTGTCGTCCCAGAACACGATCAGCTTGTTGAGCTTCAGGTGGCCGGCGAGCGAGAGTGCTTCCTGGCTGATACCCTCCATGAGGCAGCCGTCACCCACGATGGCGTAGGTGTAGTGCTCGATGAGGTCTGCGCCGAACTCGTCGCGCAGCTTGCGCTCGGCGATCGCCATGCCGACGGCATTGGCAATGCCCTGGCCGAGCGGACCGGTGGTCGTCTCGATGCCGGCGGCGTGGCCGTATTCCGGGTGACCGGCGGTGCGCGCGCCGAGCTGGCGGAAATTCTTGATCTCGTCGATCGTGATGTCCTCGTAGCCGGTCAAATAGAGCAGCGAATAGAGGAGCATCGAGCCGTGGCCGGCCGACAGCACGAACCGGTCGCGGTTCGGCCAGGACGGCGTCTTCGGATCGAAGGAGAGGAAGCGGGTGAAAAGAACCGTTGCGATGTCTGCTGCGCCCATGGGCAGGCCGGGATGACCCGAGTTCGCCTTTTCCACGGCATCCATGGAAAGGAAGCGAATTGCGTTCGCCATCCGGTCGTGTTTTTCGCGAGAGATCATGACTGTTCCGTATTCTTCGGGGTGTCAGGGCCGATGCCGTTTCGGGCATCGGTTAGGAAGCGGGAGACACATAGCAGGTGCGCCGTCGGAGTCAACGAATTCGGCTGCTTTTGCGGGTTTCCACGACCAATTCCGCCGCATTTCTTAGCGTTTTTTAAATCGATTGAGTAGGGGCCGAGGCCGCAGTCCCGCTATCTGATCCACAGGGTGTTTGCGCCGCGGATTGCCGCGCTGTTGACGCTGCCGCCCGCTGTTGAATACTGTCAGGCCGAGAGAACCGGCGCTGGCGGCGGCGATTCGCGTTTTTTGAGAGTGCCGGTGAAGGCTTTATGACGAACGGGGAAACAGTCAGGGCAGCGATCGAGGAGTTGCGCAGGGCGATTTCCTCCCTCGACAATGCGCTCGACATGCGCTTCGACCGCGAACGGGATCACGGCGAGGTCGAGGGCGAGGTGCGGCGTGTGAACACCGACCGCTCGCGGCTCGCCCAGGAATTGGACCAGTCCGAATTCCGCGCCAACCGCCTGGAGGAGGTCAACCGCGAGGTCTCCCGGCGGCTCGTCACCGCCATGGAAACGATCCGGGCCGTGCTCGACCGCTAGCCGCCCGCCTTCCCAGCAATCAGGACAAATTCCGCATGGCACAGGTAACCGTACAGATCGATGGCAAGGCCTATCGCATGGCCTGCGAAGAGGGCCAGGAGGGGCATCTCGAAGAGCTCGCCGCCGGCTTCGATCGGTATGTCGGCCACCTCAAGGAACAGTTCGGCGAGATCGGCGACCTGCGCCTCACCGTCATGGCCGGCATCATGGTGATGGACGAGCTAAACGAGGTCACCCGCCGCCTCGCCAAGCTCGAAAAGGAGGCCGAGGAGCTGCGCAAGGGCCGCGAAGGCGTGATGAGCGAGGTCTCGAAGAGCGAGGATGCGATCGCCCAGGCGCTCGGCGACCTGACCAGCCAGATCCAGGGCATGGCGGCAAAACTCTCGGGCAAGCCGCCGGTCAACTGACGCTTACGATTGCCACTGGCGAAGAGGCCGCTTTGCGCCTATATATCGGATGCGGTCTGCGCTTCCCGACAGGAACCACAATCCCTGGGGCCATACTCGATCCAAAGGGAGCTGTCCCTGACCCGGCCCGTGGGCTTGGTCACATGGCGCCCACCTACGTTTGTAGGCACCCAGGATCGTAAACATCCATCGGTCGCCGTGGATCGCACTTCACCTTCATTGCAGTGTTCTTGACTGGCTACCGCCTCGGCACCGCAGTGCGGCGTGCAGGTCGCTAGTGATGCGAATCCTATCCAGCTTTGGCGCGAATTCCCGACGGCGAATGTGGGTTTGGCTATGTCAAACTTAATAGACAATTCTGCCGGTCGGCTTAGAATTTCTGCATATGCGATAGGCAAAGCGCCCCATAAAATCACGTTAAACAAAGCGATTTGCTGATTTATCCGCAGGTCAGGAGGCCTTAGTGGACCACCTCTTCGTTAAATCGTCATATCAGCCAGAAGAGCTCGCCGAGCTGAAATCGATCTTTGACGATATCACGGGCCAGCCATGGTTCGATCCGGACGCAAAAGTGTCATTCGCAAAATATCTGATCGAGACGTTTCCGGCTGAGGCGTTCGATGCGCAGCGATATCGGTCCGTCGTCGCCGCGTCCGCGCGGATGTTCTACTGCCGGGAATCCTCGGCTGCTTAAAATTCCAGTTATCCGGGGGTGAGGGGACCTGGTTCGTAAAGGAGCCGGGTCCTTTCTCTTTTGCCGCAGGCCACCACGCAAAAAAGCCACCCTTTCGGGTGGCTTTTTGTCGAGGGTCCGGGTTTAAGCGGCGGCCTTCAGTTCCTTGTCGATCATGGCGCGCAGGCTGCCGAGGTCCTTGGCGAAGGCGCGGATGCCTTCGGAGAGCTTTTCGGTGGCCATGGCGTCTTCGTTCAGCATCCAGCGGAAGGTCTTTTCGTCGATCTTGATCGGCGAAACCTTGGCAGCCTTTTCCGGCGAAAGCTTGCGTTCCAGCGTGCCTTCGGCAGCGTCGAGCTCTTCGAGAAGCGCCGGGCTGATCGTCAGACGGTCGCAGCCGGCAAGGGCTTCGATTTCGCCCGTGTTGCGGAACGAGGCGCCCATGACGATCGTGTTGATGCCGTTGGACTTGTAGTAGTCGTAGATCGCGCGCACCGAGACGACGCCCGGATCTTCTTCGGCCGAAAACGTCTTGCCCGAAGCCTTGACGTGCCAGTCAAGGATGCGGCCGACGAAGGGCGAGATGAGGAACGCGCCGGCATCGGCGCAGGCGATCGCCTGGGCCTTGTTGAAGAGCAGCGTCAGGTTGCAGTCGATGCCGTCCTTCTGGAGCACTTCCGCGGCGCGGATGCCTTCCCAGGTGGAGGCGAGCTTGATGAGGATGCGGTCGCGGGGGATGCCGCGCGCCTCATAGGCCTTGATGATCTCGCGGCCCTTGGCAATGGAGGCTTCCGTGTCGAAGGAGAGGTCGGCATCGACTTCCGTCGAGACGCGGCCGGGCACGAGTTCGGACAGCGCTGCGCCGACGGAGATGGCGAGACGATCGGCGACAGCCGAGACGACGCCTTCGCGGTTGCCGCCCTGGGACTGGCCCCAGCGGATGGCTTCGGAGACGGTGTCGGCAAACATCGGCGTGCCGAGTGCCTTGAGCACGATCGTCGGGTTGGTGGTGCAATCGACCGGCTTCAGGCGGCGCACGGCTTCGATGTCGCCGGTGTCTGCCACGACGGTCGTCATCGCGCGGAGTTGTTCAAGCTTGGACGTCATATCGATATCCCGAAATGGTTGTTGCTAGGCCGCTTTCCTTGCACGGAAACGCCAGGCCCTCCTCCAGTTGCTCGTGATGGCGCGCTCGACGACTGTGCTTCCTGTTTCAGTCGCCGTGCGTGCCGGCACAACCAATCCGCCGACGGAATGCGCCAGCCGATATGAGGCGGACTATCGTCGTTTCCGGCGGCAAAAGTCAAGCACTTTTGATCAATCTTCTGAACATATGTCGCATTTTTCGTTTCCTGTGTTAAGGTGTTCGGGAACGATTGCAAAGAGATGGAGGCACCGTGGCTAGGCTCCGGCGCGACACACACACGGCCTATTCGGAATCGGCGGCGCTGAGGCTGCGGGCCGCCTGGCTCTATTACAACCAGGGCCTCACCCAGAAGGACGTGGCGGAGAAGATCGGCGTCAGCCGAACCACCGTCATCCGCATGCTCGACGAGGCGCTGAAGCGCTCCGAGGTGCAGATCTGGATCAACGAGGGCGTGTCCGATTGCGTCGAGCTCGCCGTGCGTTTGGAGAAGGCCTATGGGCTGGACGAGGCCGTGGTGGTGCCAGCGGCCGAAAGTGCCGAGGCCAATGCGAGGGGCGTCGGCCTGGCGCTCGGCCAGTTCCTGACAGAAGCGATACCCGACGATTGCACGATCGGCGTCGGCTGGGGGCGCACGCTGACCGCCTCGCTCGCCAGCTTCCGCCCGGCGCGGCGCGAGCGGGTGAAGGTCGTCTCGCTGCTCGGCGGCGTGGTCGAGGCGCACCATATCAACCCGATCGAATATACCTGGCGGCTGGCGAGCCAGCTTGGTGCCGAATGTTACCTGTTCCTCGCGCCGCTGCTGGTCGATTCGCGGGAGACCAAGCGCAGCCTGATCGAAAAGTGCGGTTTGAAAACGCTGTTCGAGCTGGCGGAAAACATGGACATCGCGGTTGTGAGCTGCGGCGACATCGGCCCGCGCTCCTCTTCGCTGTCACGCGATTTCATCGCCCGGCATGAGCTGGACGAGCTGATCGCGGCCGGCTGCGTCTGTGATACGATGTGCAATTTCCTCGATGCCGAGGGCCACACGATCGACCATCCGATCCGCCATCGGGTCATGTCGATCGACCTCGATACGGTGAAGAAGGCGCGCCATATCGTGCTGGTCTCCGGCGGCGAGCATCGGGCGCTTGCAATCCGCGCCACCATCCGCCGCGTCGGCTGCAACACGCTGATCACCGACGAAGGCGCGGCGCTCGCCATGCTACGGCTCGCCGAGACGTCTGCGGCCGCCTAGATCAGGTTGAGACGGGCGGCGCGGATGATCGCGGCGGTGATGTTGCGCGTGCCGAGCTTGTCTATCGCGCTACGCATGGCTTCGGTCACGCGCGGCATCGCTATGTCGGTCTCGAGCACGATATCGGCCGGCGTCCTGCCGTTGGCGGCAAGTTCAAGACACCGTTTTTCGATTTCGGTCAGCTCGGGAAGGCGGGAAGGGTCATTTGCCGAGGACGTCATGCGGCTCCGCTTAATGGCTGGGTGGCGCCGCGCAAAGCAGAAGCTGTTCTAATGCTTAACGGGAGTGCGCCGTTTTGGGCTTTTTTGTCCCGTTACGGGACGCATTTCTGCGACTCCGCTCCGTCGCAAAAACACAGGGGTTTGCCTTCCGGCGCTGCTAGCTGGTAAGCCACGCGCAAAAGGCTGGAGAGATCCGTGACATCCCCCGTGACACCCAAGGAACTGAAGGCGGCGATCAGGAACGAGCGGTTGGCATTGCGCGATGCGATGACGCCGGAAGCGCGCATCGAGGGCAGCCTCGCCATGGTGGAGCATGCGGGCGACCGCATAGAGTTCGAGCCGGGCATGGTGATTTCCGGCTTCTGGCCGATCCGTTCGGAGGCCGATATCCGGCCGCTGCTCGCCCATCTGCGCACGCGCGGCGCACGGCTCTGCCTGCCCGTCGTGCTCGACCGCGAGACGATCGTCTTCCGCGAACTCGTCGTCGGCGCGCCGGTGGTGAAGACCGGCTTCGGCACGACCGGGCCGGGTCCGGAGGCTGCCGTGCTCGATCCGGATATCCTGCTGGTGCCGCTTTCCGCCTTCGACAAGGCGGGCCACCGCATCGGCTACGGCGCCGGCCACTACGACCGCGCGATCGACCGTTTGAAGGCGAAGGGCCATGCGCCAAAACTGATCGGCATTGCGTTCGACTGCCAGGAAGTGGCATCAGTACCCGCGGAACCGCATGACGTCGCACTGGACGCGATCCTCACTGAAAGCGGCTTCCGTTTGTTCCAACAGGTTTCGTAAGGCAGTTTCGATGCGTTTTCTCTTTCTGGGCGATATGGTGGGCAAGACCGGGCGGACGGCCGTCTGGCAGCGCCTGCCGGGGCTGATCAGCGATTTCAGGCTGGATTTCGTCGTCGTCAACGGGGAGAACGCGGCCGGCGGCTTCGGCATCACCGAAGAGATCTTTCTCGAAACCATCAATGCCGGCGCCGACGTCGTGACGACCGGCAACCACGTCTGGGACCAGAAGGAGGCCGTGACCTTCGCCGGCCGCCACGACCAGTTCCTGCGCCCTGCAAATTATCCCGCCGGCACGCCCGGCCGTGGTGCCAATCTGTTTGTTGCCAAGAATGGGGCACGGGTGCTCGTCGCCAACATCATGGGCCGCGTGTTCATGCATCCCGAGCTCGATGATCCCTTCAAGTCGGGCGAGGCCATTCTTGCTTCCTGCCCGCTGGGCGAGCAGGCGGATGCCGTGATCTTCGATTTCCATGCCGAGGCGACCAGCGAGAAGCAGTGCTTCGGCCATTTCGTCGATGGCCGCGCCAGCGTCGTCGTCGGCACGCACACCCATGTGCCGACGGCCGATTGCCAGATCTTGAACGGCGGCACGGCGTATATGTCGGATGCGGGCATGTGCGGCGATTACGATTCGTCGCTCGGCATGGAGAAGGAAGAGCCGCTCAACCGCTTCATCTCGAAAATGCCGAAAAGCCGCTTCGAGGCGGCTTCCGGACCGGCGACGATCTGCGGCCTTGCGGTCGAAATTTCCGACCGCACGGGCCTTGCTGAAAAGATTGCACCGCTCCGGCTCGGCCCGCGGCTGGCCGAAGCGGTGCCGGAGTTCTGGCGCTAGAGCATTTCCAGTCGAAGCGAGATCGCTTCGACGTCGGATAATGCGGGAAAAACAAAAGCCTTAGATCATGTGGCGCAGGTGATCGGCTGAGCCGCCGCTGAAGGTCAGGTGCGCCTTCACGCCGACATCGGGCTCCTCGTCCGGATTGAAGTTCGCCTTGGCGATCTCCCAGCCGAATTTCAGCTTGCTGCCGGTCGAGGCCCAGACTTCGGCATCCTCGATCTCCAGCGCCAGCATGGTGAGCCGGGGGTCGTCCTTGCCATGGTCGAACCAGGCCTCGACGATCGAACTCCAGTATTCATCGATCTTGACGGGGTCCTTGCGAACGGAAAGGCGGCCGGCGAGGCAGGCATGGTAGTCATGATCCTTGCCGACGACGCAGAAATGCGCGCGCGAGCCCGGTGAGATGGCGTCGACGATTTCCGCATCGGTCCTGGTGAAGAACCAGATCGTTGCCGTCTGGCGGTCGAGTTGCGGCGCCATCGGCTGCATATGCATGTGGCTGCCCTCGACGCCGAGCATGCCGGCATGGATCTTGTCGATTTCGTCGAAGAGCTGTTCCTTCGGGTTTTCGCGGGCACGGGTGAGATTGGACATGGATATTCCTCTCGTCTGTTGGCGTTGATGGGTGGGAAACGTGAGGGGGCGTCCAAGGTTCCGCTCCACGGCCGGTCAACGGATTGTGATCGCCGCGCCGGCCGGCAAATCTCGACCGGCGATGCTTGCGGGCGCATAGTCCCGCCGATCCAATGAACGGAGCCGCTGATGCCGCATCTCCTGCTCGTTCCGTTGATCGTTGCAGCCTTCGCCGTGTTTGCGGCACCCCGGCCAGCACTCGCACAGGCGGAAACGCCCGTCAGCCAGTGCCAGATGATCGCGCGCTCGCTTCCCTCCGTCACCTTTGCCAGCTTTTCCGCTGAACCCGCCCTCAAGGTGCAGGCCAAGGCGAACGAGGAGGTGAAGATCACCTATATCGGCCACTCGACCTTCTTCATCGAAACGCCTGCGGGCGTGAAGATCGCCACAGATTATAACGGCTGGTACAAACCGCCGGCGCTGCCGACCGTGGTGACGATGAACAAGGCCCATTCCAGCCACTACACGACGAACCCGGAGCCCGGCATCGAATATGTGCTGCACGGCTGGCAGGATGGCTCGCCGAAGGGCGCGGACCATGATGTCGTGGTGGGCGACACCTATATCCGCAACGTGCCGACCGACATCCGCAACTGGGGCGGATCGATGGAGGCGAACGGCAATTCCATCTTCATCTTCGAGGTCGCGGGCCTCTGCATCGGCCATCTCGGCCACCTGCATCATGAACTGACCGAAAAACAATATGCCGAGATCGGCCGGCTCGACGTGCTGATGGTGCCGGTCGACGGCGGTCTGACGATGGGGGCGGAGAGCATGAGCCGCGTCGTGCAGCGCCTGCGCTCCTCGCTGATCCTGCCCATGCACCGCCGCGGGCCGCCGATCAGCCAGTTCCTCTCGATGTTCGGCACGGGCTTCGACGCGGTGACCGACGACGATGCGACGATGACCGTTTCCATCCGCAGCTTGCCCAAGCGGCCGACGATCCATATTCTCTCCGGCGTCTGATGCCGGAGTTTTTGATGCGCTTTCTCATTGCCGTGCCCGCCTTTCTGCTTTCCTCCGCGATTGCCCTCGCGAGCGGTGCGCCGACGCCCGAAGGCCCCGGCGGCGAATCCGGCCAGCCGCGCGGGCTTGCGACCCAGCCGGTGGAAAAGCTTCCGACGCGCACCCTCGGCGTGGCGGAGGATTTTATTCTGCCGTCCGGCAATATCGGCTGCATCTACATTCCCGAGGGCGGCACGGCGGTCTATCAGCCGGCCGATGGCGGACCGGAACTGTCCTGCGACCGCGTCGAGCCGAAATACCTGCGCGCGACGCTCGGGCGCAGCGGCAAGGCCTCCGTGAAAAGCAATGTCGGCGATCAGGGGTGCTGCGGCAGCGCGAACACGCTTGGCTATGGCGAGACCTGGTCTGCTGGTCCCTTCACCTGCTATTCGGAGCGCACGGGCCTGACCTGCGAGCGCAATGACGGCCACTCCTTCCTGCTCAGTCGCGCCCGCGTCAGGGCCGATTGAGGCGGCCGCCGCTTTGTTTGCGGGACTGCTGGACGTCCGGCGGCAATGAAATTATAAGGCGGCATTTCGAAAATCGGGGCAGCAGGCTGGCGCGTCACCGCGGCAGGGGCTCCGGCACAGTGATCGGCGACCGGAAACGGGCGCCAAAAAACGAGACAGGGGTGCCATGGCTGGCCATTCACAGTTCAAGAATATCATGCACCGCAAGGGCAAGCAGGATTCCGTGCGGTCGAAAATGTTCTCCAAGCTTGCCCGTGAAATCACGGTTGCGGCGAAGACCGGTCTGCCCGACCCGTCGATGAACGCCCGCCTGCGCCTGGCGATCCAGAACGCCAAGGCGCAGTCCATGCCGAAGGACAATATCGAGCGTGCCGTCAAGAAGGCCTCCGGCGTCGACGGCGAGAACTACGAGGAAGTCCGCTACGAGGGTTATGGCCCCGGCGGCGTGGCCGTCATCGTGGAAGCGCTGACCGACAACCGTAACCGCACCGCCTCCTCCGTGCGCTCGACCTTCTCCAAGGCCGGCGGCGCGCTCGGCGAAACCGGATCGGTCTCGTTCTCCTTCGATCGCGTCGGCGAAATCACCTACAAGCTTGCCGTCGGCAGCGCGGATGCCGTCATGGAAGCCGCCATCGACGCCGGCGCCGAAGACGTGACGACCGACGAGGACGGCCACACGATCATCTGCGGCTTCGAGGATATCGGTGACGTTTCCAAGGCGTTGGAAGACAAGCTCGGCGAAGCCGAGACCGTCAAGGCGATCTGGAAGGCGCAGAACACCGTGCCGGTCGACGAGGAAAAGGCGCAGTCGCTGATGAAGCTCATCGACACGCTGGAAGACGACGACGACGTGCAGAACGTCTACTCGAACTTCGAAGTCTCCGACGAAGTCATGGCCAAGCTATCGGCTTGATCGGCGAAGTCGCAATCAAAGAAAAGGCCGGGTGCCGCAAGGCCCCGGCCTTTTTCGTTCAGGCGGCGAGGGCAAGCCCCTGCTGCGCCTCGGCGAAGAGCCGGACCGATTTCAGCCGGGCGTCCATGTCGTAGATCGGCATGGAGACGATGAACTCGTCGGCCTTGGTGATCGACAGGAAATCGGCGATGCGGCGCCGGATCTTCTCCGGCCCGCCGACCACCGCATATTGCAGTGTGTGCTCGACATTGATGCGCTCCCCATCGCTCCAGTGCGGGTCCATGTCGTCCACCGGTGCCGGGAAGGCGCCCGGCGTGCCGCGGCGCAGGCGCACGAAAGATTGCTGCATCGAGGTGAAGAGGTAGTCGGCCTCCGCATCCGTATCGGCCGCCGCCCCCATCACGCCGACCATGGCATGCGGCTTGTCGAGATATTGTGAGGGCTCGAAGCGCTCGCGGTAGATTTCCAGCGCCGTCAGCAGCATGTCCGGCGCGAAATGCGAGGCGAAGGCGAAGGGCAGGCCGAGCATGCCGGCGAGATGCGCCGAATAATGGCTGGAGCCGAGCAGCCAGACGGGCACATTGGTTCCCGCGCCGGGAATCGCGATGACCTGCTGCTGCGGGCTCGTCGGCCCCATTAGTTGCATCAGCTCGACGACGTCCTGCGGGAAATTGTTGGCGGCGCTGTCGAGGTTTCGGCGCAGCGCCTGGGCCGTGCGCATGTCGGTGCCGGGCGCGCGGCCAAGCCCGAGGTCGATGCGGTCCGGGAAGAGGGCGGCGAGCGTGCCGAACTGTTCGGCGATGACCAGCGGCGAATGGTTCGGCAGCATGATGCCGCCGGAGCCGACACGGATTTTCTGCGTGCCCGCCGCGACATGCTGGATGACGAGCGAGGTGGCGGCGCTGGCGATGCCGCGCATGCCGTGATGTTCGGCGAGCCAGAAGCGCTTGTATCCGAAGGCTTCGGCCTCCTGCGCGAGACGGCGGGAATTTTCGAGCGACTGGGCGACTGTGCCGCCTTCGATGACCGGGGAAAGGTCGAGGATGGAGAAGGGCACCATGGGAGCGGCCTCGCTATGAGTAGATTTGATTGTGCTCCCATGTAGGTTCAGTTTTGTGAAATCCAAGCGATCCGCACCAGCTTTTCGCAGGCGCCTCTGCAAACGGCCATTTGTTTTTGTTTTGTTCACATTTCGCTGGCAGGGTCCGGTGGACAGGATTAGGGTTTTCGCATGCAGGACATGATTCGCATCATCGGCATCGATCCGGGGCTTCGCCGCACCGGCTGGGGCATCATCGAGACGCTGGGCAATTCGCTGCGCTTTGTCGCTTCCGGCACGGTGACGTCGGATGGCGACGCCGATCTCGCCTCGCGTCTCTGCCAGCTGCATGACGGCCTTGCCGACATCATCCACAGCCACCAGCCGCATGAGGCCGCCGTCGAGCAGACCTTCGTCAACAAGGATGCGGTGGCGACGCTGAAGCTCGGCCAGGCGCGCGGCATCGCCATGCTGGTGCCGGCGCGGGCCGGCCTGCGCGTCGCGGAATATGCCCCGAACGCCGTCAAGAAAGCCGTCATCGGCGTCGGTCACGGCGAGAAGCAGCAAATCCACATGATGCTGAAGGTACTGATGCCCAAGGCCACCTTCACCGGTAACGACGCCGCCGATGCATTGGCCATCGCCATCTGCCACGCCCACAACCGCCAGGGTCTCTCCGGCCGCCTCGCCAAGCTCGTCGGCTGATTTGTTCTTGACTTGTTCCGGGGTGGGCGATAAGTAATACCGCAGAGGTATTACCATGCGTGTGACGGAAAAAGGCCAGGTGACGATCCCGAAGGATATCCGCGACCGCTTGAATATCGGTCCCGGATCGGAGGTGGATTTTGTCGCCGACGACAGGGGTGCGCGGCTGATTGTCGTTTCGGGTGGCAAGGCGCAGGAGCCTGAAGATTTCGAGAGCTGGCTCAAAAGCGTGAGCGGCACGTTCGATACCGGCGGTATGACGACGGACGAATATATGGAATGGCTGAGGGGGCCGCGCGATGACCTCGGTCCTCGTTGACACGAACATCTTCATCGACGTGTTTGGACCGGAGACGCCGTTCAAGATCTGGTCTTCCCAGATCATCCTGGCGCTCAAGCCGCAGGCGCAGTTCGTCATGACGCCGGTCGTCTGGTCTGAGCTGGCCGGGCTGCTGCCGAGCGAGGACGAGCTGGCGCTTGCGCTATCGAGGCTCAACCTGCAGCGTGAGGCTCTGCCCTTTTCTGCGGCCTATCGGGCTGGACTTGTGCACCAGCACTATCGGAGGGCGGGCGGGCAGCGGGAGCGCACCTTGCCGGATTTTCTGATCGGCGCACATGCGGAAGCCCGGGGACATCGCCTGCTCACGCGCGACACTGCACGCTATCGCACCTACTTTCCCGCGCTCGACATCATCTCTCCCGAAACCCATCCCTGACGGACCCCTTTCATGATCGGCAAACTCAAAGGCACAATCGATGAGATCGGCGACGACCATGTGGTCATCGACGTGCACGGGGTCGGCTATGTCGCCCATTGCTCGGCGCGCACGCTTGGCAAGCTCGGGTCCGCGGGCGAGGCGGCGGTGCTGTTCATCGAGACCTATGTGCGGGAGGACCAGTTCCGGCTGTTCGGGTTCCTGACGGCGCTGGAGCGGGAGTGGTTCCGGCTGTTGCAGAGCGTGCAGGGCGTCGGCTCCAAGGTGGCGCTCGGGGTGCTTTCCACGTTGACGCCGGGCGAGCTGGCCAATGCCATCGCGTTGCAGGACAAGACGGCGGTGTCGCGGGCGCCGGGTGTGGGGCCGAAGGTGGCGGTGCGCATCGTGACGGAACTGCGCAACAAGGCGCCGGCCTTTGCCGGCGAGGCATCAGCCTCGATCGGGCTCAAGCAGGAGCTTGGCGAAGGGGTGGCTTCGGCGCCGGTTTCCGATGCGGTCTCGGCGCTCACCAATCTCGGTTATTCGCGCGACCAGGCGGCCAATGCCGTGGCCGCGGCGCGGAAGAATGGCGGAGAGGGTGGAGATAGTGCAAAGCTCATCCGCCTCGGCCTCAAGGAATTGTCGCGATGATGCGGTTGCCTTCCGCCGTGGACAATGGGATTAGGCGCTCATGAGCGACGAGGACAGACTGCTGGCGCCGGAAAAGCGCGGCGAGGACATCGATACCGCCTTGCGGCCGCAGACGCTGGACGATTTCACCGGCCAGGCGGAGGCGCGTGCCAATCTCAAGATCTTCATCGAAGCGGCGAAGAACCGCGGCGAGGCGCTCGACCATGTGCTGTTCGTCGGCCCGCCCGGCCTCGGCAAGACGACGCTCGCCCAGATCATGGCGAAGGAACTCGGCGTCAATTTCCGCTCGACCTCCGGCCCGGTCATTGCGAAAGCCGGCGACCTTGCGGCGCTGCTGACCAATCTCGAAGAGCGCGACGTGCTCTTCATCGACGAAATCCACCGCCTCAACCCGGCCGTCGAGGAAATCCTCTACCCGGCCATGGAGGATTTCCAGCTCGACCTGATCATCGGCGAAGGCCCGGCGGCGCGTTCGGTGAAGATCGACCTGTCGAAATTCACCCTCGTTGCCGCCACCACGCGCCTCGGCCTGCTGACGACGCCGCTACGCGACCGTTTCGGCATTCCGGTGCGCCTGAATTTCTACACCGTCGAGGAGCTGGAATCGATCGTGCGCCGCGGCGCGCGGCTGATGGGGCTCCCCATTACCGAAGACGGTGCCCACGAGATCGCGCGTCGTGCGCGCGGCACGCCGCGCATCGCCGGCCGCCTGCTGCGCCGGGTGCGCGATTTTGCCGAAGTGGCGCGGGCCGAGGCGGTAACCCGGGTCATCGCCGACGACGCGCTGACGCGGCTGCTCGTCGACAATATGGGGCTTGACCAGCTCGACCGGCGTTATCTGTCGATGATCGCACATAATTTCGGCGGCGGGCCGGTCGGGATCGAGACCATCGCGGCCGGCTTGTCCGAGCCGCGCGATGCGATCGAGGACATCATCGAGCCCTACATGATCCAGCAGGGTTTCATCCAGCGCACGCCGCGCGGCCGTGTTTTGACCGTAAATGCCTGGAAACATATGGGCCTGACGCCGCCCAAGGATCTTGAGGCGACGCAGTTCAGGCTGTTTTCCGAGGACGATTGATGTGCTGACGCGGCGCGGGATGCTGAAGGCCTTCGGTGGACTGGTTGCCGCGGGCCTTTCGTCCTCCGCCTATGCCGTGGGCGTCGAACCGCTGCTGCGTCTGCGCACCACGACCTACCGGATTTCGCCGCCCGGATGGCCGGAAGGGCAGAAGCTGCGGATCGTCGCGCTCGCCGATATCCATGCCTGCGAACCCTGGATGAGCGCTCGCCGCATCGGCGACATCTGCCGCCATGCCAATGATCTCGGCGGCGATATCGTCGTGCTGCTGGGCGACTATCTCTCCAGCATGCGCGCCGTTTGGGGCAAGGTGCCGCCGGCGGCATGGGCGGCCGCGCTTTCGACGCTTCAAGCACCGCTTGGCGTTCATGCGGTGCTTGGAAACCATGACTGGTGGGACGATCACGATGCGCAGGCGATCGGCGGCGGGGAAACCTTCAGCCACCGGGCACTGCGCGATACCGGCATTGCCGTTTACTCGAACAGCGCCGCGCGGATCGAGACGACGACTGGTGCCTTCTGGCTCGCTGGGTTGGAAGACCAGATCGCGTTGCGCCCCGGCCGGCAATGGAACCGCTACGGTTATGTTGGGCTCGATGACCTGCCGGGCACGCTGGCGCGGGTGACGGACGAGGCGCCGGTCATCCTCCTGGCGCATGAGCCGGATATCTTTCCGCAGGTGCCGGCGCGGGTCTCGCTCACCTTGTCCGGCCACACCCATGGCGGTCAGGTGCGGTTGTTCGGCTATTCGCCCATGGTGCCCTCCGCCTTCGGCAACCGTTTCGCCTATGGCCACGTCGTCGAGGACGGCCGGCATCTCTGCGTTTCCGGCGGGCTCGGCTGCTCGATCGCGCCCGTGCGCTTCGGCTCGCCACCGGAAATCATGGTCGTCGAACTCGGTTGAGCGCCGCAACCTTGCATTTCCGGGCGCTTTGGGGGAGAGAAGCGCCATGAGCGACTTGAACCATCACCTCTCAGGCGAACTGACCGAAGCGGGCCACCGGCTCGCGCAGCGGGTCTATTACGAGGACACGGATTTTTCCGGCGTGGTCTATCACGCCCGCTACCTGCATTTCCTGGAGCGCGGGCGGACGGATTACCTGCGGCTGCTCGGCGTTGAGCAGGGCAGCCTCGTTCTGGAAGACGACCGCGAGGGGCTCGTCTTCGTCGTGCATCGCATGGAGATCGACTTCAAATCGCCGGCGCGCATGGACGATATCCTGACCATCGTCACCTCGACGGAAAAGGCCGGCGGCGCCAAGATGATCCTGAACCAGGAGATCCGTCGCGGCGAGCAATTGCTGATCGCCGCGCGCGTCATCATCGCCGTCATCAATGCTGCGGGTCGGCCCCGCCGTCTGCCGGAAGGTCTGGCGGCGCGTTTTCTTGCCAAGGCGCAGGAAGCGTCCGGCGCGCATTAGCAGTAACACTCCCTTAACCATAATGATGTCTTACTCAGGTGGTGAGGATTTTGTGCACTGCACGTCATCCTTTAACCAAATTTGCCGTCAAGAAGGCAGGTTGTAAGCGTTTGACCGGCATGGCGGCCGGCGGCATCAACCGGACATTCTTGACGGACATGCGAAGCGGGTGCGGGTGAAAATCCTTGGCTGCGACGTCGTGTTTGTGAATGCCGATTGCGGGTTCCACCTCCCAGGAGACCGCGAAGGGCGTGAATGTTACCCGGTCGTGGCCGCAAAGGCCCGTGCCGGGTGTTTGGATTCGGGGACATAGGTCTATGGAACAAGTGGGTTTGGAAGCGGCAGGCAGCGTGACCCTTTGGGCGCTCTTCATGCAAGCCGGGTTCGTCGTGAAGCTGGTCATGCTCGGCCTCATCGCCGCGTCCGTGTGGACATGGGCGATCGTCGTCGACAAGACGGTGAGCTACGGCAAGGCCCGTCGCCAGCTCGATAGTTTCGAGCAGGTCTTCTGGTCCGGGCAGTCGCTGGAGGAGCTTTATCGCACGCTCTCCGACCGCCAGACCTCCGGCATGAGCGCCATCTTCGTGGCGGCGATGCGGGAATGGAAGAAGAGTTTCGAGCGCGGCGCACGATCGCCGATCGGGCTTCAGATGCGTATCGACCGGGCAATGGACGTGACGCTGTCGCGCGAATCCGAGACGCTCGAAGCGCGCCTCGGGTCGTTGGCTACCATCGGCTCCTCGGCGCCCTTCGTCGGCCTCTTCGGCACGGTCGTCGGCATCATGACCTCGTTCCAGGCGATCGCCGGCTCCAAGCAGACGAGCCTTGCGGTCGTGGCACCCGGTATCGCCGAAGCGCTTCTTGCGACCGCCATCGGCCTTCTTGCCGCAATTCCGGCGGTTATTGCCTACAACAAGTTCTCTGCAGATGCCGGCAAGCTGACGGCGCGCATGGAAGGGTTCGCGGACGAGTTCTCCGCCATCCTCTCGCGCCAGATCGACGAGAAGCTGCAGCCGCGCGCCGCGGCGCAGTAATCCTGTCCTGAGACGGAGACGACGCCATGGGCATGTCAGTCGGTACAAAAAATTCGGGCGGTGGCCGCCGTCGTCGCGGCGGGGGCAAGAAGGCTCCCATGAGCGAGATCAACGTGACGCCGTTCGTCGACGTCATGCTGGTGTTGCTGATCATCTTCATGGTGGCGGCACCCCTGATGACGGTCGGCGTGCCGATCGACCTGCCGAAGACCAAGGCGAGCGCGCTGAATGCCGATACGCAGCCCATCACCGTCTCGGTCAAGGCCGACGGCCAGGTCTTCCTGCAGGAAACGCCGATCCCGATCGACGAAGTCGCTGCCAAGCTCCAGGCCGTGGCGACGACGGGTTACACCGAGCGCGTCTTCGTGCGTGGCGACGGCAATGCGCCCTATGGCATCGTCGCGGACGTGATGTCGCGCATCCAGGCGGGTGGGTTCACCAATATCGGCCTCGTCACCGATCAGAAACCGGACAATTGATTGCGCGCCATGAAGGGCAGTCTCGCCACATCCGCCGTGCTCCACACCCTGGTTCTGACCTGGGCGCTGGTTTCGCTCGGCAGTCCTGAGAGCTTCGACGTCGCCAACGTCGAGGCCATGCCGGTCGATATCGTGTCGATCGAGGAGCTGACGCAGATCCAGCAGGGCGACAAGAAAGCCGAAATGAAGGAAAAGGCGGCGCCCGTTCCGACCAAGAAAGAAACGCCGGTCGAGAATGCGGAAAATGCCGGCGAAAACGACGTCGACCTGAAGAATCTGCCGACGCCGGAGGAAAAGCCGCGCGATATCGAGACCGCGGCCGCACCGGAAAAGGCCGAAAAGGTCGTGCAGACGCCGGACACCAAGCCCGTCGAGGACGTCAAGCAGGAAGAGACTGCCAGCGAGCCCTCGACCGAAGTCGCGGCACTGCCCGAGACCAAGCAGGAGGTCAAGCCGGACCCGAAGCCCGAGGCGACGCCCTCGGAGGAAAAGCCGGCCGAAGCCGAGGAGGCCGAAGCGCTTCCCGACAAGATTCCGCTTCCCGAGATGAAGCCGAAGATCGAGCCGAAGAAGACCGAGACCGCGGAAAAGCCCGAGGAAAAGAAGGTCGAGACGGCAAAAGCCGAGACCGCCAAGACGCCGGACCGCAAGAAGGACCAGAAGAAGAAGCAGGAAAAGGCGAGCTCGCTGAACGACAGCGACTTCAACTCGGATGAAATTGCAGCCCTTCTCAACAAGGACAAGGCCGCCGGGGGCGGGGCCAAGCGCTCGCAGGAACAGGCTGCGCTCGGCGGCAAAAAGACGACGAGCGGCACCAAACTTTCGCTGAGCGAGATGGATGCGCTGCGTGGTCAGATCCAGAACAATTGGTCGATCGTGCCAGGCATGTCGGATGCCTCGGATGTACGCATCAAGGTGACGATGCAGCTTGACCAGAACGGCGACATTATCGGCGAGCCGGAAGTCGTGGCGACCGGCGGTTCGGAAACCGCGCGCCGCACGCTTGCCGGCGGCGCCCGCCGCGCGATCATGAAATCGAGGCCCTTCAAGGGGCTGCCGCCTGAAAAATATGACGCATGGAGCGAAGTCGTCGTGAACTTTGATCCAAGCGAGATGATGTAAGAACTAGGGAAGGCCTAGATAGATGTTCAGACGCAATCTCCTCCGACTCCTGGTCGTGCTGACCGGCCTTGCTGCGGCGCTGCCGCAGGCGTGGGCCAGAGTGGAAATCAACATCAACAAAGGCAATGTCGAACCGCTGCCTATCGCCGTCACCGATTTCATCGCGAATGGCGATCTCGGACAGCGCATTACCGATGTGATCGCCGCCGATCTCAAGCGGTCGGGCCTGTTCGCACCGGTCAACAAGCAGGCCTTTATCGAAAAGATCTCCAATCCGGACCAGCCACCGCGCTTTGAGGACTGGAAAGTCATCAATGCGCAGGCACTCGTCACCGGCCGCGTGACCCAGGAGGGCGACGGTCGCCTTCGTGCAGAATTCCGCTTGTGGGATACGTTCGGCGGCCAGCAGCTGACTGGGCAGCAGTTCTATACGCAGCCCGAAAACTGGCGTCGTGTTGCCCACATCATCGCCGATGCGATCTACGAGAACCTGACCGGCGAAAAGGGCTATTTCGACACCCGCGTCGTCTATGTCGCCGAAAGCGGCCCGAAGACGGCCCGCAAGCGCCAGCTTGCCATCATGGACCAGGACGGTTTCAACGCCCGCGCGCTGACCAACGCCAACGAGCTGGTCCTGACGCCGCGCTTTTCGCCGAACCGCCAGGAAATCACCTACATGTCCTTCGAGGGCAACCAGCCGCGCGTCTATCTGCTCCAGCTCGAGACGGGGCAGCGCGAGGTGGTGGGCAACTTCCCGGGCATGACCTTCTCGCCGCGCTTCTCGCCGGATGGCCAGAAGGTCATCATGAGCCTCCAGCAGGAAGGCAACTCGAACATCTACACGATGGACCTGCGCTCGCGCACCACCACGCGGCTCACCTCGACGGCGGCGATCGACACCTCGCCCTCCTACTCGCCGGATGGCACGCAGGTCGTCTTCGAAAGCGACCGCGGCGGAAAGCCGCAGCTCTACGTGATGGGCGCGGACGGCTCCAACCAGCGCCGCATCTCCTTCGGCGACGGCTCCTATTCCACGCCGGTTTGGTCCCCGCGCGGCGACCTCATCGCCTTCACCAAGCAGTCGGGCGGAAAGTTCTCGATCGGCGTGATGAAGACGGACGGTTCGGGCGAGCGCATCCTGACCTCCGGCTTCCACAATGAAGGCCCGACCTGGGCGCCGAACGGCCGCGTGCTGATGTTCTTCCGCCAGGCGGCTGGTGCAGGTGGTCCGCAGATCTATTCGATCGACCTTTCCGGCTATAACGAGCAGGCCGTGCAGACCAAGGGCTTCGCTTCCGACCCGGCCTGGTCGCCGCTTCTGGAGTAGCACCATATATGTGGCGGGCCTGCCGCGTTCTTGCCGCAAAGTCCTGTAAATCAGGGCGCAAGGCGAGACGGGCAGGCCCGTTTCCGTTTTAGGCAAGGGGCCGGGGACGGTCTTACAAGCAATCGTTAACCATAATCGTTGAATGCGGATTAACCGCTCGCGGTTACAGTCTGGCAACCCTGATTGAAACCGCTGCTTCAATGAACTTGACGCAAGAACTGACGCAAGGAGACCGGCTCATGAGCCGCATTCATTCCCCGGCCGCTGGCCGCATGCAGACCATCGCCCGCAACCCGGTGATGATCGCCCTGTTCATGACGCTCGCCCTTGCAGGCTGCGCCTCCAAGAAGAACATGCCGAACAATGCCGGCGACCTCGGCCTCAACGGCGGCGCCGGTGCCGCCACGCCGGGCTCGCAGCAGGACTTCACGGTCAATGTCGGCGACCGCATCTTCTTCGACACCGACTCCTCGTCGGTTCGCGCCGATGCCGCAGCGACGCTCGATCGCCAGGCCCAGTGGCTGCAGCGCTACCCGAACTACGCGATCACGGTCGAAGGCCATGCCGACGAACGCGGCACGCGTGAATACAACCTTGCACTCGGCGCACGCCGCGCTGCCGCGACCCGCCAGTATCTGGCATCGCGCGGCATCCCGGCAAACCGCATGAAGACCATCTCCTACGGCAAGGAAAAGCCGGTCGCCGTCTGCGACGACATTTCCTGCTGGTCGCAGAACCGTCGCGCTGTCACCGTTCTCGGCGGCGCCGGCATGTAATTCCTTCTTCGGAAGGATGGTGCGAAAGGCGGCCGAGAGGCCGCCTTTCTTTTTTCAACACACTTTGGCCGAACTCCGTTGCTTTTTGAGAGCATATGAGAAAACTCTTCGGCGGCGCTTCGGCGCATCATGGGACCAACAGGACGAAGATAGATGAAGAAACTTGTCGCGGCAGGCGTTCTCAGTCTCGCAGCGGTAGCAGGCATGGTCGGGCCGATCAGCGCTTCGCCGCTGTCGGCACTGGCGAACGGCTTCCTGCCGGCCCACAGCGAACGGTCGGGTGAGGGCAATGTGATCCTGGCGCAGGCCATGGATCCGCGCGTCGGCCAGCTCGAAGAGCAGATCCGCAGCCTCAACGGCCGCATCGAGGAAATGAGCTACCAGCTCCTCCAGATGCAGGAACAGCTCCGCAAGACGCAGGAAGACAACGAGTACCGCTTCCAGGAAATCGAAAAGAGCGGCGGCTCCGGCAAGAGCGGTGCGCTCGACAAGCCGGTGAACGGCGGCACTGCCGACCAGCAGATCGCTTCGAACAGGGTGCCGGCGGATGATACCGCCGGGACCGACACGCTGGGTGCCGAAAACGGCAATGGCGCCGCAGGGCCGCAGGAGCTCGGCTCCATCAAGTTCGACGAGAACGGCAACCCGATCGGTGCGGCGACGAACCCGGACCTCGACAACCAGAGCGCCTCGATCGGCAACGACAATTCGCTGCCGGGCGTCGATGGCGGCCTGCCGGCGGCCTCGCAGTCGTCGACGGCTTCGCTCGACAATCCGGACGATCTCTATCAGGTCGCCTACGGCCATGTGCTTTCCGGCGATTATCAGCTCGCCGAGCGCGAGTTCCGCGACTATCTCGATATCTTCCCGAGCGGCGAGAAGGCGGCGGACGCCAATTTCTGGCTCGGCGAAGCGCAATATTCGCAGGGCAATTTCAATGATGCCGCAAAGACCTTCCTGAATGCGCACCAGACGTTCAGCAAGTCGAAGAAGGCGCCGGAAATGCTGTTGAAGCTCGGCATGTCGCTTGCCGCCCTCGACAACCGCGAGACCGCCTGCGCGACGCTGCGCGAAGTGAACAAGCGTTATCCGAACGCCTCCAAGGCCGTGAAGTCCAAGGTGACGTCCGAACAGGGCCGCCTGTCCTGCTGATTGCCGACCGGGCAAACGCCGTGGCCCGCGCGGGAAATCCCGTCGCAGAGGCAGCCGGCCGTTTGCTGAACAGTTTCAAGCGCCCCGCGCGGCTGCTGATCGCCATTTCCGGCGGCAGCGATTCGACCGGGCTCCTCGTGGCGCTTGCCACGCTCTGCGCGACCGGGCGCTATCCGGACATCACCCTTTCCGCCTGCACTATCGACCACGATCTTCGCCCGGGCTCCGCCGAGGAGGCAAGGTGGGTCGAAGCGCTTTGCGCACGACACGGCATCGCGCATGTCACCCGTCGCTGGCACGGCGACAAACCCGCTGCCGGCCTGCAAGCCGCTGCCCGTGAAAAGCGATACGACCTGCTCGCTGAAGTCGCCATCGAAATGGGCGCCGATGCAATCCTCGCCGCCCATACCAGCGACGACCAGAACGAAACGGTTGCGATGCGCGCCGCGCGCGCGCCGGAGGGCATCGGCCTTTCCGGTATGGCGGATGCCGTCTTGCTGAACGGCTCCGTCTGGCTGCTGCGGCCCTTCCTCTCGGTGGAGCGGGCCATGATCAGGGCGTTCCTCGTCACTCAGGGCGAAAGCTGGCTCGACGATCCGAGCAACGACAATCCGCGTTTCGAACGGGTGCGCCTGCGCCGGCGCGGCGCGGCGCCGGAACAGGCCAACGATGACAGGGTGTCGCATTCTGAGCGCGCGGCGGGCTTTCTCGCCGGAAATGTTCGAGCCGGCGAGGCCTTCATCGCAATAGACCCGGTCGCGGTCGATACCCTCCTCGCCGATCCGTCGGCATGGCGCGGCCTCCTGCTGCTGGCGGCGACGGCGGGAGGTCGGGTGCATGCGCTGGAGGCAGCGTCGGCCGAGCGCCTGCGGGCCTTCCTCGCCAGCGGCACACTGTCGCGGCTGACCGCCGGCCGCGTGGTCTTCGACCGCCGCCGCGAGGGTTTGTTCCTCTACCGGGAATATCGCGGCATCGAGCGCGTCGTGCTTCCGGCGGGCGAGGCCGCCGTGTGGGACGGTAGGTTTCGCGTAACCAACCGGAGCGGCCGGATGATCGTGGTTTCGCCGGCCGGTGAAACCAATAGTGCAGGCCTTCGCGGACCGGCTCTGCGCGCCAGCCGTGCCATGCCGCGCCTGAATTTCGAGCAGGGCGGGGTGGTGCCTGCGGAGGGAGCGGTAATCGAGCCGCTGATCGCGCCCTATGCCCGTTTCCTGCCGCGTTTCGATCTGCCGCTTGCCAATGCACTCGCGGCGATTTTCGGGCGCCCCGCGTTTTCGTCTCCGCCTAACGAATGAAGGCGCGGGCGAAAGCGTTGTGCTAAAGTATCGATGACTGTCGATGCCGAAGCGTCTCCGGCGTTGACGATATTATGAGAAAAGCCCCGGGGGCGCGCGCTTTGCCTTGGCAAGGCCGCACGGCGACCCTATGTTAGGCATCAAAGAAGCGGCCGGGAGACCCCGGCCGGGAAAGTGCCCGGAAAGTTCGATGAATCCCAATTTCCGAAACTTCGCCCTGTGGGCGATCATCGCCCTCCTGCTGATCGCGCTGTTCAGCATGTTCCAGACGAGCCCGGCGCAGACCGGCTCGCGGGAAATCCCCTATTCGCAGTTCCTCAAAGAGGTCGACTCGAGCCGGGTGAAGGAAGTCGTCATCACCGGCGAAAAGATCGTCGGCAGCTATGTCGAGACCGGCGCGACCTTCCAGACCTATGCGCCGACCGGCGACAACTCGCTCGTCCAGCGCCTGGAGGCGAAGAACGTCGTCGTCAGCGCACGGCCGGAGACGGACGGTTCGTCCGGGTTCCTGAGCTATATCGGCACATTGCTGCCGATGCTCCTGATCCTCGGCGTCTGGCTGTTCTTCATGCGCCAGATGCAGGGCGGCTCGCGTGGCGCCATGGGTTTCGGCAAGTCTAAGGCGAAGTTGCTCACCGAAGCGCATGGCCGCGTCACCTTTGCTGATGTCGCCGGCGTTGACGAAGCCAAGCAGGATCTCGAAGAAATCGTCGAATTCCTGCGCGACCCGCAGAAATTCCAGCGCCTTGGCGGTCGCATTCCGCGCGGTGTGCTGCTCGTCGGCCCGCCCGGCACCGGTAAGACGCTGCTCGCCCGCTCCGTCGCGGGCGAAGCGAACGTGCCCTTCTTCACCATTTCCGGTTCGGACTTCGTCGAAATGTTCGTCGGTGTCGGTGCATCCCGCGTGCGCGACATGTTCGAGCAGGCGAAGAAGAACGCGCCCTGTATCATCTTCATCGACGAAATCGACGCCGTCGGCCGTCATCGCGGCGCCGGTCTCGGCGGCGGTAATGACGAACGCGAGCAGACGCTGAACCAGCTGCTGGTCGAGATGGACGGCTTTGAAGCGAACGAAGGCATCATCCTAATCGCCGCGACCAACCGTCCCGACGTTCTCGACCCGGCGCTGCTGCGTCCCGGCCGTTTCGACCGTCAGGTCGTCGTGCCGAACCCGGACATCGTCGGCCGCGAGCGCATCCTCAAGGTACATGTGCGCAATGTGCCGCTGGCGCCGAATGTCGACCTCAAGATCCTTGCCCGCGGTACGCCCGGCTTCTCCGGCGCCGACCTGATGAACCTCGTCAACGAATCCGCCCTGATGGCGGCGCGCCGCAACAAGCGCCTCGTCACCATGCAGGAATTCGAGGACGCCAAGGACAAGATCATGATGGGCGCCGAGCGCCGCTCCTCTGCCATGACCGAGGCGGAGAAGAAGCTGACCGCCTATCACGAGGCCGGCCATGCCATCGTTGCCCTCAAGGTTCCGCTCGCCGATCCGCTGCACAAGGCGACGATCATTCCGCGCGGCCGTGCCCTCGGCATGGTCATGCAACTGCCGGAAGGCGACCGCTACTCGATGAGCTACAAGTGGATGGTCTCGCGCCTCGCCATCATGATGGGCGGCCGCGTTGCCGAGGAAATCACCTTCGGCAAGGACAACATCACCTCCGGCGCATCCTCGGACATCGAACAGGCGACCAAGCTCGCCCGCGCGATGGTGACCCAGTGGGGCTTCTCCGACCAGCTCGGCCAGGTCGCCTATGGTGAAAACCAGCAGGAGGTCTTCCTCGGCCATTCTGTCGCGCAGCAGAAGAACGTTTCGGAAGCGACCGCGCAGAAGATCGACAACGAGATCCGCCGCCTGATCGACGAGGCCTATTCCGAGGCCAAGCGTATCATCACCGAACAGAACCATGAATTCGTGGCGCTGGCCGAAGGCCTGCTCGAATATGAGACGCTGACGGGTGAAGAGATCAAGGCGCTGATCCGCGGCGAGAAGCCCGCGCGCGACCTCGGCGACGACACGCCGCCGCATCGCGGCTCGGCCGTGCCGAAGGCCGGCCACAAGAAGGGTGGCGAGGCGGAAGGCGGTCTCGAACCGCAGCCGCAATAAGCGATCCCATCGAATGAATTGAAAACGGCCGGAAATCCTTTTCCGGCCGTTTTCTTTAGGTAACCGGCTGTAATGAATTCTGATAGGGCGGTGGATGCTCTTTGCCGGCTTTTATGGCAAAGAAGTATGACAGCTCTACGCCGTTTTAAGGATTAGATTACGGGGCGGAATTATTGTATTTCCGCCTTCTGCCCTGAGATGGACGCGCGGGCGGCAGAATGGACGCTTGAGAGCCGGGCGCAGCGCTAAATGTGCAGCCCAGGCCGGCGATTTTCAGGAGAGAACATGAAACGTCGTTATTTCGGCACGGACGGTATCCGGGGACAATCCAACATCTTCCCGATGACGCCGGACCTTGCCATGCGGGTCGGCATTGCCGTGGGCACGCTCTTCCGCCGCGGCGCGCACCGCCACCGCGTGGTGATCGGCAAGGACACGCGCCTCTCCGGCTACATGCTGGAAAACGCCATGGTGGCGGGGTTCACCGCGGCAGGCATCGACGCCTTCATTCTCGGCCCGATCCCGACGCCTGCCGTTGCCATGCTGACGCGCTCGCTGCGTGCCGATATCGGCGTGATGATCTCCGCCTCGCACAACCCGTTCTACGACAACGGCATCAAGCTTTTCGGCCCGGATGGCTACAAGCTCTCCGACGAGATCGAGATGGAAATCGAGGACCTGCTCGACAAGGACATCACGGCGCAGCTCGCCAAGTCCGCCGAGATCGGCCGGGCCAAGCGCATCGACGGCGTGCATGACCGCTATATCGAACACGCCAAGCGCACCCTGCCGCGCGACGTGACGCTCAAGGGCCTGCGCGTTGCGATCGACTGCGCCAATGGTGCCGCCTACCGCGTGGCACCGGCTGCACTCTGGGAGCTCGGCGCCGACGTCGTGACGATCGGCAATGAGCCGGACGGCCTCAACATCAACCTCGAATGCGGCTCGACGCATCCGGACGCCTTGCAGCGCAAGGTGCACGAGGTGCGCGCCGATATCGGCATCGCGCTCGATGGCGATGCCGACCGGGTGCAGATCATCGACGAGAACGGCAAGATCATCGACGGCGACCAGCTGATGGCCGTCATCGCGGAAAGCTGGGCGGCCGACGGCATGCTGCGCGGCGGCGGCATCGTCGCCACCGTCATGTCGAACCTCGGGCTTGAACGGTTCCTCACCGGCAAGGGCCTTGGCCTAGAGCGCACCAAGGTCGGCGACCGCTATGTCGTCGAGCACATGCGCCAGCACGATTACAATGTCGGCGGCGAACAGTCCGGCCATATCGTGCTGTCGGATTTCGGCACGACGGGCGACGGCCTCGTCGCCGCCCTCCAGGTGCTCGCCTGCGTCAAGCGCAACGGCAAGACGGTGAGCGAAGTGTGCAACCGCTTCGAGCCGGTGCCGCAGGTGCTGAAGAACGTGCGCATCCAGGCGGGCCAGCCGCTGGAGGACGCCGCGGTGCGCCAGGCGATCGCCGATGCCGAAAGCGAGCTTGCCAAGAGCGGCCGCCTGCTCATCCGCCCCTCCGGCACCGAACCGCTGATCCGCGTCATGGCGGAGGGCGACGACCGGGCGAAGGTGGAGCGCATCGTCGACGACCTGGTCGCCGTAATAGGTTCCGTGCGCAACGCCGCCTGATCCTGTTCGATTCATCTATTCTTAAGGGCCGGTGCCAATGCGCCGGCCTTTTTCTTTTTTGCCGATGAAGTTCTTTTGAAGATTACTCAGATTTTAGATGTTGTTTACCGAATGCGTGAACGCTCGTTAACAAAGACGGTAAATGTTTGTAGTTAATCGGCCCTTAACCTTTCCTCGCCATTATCCACTCCTGATCGAGGGACTTGGAATCCGGTGTGCCGGGCATGCCAAGCAAAAGCCTATTGGAGCAAGGCCATGAGGAAAGTTTTGAGTGGCGTCGTTGCGGTCCTGCTGACGGGCACGACCGGCTACGCAGCCGATATCTACCAGCCGGAGGTCGTCGAGGCACCGGTGCAGGAAACCATCATCGAGACGGGCGGGTGGTATCTGCGCGGCGACACGGGCTGGTCCTACAACAAGCTGCGCGGCGCGAAATACTTCCAGGGCTCCAACGACCGCGTTCGTGAATTCGACTCCACGGACCTGAAGAGCGGCTTCACGCTCGGCGGCGGTGTCGGTTACCAGATCAACGAGCACTTCCGCACGGACGTGACGCTCGACTACATGTTCAAGTCGAAGTTCAAGGGCTCGACCTCGGGCGGCTGCGGCGTTTCGCCGAACTGCACGTCGCGGGACGTCTCGTCGCTGACCGCGCTCAGCCTGCTCGCCAACGCCTATGTGGACATCGGCACCTACGGTTCGATCACGCCTTATGTCGGCGCCGGTATCGGTGGCACCTACGTGAACTGGAAAGGCCTCGACAACACCTCGTGCGACGACGGCGATCCGACGAACTGCGACCCGACCTTCCGCCACCGCGGCAAGAAGAGCTGGCGCTTCACCTATGCGCTGATGGCCGGCGCCTCCGTCGACCTGACCTGCAACCTGAAGGCCGACCTCGGCTACCGCTTCCGCCACGTCACCAAGGGCAACATGTTCGGCTACAATGTCGGCGGCGGTCCGGGCCGCGACAAGGGCTTCTACAGCCACGAGGCACGCGCCGGTCTGCGTTACTCCTTCAACGGCTGCGAACAGCAGGCCTATATCCCGCCGGTCGACATCCCGGTCGAGCAGCCGGTCTACAAGTAAGCGGCATCACGCCGAACCTCTTCTCAAGGCCGCCCTTCGGGGCGGCCTTTTGTTTTGCCGATCGCCTGGAAAACCGGCCACTTAACCGTTTCTTCATTCCTTAAGATTTATGGTTAACCAACGGTGTAAGGCGGCCCCCGATGCGTGGCCTCGCACCCTCCACGCAACCGCCGGTCCTGCCGGCCTCAAGGGATGAGACCATGTTTCGTCGTATCGCACCGCTTGGCATCGCCGTTTTTGCCGGCCTCATCGCGACGAGCGCGCCGGCGAGCGACCTCGACATCATCAACGCGCCGGAAATCGACGTGTCCGAGAGCGGGGTGGCGGAAGGCTGGTATATCCGCGGCGATCTTGGTTATGCCGGCTGGGTCAACCATGATAAGCCGGACTACCGGATCGAGGCGTTCGGCTCGACCTTTGCCGAGGGCGACTTCGACGATGCGCGCTTTTCCAAGCCGGTCTCCTACGGCGTCGGCATGGGCTACCAGTTCAACAATTTCCTGCGCGCCGACCTGACGACGGATTTCTTCAGCGGTTCGCTGCGCGGCGGCTCCGACATCGATGCGCCCTGCATCACGGCGCCGGCCGGCACGACCTGCCGCCTCGGCCAGAAGGCTGACTATAACGCCGCCCATCTCCTCGCCAATGGCTATGTGGACCTCGGCACCTATGCCGGCATCACGCCCTATGTCGGCGCCGGCGCGGGCGTGACCTACATGAACTGGGACAGCTTCCGGGCCAAGGCAAACTGCGAAAACGGCACGGGTTCCTGCGGCGGGCAGACCTTCGAGGAACTCCGGGTGAAGGGCGGCGACAGCTGGCGCTTCACCTATGCGCTGATGGCCGGCGCCTCGGTCGATCTCACCAACCGCGTGAAGCTCGACCTCGGCTACCGCTTCACCGACATGGCCGGCGGCAAGATGTTTAGCGGCAGCACCGACGTGCCGGGCGTCGGCACGGTGAGCGCCCGCGGGCGTGACGACGGTTTCCAGAAGCACGAGATCCGCGCCGGTATCCGCGTTACCACCTGGTAAGATCCATCCCATTCGTTTCTGGAGCGGCGCGTCGGGCAACCGGCGCGCCGTTTCCATTGCGCCGGATTATTTTTCGTTCGCGACATAATCCGCTTGACTTCAAAAGGTCTCTTCCATATTCACGGCGGCGGGACACCCTTCCCCAACGAAGGGCTATCTATCTGGAAGGATAGCAATCATGACGAAGACCGTCGCCGCTCCGGACGTGCGTCCGAACAACACCCATTTTTCTTCTGGCCCTTGCTCGAAGCGCCCCAACTGGTCGCTCGAAGCGCTTTCCGATGCCGCGCTCGGTCGTTCGCACCGCGCCAAGGTCGGCAAGACCAAGCTCAAGCAGGCCATCGATCTCACCCGTGAAATCCTGGAAGTGCCGGCGGATTACCGCATCGGCATCGTGCCGGCCTCCGATACCGGCGCCGTCGAGATGGCGCTGTGGTCGCTGCTCGGCCCGCGCGGCGTCGACATGGTCGCCTGGGAAAGCTTTGGCTCGGGCTGGGTTTCCGACGTGGTGAAGGAGCTGAAGCTCCCCGACACCCGCAAGATCACGGCCGATTACGGCCTGCTGCCCGACCTTTCCACGATCGATTTCGACCGTGACGTGGTCTTCACCTGGAACGGCACGACTTCTGGCGTGCGCGTCGCCAATGCGGACTTCATTCCGGCGGACCGTCAGGGCCTCACCATTTGCGACGCGACCTCGGCCGCGTTTGCCCAGAACCTCGATTTCGCCAAGCTCGACGTCGTCACCTTCTCCTGGCAGAAGGTGCTGGGCGGCGAGGGTGCGCATGGCGTCATCATCCTGTCGCCGCGGGCCGTCGAGCGTCTGGAAAGCTACACGCCTTCCTGGCCGATGCCGAAAATCTTCCGCATGACCAAGGGCGGCAAGATCATCGAGGGCATCTTCCAGGGCGAGACGATCAACACGCCCTCCATGCTCTGCGTCGAAGACTACATCGATGCACTGCTCTGGGCCAAGGAGATCGGCGGCCTCAAGGCGCTGATGGCGCGCGCTGATGCGAATGCCAAGGTGATCTTCGACTTCGTCGAGGCCAACGACTGGATCGCCAACCTGGCCAAGGCGCCGGAAACGCGCTCCAACACCTCGGTCTGCCTGACCATCGCCGACAAGGACGTGGCGGCGCTCGACGCCGATGCACAGGCCGCCTTTGCCAAGGGTCTCGTCGCCCTGCTCGAAAAGCAGGGTGTCGCCTATGACATCGGCGCCTACCGCGACGCCCCGTCGGGCCTGCGCATCTGGGCCGGTGCGACCATCGACACCGCGGACCTCGAAGCGCTGATGCCGTGGCTGACCTGGGCTTTCGAGACCCAGAAGGCGACGCTTGCCAAGGCTGCGGCCTGATTTTTTCGCGACCGGCTTCGTCCTCTGGGCGAAGCCACCTTTGATCTCATCTCCCTAGACTCAATTGAAGGAGGCCTTCCATGGCACCTCGCGTACTCGTATCCGATGAACTGTCGGAAACCGCCGTCCAGATCTTTCGCGATCGCGGCGTCGATGTCGATTTCCAGCCGCAGCTCGGCAAGGACAAGGACAAGCTCGCCGAGATCATCGGCAACTATGACGGCCTCGCCATCCGTTCCGCCACCAAGGCGACGGAGAAGCTGATCGCGGCTGCGACTAACCTCAAGGTCATCGGCCGCGCCGGCATCGGTGTCGACAATGTCGATATCCCGGCCGCCTCGCGCCGCGGCATCATCGTCATGAACACGCCGTTCGGGAACTCGATCACCACGGCGGAACACGCCATCGCCCTGATGTTCGCCGTCGCCCGCCAGCTTCCCGCTGCCGACACCTCCACGCAGGCCGGCAAGTGGGAGAAGTCGAAGTTCATGGGCGTCGAGATCACCGGCAAGACGCTCGGCGTCATCGGCGCCGGCAATATCGGCTCGATCGTCTGCTCGCGCGCCATCGGCCTCAAGATGCATGTCATCGCCTATGACCCGTTCCTCTCCAAGGAGCGCGCCGAGGAGATGGGCGTGAAGAAGGTCGAGCTCGACGAGCTCTTCGCCGAAGCCGATTTCATCACCATGCATGTGCCGCTGACGGACAAGACCCGCAACATCATCGATGCGGCGGCAATCGCCAAGATGAAGGACGGCGTGCGCATCGTAAACTGCGCCCGCGGCGGCCTCGTCGTCGAGGCGGATCTCGCCGAAGCGCTGAAGTCCGGCAAGGTCGCCGGCGCCGGCTTCGACGTGTTCGAGGTCGAGCCCGCCAAGGAAAGCCCGCTCTTCGGCCTGCCGAACGTCGTCTGCACGCCGCATCTCGGCGCCTCGACCACGGAAGCCCAGGAGAATGTCGCCCTGCAGGTTGCCGAGCAGATGTCGGATTACCTGGTGCGTGGCGCTGTCTCCAACGCCATCAACATGCCATCGATCACCGCCGAGGAAGCGCCGATCCTGAAGCCGTTCATCCGGCTTGCCGACGTGCTCGGCGCCTTCGTCGGCCAGGTCACGGAAAGCGCGATCAAGGAAATCGAGATCCTCTACGATGGCGCGACGGCTTCGATGAACACCAAGGCGCTGACGAGTGCTGCGCTGGCGGGTCTCATCCGCACCCAGGTTTCCGACGTCAACATGGTTTCGGCGCCGGTCATGATCAAGGAAAAGGGCGTCATCCTCTCCGAGGTCAAGCGCGACAAGTCGGGCGTCTTCGACGGCTATATCCGCCTGACGGTGACGACCGCCAACCAGACCCGCTCGATCGCCGGCACGGTCTTCTCCGACGGCAAGCCGCGCTTCATCCAGATCAAGGGCATCAACCTCGACGCCGATGTCGGCAACCACATGGTCTACATCACCAACACCGACGTTCCCGGCATGATCGGCTTCATCGGCTCGACGCTGGGCGAGGCGGGCGTCAACATCGCCAACTTCCAGCTCGGCCGCGACAAGCAGGGCGGTGACGCCATCGCGCTGCTCTATGTCGATGCCGCCGTGTCCGACGACGTTCTGAACAAGCTGCGCACCAACCCGGCCATCCGCCAGGTCAAGTCGCTGGTCTTCAACGTCGACTAAGCTTCGTCCTCCCAAGACGAAAAGAAACCCGCCGGTTCATCCGGCGGGTTTTTTGTTGTCCTTCGGCCGGCCCCACTCGGCAATGGCGATGCCGCCGAGCACGAGGAGGAGGGCGACGACGTGGAAGGAGTAGAGCGTCTCGCCGATCAGCAGGACGGACAGAATGGTGCCGAAGACCGGGATGGCGTTGATGAAGAGGCCGGCGCGGTTGGCGCCGATCATTTCGACGCCGCGCACATAGAGCACCTGCGAGAGCAGCGACGGGAAAATGCCGGCATAGAGCACGATCGCCCAGCCCGTCGTATCCGGGAAGATCGCAGCACCCCGCGACAGTTCCCAGAAGAACAGCGGGATGGCGCTCAAGAGCGCGCCGAAGGCGGGGGCGGCGATGAAACTCTGCCAGTGCAGCTCCGGCTTCCAGCGCAGCGACACGGTATAGGCGGCGTAGACGATGGCTGCACAAAGCATCAGCGCATCGCCGAAGTTGAATTCCAGCTCCGCCAGTGCCGAGAATTCGCCATGAGCGGCTGTTACAAGCACGCCGATAAGCGTGACGCTGAAGCCGATGATCTGGGCGATGGAGGCCTGGATGCGGAACAGCACGAAGTTGAAGACGAAGATCAGCATGGGAATGCCGGCCTGCTCGATGACGGCATTGATGGCGCTGGTATAGCCGAGCGCGGTGTAGAGCAGGGCATTGAAGGCCGTGAAACCGAAGATGCCGTAGAGCAGAAGCTGCAGCCAATGCTTGCGGATCATCGGCCAGTCGCGCTTCACCTGCGGCATCATGAAGGCGAGGATGATGATGAGCGCGACAATCCAGCGATAGGTCGTCAGCACCATCGGGCTGACATGGCCAACCGCCAGTTTGCCCGCCACCGAGTTCGCGCCCCAGAAAAGGGCAGTAACGCTGAGATAGAAATAGGCTCTGCTGTTCAAGGCGGGGTGATCCGGACGGTGGAGGGAAGGGCGCGGGGTGCGTCGGCAGGCGGTCCACATAAGGCGAAAAAGCGCGGAATGTCATGTAAAAAGCGGATTGTGGCCGTCATAACAGGGTCGCATTCCCAAAGACAACACAGTATAGATGCGCGGGTTTGTGTCAGGCACGCGGCTATCCGCTTGCGAATACGGGAAAGATGAAATGACGAACGTCGTGGTGGTCGGATCGCAATGGGGTGACGAAGGCAAGGGCAAGATTGTCGATTGGCTTTCCGAACGCGCGGATGTCATCGTCCGCTATCAGGGCGGCCACAATGCGGGCCATACCCTGGTTATCGATGGTGTCAGCTACAAGCTGGCGCTGCTGCCGTCCGGCCTCGTGCGCGGCAAGCTCAGCGTCATTGGCAACGGCGTCGTCGTCGATCCCCATCACTTCGTCGCCGAGATCGAGAAGCTGCGCGCCCAAGGCGTGAACATCACGCCGGAAATCCTGCGCATTGCCGACAACGCACCGCTCATCCTGTCCCTGCACCGTGATCTGGACGGGTTCCGTGAAGATGCCGCCTCCAACAGCGGCACGAAGATCGGCACGACACGGCGCGGCATCGGCCCGGCCTATGAAGACAAGGTCGGCCGCCGCGCCATCCGCGCCATCGATCTGGCCGACAGGGACGCGCTGCCGGCGAAGATCGACCGGCTGCTGACCCATCACAATGCACTGCGGCGCGGCCTCGGCCTGCCGGAAATCTCGGTGGAATCGATCGAGAAGGAACTGATGGAAGTCGCCGACCGGGTGCTGCCTTATGTCGACCAGGTCTGGCGCATCCTCGACGACCACCGCAAGGCCGGTTCCCGCATCCTTTTCGAAGGAGCGCAGGGCGCGCTGCTCGACAACGACCACGGCACCTATCCCTTCGTGACCTCGTCCAACACGGTTGCGGGCCAGGCCGCCGCCGGTTCCGGCCTCGGCCCGACGGCGATCGGTTATGTGCTCGGCATCACCAAGGCCTACACGACCCGCGTCGGCGAGGGGCCGTTCCCGTGCGAGCTCGATGACGAGATCGGCAAGCACCTTTCGACCGTCGGCCGCGAAGTCGGTGTCAATACCGGCCGTCCGCGCCGCTGCGGCTGGTTCGATTCGGTTCTCGTGCGCCAGACCGTGAAGACCTCGGGAATCACGGGCATCGCGCTCACGAAGCTCGACGTTCTGGATGGCCTCGACGAGTTGAAGATCTGCGTCGCCTACAAGCTCGACGGCAAGGAAATCGACTATCTTCCGGCAAGCCAGGGCCAGCAGGCCCGCGTCGAGCCGGTCTATATCACGCTCGAAGGCTGGAAGGAATCGACGGTCGGCGCGCGCAGCTGGGCGGACCTGCCGGCCCAGGCGATCAAATATGTACGACAGGTCGAAGAGCTGATCGGCGCCCCCGTCGCCCTGCTTTCGACCAGTCCGGAGCGGGAGGACACGATACTTGTGACCGACCCGTTTGAGGACTAATCTCAAGCTCAACACCAGTTCCGTGACGTATTCCAATGAGATAGCGAGCGGACACGACGGAAAGTTCTGATGGCGGATTTTGTAGCAGTCATTCGGAGGGCCGTGGACGGCCTCTCGGACAATAATGCCGAGATGCGGCAGAAGGTTTACGAGAAGGCGCGCGGTGCCGTGCGCCGGCAACTCGAATCCATGAACCCGCGCCCTTCCGATGACCTGGTGAAACGTCAGCTCGACAAGCTCGAGGCGGCGATCGACAGCGTCGAGATCGACCATGCCGAGGCGCTTCCCGCCGACGATGTCGCACCGGAACCCGTCGAGGATATCGTCCAGCCGGAGCCGGTGGCGGAAGAACCTGTCGCCGTCGACGAGCCGGAAGAGGCGGTCGCGGTAGCCGAACCGGAGCAGCACGACGAGCCGGTGGAGCATGTCCACGAGGCCGTGCCGGTCGAGCCGGTGATCGAAGACGAGCCGGTCGCCGAAACCCCCGTCGAGCCCGAGCCGGTTGTCGAGGAAGAGCGCGTCGCGGACGAGCCGCAGCCGGTTGCTGCCGAGGCCCATAGCGAGCCGTCCTGGCATGTCGAGGCCGCGCCCGCCGACGATTACGTGCCCTCCTGGCAGGAGCCTGAGCCGGATCGCCCCGTAGAGGCCGAAGCGGTGGAGACCGTCGCGGCCGTAGAGCCGGAGGCCCGGGTCTACCCGGTCCACGACGAGAAGCTGCCCGAAGCTGAGCCGGTCGCGGATGCCCGCATGCCCTCGGCGGAAGCCCAGTGGAACTGGAACGAGGCCGCCCCCGTCGCGGTCGAGGTGGAGCAACACGAGCCGACGCCGGCGGTGACCAGCGATCCGCTCGCCTGGGACTGGCCGGACGACAAGGCTGCCCAGCCGGAAGCCGAGCGCGAAAAAACCGCCAAGAGCCCGGAATGGGGCGATCTCGACGACCTTCTCGGCCATACGCCGAAGGCCGGCGCTGCTGCCGCATCCACCGTGGCGGCGGCCACCACCGCCGAGGCCGCATCGTCCACGCCCGCTTTCGAGCCGGCCCGCGCGCCGCAGCGCTCCTTCCGCGCCGAGCCGCGCAAGTCGCGCATCAATTTTGGCGCGCTTGCCGCCGTGATCGCGCTCATCGCCATCGTCGGCGGTGTGGGTGCCGGCTACTGGTTCAACCGCGATACCGTCAACGGCTGGGTCAATGAGCGCATCGCCTCGTTCACCGCGCCCTCGACCGAGACGCCGGCCGAGACCCAGCAGCAGACCAACGACACCGCCGAAGGCGGCCGCAACCTGCCGGCCAACACCACGCCGGCCGACACGGCCGAGACGACGGACAATGCCGCCGGCACGACCACGGCGAACACCGAGGTGGCCTCTGCCACGCCGACCGGCAACGGCAAGTTCACCCAGCGCCTGCTGACGGATGGCACCGAAGTGGACGAAGGCCCGGCGGCAGCGCTGGACGGCGCAACGCCGGAAGAGGGCAAGTCCGTTGCCGCCCAGTCGACTGAAACCGCAGGTGTGGTAACCGAGGACGGCGCGGCCGCCGCGGGCACCACCGGCGCGGGCACGACCACGACGGACGGCACGACGCAGACGCCGGCCGGCACCACTGGCACCGGCACCGCGACCACGACGGACACGCAGACGCCTGCGGCCACCGGCGAGCAGCCGGCCGCGATCGGCGTCACGCAAAAAATGTTCCTCTATGAGGAGCGCCTCGGCCAGACGGCGCCAACGGCGATCGAAGGCACGGTCGCCTGGTCGAGCGCGGAAGAATCGCCGGGTGGCGAGGCCAAGGCCGAACCGGTGGTGCGCGCGCAGATCAACGTGCCCTCCAAAGGCCTGACCGCGCTGATCACCTTCCGACGCAATGGCGACCGGTCACTGCCGGCAAGCCATCTCGTCGAGCTCGTCTTCTCGCTGCCGGAGAATTTCGAAGGCGGCGGCATCGAGAGCGTGCAGCGCGTGGCGATGAAGCGGACCGAGCAGGACCGCGGCGATGCGCTGATCGCGGTGCCGGCGAAGATCACCGACGACTTCCACATGATCGCGCTCAACGACTTCCCGGAGGCGATCGCCAAGAACACCGAACTCCTGCGCACGCGCAGCTGGATCGATATTCCGATCACCTACCGCAACGGCCGGCGCGCGCTGATGACGCTCGACAAGGGCACGGCCGGCACGGAAGCCTTCGACACGGTAATGAAGGCCTGGACGACGCTCGGCGCGGCCGGCAGCCAGTAAGGCCACTCGCTTCTCACAACAAAAAAGGCCCGGCATCGCTGCCGGGCCTTTTCGTTTGGATTATTGCTTCGCGCTTCAGGCGTCTTCGATGACGCGCACCGCGCGGGCCTGCTCGGCCGCGTATTTCTGCACGGCTTCCTGCACCTTCTCGAAGGCGCGGACCTCGATCTGGCGCACGCGCTCGCGGCTGATGTCGAACTCGGACGACAGCTCTTCCAGCGTCACCGGATCTTCGGCGAGGCGGCGGGCCTCGAAGATGCGGCGTTCGCGGTCGTTCAGCACGCCCATGGCGCGCGCCAGCATGGCGCGGCGGGTGTCGAGCTCGTCCTGCTCGATCAGCGTCTGTTCCTGGCTGTCGTGGTCATCGACGAGCCAATCCTGCCACTGGCCGGATTCGCCTTCGCCGGCCTTGATGGGCGCGTTGAGCGAGGCATCGCCGGTGAGGCGCTGGTTCATCGAGACGACTTCGTCTTCCGAAACCTTCAGCTTGGTCGCGATTTCCTTGACCTGGTCGGGCTTCAGGTCGCCGTCGTTGATCGCCTGGATCTTGCTTTTCATGCGGCGCAGGTTGAAGAACAGGCGCTTCTGATTGGCAGTCGTGCCCATCTTCACCAGCGACCACGAGCGCAGGATATATTCCTGGATCGAAGCCTTGATCCACCACATGGCATAGGTCGCCAGGCGGAAGCCGCGTTCCGGGTCGAATTTCTTGACGGCCTGCATCAGGCCGACATTGCCCTCGGAAACGACTTCGCCGATCGGCAGGCCGTAGCCGCGATAGCCCATGGCAATCTTGGCCACGAGCCGGAGATGGCTTGTGACGAGCTCATGCGCCGCGGTGCGGTCGCCGTGCTCCTGGTAACGCTTCGCGAGCATGTATTCCTGCTGCGGCTCAAGCATTGGAAACTTGCGGATTTCATCGAGATAGCGGTTGAGACCACCTTCTCCGGCCGTGATCGACGGCAACGTATTGCGGGCCATTCAGCACCCCTTTCTGAAGCGGCTTCCATTCGGCAAGCCTTGGTACGGAGCACGATCCTCTGAAACCGGATCCCCGTCAGCAACCATGCTCCCCAGTGGGTCATGGCGACCCCACTGAGTGTACAGATAGGTATGGCGAAACAATGGTTCAAGCGTCCGCGAGTTTCACGGATACGTGAAAGCGGGCCAGGCGAAACGGATTTTTCGATACATTCCCAAGGTGGGGTTTTGTACCCGGAAATCAAGGCTTGGTGGTATTTTCCACTGCGCGCAGCGCCAAAATCAGACGTTCGAGATCCTCCGGCGGCGGCGCTTCGAAATGCATGGTCTCGCCGGTCGCGGGATGCTCGAACTGCAGCATGAAGGCATGCAGCGCCTGGCGGCGGAAACCGTTGACGACGTCGCGCGCCTCGTCCGGCAGGCGGTTCGCCTTGGTCTTGAAGGCGGCGCCATATTCCGGGTCGCCGACCAGCGGGTGACCGATATGCGCCATATGCACGCGGATCTGGTGCGTGCGGCCGGTTTCCAGATGGCATTCCACGAGGGAGGCGAGGCTGGTGGCATCGGGGGCTTCGCCATAGCGCTCGACCACCTCGTAATGGGTGATCGCCTCGCGGGCGTCGTCGGCGTCCTCGTGCTTCACGGCGCGCTTTGTGCGGTCGTTGCCGCGGCCGAGCGGCGCGTCGATCGTGCCCTTCAGCTGGCGGGGGCGGCCCCAGACGACGGCCTGGTAGGCGCGCTCCAGCGGGCCGGTGCGGCCATGGTCGGCGAACTGGTCGGAGAGGTGGCGGTGCGCGGCGTCATTCTTGGCGACGACCATGACGCCGCTCGTCTCCTTGTCGAGCCGGTGCACGATGCCCGGGCGGCGCACGCCGCCGATGCCGGAAAGGGTTTTGCCGCAATGGTGGATGAGCGCGTTGACCAGCGTGCCGGTCCAGTTGCCGGCGCCGGGATGCACGACGAGGCCAGCGGGCTTCACCAGCACGATCAGGTCGTCATCCTCGTAGAGCACGTCGATTGGGATGTCCTCGGCCTGCGGCTCGGGATCGCGCGGTTCCGGCAGGGCGATCTCGACGCGGTCGCCGGGATGGACCTTGCGCTTCGGCTCGCCGACCGCCGCGCCGTTGACCAGCACGGCGCCTTCCTCGATCAGCGCCTTGATGCGATTGCGCGAAAAATCGCCCGCAAGCGTGGCCGCAAGCCAGGCGTCGATGCGTCCTTCGGCGTCTTCCGGCACCGTCAGGACTTTTCTTGTCGCCTCGGCTTCTTTAAAGGGGTCGGTCATCGTTCAACTCAGCTCATTGCCGGAAGGTCGCCTTGCCATGTCCAACATCGAAAACGACGATCAGGAAGACAAGCCGCTCGACCCGGTGATGGAAAACGTTCGTCGCAAGATGATGCGCCTGCAACTGGTCTCGGGCGGCATCATGCTTTTGATGTTCATGGCGGTGCTTGCGGCCATTGTCTACAAGATCAACACGCGCGAAAGCAAGCCGGAAGCCGCCGTCGCCGGCGGCGTTGCCGTGCCGAGCGATGCGCCGGTCAAGGCGACCGCGACGCTGCCCGACGGTTTCGCCGTCTCGGCCGTGTCGCAATCGGCCGGCCAGATCCTGTTTTACGGCGTGATGGCGGACGGCTTGCGCAAGGCCTTCCTCTTCGACATCGCGGCAAGCCGCATCGTCGCCGAGATCGACGTCAAGGGCAACTGATCCGCCATGGCGGCCGAACCGCTCCGCATAGAAGATCCAGCCGACCCGCGCATTGCCGGCTTCGTCTCGATCCGCGAGCGCGATCTCACGGGCCGTGACGGTCTGTTCATTGCCGAGGGCACGGTGGTGCTGCGCATGCTCGGCAGCGCGCAGGCGCGGCAAAACGGCTTTGCCGCCGAGGCGATCCTGCTTCTTGAAAGCCGCGTCGCGGGCGTTGCCGAGGTGCTTGCCGCCTTTCCGGAGACCGTGCCGATCTATGTCGCTGCGGCGCCGGTCTTCGATGCGATTGCCGGGTTCAACATGCATCGCGGCGTGCTGGCGCTCGGCCGCAAGCCGGCGCAGGCGCCGCCGCTGCTGCCATCGCTGCCGGAAACGAGCCTTGTGCTCGCCGGCTGTGGTCTCTCCAACCACGACAATGTCGGCTCGATCTTTCGCAATGCCGCTGCCTTCGGTGCGGATGCGGTGTTTCTCGACGAAACGAGCTGCGATCCGCTTTACCGCAAGTCGATCCGGGTCTCTGTCGGTTCCGTGCTGACGGTACCGTTTTCCCGCGGGCTCGCTGCCGAGGCGATGCTGCGGGGCCTGGCCGAGGCGGGCTACGAGATCTGGGGTCTTTCGCCGCGCGGTGCGGTCCCGGTAGGGGAAATCCCGGCGGCGCGTCGCATTGCGCTGGTGCTCGGCACGGAAGGCGAGGGGCTGCCGGAAAACATCCTGTCCTCCTTCCGCACGGCGCGCATTCCACAGCGGCCGGGGCTGGACAGCCTCAACGTCGCGACGGCCAGCGGCATCGCGCTCTACCAGATTGCGCTCACCATGGGGCGTGTCGCCTAGCAGCGCACGCCGTCCCACAATTCGTTCGGCGAGCCGGTCTGGTCCTGCCATTTGCCGGTGAAACCGCTGTAATCCGGCCTTATGGTGATGAAGAGCTTGCCGGTGCCATACATATCGCGCCAGTCGAGCCGGCGGTCGAGACCCTTGCCGGGTGGATCTTCCGTCAGCGTGCCGGTGCTGCGGCCGTCGCCGTCGGCGAATTCGTAGGTGCCGGTCAGCCGGCCGTCGCCCGTTAGCGACAGCACGGTGATCGCCTCGACCAGGTCGCCATTGCTCCACAGCCGGCCGCAATAGCGCCCGTCGATGCTCATCGCCTGCTTGGGCGAGGGGGCGGTCGCGCCGGAAATGCCGATCACCAATGCCAGGATTGCTGCCTTCATGCCGCCCTCCGGGGACGAATCAAGCTTCGTCGCCGCTGATCTGTTCGCGCACGCGCTGGGCGAGGCTGCGTTCGTCGCCGTCGAGCGCCGGATCGATCGTGGCGATGAGGTCGTGCACCGGCGAGCCGGCGCCTTCGCGCGCGGATGTCAGCACGATCATCTTGCTGGCGAGATCGGCCATTTCCTCGCGCAGCGCGGCGTCGTTGTCGCCGGTTTTCGCGGCGAGCAGCCGTTCCGAAAGTGCTGTGCCCTGGTTGCGCACGTCCTCTTCCAGCGCGCCGATGTCAATCGGCGGTGGCACCAGCTTTTCGGTGCGGCGGGCGGAAATGCGGCTTGTAGCGATGGTGCGGGCGAGCCCGGTGGACCGCATCGCTTTCACCGTGTCCTTGTTTTCCGCTGTCAACGTCTTCACCTTGTCGCGCAGGCGGCTGATTTCCGCGATGCGCCGTTCGATTGCATTGTCCTTGTCGGCGTTGCCGGCCAGCTCGCGCGTCAGCCGCGTTTCGAGCTGGCGCACGCGGCCCTCTTCGCGCGACAGGCGAATTTCCAGCGATTTTGCCGCCTGGCTCGCCGTCTTGATGTCCTCGCGCAGCTTGTCGCGCTCGTCCTTGAGATTGCCGATGCGGCTCTTCAGGCTCTCCATCGCCGTGTCGCGGGTGGCGAGGTCGATCTTCATATTGTCGAGGTCCGCCTCGAGATGATCGATGCGGCCGTGCAGGCTCTCTATGTCGGCTTCCTTGCCGCGGATCTCGCGGTCGGCAGTCGAAAGCGCCGTCTTCAGCTGCTCGGTCTTCATTTCCTCGCGGCGCAGCGCCGAGCGCATGTCGCCGGCCTCGATGTTCATGTCGGCGATCTGGGCGTGTAGCTCGGCGTTTTCCGTGCCGATCGACGCGGCCTGCGCCAGGAGTTTCTCGTTGCGCACCATTTCCAGCGTGTGTTTTTCGCGCTCGCGGCGCACGCTCTGCGACAGGCGGGCGTTTTCCGCGGCATAGGCGGCGCGGGCCATGTCCTTCTGCGCCCGCACTTCCTGCGGGCTGAGCGGCATCGTGGCGCGCATGCGCTCTTCGGTGAACTTGACGACGCGCTTCTGGATGGCCGGCGCGACGAGCAGACCGGTCAGCGTGGCGGCGAGAAAGCCGAGCGCGAAGAGAAGGGCATACTCGATCACAGGTCCACTCGTTCCAAAACGGCCCAAAACGGTTCAAGCAAGCGCACTATAGCGGCTCGCTCGAACTTTCACAGGGGGATGCCCGGCGAAATCAACTCTCGGTTAACCTGACGAGTGAGGGCCGCCATTCATTCGACCAAGGGGGTGATCAGAAGGGATTCCAGGTCGGCTCGCGGGTGAGCTTCAGGTAGCCGGCATTGATGCCGATGCGGGCGCCGACGCCCGTGCGGATCGGCACGAGCACGACGTCGCGGTTGACATTGACCTGCATGCCGACGCCGGCAATGACATAGGCCGAGCCGGAAACGCCGCCGTAGCGCTCATAGAGCGCATTGACGTCGGGCAGATTGTAGACGAGCATCATGGTGCGGCTGCCCTGGCCGCCCCAGTCGAGGCCGAGCGACGGGCCTTGCCAGAACACCGAATGCTGGCCGGCATTCTTGGTGTTCAGCGTGCCCTCGCCATAGGTCAGGCCCGCGACGAAGGCGCCGGACCCTTCCTGGCCGAGAATGTAGCCGTTGGGCAGGCCGTGGGATTCGAAAGCGCGTTCGACCACCTTGGCAAGGCCACCCGAGGTGGAGCCGAAGAAGCCGTGGCCGGCATCGACGATTTCCTGCATGGAATATTGGCCGCTGCTCTGCTGCGCCTGAGCGGGCAAAATCCAGAAGAGCGCCAGCAGCGCCGTTGTGACGATCCTGAACGCCGTCGTGACCAGTTTTGAAACACGCATGTCCCGTTCGCCTTCCTTCATGTCTCGGCCCCGTTCCATGCAGCAATTTGATCCGATCGTCTTAACAATCGGTTTACCAAATGTGGTGTCATTATGGCTGTCTTCAATTCGGGTACGCCTCGCGCAATTCCGGCGTGTTATGCGTCGCGCAGGATGCCCGCGACAGTGCCCTGTGAGGCCGCCGCGTTGCAAGAATACGTGGACCTGGGAGAAATTTATGGCGAAAAATCCGAACCTTACGCTGACCGGTCCCGATCTGGCAGCGCTTCTTTGCAGCCGCGTCTGCCATGACGTCATCTCGCCCGTCGGCGCGATCAACAACGGGCTGGAACTGCTCGACGAGGGCGGCGCTGATTCGGAGGCGATGGACCTCATCCGCACCAGCGCGCTGAATGCGTCCGTCCGTCTGAAGTTCGCACGGCTCGCTTTCGGTGCCTCCGGCTCGGTCGGCGCCTCCATCGATACGGGCGAGGCGGAAAAGGCGGCGCGCGATTTCGCCGTCGCCGAGAAGAAGACCGAGATCACCTGGACGGGGCCGCGCGCCATCGTCGCGAAGAACCGGGTCAAGCTTCTGCTCAACCTGTTCCTCGTCGCCTACGGCGCCATCCCGCGCGGCGGCTCGATCGACGTGACGCTGGAAAACCCGGAAACCGATGCGGTCTTCAAGCTCACCGCCAAGGGCCGCATGCTGCGCGTGCCGCCGAAATTCATGGAGATCCTCTCCGGCACGCCGGAAGAGTCGGTCGACGCCCATTCGATCCAGCCCTATTACACGGTGCTGCTGGCGGACGAGGCGGGCATGCAGCTCGACGTGGCGGCTTCGCCCGAAGAGATCGTCTTCTCCGCCCGCGTGGTCGCCGCCGAGGCGTAAAACAATGCGGCCAGGGTTCGTTAACCATGGCCGCTAACGCTTTGTTTGCCAGCCGCCGGTACAGTTGCAACCTGTAATCTTCCCGCAGCTCAAGAGCGGGAGACCCTAGGAGCAGCTAATGCAGCGGTTGATGATCGCCGATGGTTCCGACGTCGTCCGTAAGGTCGGCAAGCGTATTCTCTCCGGTTTCAATTTCCTCGTGCTGGAAGCGTCGAGCTCGCTCGAGGCGCTGGTGCGTTGCGAGGCGGAGCTGCCGAACATCATCATCGTCGATGCGACGATGGACGGTGCGATCGAGCTGATCGGCAATATCCGCAACCTGCCGCAGGGCAAGTCGGTGCGCATCTACTATTGCGTGGTCGAGGCGGACCTCAAGAAGATGATGATGGGCAAGCGCGCCGGTGCCGACGACTTCCTGCTGAAGCCGTTCGACCGCAAGATCCTGACCCAGGTCTTCGGCAATCTTTCGATCGCCGCCTGAAACGACTGACCTTAATCTGACGACATCGACGCGGCCGCTCGTGAAGAGCCGGCCGCGTTTTCGTTCCGGGCTAATCTCTCTGACACACAACGAAAAAACCCGCCGGCGAAGCGGCGGGTTGGAATTCTGGAGCGGGGAGGGTGGTATCAGGCGCTTTCGGCGAAGTCGCCATCGGGCTCTCGCAGCACGTAGCCGCGGCCCCAGACCGTCTCGATATAGTTCGCGCCGCCGGCGGCGTTCGCAAGCTTCTTGCGCAGCTTGCAGATGAAGACGTCGATGATCTTCAGTTCCGGCTCGTCCATGCCGCCATAAAGGTGGTTCAGGAACATTTCCTTGGTGAGCGTGGTACCCTTGCGGAGCGAAAGCAGCTCCAGCATCTGGTATTCCTTGCCCGTCAGGTGCACGCGCTGGCCACCGACCTCGACCGTCTTGGCATCGAGGTTGACGATGAGTTCGCCCGTCGAGATGACCGACTGGGCATGGCCCTTGGAACGGCGCACGATGGCGTGAATGCGTGCGACAAGCTCGTCCTTGTGGAACGGCTTTGTCATGTAGTCGTCGGCGCCGAAGCCGAGGCCGCGCACCTTGTCCTCGATGCCGGCCATGCCGGAGAGGATGAGGATCGGCGTCTTGACCTTGGACAGGCGAAGCGTGCGCAGAACCTCGTAACCCGACATGTCGGGGAGGTTCAGATCGAGCAGGATGATGTCGTAATCGTACAACTTGCCCAGATCGACACCTTCCTCGCCGAGGTCGGTGGTATACACATTAAAACTTTCGGACTTCAGCATCAATTCGATGCTCTGCGCCGTCGCGCTGTCGTCCTCAATGAGTAGAACCCGCATATCTGTCCCCTTTTCCGCCGCTCAAGGTTTCTGGCCCCCTACGCGATACGGATCCAGTCGTTGCCTGATTTGGAGGCTGCCATGAAATGGTTAACAAATCCTGATTCAGTTTGGCAAGATGCATCGATCTGTTAATTATTTTAGGCAGGCTCCTGATTTTATGGATGAATCAGAATTGTGTCTCTTAATATGTTCCTTCAAGAAACACAGCTAACCGACTCTTTCGACTCATCAATGCGCCCCACCTCTTTTTTGCGAACCGCATTTACTGAGCCTTAAATCCTCGCACCTATGATTAACGATGCCCGTAAACGAAAGGTTACCAGCGGTAGGGTTTTATTAATATCGCTGAATTTTTTTCGGGGCCCGGTGCGTTTTGCCGGGTTTCGGGCGCAAGACGGCTTCCGGCGTGTGGAAAACACCGCGCTTCGGGGGCTGATTTGGAATGCGGAGTGCGTGGTTGCCGAGAGAATCAGGCCGCCATTCGCTCCAATGCCGGGGTCTCGCTATCCACGGGAGTATTGCGTATGAAGTCGCGTGAGAGCCTAGTTCGCCTGAAGGAATTTCAGGTGAAAGACAAGAGACGGCAGCTGGCCCAGCTTCAGTTGATGATGTCCGAATTCGAACGGATGTCGAAGGAACTGGAAACCCAGATCGCCATCGAGGAAAAGAAGTCCGGGATCACCGATCCCAACCACTTCGCTTATCCCACCTTCGCCAAGGCAGCGCGTCAGCGCTCCGACAATCTTCAGGTCTCCATCCGGGAACTGAAGGTGCAGCAGGATGCGGCGGAACTGGCACTGGAAGAGGCGGAGGCGGAGTTCGCCAAGGCTTCGGCGCTGGAAGAGCGCGACAACGCGGTTCGGCTTCGCGCCTGATCCGTTTCAATTCGAAGGACCTTCGCGAGCGGCCGGAAGACCGCTCACGAGGGTTCTTCGCGTTGCGTCGATTTCCGCTTAGAGATTGACGACGTCCTGCCAGTCCTTGTGGCGCATCGCCTGCGCCCGGAAGAAGGGGCAGAGCGGCATGATCTTCCAGCCGCCCGCCCGCGCCGCCTCCACCGCATGGGCCGCGAGCGCCTGGCCGACGCCCTTGCCACGCAGCGCATCCGGCACGCCGGTATGATCGACGATGACGAGCTTCGGCGAGGTGCGGGAGTATGTCACCTCCGCTTCGTGCCCCTCGACGATGATGGAATAGCGGCCCTTCGAACCGGTTTCTTCGTCCTTGATATCCATGATGGTCCTCGCTTGCGGTTGCGTTGGCGCCATCCTTTCCTGTCCCGGCGGATCCGGCAAGCCATCCGGATGTGAACGGAGTGTGCTGCGTCAGAGCCTGGCGAATGCTATGCAGGGCGCATCGAAACCTTCGACGTGTGCCCATGATTCTCGCCGTACCCGCTCTTCTCGTTCTCTCCGCGCTGTTCCTGGCCTTCGGCCTTGTCCTGCCGCTCGTGCGCTTCGAAAAACTGTATTTCTTCAACGAGACGCCGTCCCTGATCGATATCGTCGTCTCGCTCTGGGCGCAGGGCAGCGGCGGGCTGGCCGTGCTGGTCGGCCTGTTTTCCATCGTCTTCCCGGTCATCAAGCTCTTCGCCATCGCGCTGGAGGCGACCGCGCCGACGCCGGCCGACGGCAAGGCGAACTGGATCGCCCGGCTGCTTCCGCTGCTCGGCAAATGGTCGATGATGGATGTGATGCTGGTGGCGCTGGTCATCGTCGCGGCGAAGACGAGCGGCATGGCCTCGGCCTTCACCCAGCCTGGCGTGTGGTTCTACGCCGCCTCGGCCATCATGACCGGGCTCCTGCAGATGAAGCTGCAACCGCGCTGAAAATTGATAAAAAGAACTACGGCTGCGCGAGGCGCAGCCCCCCATCCCTGAACAAAACTACGGCTGCGCGAGGCGCAGCCGTAGGGGTCTTGATCAAAAATGGGACGCTAGTGGCGGTATTGCTGGATGCGCGTGGTGCGCAGGCCGGCAAGGCCATGGTCGTTGATCGAGGACTGCCAGGAGAGGAATTCTTCGACCGTCAGCGTATAACGTTCACAGGCTTCTTCGAGGCTCAAGAGCCCGCCGCGCACCGCGGCGACGACTTCTGCCTTCCGGCGAATCACCCAGCGCCGCGTATTGGCCGGCGGCAGATCGGCAATTGTCAGAGGGCTGCCATCGGGGCCGATGACGTATTTAACGCGTGGTCGTATCAGATCGGTCATTGGACTCTCTACATAAACTCAAGACCATATCCCCGGACTGTAGCTTGCCACATTTAAGATTTGCCTAAACGCATGCTAACAATTTTCTAATCATTTGAGCGGCTTCGCCGATCGTGCGGGGCTCTGTAAGCGCCGGTTTCCGTTACGTTTGTCTATGCGCGCTCTCGCAGAGCCTGCATGGGAGCCATGCAAATAAAACGTTTCTCTTTTATTCAAATACTGCTAATAAGCCCGAAAATTTGGGGGCGGCATCGTTGATGTCACCGGAAGCCCCCAGGATGCATCCAAATGAATTCTATCCGCGAGCTGTTTCCCTTTGGGACATGGCTGACGCGGCGTTTTTCGTCGTGTTTCACCGCGATGGTGCTCCTGTAATTTTCCGGACCGAGAATGCACACGAGCCCGGCGCGCGTCCGCGCCGGCTGTTGGAAACGGAAAATGAGAGATCCAGACAACATGCTCCTGCAGCAGGGTTGGTCGCCCGAATTCCTGTCGACGGCCAATATTGAAACCGTGCAGACCGAATATGAGGTGCTGCACCTCATGCGCCAGTGCGCCAACCATTTTCGCTTCAGCCATTTCCTGGTGTCGCGTTTTCCGGCCAACGGACAGCAGCGTTTTGCAGAGCGCCTGCTCGTCAGCAACTGGCCGGCCGATCTCGTGCGCAAATATGATGCGATGAACCTGTTCCACGTCAGCCGTCTGGCGATCGAGACCGGTATGACGAAGCTGCCCGTTCAGGGCGACAGCTCGCTTCTGGCACCATCGGACTGGGAAAGCGGCCAGGCCGGCGAGGCGATCACGCTTGCCGAAAGCTACGGCCTTTCCGGTTCCACGGCGCTGCTCATGCATTCCACGACCTCCGATCCCTATCTGATGGTCTTCTCCGGCACGCGCACGCCGCTTGCCTGGCCGGAGCTGACGGAGCTGCATTTCGCCGCCCTCCAGCTGTTCGAATGCCTGGAAAAGACCTTTGTCGCGGCGACGGCGGGGCGGGAAAAGCTGTCGAGCCGCGAGGTCGAGTGCCTGCGCTGGGCCGCCGCCGGCAAGAGCAGCGACGAGATCGCCATCATCCTGGGCATCTCGGTCTACACGGTGAGCAGCTATTTCAAGAGCGCCACCCGCAAGCTCCAGGCCGTCAACCGCATGCAGGCGATTGCGATCGCGCTCCGCCTGCGCCTCATCTGACTTTCCGTTCGCGCGCGATAGCCCCTTTCTGCGGACCGGGAGGGGCGATCCCGCGTGCGGCCGGAAAGACGAGGTTTCCGGCCTTCTCTTGCCCTCGGGGCGGCAAGTTTCTATATGTCGCCCCAGAGGCGTCCCGACAGTGACGGGGCGCCGCAACGGCCGGTTTCCGGCGTTTCAGTCAAAGGTGTTTGCGGCAAGCCCCGAAGGCGGCGGCCGCAGCATCGGAACGGACCTCGCGTGAACAGTCTCGATTTCGACCGGAAGCCAGAAGATACGCGTGTCGTCGTCGCCATGTCGGGCGGCGTCGACAGTTCCGTGGTGGCCGGAATCCTGAAACGCGAGGGTTATGACGTCCTCGGCATCACTCTGCAGCTCTACGATCATGGCGCCGCCATGCACCGTGCCGGCTCCTGCTGCGCCGGCCAGGATATCGACGATGCGCGCCGCGTCTGCGAAACGATCGGCATTCCGCACTATGTGCTCGATTACGAAAAGCGTTTTCGCGAGACGGTGATCAACCCCTTTGCCGAAAGTTACATCGCCGGCGAAACGCCGATCCCCTGCGTCGCCTGCAACCAGACCGTCAAGTTCGCCGATCTCCTGGCCACCGCCAAGGAACTCGGCGCGGATGCGCTGGCGACCGGCCATTATATCCGCTCGCGCCCGAACCCGACCGCCGCAGCGCCGGAGCGCCGCGCGCTTTACCGCCCGGTCGATGCGGAGCGCGACCAGAGCTATTTCCTCTTCGCGACCACCCAGGAGCAGATCGATTATCTGCGCTTCCCGCTCGGCCATCTTTCGAAGGCCGAAACCCGGGCGCTTGCGGAAGAGATGGGCCTCGTCGTCGCCAAGAAGGCCGATAGCCAGGACATCTGTTTCGTGCCGCAGGGCAAATATACCGATATCGTCAACAAGCTGAAGCCAAACGCGGCGCTCGCCGGCGACATCGTGCATATCGACGGCCGCGTGCTCGGCCAGCATGACGGCATCCTGCACTATACGATCGGCCAGCGCCGCGGCATCGGCATTGCCACCGGCGAGCCGCTCTACGTCGTCTATCTCGACGCCCGCTCGCGCCGCGTCATCGTCGGCCCGAAGGAAGCGCTGGAAACGCGCCGCCTCTATCTGCGCGACATCAACTGGCTCGGCGACGGCGATCTCGAAACCGTCGCTGCGGCCGGTTTCGATTGTTACGCCAAGGTGCGCTCGACGCGCCCGCCGCGCCCTGCACGCCTGCAGTCCGGCCCCGGCGGCATCTATGTCGAGCTTGCGGAAGGCGAAGCCGGCGTCGCTCCAGGCCAGGCCTGCGCGCTCTATTCCGGCGAAGGCGAGGACGCCCGCATTTACGGCGGCGGCTTCATCCAGCGCTCGGAACGCGAAACGGCGGCGGAAGACGCCCTCAAGCGCATTCTCTCCACCCCCGTGGCCGCCTGAAAAGCCACGCCCGCCAAGGCCTTTGCGGACAAAGCGATTTTTGTGCGAACGTCGCTTGACACCCGCAGGAACAGCACCTTATAAGCCGCCCACCGGACGGAAAACGGACCTCGTTTCCATCGTCCCTTCGGTCGGCGGAGTAGCTCAGTAGGTTAGAGCAGAGGAATCATAATCCTTGTGTCGGGGGTTCGAATCCCTCCTCCGCTACCAGCCGGAATCACGGACAGTTCCGTGTCGATTAAACCGGCCATATAATCCCTTGATTTTGATTTCGCAGGGTTACCGTTTCACCGCCCGCGACCCAGCTCGGCTGATCGGTCGCTCGCTTTGACGATGCTATCGGACAGGTGTAATCTGCATGCATATCATTGGGAGCATCAGCCATGCGTGTTGGAGTGCTCGTCGTTGGTTTGGCAATTGCCGCGATCCCCACCTTGGCGGATGCCCACAATTGCAAATGCCGAAATCGTGATGTCATGTTCGAGCTTGGCCAGACCTCCTGCCTGAGGGTTGATGGAGGCTCCTACCTCGCGCGCTGTGAGATGAAGCTTAACGTCTCGTCCTGGACCAAGATCCAGGAAGGTTGCCCCGTGACGGAACGAGCGTATTCGCAGCCGACCCTCATCAATTGATCGCTTCGTCAGGGCCGCCTTGCCGTTGCTCGAGTGTTCCGCCCACAGTCGCTTCCGGCCGCGGAACCGTTCGGCTACAGCGCCTGGAGGCGTCGCGGGAATGGGGACTGGAGCGTTGATGCCCTTGGGCGGTCCAGCCGATACTGGAAGGTCTCGATCTCGGTATCTGCAAACCGTCCCTGCTCTCGAAGCGCTATCATCGCCAAGGCAATCAGTTGGCTATCGGTAGCGCTGCCATCGTCAGGGACAGGGATGAGAGCCAATAGTTCACGGGCGCCTCCACTAGTATAGGCTCTGATGATAACATCCTGCATGGTAGCTTCCCCAATTAGGAGTAGCATATACCCGGCCTGTCGATTTGATCTACGCCTCCGAGGGGGCGGTTGTGCCAGTCCCGTAGTGTCCGGCGCCGGATGTCACGCGCGAGTCACGACCTTCCGCCGCGGGATTGAGAAAGAAAAGCACGCGCGAGGCTGAAAAGACTTCCACTAGATCGGGCTCCGGACATGGGAGATGCTACGCGTCTGCCAATTTGGCGTCGCCGCCAAGGACGTCATCGCTATGACGCACGCTCGATCCGTTCAGTCCAATCACCCTGCATCTGGCCAGTGATTGATGCATCAACAGGTTTCACCTTTTCAAATCTCGTTGTTAGTTCCGGTCCGCAGGTGTGGGATCTTCGCCTCCGCCGGCAGGGCCGAGGCCGCCGCCGCCCATTCCCATGCCGCCGCCACCTCCACCTCCACCCCGCGAGCCTTCTTTTCCGCGCTCACCCTTGGTGCGGCCGCCGCTGCTTGCCGGGCGGGTCGGGCCTTGCATCGGGATTGCCAGGTCGGATGGGACGGGGTCGAGATCGAGCGCCTCTCGGATGAAGGCGCGGAGGGAGACGACGAGTTCGTGGGTGTGGACGGGACGGCCCGCGATGAGTTCCCGGGCCGCTTTCTCCGCCAGGCGAACCTGCGCCTCCGTACCGAGCAGCATGATATCGGAAAGTGCTGCCTCGACGTCGTCGCGGATGCGCCTGCGACGCTCGGAACTCGCGACGACGCCGTCCGCCTCTCCGTCCACTGGCTCAGCGGATGGTTCTGCGCGTCGTCGCAGATCGCGAAGATGCGTGGGGTCGACGGCGAGATTGCCGGTGAAGGAGCCGCCCAAGGTCTTGTAGGCCGCGATGAGGGTTTTCAGGCGTTCGTTGATCTGGCGGTTCGTGCGCTCCCGGCGCTGCTGGATCGTGAACATCATGATCAGGCGGATGCCGATGCTGATCAGCGTAAACAGGGCGAGCCCGATCAGCGTTGCCAGAAGGTTGTACCAGGAGCTGAAATCGAGGTTGCGCAACATGTTATCCGGTCTCTCTTGCCGCCAGCGTCCGGATCATATCCGACGCGTCTGGAAATGCATCCGCCATGGATGAAGAAGGATAGCTCCTTGGGTAAGCACGCAAGAGCCGCGGGATCGAGAGCGGTAAACCGCCCGCGCGCGCAGAGGGGCTTTCGGCCTCTTTGCCTGCCGCATCCACATCCCGGTAACCATATCTTCAAGAGATCGTAGCACTGTCTCGCGCAGGAGACAGGCGATGGTGAAGAAGACGACCAGGCGGAAGAAGACGTCGGGGACGAAGCGTTCCACGGCGGCGCGGCGGGGCGGCATGGCGCATTGGTATGTGCTGGGCGCGGCCGTCGTGGGCGGGATTGTCTATATGGACAATTGGGTGCCGGGGCCGGAAACGGCGGCGACCGGGATCCGCACGGCCTCCATCGAGCGCAAGGCCAAGACGGTGGAGCGTGAGGCCGTTTTGCCGCGGCCGAAGCAGCGGCCGGCCGAGGCGGTGGAGCAGGCGTTGCCTGCGGCGGAGAAACTGCCGGCCTTTTCGGGAAAATGGTTCATCTGCACGACGCAGACCGATTATTGCGTGCTCGACGGCAGCACTATTCTTTATGCCGGTCGCAAGGTTCGGCTGGCCGATATCGATGCGCCGGCGATCGCCGAGGCGCGCTGCGATGCCGAGCGTTCGCGCGGCGGCGATGCCAAGCTGCGGCTGCGGGAAATCCTGAACGAGGGCGACGTGACGCTGGTTTCGGCCAAAAGCGGCGCGGATGGAAAGACGAAGTCGGCGCCGCATCTGGTGCTGCGCGGCGGGCAGTCGATCGGTAACCGCATGGTGCGCGAAGGCCTCGCGAAACCGTGGACGGGCCGGCATCAATCCTGGTGCGGTTGATGGCTTTGACGCTTGCACAACCTGTGCCTTTCCGGCACAAGCCATGCGCAAGCCTGCGGTCCTATGCTTTCCGTTAACCGGGATGGTGCCGGCTGGAAAGGGACAATGATATGTCGAAAGACCTCGAGCGCTATAGCGATCCGGACAATGCAACGGTCGCGCTCTTCCTCCTCGAAAACGATGCGGACGAACTGACGGACATCCTGGTGGCCGCGCTGGACGAGGCCTTCCGCATTCTCGACGACGAAGCGTCGCCTGCGACTTTCCACTGATCGCCAAGACGAAGAGGGGCCCTTGAGGCCCCTCTCGCTTTTTGAGGATCGCGAGGCGAATCAGCTCGCGGCCACGACCTGGCGCTGCGTGCCGAGGCCGGCGATGGAGACTTCCATGCGGTCGCCGGGCTTCAGGTAACGCGGCGGCTTCATGCCCATGCCGACGCCGGGCGGCGTGCCGGTGGTGATGACATCGCCGGGTTCCAGCACCATGAACTGCGAGATGTAGTGAACGAGGAAGGGCACCTTGAAGACCATGGTGCTGGAGGAGCCGTTCTGCACCAGTTCGCCGTTGACGCTGAGCGTCATGGCGAGGTCGCCGGTCTCCACCTCGTCCGTCGTCACCAGCCAGGGGCCGATCGGGCCGAAGGTCGGGCAGCCCTTGCCCTTGGTCCACTGGCCGCCGCGCTCGATCTGGTAGGCGCGCTCGGAGACGTCGTTGCACACGCAATAGCCCGCCACATAGTCGAGCGCGTCGGCTTCCGAGACGTAGGATGCGCGCTCGCCGATCACGACCGCGAGTTCCACTTCCCAGTCGGTCTTTTCCGAGCCGCGCGGAATGAGGATCGTGTCATCCGGGCCGACGATGCAGGAGGGGGCCTTGTTGAACAGCACCGGTTCGCTCGGCACGGCCATGCCGCTTTCCGCCGCGTGGTCGGCATAGTTGAGGCCGACGGCGATGAAATTGCCGACGCGGCCGACGCAGGCGCCGAAGCGGCTGTCTTCCGGCGCGAGCGGCAGGCTCTTCGGATCGATCGCGGCGAGGCGCTTCAGGCCCTCGCGGCCGAGCACGTCGCCGGCAATATCCGCCACCACGCCGGAAAGGTCGCGCACCTTGCCGTCTGCATCGATCATTCCGGGCTTTTCCGCGCCCGCCGCGCCAAAGCGCACCAGCTTCATGAGATTCTCCGTAAACTGTCTGTTTCACCGATTTCGGTTGCGCGCACCTTCCATCCGGTTTTACATCGAGTCAACGATTTTCGAAAATCTCTGTGATTTTATAAATTGGGTGAGGGGCGATGGACCAGAAGAAGCCGGGCGGGCGCACGCTTGCGGGCGATGCCTATGAGGCGATCCGCCAATCGATCCGCACGGGCGCGGTAAAGCCGGGCGACCGGCTTCGCTTCGCCGACCTCCAGGCGCTGTGCGGCATGAGTGTCACGCCGGTGCGCGAGGCGCTGGCGCGGCTGACGGCGGAAGGGTTTACCGTGCTGGACGATCACCGCGGCTATAGCGTCGCGAGCCTCTCGCTTGCGGAGCTGCGCGACATCACCGCCGCGCGGCAGCTCTGCGAGGGCGAGGCGCTGCGGCTGTCGGTGACGAAGGGGGATGGAGATTGGGAAGCCGGCCTGATCGCCGCGCATCACCTGATGGCGCGCATTCCGCAGGCGCGCGAGGATATTCCGTCGGCCATGCGGGAGGATTGGGAGGCGCGGCATGCGACGTTTCACGCAGCGCTGATCGCGGCCTGTGGTTCGCCGATCCTGCTGGAAATCTGTGAGAAGCTTTTTTCGCGTGCCGATCGTTACCGGCGCCTGTCGGTCAGCCTCACCGGCGGCGCGCGGGATGTGACGGGCGAACACCGCCGGCTGATGGAACTCGCGCTGGCGCGCGACGCCGATGGGGCGGCCGCGGCACTCCGCGAGCACTACGGCCGGACGGCCGCAGCGCTCGAGGGTTTTTTCAAGGTTTGACGCTTACTTGCTGGCGACGGCCGTCGGCGCGCCGATCTCGGCACCGCCGCCGATCGCCACGTTGAGGGCCACGTAGTCGCGGGCAAGCTGGCGAATTGCCGAAGCGAGCGCGAGGCGGGCATCAGCGACGTTGCGTTCGGCATCGAGCACGTCGAGGATGGTGCTGGCGCCGCCGCGATAGCTTTCGCGCGCGAGGTTCAGGGTCTGCTCGAAGGTGCTGACGACCTTGCGCAGGGCTGCGACCGTCTGGCCGTCGCGGATCAGCGCCGTCTGGGCATTTTCCACTTCCTCGACCGCCTGCAGCACCGTCGACTTCCAGGTCAGGTACTGCTGCTCGGCCTCAGACCGGGCGATCTTGACCTGCGCCTTAAGCGCGCCGCCATTGAAGATCGGCAGGCTCAACGTCGGGCCGAAGGACCAGCTCGTCAGGTTGCCGGTTGCCGCATTGGTAAAGTTGCGCGTTGCGCCGATCGAGCCGCCGAGCTCGATGCTCGGGTAGAGATCGGCTTCCGCGACGCCGATGCTGGCCGTCGCCGCCTGGAGGCGGCGCTCGGCCGCGCGGATGTCCGGACGGTTGCGGATGAGATCGGCCGGCACGCCGGTGCGCGTCGCATAACGCGGCATCGGCTGGGCAGAGCCCTTGATCAGGCTGGAGGTGATCGTGCTGGCCGGCACGCCGAGCAGCGTCGCGATATGGTTGGCCGCCTGATGGAAGCCGGTTTCGAGCGCCGGCAGGTCGGCGAGCGTCTGGTTGACGAGGCCTTCGGCCTGCAGCACGTCGAGGCTGGAGGCGGCGCCCGCTTCCTTGATCTCGTTGGTGAGCTTCAGCGTTTCGCGGCGCGACACCAGGTTCTTGCGGTTGAGCGCCAGCGCTTCCTGGAAGTAGCGCGCATTGACATAGCTCGACACGAGATCCGAGAGATAGGCGAGGCGGGCAACGCTGACATCGTCATAGGCGGCGTCGAGCGAGGCATTCGCGGCTTCCTTCGAGCGGCGGTACTGGCCGAAGAAGTCGAGCAGCCACGAGGCGCTCAAGCCGGCATTGAGCTGCTTCGACGACGAGGAATCGCGGCCCGAGGTGCGGCGCAGGTAGTTGCCGTCCTGACCGCTGGCATTCGCGTCCGCAGAAGCGCCGATGCTCGGCAGCGCGCCGGCGCCGGCGACGATGACATTGGCCTCGGCCGCCGTGATGCGCTCCAGCGCCTGGAGCACGGTGAGGTTTTCGCCCAGGCCCTGGTGCACGAGATCATTGAGGCGCCGGTCGCGGAACGATTCCCACCACGGATTGAGCGAAACGCTCTCGCCGGTCGTTGCCTTGCTTTCCGAAAACTTCGCCGGCAGCGCGGTGTCGGGCTTCTGATAATCGGGGCCTACGACGCAGCCCGACAGGAGGAGCATGCTCAGAGGAAAAAGCGTCCTGGTGAAATTCATGGTCATACCTTGTCGGCCGTCGCGGCATATTAACTGAACAAAATCGAGATTCACTCTTTATTCATGTTTGGACGGAAGATCGAGCCCCCGCCCAAAAAAGAATGGTCCCACAACGTTTTTTCCCCGCTTCCCTGGAAGGGTGTGTCCGCCGTGCAACTGGGGCAATTGCTCCAGCGTCGCACCTTTGCTCGTTTAGCGGAAGATTCCGATTTTGAACGCCCCGCCAGGTTGCGCCACGGCATTTCCCCGGAATATCCGTCTTTGCGACATATTTTCCTGAAAAATGCTGCAAGCGCGAACATTATTTTGCGATTCGAATTGTCACACAAATTCGGCAGTAATTTTTTCCAAAATTATGCCGATTCCATTGACAAAGAAGGGAGAGCTGATTATGTGTTTGAGCATCGCATGAGGACCGCATGCGTTTCCCCCGGTCCACACTCTGGAGCCTTCATTTCAAGGTTCCAGCGCCAACAAGAGGGAGTGTGTCATGTACAATATCAACTGCATCGCCTCCGTGCGTGTGGCGTACTCCTGTCGTGAAACGATTACAGGGAAAGCGCATACGGCCCTCCGCCGAATGTGAGTTGGTTTCCCTCTTCGAATTAAGCGCAAATGAGAATTGGCTGTGCCCTCGGGTACGGCAGGAGTTGTTATGCAAAAGCAGGTTATCGAAATCGGTGGTGAGGCCGTCGGCGTTGTCGTTCCCGATGAGGATCGACTGAAGTTCGTCGCGGTCAAATATTCCGTGTGGGATCTGGATTCCCAGCGCTTCTCGTCGGCAGACGAAGTGCGCGTGGCGATCCGCCGTCTCCTCAATGATCCGTCCGCCTCGGCGCGGGCGCGGTCCCCGGCCAATATTGCGGCCGCCTGAACCCGGATTCTGAACGATCTGGCGCCATTCGCGCCGATCATCGGCCGGCCTCGCTCGACAGCGGGGCCGGTCTTGTTTTGTAGACAGTCCATTCACCGGCCATCCGCTGGCGCGCGCTACCAAATCCTGCTTGTGTACCTCCCGAAAGGAGGTGCTCCATGACAAGCGGCATCCATCACATCACGGCGATCACCCGGAAAATCCAGGCGAATGTCGATTTCTACGTGGGTTTCCTCGGCCTCCGGCTCGTCAAGCGCACGGCGGGTTACGAGGACGCCGACCAGCTCCACCTGATTTACGGCGATGCGGTCGCGAGCCCCGGCTCGCTCGTCACCTTCCTTGCCTGGGAGGATGGCTCCCCCGGCCGCGTCGGGCTCGGCCAGCCGTCGGAGATCGCGCTTTCCATCCGCCCGGAAGCGATCGGCTTCTGGCTGACGCGCGCGCTGACCTACAATATCGCGCTCACCGGGCCGACGCAGGAATTCGGCGAAGCCGTGCTGCGGCTGAAGGATCCGGACGGCATCATCGTCAAGCTCGTCGGCGAGGCGGATGTCGAAGGGCCGGCGCCGCATGTCACGAAGGACATTGTGGCTGCGGACGCCGTTCAGCGCATCCGCAGTGCGACGATCCTGTCGGAAAAGCCGGCGGAGACGGCGGCCTTCATTGCCGGGCATTTCGGTTTTCGCACGGTTGCCGAGGCGAACGGCATCACCCGGCTTGCGGGGGAGGCGGGCGACGTGCTCGACATCCGCAATGCCAGCGGCTTCTGGACCTCGGCGCCCGGCACCGGCACGATCGACCATATCGCGCTGAGGGCACCGGATTTGGCCGCCGTGGAAGCGGTCGCCGCCCGGCTTGCCGCGGAAGACGTGGGCGATACCAACATGCACGACCGGAAATATTTCCACTCGCTCTATGTGCGCGAGCCCGGCGGTTCGCTGGTCGAATATGCGACGGACGGCCCCGGCATGACGGTGGACGAGCCGTTGGAGACGCTCGGCAGCGCGCTGTTCGTGCCCCGGCATTTCCGGACCGATCCGGATGACGTCCGGGCGCGGCTTCCGCAGTTTTCGCTGCCGGGAGAAGAGCGCATGCGCGAGCGCGATTTGCCGTTCGTGCACCGGCTGCACCGCCCCGACGATCCGGACGGCACGACCGTCGTGCTGCTGCACGGCACGGGCGGCAACGAGACGAGCCTGCTGCCCTTCGGCGCAAGGCTGGCGCCGCGCGCCGCGTTGCTCAGCCCGCGCGGGCGCAGTTTCGAGGAGGGCGTTCCGCGATTCTTCCGCCGGCTGACCGCTCTCACCTTCGACCAGAAGGACATTGCCGGTGAAGCGGAAGCCTTTGCGGCCTTCATGGAGGAGGCGAATGCGGCTTACGGGCTCGATCCGGCGAAAACGCTGTTCATCGGCTATTCGAACGGGGCGAACATGATCGGCGCGGTCATGCAGCTCTATCCGGGCCTCATCCGCAACGCCGTGCTGCTGCGGGGCATGAATGTGCTGGAAAGCCGGCCCGAGATCGACCTTTCGGGCACGAATGTGCTGATGCTCACCGGCGAATCGGACCCTTACGGCACCCATGCCACCGAACTCGAAGCGCGGCTAAAGGCGGCCGGCGCCTCGGTCGAGAACACTCTGCTCCCCGCCGGCCACGATATCGGCGCCGCCGATGCGGAACTGGCCAAGGCCTACAAGGAGCGGATCATCGGCTGACGAAAAAAAGGGCGCGCCGGGAAACCGGCGCGCCCTTCTGATTCGTGCTGTTCCGTCTATCGCTTGTAATCCGCGACGAAGGCCGAAAAACCGGCGACGAAATCGCGGAGCTTCTTTTCCGTCGCCTCGTCGGCGATTTTACCGTCCTGAATGACCGTCCCGGCGCGCGACACCATCAGCTTGGCGCCGAACCACGGCACGGTGCCGAGCGTGCGCATCACCGGCAGCCAGGCTTCCTGCGAGAGAAGCGTGCCGAAATTGCCGGGCGAGGCGCCGGTAATGGCAAAGGGTTTTCCGCCGAAGACGCGGCCGATATCGGCGGAGGGGCGGCTCATCCAGTCGATGGCGTTCTTGAACACGCCGGGAATGCCGTTGTTGTATTCCGGGGTGAAGAGCAGCACGCCATCCGCCGCCGCGACCTGGTCCTTCAGCCGCGTCACCGCCTCGGGGATGCCCTCGGCCGCCTCGACGTCGCCGTCATAGAGCGGAATGCCGTGGATCGAACCTTCGACGATGTCCACGCCGTCGGGCGCCATGGCGAGTGCGGCACGCAGCAGTGCCGTGTTGAGGGAACCCTTGCGGAGGCTTCCCGAGATGGCCACCAGTTTCGTCATCCGACTTCTCCTCTTGATAACGGGCATAAAAAACCCCGGGGGACCGTTTGTCACGCCGGGGTTTGTCTGAGTTAGGCGAGTGGCTTCAGCCGGGCCTCGATCTGCGCGCGGCGCGGCTCCAGGAAGGGCGGCAGCGACAGGCTTTCGCCGAGCGTTTCGAGCGGCTCATCGACGGCAAAGCCGGGACCGTCGGTGGCGATCTCGAACAGGATGCCGTTCGGCTCGCGGAAATAGAGCGAGCGGAAGTAGAAGCGCTCGACCTCGCCGCTGGAGGGCAGGCGGAAGCCGCGCAGGCGCTCGGTCCAGGCATGCAGGGCCTCTTCGTCCGGTGCGCGGAAGGCGACATGGTGCACGGCGCCGGCACCCTGGTGGGCGGCCGGCAGATCCGGCTCGACGGCGACATGCAGCTCGGCGGCCGGGCCGCCTTCGCCCATCGAGAAGACATGCACGTCACCGGCACCTTCCGGGTTCGGATAGGTCGAGGTCTCCGTCATGTTCATGACCTGCACCAGCACGGTCTGCGTGTTGCGGATATCCGGCACGCTGAGCGTGATGGGGCCGAGGCCCTTGATCTGGTGTTCGGCGGGAACGGTGCTCTTTTCCCACGGATTTGACGGCGCGCCGGCATCGTCGACGACGAAGCGGAAGCGCTGGCCTTCGCCGTCCTCGAAATCGAGCGTGGCACGGCCGCCGACATCGCGGATCTCGCCAATACGAACCTTCAGTTCGGCAAAGCGGGCCTTCCACCATTCGAGGGTCGCGAGGCTTGCGATGCGCAGGCCGGTGCGCGCGATGCTGTGCGTGCCGCGCCGCTCATGGCCCACCGGCCAGTCGAAGAAGGTGAGGTCGGTGCTGGGCGAGGCGAGCCCGTCGGCATAGAAGAGATGGTAGGCGCTCGTATCGTCCTGGTTGACGGTCTTCTTGACGAGGCGCAGGCCCAGCACCTGCGTGTAGAAGCGCAGGTTCTCCGGCGCGTTCGCGGTGATCGCGGTCAGGTGGTGGATGCCTGTGAGCTGTAGAGCCATGATGAAACTCCTCCTCGGAAACGTCCGGGGCGTTCTGGTGCGTACCCCGATAGCGGGGCCTTGCGTCGAGGTGAATATCGCCCCTCGCATGGGCTGTCGGAAGACCGGGCCGGGCGAACGGATTGTTCACTTTTCCTGAACGCGCTTTTTGTTCGCAGCGCCACCGGGCTGAAGTGCCCTTTCCTATAGAGCGTTCTTCCTCCCTTTCTGTTCCATTATGAGTTCATTCGAATTTTATCGTTTCATAAACCAAGGGTCGCTTACGCTGCCGCCCTGCGAAATGACTTCGTCTTCTGCTCCGCCGCGTCCGCCGGCATGTTCCGCCAGTTCCGATGATTGCCGGTCCGGATTTTCCGCACGGTTGCGAGGAGACGATTGATGCTGCCCAAGACTGCGACTGCCCGAAACATGTTCGCCATCGTGGCGGCCGGTGTTGCCATGACCGTGGCAACGGCTGGTGTTCTTCTCTGGTTGTCCTACACAGCCGTAAAAGAACGGTCGATTTCGGAAATGGTGAACGCAGCGGAGGCGAGTGCAGGCGAAGTTGAAACCACCTTCGCGCACGTCAAATCGTTGAGCTGGAACATGCGCTCCGCGCTCTTCGCGGTAAAGGACGTTGGTGAGCCGAGCCGCGCAGCCTTCGATACGACGTTGAAGCGCCTGCTGATGGACAACCCGATGGCTGTCGGCGTTTACACGGCTTGGGAGCCAGAAGCCTTTGACGGCAAGGATGCCGAGTTTAGCGGCAAGCCTGGACACGACGCGAGTGGTCGTTACGTCCCCTATGTGATCCGCTCGAACGGCAGCCCGGTGATCGAACCTCTGGTCGACTACGACAAGCCGGGGCCAGGCGACTATTATCAAGTGCCGAAGAAAACCGGCAAGGACTTCCTCACGGAGCCTTATCTTTACAGTGTCGGCGGCAAGGAGACGTTGCTGACGTCGTTCGTGGTGCCGCTGATGTTCGACGGCACCTTCAAGGGGATGGCGGGCGTCGATGTCGAACTCAATGCTCTTGCGACCGATATGGCGAAGTTGAAGCCACTCGGCGACGGCTACGTCGCGCTCCTGAGCAAGGGCGGCAGCATTGTCAGCCACCCGGATCGAGCGCTTCTCGGAAAGTCACTGAAAGACTCAGGCCTCGACATTGCCGTCTGGCAGAGACTGCTCGACAATCCAGGCGAGGCCTTGGAGTTGACGGATGCTGCGGGCATCGCCTCGATGGCGGTTGCTGTTCCTGTCAAACTGGATCCTGGGACAGTCTGGTTCGCCATCGTCGCGGTGCCGAAATCCGTTCTGTTCGCCAGCCTCTCAACGCTCGCGATGACATCGATTGCCGTCATTGCGATCGCCGCTGGCCTGTTGATTTCAATTGGCTGGCTGCTCGCTGCCCGCTTCCGTAAGCGGCTTGCGACAGTGATTACGGCTACGAGCCAGATTGCTTCCGGTCACACCGATGTCGATCTCTCGGAATCCGAGCGCAAGGACGAAATCGGCGAAATGGCCCGCTCGCTTGCCGTGCTGCGTGACGCGACGCTCGCCAAGGTCCGCCTCGAAGGCGAGGCCGCGCAGAACCGCGCGCTTTCAGAAGAGGAGCGCCGCCATCGCGCCGAAGAAGCCGCCGCACGCGAGCAGGAGACGCGAATCGCCGTCGGGGCGCTGGCCGAAGGCTTGCAGAAACTCGCCGATGGCGACATGACGCATCGCATCGAGCAAGCCTTTGCCGGCTCGCTCGACGAGGTTCGCCACGATTTCAATGCCTCGGTGGAAAAGCTGCAATCGGCGCTTCGCTCCGTCGGCAGCAATGCCAATGCCATCCAGGCAGGCTCCGCGGAAATCCGCGCCGCCTCCGACGATCTCGCCAAGCGCACCGAACAGCAGGCGGCCTCCGTCGAGGAGACCGCGGCGGCGCTGGAAGAGACCACGACCTCGCTGAAGGACGCGACCAAGCGGGCGGAAGATGTCGGCCAGCTGGTCGAGCGCACCCGTGCCGGTGCCGAAAAGTCGGGCGACGTCGTGCGCCGGGCGGTAAGCGCCATGAGCGGTATCGAGAACTCGTCGCGTGAAATTTCCAACATCATCGGCGTGATCGACGAGATCGCCTTCCAGACCAACCTGCTTGCGCTGAATGCCGGCGTCGAGGCTGCGCGGGCCGGTGAAGCCGGCAAGGGCTTTGCGGTCGTCGCACAGGAAGTGCGCGAACTCGCCCAGCGCTCGGCCAATGCGGCGAAGGAGATCAAGGCGCTCATCACCAAGTCCGGCGAGCAGGTCAATCTTGGCGTGGCGCTGGTCGGCGAGACCGGCTCGTCGCTGTCCGAAATCGTCAACCAGGTGCAGGAGATCGACCAGAACGTCGCGGCGATCGTGCGTTCGTCGCGCGAGCAGTCGACCGGCCTCAACGAGATCAGCGCGGCGGTGAACTCCATCGACCAGGGCACGCAGAAGAACGCGGCCATGGTGGAAGAGCAGACGGCGGCAAGCCATGCACTGGCGACGGAAGCCGCCGCCCTCAACAGCCTCATCTCGCAGTTCCGCCTGGCAACGGGTGCTGTTGCGGCCCGTCCGGTCGCGGCATCCCCCGCCGCACACCGCCCGGCCGCGTCCGGCGCACGGGCGCTCGGCAACAAGCTCACCCGTGCCTTCGGCGGCGGGCAGGCCGCCACGGCAGCGGCGGCGCAGGACTGGGAAGAATTTTGAGCCTTCCTATTCGGCTGACAAATCGAAGGCGGCCCGGTTGAACCGGGCCGCTTTTTTGTTGGGCGGCGAAATACGCCCAAGTTTTGTGCGATGCACAAGAATTGGCCAGGATCGGAACAGGCGGCCGGCACCGGTGTTTGTTAGCTGCGCCTTTAGTAATATGAAATCATTTTTCTATTTTGCATATCGCTGACTTGGCACGCTTCCTGCTTCTCTTAGGCAGGTCCAGAGGGGACCGAGATAGAAGCGTCCAACGAATGGCGCTCCGGTAAAGCCGCCGTGCAGCTTGATGAAGACCGTATGGTTTCGAAGCTGCCGGCGGCTTTCTTGTCTCTGCCCTTAGGGTGCTGAAAAATATGATTTATTATATTTTTCTGTCTTAGCGCCTTGCCGATTGGCTTTTTTCAAAGCTTCCGCCACACTCGGCTGCGACAAGTTCAACATCTGGTGGTGCTGCGGCTTGTCAGTCTGATCTTCGCGATATAATGAGGGCCCATATTAAATGGGTTATCTGCAAGGGTGGGGACGACAATGCTGAGATCGCCGATTGTCTCGGGGCCGCGATCGCTGGTCCTGTCAGGCGGGATGCTGCTGGCCATGCTGGCGTTCTCCGCCACTGCCGGGCCTGCGCTTGCCGATAGCGCCGCACGGCCGGTGCATGTCGCACCGGTCAAATTCCAGGAGCGTGAGCAGACGATCACCATTACGGGCGAAGTCGTCGCGCGGGTGGAAACCGATCTGTCCTTCCGCGTCGGCGGGCGCATCACCGGCTGGTTCGTCGATGTCGGCGCCGCGGTGAAGGAAGGCCAGGTCCTTGCCCGGCTCGACCCCGAGGAGCAGCGGGCGGATGTCGAGGCAGCGGAGGCCGGCGTGCGTGCCGCGGACGCGCAACTGAAGCTCGCCCGCACCAATTTCGACCGGCAGAAATCACTCCTGAACGACGGCATCAGCACGCAGCGCGATTTTGACGATGCCGAGACGGCGCTGCGCACCGCGGAAAGCGCGCGCGAGGCATCGATCGCCCAGCGCGATACCGCCAAGGAGGTGCTCTCCTATACGGAGCTGCGCGCACCGGCCGACGGCATCGTCACCGGGCGGCTTGCCGAAAGCGGCCAGGTGGCGCAGGCGGCGCAGACCATGTTCACCATCGCCGACAACGGCCCGCGCGACGCGGTCTTCGAGGTCTACGAATCGCTTTTCTTCTCGCAGCCCTCCGAGGACGGCGTGGTCATCACGCTGCTCAGCGACGACCGCGTGCGCACGGAGGGCAGGGTGCGTGAAGTCTCGCCGACCATCGACGCGGAGACCGGCACGGTGCGCGTCAAGATCGCCATGGCCGAAACACCGCCGGAAATGACGCTCGGCGCCTCCGTCGTCGGCGTCGGTTCGCTGGCGCCCCGGCGGGTGGCGGTCGTGCCCTGGCAGGCGCTTTCGGGCACCGATCGCAAGCCGGCGCTGTGGATCGTCGACAAGGCGAACAACACGGTCGATCTGCGGCCGGTCGAGGTGCTGTCCTTCGAGACCGGCGCGGCGTTGATTTCGGGCGGCATCGAGGAAGGCGAGACCTACGTGTCCGATGGGACGAAGCTGCTCCGGCCCGGCCAGACGATCACCGCGACCGAAGGAGCCGCGCCATGAGGCTATCCATCCTGTTGACGACCGTCGTGCTTGCCGCGACGGCGCTTGCCGGCTGCCAGAAGGAAGAGGAGGCCGCCGCACCGCCGCGGCCGGTCCTGTCGCTGGTCGTCACCCCCACCGCGCTGCCCGGCACGCGGTTCGCCGGTGTGGTGCAGGCGAAGGTGCAGGCCGCCCTCGGCTCGCGCGTCGCCGGGCGTCTCGTCTCGCGCACGGTGCATGTCGGCGATCTCGTGAAGAAGGGCGACGCGCTCGCCGTGCTCGACGCGACGGCCTATGAGCTTGCGGTGCGCTCGGCGCGCGCCGAGCTTTCCAGCGCCGAAGCCACGCTTTCCAGTGCTGTGGCGACCGAGGAGCGGCAGAAGACGCTGCTCCAGTCGAATGCCGCCGCACAGGCCGCCGTCGAAAGCGCCGAACAGTCGCGCGAGGCGGCGGATGCCGGGCTGGTCAGGGCGCGCACCGCACTGGTGAAGGCGGAGGAACAGCTTTCCTACACCCGCATCCTGGCGGAATTCGATGGCGTCGTGGTGGCCACGGGGGCCGAGGTCGGCCAGACCGTTTCGCCCGGCGAGGCGATCGTCACGGTCGCGCGGCCGGATGAGCGGGATGCCGTGGTCGACATTCCGGAGACGGCGGAAAAAATTGCGATCGGCAGCCGGTTTGCGGTGTCGTTGCAGATCAATCCGGCGGTGAAGGTCATGGGCACGGTGCGCGAAGTCGCACCCTCCGCCGACGCCGTCACCCGCACGCGCCGTGTCAAGATCGCGCTGGAGAACCCGCCGGAGACGGTGCGGCTCGGCACCACGATCACCGCCGAGCTGGAGGGGCCGGACCTGACCGCCATCATGATCCCCGAGACGGCGGTGCTCCTGAAGGACGGCAAGCCGCATGTCTGGCTCGTCGATGCCGGCAAGGGTGAGGTCCATCTGGCGCCGATCGAGACGGGTGCTGCCGCCAACCGCTATCTCCAGGTGGCGAGCGGGCTGAAGGATGGCGACCGCGTCGTCACCGCCGGGGTGAACAGCCTCGAAGAAGGCCAGAAAGTCAGAATCGAAGACGAGGCAAGCCTATGAAGAAATTCAACCTTTCGGACTGGGCGCTCGATCACTCGTCGCTCGTCTGGTACTTCATGATCGTCTTCGCGCTGCTCGGCTTCTTCACCTACCAGAATCTCGGCCGCGAGGAGGATCCCTCCTTCACCATCAAGATCATGACGATCAGCGCCGCCTGGCCCGGTGCCTCGGTGGAAGAAACGACATTGCAGGTGACGGAGCGCATCGAGCGCAAGCTGGAAGAGCTGGAATCGCTCGATTTCACCCGCTCCATCACCACGCCCGGCCAGACGCTGATCTTCGTCAACCTGAAGCCGACGACGCGCGCGCGGGACGTGGGGCCGACCTGGGTGACGGTGCGCAACATGATCAACGACATCCGCGGCGACTTCCCGTCCGGTGTTATCGGCCCCGCCTTCAACGATCGATTCGGTGATGTTTTCGGCAATATCTACGCCTTCACCTCCGATGGCCTGACCTCTCGCCAGTTGCGCGACTATGTGGAAGACGCCCGCCGGCAGATCCTCACCGTTCCCAATGTCGGCAAGGTCGATCTCGTCGGCGCGCAGGACGAGGTGATCTATCTCGAATTCTCGACGCGCCAGCTCGCAGCCCTCGGCATCTCCACGCAGCAGGTCGTCTCGACGCTCCAGGCGCAGAACGCCATCGCGCCCTCCGGCGTGGTGCAGGCGGGCGGCGAGCGCGTCAGCGTGCGCGTCGGCGGGCAATTTTCGTCCGAGGCGAGCCTTCGCGACGTCAATCTCAGGGTCAACAACCGCTTCTTCCGCCTGAGCGACATCGCCACCATCACCCGTGGCTATGAAGACCCGCCATCGGCGCTGTTCCGTTTCAATGGCGAGGCGGCGATCGGGCTTGCCATCGGCATGAAGCAGGGCTCCAACCTGCTGGAATTCGGCGCGGCCGTGGAGAAGGAAATCGAGCTTCTCTCGCATGACCTGCCGATCGGCGTCGACGTGCACCTCGTTTCCGACCAGCCCAAGGTGGTCGAGGAGGCGGTGTCCGGCTTCACGCGGGCGCTGTTCGAGGCGGTCATCATCGTGCTCGCCGTCAGCTTCGTCAGCCTCGGCATTCGCGCCGGCCTCGTCGTTGCGCTCTCCATTCCGCTGACGCTCGCGATCACCTTCGTCTTCATGTATTACGACGGCATATCCTTGCAGCGCATTTCGCTGGGCGCGCTCATCATCGCGCTCGGCCTTCTCGTCGACGACGCGATGATCGCGGTGGAAATGATGGTGGCGCGGCTGGAGGCGGGCGATACGCTGCGCGAGGCCGCCACCTATGTCTATACGTCCACCGCCTTTCCCATGCTCACCGGCACCCTGGTGACGGTGGCGGGCTTCATCCCGATCGGCCTCAACAACAGTGCTGCCGGCGAATTCACCTTCAGCCTCTTCGTCGTCATCGCCATTTCGCTCGTCGTGTCCTGGGTGGTCGCGGTGGTCTTCGCGCCGCTGCTTGGCGTCGCGATCCTGCCGAAGACCATGAAGAACCTCCATGGGCAGAAGGGCTGGTTCGCACGCACCTTCGCGCGCCTGCTCGATACCTGCATGCACTGGAAATGGACGACCATCGTCGCGACCGTGCTGGTCTTCGGCCTGTCGGTCTTCGCCATGCGCTTCGTGCAGGAGCAGTTCTTCCCGTCCTCCGACCGGCCGGAACTCATCGTCGACTGGTCTTTGCCGCAGAACGCCTCTATTGCCGAGACCAATGCGCAGATTGCCAAGTTCGAAGAGGAGAAGCTGAAGGGCAATCCCGATATCGAGCGCTGGTCGTCCTATGTCGGCCAGGGCGCGGTGCGCTTCCTGCTCTCCTTCGACGTGCAGCCGCCGTCGCCGGCCTTCGGCCAGACGGTCATCGTCGCCAAGGATCTGGAGGCGCGCGATCGTCTGAGGGCCGATCTTCAGGCCTATCTGCGCGAAACCTTCGTCGGCACGGATGCGCTGGTCAAGCTGCTCGACATCGGCCCGCCGGTCGGCCGGCCGATCCAGTATCGCGTCAGCGGCCCGGATATCGAGGAGGTGCGCAAACATGCGCTCGCCTTCGGCGAACTCATCGGCAAGGACGACCGGCTCGGCGATATCGTCTATGACTGGAACGAGCCGGCCCGCGTGGTGAAGGTCGATGTGCTGCAGGACAAGGCGCGCCAGCTGGGCGTCACCTCGCAGGATATCGCCTCGGCGCTGAACGGCGTCGTCGGCGGCACGACCGTCACCCAGGTCCGCGACGACGTCTACCTGATCGACATCATCGGCCGGGCGCGGGCGGGCGAGCGCGAGTCCATCGAGACGCTGCGCCAGCTCCAGCTTCCGACGGCAAACGGCACTTCCGTGCCGCTCGCGGCCGTGGCGAACTTCCGCTACGAGATGGAGCAGCCCGTGGTCTGGCGCCGCTCGCGCGAGCCCACCATCACCGTCAAAGCCAGCATTACTGGCGGCGTGCAGCCGGCGACGATCGTCGCGCAGCTCGACAAGGACGTGTCCGCCTTCAGCGAAAGCCTGCCGACCGGCTACCATGTGGAAGTGGGCGGCACGGTCGAGGAAAGTGCCGACAGCCAGGCGCCGATCGTGGCCGTCGTGCCGCTGATGCTGTTTGCCATGGCGACGATCCTGATGGTGCAGCTCCAGAGTTTCTCGCGGCTGTTCCTCGTCTTCGCGGTGGCGCCGCTGGCGCTCATCGGGGTGGTCGTCGCCCTTCTCAGCAGCGGCGCACCGCTTGGCTTCGTCGCCATCCTGGGGGTGCTGGCGCTGATCGGCATCCTCATACGAAACTCCGTCATCCTCGTCGTGCAGATCGAGGAGCTGAGGCGGGAGGGCATGCATGCGTGGGATGCGGTGCGCGAGGCGACGGAACATCGCATGCGGCCGATCCTGCTGACGGCGGCGGCGGCGAGCCTTGCGCTCATCCCCATCTCGCGCGAGGTGTTCTGGGGGCCGATGGCGTATGCCATGATGGGCGGCATCATCGTCGGCACGGTGCTGACCCTGCTCTTCCTGCCCGCCCTCTATATCGCCTGGTTCCGCATCAAGCCGTCGGAAAAGGCAGAGGCGGCCCCGCCGCCCGAAGCCGAACCCCAGGAGGCGACATGAGTCGCCTCATATTTTCGCCCATCTCCGCCGTCATGGCTTTTCGCGGCGATGTTTTAACGCATGGGCAGGCAAGGGAGATTGCGTTTTTTTTGCCGCACCCGCTGTGAAAAAGCCCGTGGAAAAAGTTGATTTTCAACGCCAAAGAGGGAAGCGTCTTTTCAGGCCGTAACGAATGTGCAAGGGATTTGCTCCATGGTATCGGCGGGGGCCGCATGGGTGGGACAAGGTTTGGTCATGGGACTTGACGAGACGTTGGAACTGCATGTCTATGGCGCCCTGTCGTGGCAAGCGGCTGGCTCTTGCCCCGTGCCTTGTGTGGCACGGTCGAAGGGAAATGCAGTGTGATGATCGTAATTGAAGACGTGAACAGGCCGCGCAAGGGTTTGAACGCATTCGTGCGTGTTCTCGCGGCGGGTTGCCTGTTGACGCTGGCCGGATGTGTCGTTCCCAGCGATGGTCCGTTGACCCACGAGGTCCTGTCCGCCGGTGCCGGCGGCAAATCTTACGAAATTCCCCAGACGAAGCTGATCTTCGACGTGGTGAGCGTCGACCAGCGCGTCGCCAACAGCGTCAGCGCGGCCACGCGCCTCGGCCTGTCCAGCACGTTCGGCTTCGGCGGCGGCGGCGGCACGCCGGTCATCGGTATCGGCGACCGCGTGGATGTCACGATCTTCGAAGCGGGACCGGACGGCCTGTTCTCCACGGCGGAGCGCAAGTCGACGACCATTCCCGTCATCGTGCAGCCGGACGGCCACGGCCAGATCCCCTATGTCGGCTCCGTCAGGTTCGCCGGCATGACGATCGATTCGGCGCGCGCGACCATCGTCGATGCGCTGAAGGCCAAGGCCGTCGAGCCCGACGTGATCGTCACGCTTGCCGGCAATGCCTCGCGCACCGTCTCCATCCAGGGCGATGTGAACAAGTCGGCCATCGTGCCGCTTGGCCTCAGCGGCCAGCGTCTCAGCGAAGTGATCGCCATGGCGGGCGGTGCGGCCAAGCCGTCCTATGACACCTATGTGACCCTCAAGCGCGGCGGCAAGTCGCGCAGCGTGCTGCTCCAGTCGGTCATCGACAGCCCGAAGGACGACATCTACGTCAAGCCGGACGACCAGATCTACCTGACCTATGATCCGCAGACGTTCGCGGCGCTCGGTCAGACGAAGAAGAGCGGCAAGATCCCGTTCGATGCGGCCAAGCTCAGCCTCGTCGAGGCGGCAGCACTTGCCGGCGGCGGCAATGTCGCGACGGCGGACCCGAAGGGCTATTTCGTCTTCCGTTACGAGGATGAAAGCGTCTACCGCAGCGTCGTCGGCGACGACCGGTTCCGCGACCTGATCTCGCGCGGCATGATGCCGGATTCGGAAGGCCGTTATCCGATCGTCTATCGCCTCGATCTGGGTGCGACGCAGAGCTATATCGTTGCGCAGAACTTCCCCGTGCGGAACAAGGACGTCGTCTATCTGGCGCGCCACGTCGCCACGGACCTCGCAAAGTTCCTGACGATCGTCTCCAGCGGCTCGACCGCGGCCTACAATATCCAGCGTACGGCGGATCTGCTGTAACTAGCAGACGCCGGCCGCTGATGCGGGCGCTCGATTTCGGCTGATCGAGTTTTGACCCTGGAGTCCGTCTGGTTCATCCTGAATCGGACAGACTCCAGGTTTCTCTGTTTCCGTTTGTCTTTTCGGGAAAACCGGTCCCCGCTTTTCCCTGACAAACTCTAGAGGGCTGCATGGCCGGTCGGGCACGCAAAACCTACGCTCTTCTTTCCTTCGGTCTCTGGCAGCAGCGAGACGATATCGCGCGTTTGCTCGATGCTGATATCGTCGCCTGGCCTTTTTCGCTGCCCGGACGGATCGATGGTTTCATCGGTTGGGGACGCAAGGCTTCCGGCCGTAGGGCCGCGTGGCTTGCAGCGCGCTCGGGCAAGGGAGTGATCACCCTCGAAGACGGCTTCCTGCGTGGCTTTTCGCCGGGGCAGGGGGAGCCGAGCCATTCCTACGTGGTGGACCGGGACGGCATCTATTTCGATGCGCTCCATCCGAACGGCCTCGACCGGTTGCTCTCCCGGCCGGTGACCGACGCCGCAGCGCTCGACCGGGCGCGCCGGCTGATGGCGCTGCTGCGTCATGAGCGCCTGTCGAAATACAACAACAGCCCGCTGCTCACGCCCGCGGCCGCCGGCGTGCCGGTGGGCCGGCCGTTCGTGCTGCTCGTCGACCAGGTGGCGGGCGATGCCTCGATTGCCGGGGCGGGGGCGAGTGCGGCGAGTTTTCGCGCCATGCTGGAGCATGCGGCTGCCAACAATCCGGGCAAGACGCTGGTCGTGCGCATGCATCCGGCGGCGGGTGACCGTAGTCTTTTGCGACAAGCGGCGACCGCCATGGGCATCGAGATTATCGTGCCCGGCCGCATGAACCCCTGGCCGCTGCTGGAAGCGGCCGACAGCGTCTACACCGTGTCGAGCCAGCTCGGCTTCGAGGCGCTGATGGCGGACCGCGAGGTCCATTGTTTCGGCACCACCTATTATTCCGGCCGCGGCCTCACCGTCGATCACAATGGCCTGTCCGCCGGGCGGTCGCCGGCCTCGCTGGAGCAGGTCTTCCACGCCGCCTATATCGACTATTCGCTCTATCTTGACCTGCACACGCGACAGCCCTCAACGCCGGAACATGCCATGCAGCAGGCGATCACGGTGCGTAACCAGCGTGCGCGCATCGCGCGCAAGGTTTTCACTGTCGGATTTTCTCCCTGGAAGCGCACGGCGATGACGCCCTTCCTGAAGGGCATGGCAGGGGGACCGGTGCATCAGCGCTCGCTCGAAGTCGCCGCGGGGCGTGCGCGGGCGGCAGAGGGGATTGTCGCCGTCTGGGGCAGCGATGCGGCTTTGCCAGGCGACGTGCCGGCCATCCGGCTCGAAGACGGTTTCATCCGGTCCCGGGGGCTTGGCGTCAACCTGACGATGCCGTCCTCCGTCGCACTCGATGGCGAGCATGTCTATTACGACGCGCGCGGCGAAAGCCGGCTGGAGGCGCTGATCGCCCATGGCGATTTCGATGAAAGCCTCAAGGCCCGGGCGCGTGATCTCGTCCGCCTGCTGATCCAGCGCGGCGTTTCCAAATACAATCTCGGGACGGATGCCGATCTGCCGGTCGTGGCGGAAGGGCGGGCCAAAATCCTCGTGCCGGGGCAGGTGGAGAAGGACGCCTCCATCCGCTACGGCTCCCCCGACACCCGCTCCAATGCTGCGCTCGTGGCCGCCGTTCGCGCACTCTTCCCCGAGGCCTTCATCGTCTACAAGGCGCATCCGGACGTGGTTTCCGGTGTGCGTGACGGCGGTGCCGCGCCGCAGGAAGCCGATCTCACCGTCGGCAGCGGCGATATCCTGCAATGGATCGGCTGGGCGGACCGGGTCGAGACCATGACCTCGCTCGCCGGCTTCGAGGCGCTGCTGCGCGGCAAGGCCGTCGGGGTTCACGGCGCACCGTTCTATGCGGGCTGGGGGCTCACCGACGATCGCTTGGCCATTCCCCGCCGGACGCGCCGTATCGACCTGGAGACGCTCGTCGCCGCGAGCCTGATTCTCTACCCGCTCTATGTGCACCCGCTGAGCGGTTTGCCATGCCGGCCGGAGGACCTGGTGGAAGAAATTTCCGCCGGCGCCTTGAAATCGCCCGGACTGGCGAAGAAGCTCTTTTTGTGTGCGGCGCAACAAATCAACCGTGTCGGGGTGTTGCTTCGCGACTCGCGGTTGCGGTAAACTTGGCTCGAAACCGTGGGACGGTCCGAGTCGCCGCAGGATGCGAGCATCTGCCAGTCGAGGGGCCGGCGGCAAAAATCGGGGAATAGAGTAGATGTGGTTGCTAAAACGGCGCCTTTGTGCGAATACCATTCTACCCAGCATCACATTTTGAGTAGAGCCGACCTGTCATGAGCGTACAGCATGATAACGATATGAAGGTTGGCCGCTCCGACGCCGAAGCCAACGGTGCTGCGCGTGGATCCCGGCTGATCAATCTGTCGCTGCGGCGCAAACTGTCCAAGCGCTTTCCCTCCAAGAGTGCGCCGCGCGTGCTCCTGTTGCAGGGTCCGGTCGGCCCGTTCTTCCGCAAGGCCCAGGCGCTGCTCAACGACAGCGGCTTCGACACCTGGCGCATCTGTTTCAATGCCGGCGACCGGCTTTTTGCTCGCGGCAACAAGATCCTGCATTTTTCCGGCACCGCGGACGTCTGGCGCGACTGGTTCACCGAAATCGTCGGCGAGCATGGCTTCGACTATGTGGTTCTCTTCGGCTGCGAGCGCGATATCCACAAGATCGCGATCGAGCAATGCGCTGCGGCGAACATCCCCGTGCTCAGCCTGGAAGAGGGTTATATCCGTCCCGGCTTCGTGACGATGGAGACCGGCGGCAACAATTGGCGTTCGCCGATCGCCGGCCTTCTGCCGTCCGAAAAGGACGAGGACAAGCGCCGGGAGCGCCCGCGAACGACGAATTACCCCTCGTCCTTCGGCGCGATGGCAACCTACGCCTTTACCTATTTCTCCGTGCGCGGCATCTTTTCGACGCTGAGCGAACGCAAGCTGTTCCACAAGCACAAGCGGTCGCTTGCGCCCGAGGCCTTCTACTGGGTCAAGAATTATTACCGGAAGTTCCGCAACCTCGGCAGCAATTACCGCAGCATGGAACGGCTGCTGGAGCATCACGACAAGAAATATTATCTGGTGCCGCTGCAGGTGCATGACGACAGCCAGCTGGGTGCGGCAGCGAGCGGCTGGAACAACCAGAAGCTCATCCTCAAGACGATCGTGTCCTTCGCGCGAAATGCGCCGCCGACCCATCAGCTGGTGTTCAAGATCCATCCGATGGAGCGCGGGCACAGCCAGGACAAGCAGTTCATCCGCCAGGTCGGCGTGCTCAACAACGTCTCTGAGCGTATCCACATTCTCGACAGCGGTTCGCTCGGCCTGATGACGCGGCACGCGGCGGGCATGGTGACGATCAACAGCACGTCCGGCCTGTCGGCGCTTCAGCACGGCATTCCGCTTGCCGTTCTCGGGCAGGCCTTCTACCGCCATCCCTCGCTCGCCTTCTGCGTCAACAAGGGCATCGAGCTCGATAGTTTCTGGTCGTCCGGCCATGTGGGCTCGGCGGCGCTGCGGCGCGACTACCTCAACTGGATTGCCCAGCAATGCCTGCATCCCGGCGATTATTACGCCTATGAGGGCATCGAGGTCGCGACCAATTCGCTTCTGGAAAAGCTTCGCGCCATGGACGAGGAAGCACGGGCCGCGGGCCAGCTTCCCCGGGCCAGCAACGTCCTGCCCCTGCTCGCGCAATCGCAGTAGGGCCGGCTAATCTCTCATAGACATGCCTTTTTCAAGCCCTCGGGACGCTCCCGGGGCTTAGGCGTTTGCGCTTCTTAGAAAAACTCAGGCGGAACGGCGCTGGTTGGCCGAGGAGGTCCGAAGGATTTCCTCGTGGACCTCGATTGCTTCTTCAATGTCGTTATAGAAGGTGAGCTGGCCGTTGTTCATGACACCGCCGATGTCGCAGAACGACCGCAGCAGGCCGGAAGAGTGGGAGACGAGAAGCAGGGTGGCGTTCTCGCGCCGTTCGTCGAAGACGTCCTTGCACTTCTGCTTGAAGGTGGAGTCGCCGACCGCGATCACCTCGTCGATCAGGTAATATTCAAACCCGATCGCCATGCAGATGCCGAACGAGAGCCGCGCCTTCATGCCGGCGGAATAGGTCTTGACCGGCATGTCGAGATAGGCGCCGAGCTCGGAAAAGTCGGCGACGAAATCCAATACGTGATTGCGGTTCTTGCCGTAGATATCGGCGATGAAGCGCGTGTTCTGGGCGCCTGTCAGCTTGCCGTGCACACCGCCGTTGAAGCCGAGCGGCCAGGAAATTTTGCCCTCACGCAGGATGCGCCCGGAATCCGGCATTTCGCCGCCGGAAATCAGGCTCATCAGCGTGGACTTGCCGGCGCCGTTGCGTCCGAGGATGCCGACATTGGTGCCCGGGCGGAAGGCCGCGGTGAACCGGTCGAGGATAATCTTCTTGCCGCCACCGGGGCGAGGATAGGCCTTGCTGACATTGTCGAAGATGATCATGCGCTTATGATCCTGCTACGGAAAACCCGTTCCAAGATGAGCGCGGAGGTCAACAGCGCAGTTGATAGGCCGAGCAAGTAGGACTTGCTGAGAAGAGCATTGTAATCGAGATATGTGGAGGTGCGGAACCATTCCACGCAATGCATGAAGGGGTTCCACCACAGGACGGCCTGAAAACTCGGCGGCATTTCCGCAGGCATGAAGAAGACGCCGGACAGCAGCATCAGGGGCATGCTCACCATGCTCATGAACGTGTCGTAACGCGGTATGAGCGACCCCGCCATCGCGTTAAACGCAGCATAGGAGAAAGCGAAATAGAGGATGGCGAACATGCATTCCGTGAATTCACCGGGATAGACGATGACGTCCCGGTCTAGCGAAATCGCAAGACCCCACATGAACAGGGCGCAGATGATCAGCCAGATCGTCGATTCCAGCAAGAAGGTCGCGATGATCGTATCGAGCGGGCGCACGAGCGGATAGGTCAGCATCGGCTGGTTGTTGGAGATCGCGCGTTCCGTTTTGCGCGAAATGCCGCGCGTCATGCGAAACCCGAACACGCCGGCGAGGATGAACAGCAGCGCATTGTCGCCAAAGGGGATCTGCGCCTTCATGCCGGCATGGATGAGCAGGAAGATGCCGATATAGGCGGCGGGCTCGATGAGGATCCAGACGAAACCGAGGCGGCTTTCGCCGAACCGCGTCACCGCGCTGCGCACGACGAGGGCGGAAATCACCCGCGCGTTCTCGCGCAGGGCGTAGCTCAGGGGTTTTTCAGCTAGCAGGGCCATGACGCCACTCGTTTCTGCAGCGCGATCAGATCGCGTGATCCTTCACGGACCGGAAGGCGAAGTAGCCGATGAGCCAGAGGCAGGCCGCCGCCGCAAGGACGATGGCCGTGTTCACGGCGCCAAGCGGATAGAGCGCGATTTCCGGCTCCCGCGGCGGCACGTAAACCGCGAAATAACGCTCCTGCTTCTGGGCTTCCTGCATGGCCGTCTCGAGTGCGGCGAGCGAGGTCGTATAGGCCTTGACGGCGAATTCCTGCTCGACGCCGAGTTCGGTGAAGCGGTCAATCATCGCCGGCAACGCGCGGCCGCCATCCATGCCGCTACGCGTCGTCTTGCTGGTGGGATCGTCGCTTTCGTTCTCGCCGCTGATCCGGTTCCGCTGTTCTACGAGCTGTGCCTCGAGCGCGCTGATCTGCCGCTCGATGACGCGGGCGGAGGGCGCATCCTTGCTGATCGAATCGACCAGGGCTTTGTAGCGCGTGCGAAGCGAGGCCAGTTCCTGCTCCAGCGAGCTGATGATGGTTGCTTCCATCGTCGCGACGGCGGTCGGGTCGACGGCCTGCTCGGTGATGCGCAGGTCGGTGATCTGGTTGCGGATGTTGCGCAGGCGTTCTTCCGAGCGCGCAACCTGGTGATTGGCAACCTCGATGAACTGCCTGCGGGACTTGTCGGAAAGTGTGTTGACCAGGTTTTCAGCAACGGTGAGAACCGAATCCGCCACCTGCTTTGCGTCCGTCGGCGAGAAGGCGAAGACGCGCATCGTCACGTTGCCGGTGGTCGAATTGTAGCTGATCTCGACCATGTCCCGCCAGTAATCGCGGAACTCGTCGAGCGGCCTCGTATCGTTCTCGCGATAGAGGAAATCGATTGCCGGGCGCGAATAGACCGTCCGGATGTCGAGGCCCGTTTGATCCTTGATATCCGGCAGGATCTGCGAGGAATGGATATAGTCGGTGACGATGTAGGAATCGCCCGCCTGGGCGGCGCCGCCCACGAGCCCGGTCAGGCCGAGCGCGTTGAGGGACGCCTGCTGCGCACCCCGAACGGAAAACTGCGTCTCGACCACATATTGCGGGGTCGCGACGAAGATATAATAGAGCCCGCTCAGGATCGTCGGAACGATGACTGCCAGCACGAAGGAAATGAGCGCCCAGGGCCGCTCCTTCTTCTGCTTCGGCATGTCGGGCAGGGTCAGGACGCTCTTGGTAATGTCGACGGGCTTGCGTACCCGCGGCTCCACACGCGAGCGGAGGGTTTCCTCGTCGCCGATCTCCGGCTCGACCCTGCGCCTGGCGGGCGCCTGCTTCATCCTCACGATTTTCTGGTCCGCAACGCGCTGTTGCGCGCGCTTCTTGGCGAGATCGAGCAGGCTGCTCGTCTGGTCGTCGACGTGGGTCGGGGTTTCCGCCGCGACGGGCGCGTTTTCATCTTTCACGTCGGCTCACTCTTTTTCCAACAGCAAACTGGTTTGTCGCCTCGATGCTTGTCGCCGCAACTTATTCGAATTTGCCTTTACAGACAATAAAAATGCCGCGTTCGACCAGTGGCGGGAAATGCCGTACATCCGCCGGGAAAGAAGGGGATAAGCCTCCTTCAGCCGGTGCCTTTGCGATCGGCGCGCATTCCTCGTCGAGCAATCTGGTTATTTTGTGTTCGCCGCTGGATCCGCGCGCCAATCCGCGCTCGCGGCGATGAAATTCGGGTTGGCGAAGTCCGCGTCGCTCGCCTGGTTGGTCTTGCCGTAGAGGAGGGGGCTGCCATCCAGCGTGTGGGTGATGCCACCGGCGGCGCGCAGCACGGCATCGCCCGCGGCGGTATCCCATTCCATGGTGCGGCCGAAGCGCGGATAGACGTCGGCAAGCCCTTCCGCGACAAGGCAGAATTTCAGCGAGGAGCCGATCGCCGTGCAGGCGTCGATGCCGTGGTCGTCGAGAAAACGCGCGGTTTCCGGCGTAGCATGCGAGCGGCTTGCGACCGCCGTCAGTGCATTGCCGCGGCTGCGGCAGCCGATGGCCTGGCGCCGGGAAATCTCGGTTTCGCCCGTCACCTCGAACCGCTCCGCCCGATCCTCTCCGGCGACGAAACCCACCGACAGCGCAGGCGCATAGACGATGCCGGCAATCGGGGCGCCGTCGCGGATCAGCGCGATATTGACGGTGAATTCGCTGCGGCCGGCGATGAATTCCTTCGTGCCGTCGAGCGGATCGACGAGGAAGAAGGTGCCGCCGGAAATATCCGGCACGCTGCCGGCGGCGACGGCCTCTTCGGCGACCACCGGGATCGTCGGAAAATGCAGCGCCAACGCCTCCAGAATGAGCCGTTCGGCTTCCTCGTCGGCGGCGGTCACCGGCGAGCGGTCCGACTTGTAGTGCACGTCCGCCCCGGCGCGATGGATGGCCATGATCGCGCGCCCGGCGGCAAGGGCTGCGCTTTCCATTACCTGCTTCAGCTCTGTCCTGTCTGGCTGCATGCGTCTCGTCCTGCCGTTTCTTGCCCATGCCTTAGACGCGGGGCGGCGCGAAAGCAAATGCCGCGCCTCGCCATTGCACGCGGAAAGTTTCCGGTGCGGCAAGACGCCGCCGGCCTTGCTGTTTGTGCTGCATATGCGAATGTGGGGCGACTGATCCAGGATTCTGCATGCGCTATTCCGCCCTTTCGATCTTCAAGCAAGCCTTTGCCGGAAACCTCGGCTGGACGCCCGCCTGGCGCGAGCCGGCACCGAAGACGCATTACGACGTGATTATCGTCGGTGGCGGCGGGCATGGGCTCGCGACGGCCTATTACCTCGCCCGGGAATTCGGCATCCGCAACATCGCGGTCGTCGAAAAGGGTTATCTCGGCTCCGGCAATGTCGGGCGCAACACGACGATTGTGCGCTCCAACTACATGCTGCCCGGCAACGAGCCGTTCTACGAGTTTTCGCTGAAACTCTGGGAAGGGCTGGAGCAGGAGCTCAATTACAATGTAATGTTCTCGCAGCGCGGCATCATCAACCTCTACCACAATGACGGCCAGCGCGATCAGTATATCCGTCGCGGCAACGCCATGATGATGGAGGGCGTTGCGGCCGAGCTTCTCGACCGCGAGTCGCTGAAGAAGATGCTGCCCTTCCTCAATTTCGAACATGCGCGCTTCCCCATCATGGGTGGCTTGCTGCAAAAGCGCGCCGGCACGGCGCGGCACGATGCCGTTGCCTGGGGTTTTGCGCGGGGCGCGGACCGGCTCGGCGTCGATCTCATCCAGAATTGCGAGGTCACCGGTATTCGCCGCGAAAACGGTACCGTCACCGGCGTCGAGACGACGAGGGGTTTCATCGGCTGCGACAAGCTGGCGCTGGCTGCTGCCGGAAATACGTCGCGTGTCGGCGAGATGGCCGGGCTGAAGCTGCCGATCGAGAGCCATGTGCTGCAGGCTTTCGTCACCGAGGGACTGAAACCCTGCATCGACCACGTCATCACCTATGGTGCCGGACATTTTTATATATCGCAGTCCGACAAGGGCGGTCTGGTCTTCGGCGCGGAGATCGACGGCTATTCCTCCTATGCGCAACGCGGCAACCTCGCGACGGCCGAGCATGTCATGGAGGAGGGCGTCACCATGATTCCCGGCCTTTCGCGCGTGCGGGTGCTGCGCGCCTGGGGCGGCGTCATGGACATGTCGATGGATGGTTCGCCGATCATCGACCGCACGCCGATTGAAAACCTCTACCTGAACTGCGGCTGGTGTTACGGCGGCTTCAAGGCGACGCCGGCCTCCGGCTTCTGCTTCGCGCACCTGATTGCCAAGGGCGAAAGCCATCATGTGGCGCGCGCGCTCAGGCTCGATCGTTTCGAGCGCGGCTTCCCGATCGACGAGGCGGGTGTGGGCACCCAGCCGAACCTGCATTGAGTGAGTGATGGCAAGCCTGATTTCCTGTCCGCATTGCGGCACACGCGCCAAGGAAGAGTTTTTCATCCGCGGCGATGCGACACCGGTTCGTCCCGCGCCGCTGGCGGCCGACGAGGCGTGGAACAATTACGTGCATGTGCGCGCCAATCCGCGCGGCCGCATCCGCGAGCATTGGCAGCATGTGGCCGGCTGCCGGCGCTGGCTGGTGGTGGAGCGGGACAATTTTACCCATGAGGTGTTTTCCGTCAGCGATGCCGCGGCGGGAAGGGGAGGCGAGCGATGACCGCCTATCGCCTCGCCACCGGCGGCCTCGTCGACCGCAGCCATGCGGTGCGCTTCTCCTTCGACGGGGCGCCGCTCACAGGCCATGCCGGCGATACGCTCGCCTCGGCGCTCATTGCCAATGACCGCCTGCTCGTCGCCCGCAGCTTCAAATACCACCGCCCGCGCGGCATCGTGACGGCCGGGCCGTCCGAGCCGAATGGGCTGGTGACCATCGGCAGCGGCGAACGCCGCGACCCGAACACCAAGGCGACGGTCGCTGAACTCTACGATGGCCTCGAAGCCATCAGCCAGAACCGCTGGCCGAGCCTCGCCTACGATATCGGCGCGGTGAACAACCTGATGTCGCGCTTCCTCTCGGCCGGCTTCTACTACAAGACCTTCATGTGGCCTGCCGCCTTCTGGGAAAAGGTCTATGAGCCGTTGATCCGCCGCGCCGCCGGCCTCGGCCGCACAAGCCTGCCGCGCGATCCGGACGCTTATGAAAAAAGCTGGGCGCATTGCGACCTGCTCGTCGTCGGCTCCGGCCCGGCCGGCCTTGCCGCCGCGCTCACCGCTGCCCGGTCGGGCTTGCGCGTGCTTCTCGCCGAGCAGGATTTCGTTCTGGGTGGTGCGCTGCTGTCCGAGACGACAAAGCTGGATGGCGAGGCGCCCTATGTCTTTGCCCGGCGCGCCATCGATGAACTCCAGAACCATGCGAATGTCACGCTCCTGCCGCGCACCACGGTGTTCGGCTGGTACGACGACAATGTCTTCGGCGCGGTCGAGCGGGTGCAGAAGCACGGCGTGACCATCGATCCCGGCAAACCCGTCGAGCGTTTGTGGCGCATCGTGGCGAAACACGCGATCCTCGCCACCGGCGCGGAAGAACGACCGCTGGTCTTCGGCGGCAACGACCGGCCGGGCATCCTGACGGCGAGCGCCGTCAGCACCTATGCCAACCGTTTCGGCGTGGCTGCCGGGAAATCCGTTGCGGTGTTCACCAACGGAGCGTCCGGTTATCGCACGGCGCAGGACCTCGTGGCGCATGGCATCGAGGTCGCGGCCCTCATCGATAGTCGCGCGGATGCCGCCGACAGCGCGCCGGCGGGCGTGCGGCTGGTTCGCGGCGGTTCCGTCGTCGATACGAAGGGGCGCCAGCGTGTCCGCGCCATCGTTACCGATCGCGGCGGTTTCGAAGAGTTGATCGCCTGCGATGCCGTGGCGATGTCCGGCGGCTGGAGCCCCGTCATCCACCTCGCCTGTCAGCGCGGCGGCAAAGCGGTCTGGTCGGAAGCCTTGCAGGCGTTCCTGGCGCCGGAAGCGGGTGCGGGGCTGGTGATGGCCGGTGCCGCGGCAGGGCATTATCGCCTGTCGGAATGTTTCGAGGATGGCGCGCGCAAGGCATTGGCTATCGTGGAGAGCCTCGGGCGGCCCGTTGCCGGCTTCGAGCGCCCTTCCATCGGCGAGGAGATCGATCCGTCCTTCACGGCGCTCTGGCATGTGCCGGGGGCGAAATCCAAGGCCTTCGTCGATTTCCAGAACGACGTGCACACCAAGGATCTCGGCCTTGCCGTGCGCGAAGGGTTCGGCCATGTCGAACACGCCAAGCGCTATACGACGGGCGGCATGGCGACGGACCAGGGCAAGCTCGGCAATATCAATGCCATCGGCATTCTCGCGACCATGCGGGGCGTCAGCCCCGCCGAAGTCGGCACCACCACCTTCCGGCCGTTCTACACGCCCGTCTCCTTCGGCGCGCTCGCCGGCACATCGGTCGGCGAACACAATATGCCGACCCGCCGCTCGCCGCTGCATGGCTGGGCGGCGCGCAACGGCGCGGTCTTCATCGATGCCGGGCTCTGGTATCGCTCCTCCTGGTTCCCGAAAGCGGGCGAAAAGACCTGGCGCGAGAGCGTCGACCGGGAAGTCAGGAATGTTCGCGAAAATGCCGGCCTCTGCGATGTCTCGACGCTCGGAAAAATCGAGGTCTTCGGGCCGGATGCAGCCGAGTTCCTGAACCGGCTCTATTGCAATCCCGTGCTGAAACTGCCGGTCGGCAAGGCCCGTTACGGCCTGATGCTGCGCGAGGACGGCATGGTCTATGACGACGGCACGGTGAGCCGGCTGGCGGAGGAGCACTTCCTCGTCACGACCACGACGGCCCTTGCGGGCGGCGTGCTCTCGCATATGGAGTTCGCCGCGCAGGCGCTGTGGCCGGAGTTGCGCGTGCGCTTCCTCTCCGTCTCCGACCAATGGGCGCAGATGTCGATTGCCGGGCCGAAGGCGCGCGCCATCCTGCAAGCCGTCGTCGAGGATGACCTGTCGCCTGCCGCTTTCCCCTTCCTCGCCGCGCGCGAGGTGCGGCTGAAGGGCAATCTGAAGGCGCGGCTCTTCCGCATTTCTTTCTCCGGCGAGCTAGCCTATGAGCTGGCGGTGCCGGCGGGTTATGGCGAGGCGGTGGCGGATGCGCTGATGCGGGCGGGCCAGCCGCACGGGCTCTGCGCCTATGGCGTCGAGGCGTTGAACGTGCTGCGCATCGAGAAGGGGCATGTGACGCATGCCGAACTCGACGGCCGCGTGACGCCGGACGATGCCGGGCTCGGCCGCATGATGGGTTCGGCCAAGCCGGATTTCATCGGCAAGCGGCTGTCGACGCGATTCGGCCTGACTGCGGCGGATCGCGCCCAACTCGTTGGCCTTCGCGCGCTGGAGGCGGACAAGGACATGCGCGCTGGCGCGCACCTGCTGAAGGACGGCGCGAAGCCTTCGACGCTGAACGACCAAGGCTGGGTGAGTTCCGCCTGCTTTTCGCCGACGCTCGGCAGCCACATTGCGCTTGGCTTCCTCAAGTCCGGCCGTGAGCGTTATGGCGAGAAAATCGTCGTTTGGGACCAGTTGCGCGGCGTCGAGGCGATGGCGGAGGTCTGCGATCCGGTCTTCGTCGATCCGGAAAACCGCAAGCTGATGGCGTGAGGTGAGGGCGATGGCTTACGATTATCAGGCGGTGCATGCGCTGGACGGCATGATCGGCGCGATTTCCGAGCGGCGGGTCAATCACCTCGCCGCCCACCGCACGACGGCGATCGCCACGGTGCTGGCGGCGCCCGGCCAGACGGCCGAGGCAGCGGGCATCCTGGTTGCCAATGGCGAGTTCGAGGCCCGCTTTTCCGGCCCCGGCGAATGGCTGGTGCTCTCCGAGGTGCATGCGCCGGAAACGCTCGCCGCCGAACTCGGCCTGCGCCTCGGCCATTTCGCCTTCGTCGCGGACCAGAGCCATGGCCGCGTCGCGCTGACGCTGTCCGGCCCGGATGCCGCGCGCATCCTGGTGAACGGCATTGCTGTCGATCTGCATCCGGAAGCCTTCCCGGTCGGCCGTGCGGCGAACGTCCTGTGCAACCATCTCTCGGTCAACCTCGCCCGCACAGGGGAAACGAGCTTCGATCTCGTCGTGATGCGCAGCTTTGCCGAGGCTTTGGTGGGTGACCTGAAGGTGATGGCGCGGAGCTTCGACCTGTCGGTGGATTTCGCCACGCGCTGACAAAATCGGCAAAGCGACATGAGGTTTCGCACCACGGGCTTGTCGGGCATCCGGGGGACAAAATAGGCTGCGCTTCGTTCGCCGCAATTCCCTTCAACCCGCCGAAAGCCGGAGTTTTTCATGAAGAGCCATGCAAGGGTCGTCGTCATCGGGGGCGGCGTCGTCGGCTGTTCCGTCCTCTATCATCTCACGCAATTCGGCTGGACCGATGTCGTGCTCGTCGAGCGTTCGGAGCTGACCTCCGGCTCGACCTGGCATGCGGCCGGCGGCATGCACACGATCAACGGTGACCCGAACGTCGCCAAGCTGCAGAAATATACGGTGGAGCTCTACAAGGAGATCCAGGATTATTCCGGCCAGGATATCGGCCTGCACATGACCTCCGGCATGATGCTGGCGTCCACCAAGGACCGGTTCGACTGGATGAAGTCCATCCTTGCCAAGGGCCGCTACATGGGCCTCGACGCGCACCTTCTGACGCCGAAGGAAGCGCATGAGCTGATGCCGCTGCTCGATCCCGACCAGTTCGTCGGCGCGGTGTTCGATCCCGTCGAAGGCCATCTTGATCCCTATGGCACGACGCATGCCTATGCCAAATCCGCCAAGAAGAACGGCGCCGACATCTACCTACACACCAAGGTGGAAGACCTCGTGCAGCGCGAGGACGGCACCTGGCGCGTCATCACTGACAAGGGCGAGATCGTCGCAGAACATGTCGTCAACTGCGGCGGCCTCTGGGCGCGCGAAGTGGGCCGCATGGTGGGGCTGGAGCTGCCGGTGCTCGCCATGGAGCACATGTATCTCATCACCGAGGATATGCCCGAGGTCATCGAGTTCAACCAGACGCGCGGCAAGGAGCTGATGCACTGCGTCGACTTCGACGGAGAAATCTATCTCCGCCAGGAGCGCAACGGCATGCTGATGGGCACCTATGAAAAGGCCTGCCGCCCGTGGTCGCCGCTCACCACGCCCTGGAATTTTGGCCACGAGCTTCTGGCGGAGGACATCGAGCGAATCACGCCGGAGCTGGAAGTCGGCTTCCGCCATTTCCCGGCCTTCAACAAGGCGGGCATCAAGAAGATCATCAACGGCCCCTTCACCTTCTCGCCGGACGGCAATCCGCTCGTCGGCCCGGTGCGCGGCATGACGAATTACTGGTCGGCCTGCGCGGTCATGGCGGGCTTCAGTCAGGGCGGCGGCGTGGGGCTGGCGCTCGCCAACTGGATGATCCACGGCGACCCCGGCTTCGACGTCTTCGCCATGGATGTCTCGCGCTACGGCGACTTCGCGACGCTCGCCTATACCAATGCCAAGGTCCGCGAAAACTATTCGCGCCGCTTCTCGATCCGCTATCCGAACGAGGAGCTGCCGGCCGGTCGCCCGCTGCTGACGACGCCGATCTACGACAAGCTGAAGGAGGCCGGTGCCGTCTTCGGAGCGTCCTATGGCCTGGAACAGCCGCTGTGGTTCGCGCCGAAGGGTGTCGAGGACCATTTCTCGTGGCGCCGCTCGACCGACTTCGACACGGTCTGCGCGGAAGCGAAGGCCGTGCGCGAGAGCGTCGGCCTGATGGAGACCTCGGGCTTTGCCAAATATGCGGTGAAGGGGGAGGGCGCGGAGGCCTGGCTCGACCGGCTGCTCACCTGCCGCATTCCCGCGACCGGCCGCATGACGCTGGCGCCCATGCTGAAGGACGACGGCAAGCTGATCGGCGATTTCACGCTGGCGAAGCTCGGCGAGGGGGATTTCCTGCTCATCGGCTCCGGCATTGCCGAGGACTATCACATGCGGTGGTTCGAGACGCACCTGCCGAAGGACGGTTCGGTGACGCTCGAAGCGCTCAACCTCGCGCTCGTCGGGCTCGCGATCGCCGGGCCGAAGGCGCGCGAGGTGATGCAGAAGCTGACGCACCAGGACCTTTCGACCCCGGCCTTCCCCTTCATGGCGGTGCGCCGCATGGATCTCGGCATGGCGCCGGCGATCGTCGGGCGCGTCAGCTATACCGGCGACCTCGGCTACGAAATCTGGATGAAGCCGCAATACCAGCGTTACCTCTACGATCTCCTGCTGGAGGCCGGTGCCGAATTCGGCATCAAGCTCTTCGGGTTGCGCGCGCTGAACGCGCTCCGCCTCGAAAAATCCTATGGAAGCTGGTCGCGCGAATACCGTCCGCTCTACGGGCCGCTCGAAGCCGGGCTGGAGCGTTTCGTGGCGGTCAAGAAGGACGCCGACTTCATCGGCAAGGCGGCGGCGAAGGCCGAGCGCGAATCAGGCGGGGCACTGCGCCTGCGCACCTTCACCCTGGACGCGAAGGATGCGGACGTCATCGGCGACGAGCCGATCTATCTCGACGGCGAAGTGCGCGGCTGGGTGACGTCGGGCGGGTATGCCCATGCGGCCGGCGTTTCCGTCGCGGTCGGCTACGTGCCGAAGGAGATCGCCGACGTCGAAAGCGGCTGGTCGATCGAGCTGCTTGGCGAGATCCTGGCGGCGCGCCCGCAGCCGGAACCGCTGTTCGACCCTTCGGGCGCGAAAATGCGCGGCTGAGTGTTCCGTTCAGGCGGCGCTGTCTCAAAACGGGACAGCGCCGCCTGCTGCTTTCATGCATCTTTTCGGGCAAGGGCGCGGCTTTTCCTGCCGATTTTTTGGTTTCCCTGGCGTTAAATGCGTCATTTAACCGTTCTTGCTAAAGAAATTGTCGATCCCGGCTTTTTGGGCTTCCCTTTTGTATCGAAAGCGGTATGGAATCCCCTTCGTCTAACAAGCTCAAAAAAGAGCGTTAAGAACAAGAGATGTGGCCGATCAGGAACCGCATCCGGGGGATTGCAAATGGAATATTTTGTCCAGCAGCTCGTCAATGGGCTGACGCTTGGATCTATCTATGGATTGATAGCCATCGGCTACACCATGGTTTACGGCATCATCGGCATGATCAATTTCGCCCATGGCGATATCTTCATGCTGGGCGGGTTCGCCGCTCTCATCGTCTTCCTTCTCCTCACCAGCGTGTTTGCCGGTCTTCCGGTGGTTTTGCTGCTGCTGGTGATGATCGCTGCGGCCATGCTGACGGCATCCTTGTGGAACTGGACGATCGAAAAGGTGGCCTATCGGCCGCTGCGCGGTTCGTTCCGCCTGGCGCCGCTGATCACCGCCATCGGCATGTCGATCGCGCTGTCGAACTTCATCCAGGTCACGCAGGGTCCGCGCAACAAGCCGATCCCGCCGCTGGTATCGTCGGTCTACAACGTCTTCGGCATCTCGATCTCGCTGAAACAGCTGATCATCATGGTGCTGACGGTCATCCTGCTGACGACCTTCTGGTATATCGTCAACAAGACCTCGCTGGGTAGAGCGCAACGGGCAACCGAACAGGACCGCAAGATGGCGGCGCTGCTCGGCATCGACGTCGACCGGACGATCTCCGTGACCTTCATCATGGGCGCCTCGCTCGCGGCCGTCGCCGGCACGATGTACCTGATGTATTACGGCGTGACCGTCTTCACCGATGGCTTCATTCCGGGCGTCAAGGCCTTTACGGCCGCGGTTCTGGGCGGCATCGGCTCGCTTCCGGGCGCGGTTCTGGGCGGCCTGCTCATCGGTCTCATCGAGAGCCTTTGGTCCGCCTACTTCACCATCGACTACAAGGACGTCGCGACGTTCTCCATCCTCGCCATCGTCCTGATCTTCAAGCCGTCCGGTATTCTCGGACGACCGGAAGTCGAGAAGGTTTGATCCATGACCAACATTGCAAACACGTCTGAGCGCGCCGGCGGTAACCTGACGGCGCAGGCTCTGCGCGAGGGCTTTTATGCCGGCGTCATCTCGCTCGGCCTCTTCGTCCTCTTCGTCGGTCTCGAGACCACGCAGAACATCCGCAACGAGCTGGTGATCAACCAGCGCTGGGGGCTGCTGGCGATCTTCGTGATCGTCGCCGCCGTCGGCCGCTTCCTCTCGGTCGCCTATCTGCGGCCCTGGGCGGCAGCCCGCAAGGCGAGTGCCGCGGCCAGGCCCGTGGACGAGGAATTCAGCTTCTTCAAGCGCAACTTCTCGAAGATCGCGATCGTCGCGCTGCTCGTCTATCCGCCCCTTATGGTCATGCTGTTCGGCGTGCAGGGCTCGCTGAAGTGGGTCGACAATTTCGGCATCCAGATCCTCATCTACGTGATGCTTGCCTGGGGCCTGAACATCGTGGTCGGCCTCGCCGGCCTGCTCGACCTCGGCTATGTCGCCTTCTATGCGGTGGGCGCCTATTCCTACGCGCTGCTGTCGCAGCAGTTCGGCTTCTCCTTCTGGGTGCTCCTGCCGCTCGCCGGTATCCTCGCCGCCTTCTGGGGCATGATCCTCGGCTTCCCGGTGCTGCGCCTCAAGGGCGACTATCTCGCCATCGTGACGCTCGCGTTCGGGGAAATCATCCGCCTGGTGCTGATCAACTGGACGGAAGTCACCAAGGGCACCTTCGGCGTCTCCGGCATTCCGAAAGCCTCGGTCTTCGGCATCTGGTCCTTCGACGTCAGCGCGCCGAACAACTTCGCCAAGGCCTTCGACCTACCCATGTCGTCGGCCTACTACAAGATCTTCCTGTTCTATCTCATCCTCGCACTCGCTTTGCTGACCGCCTATGTGACGATCAAGCTGCGCCGCATGCCGATCGGCCGGGCCTGGGAAGCGCTGCGTGAAGACGAGATCGCCTGCCGCTCGCTCGGCATCAACACGGTGACGACCAAGCTGACGGCCTTTTCCATCGGCGCAATGTTCGGCGGTTTTGCCGGCTCCTTCTTCGCCGTGCGCCAGGGCTTTGTCTCCCCGGAAAGCTTCGTCTTCCTCGAATCGGCGATCATCCTCGCCATCGTGGTTCTCGGCGGCATGGGTTCGCTCGTCGGCATCGCGATCGCTGCGGCGGTGATGGTCGGCGGCACGGAGCTCCTGCGCGAGATGACCTTCCTGAAGGCGGTCTTCGGCCCGGACTTCACGCCGGAACTCTACCGCATGCTGATCTTCGGCATCGCGATGGTGGTGGTAATGGTCTGGAAGCCGCGTGGCTTCGTCGGAAGCCGTGAGCCGACAGCGTTCCTCAAGGAACGCAAGGCGGTCTCCGGCAGCTTCACCAAGGAAGGGCACGGCTGATGGCGACCCTGACCAACGTGGCGACGAACACAGCGACAAAGACCATGACGAACGATCCCATCCTGAAAGTCGAGCATCTCTCGATGCGCTTCGGTGGCCTCATGGCCATCAACGACCTCTCCTTCGAGGCGCATCGCGGCGATATCACCGCGCTGATCGGCCCGAACGGTGCGGGCAAGACCACGGTCTTCAACTGCGTGACCGGCTTCTACAAGCCGACCATGGGCATGATCACCATGCGCCAGAAGGGCGGCAAGGAGTTCCTGCTGGAACGCATGACCGACTTCGAGGTCAATCGCGATGCCAAGGTGGCGCGCACGTTCCAGAACATCCGGCTCTTCTCGGGCCTGACCGTGCTGGAAAACCTGCTCGTCGCCCAGCACAACATGCTGATGAAGGCGTCCGGCTACACGATCCTCGGCCTGCTCGGTTTCCCGACCTACAAGAAGGCTGCAGGCGAATCGGTCGATATCGCGAAATACTGGCTGGAGAAGGCGAACCTCATCGATCGCGCCGACGATCCGGCGGGCGACCTGCCCTACGGTGCGCAGCGCCGCCTGGAAATCGCCCGCGCCATGTGCACGGGGCCGGAATTCCTGTGCCTCGACGAACCGGCGGCGGGCCTCAACCCGCGGGAATCGCTGACGCTCAACGAGCTGCTGCGCTCGATCCGGAAAGACAGCGGCACGTCGATCCTGCTCATCGAGCACGACATGTCGGTGGTCATGGAAATCTCCGACCACGTCGTCGTGCTCGAATATGGCCAGAAGATTTCCGACGGCACGCCGGACCATGTGAAGAACGATCCGAAGGTTATCGCGGCCTATCTCGGTGTGGAAGACGATGAGGTCGAAGAGGTGATTGAAGAGATCGAGGTTATCGCCGAGAGCGAAGGCCCGCAGGGAGGGTCGCACGCATGAGTGATACGCTTCTCAGCGTCCAGGGCGTGGAAACCTACTACGGCAACATCCGCGCGCTCGCCGGTGTCAATGTCGAGGTGAAGAGGGGCGAGATCGTCAGCCTGATCGGTGCGAACGGCGCCGGCAAGTCGACGCTGATGATGACGATCTGCGGCAGTCCGCAGGCGCGTACCGGCACGGTCACCTTCGACGGCGAGGACATCACGCGCGTGCCGACGCATCTGATCGCGCGTCGCCGCATTGCGCAATCGCCGGAAGGGCGCCGCATCTTCCCGCGCATGACGGTCTATGAAAACCTTCAGATGGGCGCGAGCCTCGACAATCTGAAGTTCTTCAACGAGGACGTGGAGAAGATCTTCACGCTCTTCCCGCGCCTCAAGGAACGCCAGGCCCAGCGCGGCGGCACGCTTTCGGGCGGCGAGCAGCAGATGCTGTCCATCGGCCGCGCGCTGATGGCGCGTCCGAAGCTGCTGCTTCTCGACGAGCCGTCGCTCGGTCTTGCGCCGCTGATCATCAAGCAGATCTTCGACGCCATCAAGGTCTTGAACCAGGAGCAGGGCCTGACCGTGTTCCTCGTCGAGCAGAACGCCTTCGCCGCTCTCAAGCTCTCCAACCGGGCCTATGTGATGGTCAACGGCCAGGTGACGATGAGCGGTTCGGGCAAGGAACTTCTGGCCAATCCGGAAGTGCGCGCCGCCTATCTTGAAGGTGGACGCCACTAGGGCGGTCGAGAGGAGAAAAAAATGCAGGGAATTCTCTACGAAGAACCGTCCATCTGGCAGTTCCTGTTCATCACCGTCATCATGGGCGGCTGGACTGCCTGGCGCACCGGCAAGAGCGTTGCGGAGAACTGGCAGAACTATACGACGCTGCTGATCTACGTGGCTCTGCTCGGCGTCGCCATCCGCTTCATCCACCACGCCCTGTTCCACGGCAGCATGCTGACGGTGCAGTACTATGTCGTGGACACCGCCGTGCTTTTGTTGTTTGCTACGCTCGGTTACCGCTACTATCGCACGCGGCAAATGACCAACAACTACTACTGGCTCTATGAAAAGGCTTCGCTCTTTTCATGGAAGTCTAAATAACCAGAGGGAACTCCGCGACCGCCTCCTGGCCGCGGGATAAAGCATATCGGCGCAATGATGCGGGTGTTGCGACCGGTTGAAAACGAGCCCGCGTTTAATTTTGGGAGTAACACAATGAAGAAGTCTCTCCTGTCGGCTGTTGCTTTGGCTGCAATGGTCGCATTCAGCGGCAACGCATGGGCCGACATCCTGATCGGCGTCGGCGGCCCGCTGACCGGCCCGAACGCTGCCTTCGGCGCACAGCTCCAGAAGGGTGCCGAGCAGGCTGCTGCCGACATCAACGCAGCTGGCGGCATCAACGGCGAGCAGGTCAAGATCGTGCTCGGCGACGACGTCTCCGACCCGAAGCAGGGCGTTTCCGTTGCCAACAAGTTCGTTGCTGACGGCGTGAAGTTCGTTGTCGGCCACTTCAACTCGGGCGTTTCCATCCCGGCTTCGGAAATCTACGCTGAAAACGGCGTTCTGCAGATCTCGCCGGCGTCCACCAACCCGACCTACACGGAACGCGGTCTGTGGAACACCTTCCGTACCTGCGGCCGTGACGACCAGCAGGGCGCGGTAGCCGGTGCCTTCATCGCTGCAAACTTCAAGGATGGCAAGGTCGCCGTTCTGCACGACAAGACGCCTTACGGCCAGGGTCTCGCAGACGAAACCAAGAAGGCGACGAACGAAGCCGGCATCACGGAAGTGATCTATGAAGGCGTCAACGTCGGCGACAAGGACTTCTCCGCTCTCATCGCCAAGATGAAGGAAGCCGGCGTCAACGTCGTCTATTGGGGCGGCCTGCACACCGAGTTCGGCCTCATCGAGCGCCAGGCTGCCGACCAGGGCCTGAAGGCTCAGTTCATCTCGGGCGACGGTATCGTCTCGAACGAACTGGCTTCCATCGCCGGCGACGCCGTTGACGGCACGCTGATGACCTTCGCTCCGGATCCGCGCAAGAACGCAGCTGCCAAGGACCTCGTCGAGAAGTTCCGCGCAGCCGGCTTCGAGCCGGAAGCCTACACGCTCTACGCTTACGCTGCCGTCCAGGTCATCGCTGAAGGCGCCAAGGCTGCCGGTGGCATCGATCCGCAGGCTGTTGCTGAAGCCATCAAGTCGAAGGGTCCGTTCCAGACCGCCATCGGCGAACTCGGCTTCGATGAAAAGGGCGACATCACCCGCCCGGACTACGTCCTCTACACCTGGAAGAAGGGTGAAGACGGCAAGTACACCTACGTCGAGAACGAATAATCGTCTCACGCGGAATGGGCGGCGCATGCACGCCGCCCGACCGTCTCAGCTTCGAGCCCGGCCTTCGCGCCGGGCTTTTTTATGGCCGACCGCACGCGCGAGCGCTTGCGCCGGAGGGCCGCATCGGGGAACCTGCCGGCATGACAGCATCCATGGAACAACCACCCGTTCAGCAAGGGGAAGGCGCTTTGCCGCGGCCGCAACGGGCGCGCGGGCAGGGGCGGCTTGCCGCGAAATCGTCCGCCGCCGGCACGCGCCTCGACGTGCTCTATCAGGACGGTTGCGCCAAAATCCGTCTGCCAAAGACCTTCGACGGAACGATGGAGGCCGTGCTGATCAACACGGCCGGCGGGCTGACGGGTGGCGACCGCATCGACTGGTATCTTTCGGCAGCGGCGGGCACGCGGCTGACGGTAACGACGCAGGCCTGCGAGCGGATCTACAAGGCGAGCGCCTCCACCGCGACGGTCGAGACGCGCATCGAGGTCGGCGCCGGCGCGCGGGTCGACTGGCTGCCGCAGGAAACCATTCTCTTCGATCGCTCCTCGCTCACCCGCCGGCTGGAGGTCGACCTTGCGGAAGACGCACGCTTCCTGGCCGTCGAGGCCATCCTGCTCGGCCGCAAGGCGATGGGCGAGCAGATGGAGACCGGGCTTTTCCGCGACCGCTGGCGCATCCGCCGCGCCGGCAGGCTGATCCATGCGGAGGAGGCGAGCCTTTCGGGCGATGTGGCGGCGCTGACGGGTGAGCGGGCGGTGCTGGCCGGCGCGCGCGCCTTCGCCACCGTGTTCTTTTGCGGCCCGGAGGCGGAAGCCCATCTGGAACCGTTGCGCCGGCTTCTGGGCGAAACCGATGGCGGCGTCAGCCATTGGCAGGACAAGCTGGTGGCGCGCCTGGTGGCGGACGACGGCTTCGCCCTCAGAAAAAAACTCCTGCCGCTTATTTCGCACTTGCGTAACGGCGCGAGCGTGCCGAAAGTCTGGACTCTGTAATGCGCCTCCATGCGCCACCTTCCTGTTTTGCGTATGTCGCGCGCGCAAAACCTTTGCATAGTAGGCGCGATCGGAATCAAGCGATGGACGGCCTATGAATCTCACTCCCCGCGAAAAGGACAAACTGCTGATCGCCATGGCGGCGATCGTGGCGCGCAGGCGGCTGGAGCGCGGCGTGAAGCTCAACCATCCCGAGGCGATCGCGCTGATCAGCGATTTCGTCGTCGAGGGTGCGCGCGACGGCCGCTCCGTCGCCGACCTCATGGAGGCGGGCGCCCATGTGCTGACGCGCGACCAGGTGATGGAGGGCATCCCCGAGATGATCCACGACATCCAGGTGGAAGCGACCTTTCCCGACGGCACGAAGCTCGTGACCGTGCACGAACCGATACGGTAGGATCATGCTGGAACTCAGGCCCAACTGCGAATGCTGCGACCGCGATCTTTCGCCGGAAAGCCCGGACGCGATGATCTGCACCTTCGAATGCACCTTCTGCGCCGACTGCGTGACGGGCGTTCTTGGCGGCGCCTGCCCAAATTGCGGCGGCGACTTCACGCGCCGACCGGTGCGGCCGGCGGCGCTGCTTGCAAAATATCCGGCATCCACCAAGCGGGTCCTGAAAGCCGAAGGCTGCGGGCCGGCAAAGGCCGCGTGAGAGGAAGACCATGATCCCGGGTGAAATCATCGCCGCCAGCGGCGACATCGAACTCAATGCCGGCCTGCCGGTGACCACGCTCGACGTCGCCAATACCGGCGACCGGCCGATCCAGGTGGGCAGCCACTACCATTTCTACGAAACCAATGCCGGGCTCGCCTTCGACCGTGAGACGACCCGCGGCCTGCGCCTTGACATCCCCGCCGGCACTGCGGTGCGCTTCGAGCCGGGGCAAACGCGCACGGTTCGTCTCATTCCCTTCACCGGCAAGCGCGAGATCTACGGTTTCCGCCAGAGCGTGATGGGAAAACTCTGACATGGCGTTGCATTTCCGGACCCTTCTTGCCGCCGCCTTCCTCCTCGTCCCGGCTACCTTCGCGGTCGCGCAGGACAACGAGCCTGAGGTCGACTGCGATAACGCCATGACGCAGATGGACATGAATATCTGCGCCCATCGCGACTACGAGACCGCCGATACGGAGCTGAACGCCGTCTACAAGAAGGCGATGGATGCGGCGCGCGAGATGGACGTACAGGCCAAGGATATGGGCGAGCACTATGTCGGCGCCGTCGATGCGCTGAAGCGCGCGCAGCGCGCCTGGATCGGCTATCGCGACGGCCAGTGCGAATTGGCCGGCTTTGCGGCGCGCGGCGGCTCGATGGAGCCGATGCTGGTTTCCGGCTGCCTTGCCGATCTCACGCAGAAGCGCACGGCGGAACTGAAAACCGTCTACGAATCGGAAAACTGAGGGCCGCCGGTGTCGCGCAGGATCGCCATCGTCGGAAACGGCAGCATCCCCGAGGGTGTGGCGGGGGCGATCGATGCCGCCGACCTGGTGATCCGCTTCAACGATTGCCGCTCGGCCGGCCGTGGCGGGCGGAAGACCGATGTCGTCGCCGTCTGCAACACCGGCCGCCCGGCGCTCGGCATGCTCGGCGGCGGGCGCTGGAAGACGAGCGAACCGGTGCGGCAGGCGGGGGAATTCTTGTGCGTGCGGGCGTCGGAAAGTTTCGCCGCCATGCGCGCGCCGCTTGCCATGAGCCATCCCGATCTCGACGATTTCTGCGACGACTATACGATCGGATTCGAAACCTTCGCGCGCGCCACCGGCCGGCGGCTGAGCGTCGTTCCGGCCGCGACCCACCAGGCGCTCGACGCCGCACTTTCGGCTTTCGATCCGTCGCCCTATGTGGTGCCGAGCTCGGGCCTGATCGTCATTGCTTACGTGCTCGACGCGATCGCCGGGGCGGGCGACCGCGTCGCGATCGCCGGCTTTGGCCATGAGGGCTGGGAATGGCATCCCTTCGCCGCGGAGCGGCGCTGGACGGATGGGCAGATCGCCGCCGGCCGCCTCGAACGTCTCGACCACCAGAACACGACACCTGCCTCCCGGGGAACCTGAACCATGTCCTACAGAATGTCCCGCGCCGCCTATGCCAACATGTTCGGTCCGACCACGGGCGACAAGGTGCGGCTTGCCGATACCGAGCTCTTCGCCGAGGTGGAGAAGGATTTCACCACCTATGGCGACGAGGTGAAGTTCGGCGGCGGCAAGGTCATTCGCGACGGCATGGGCCAGAGCCAGGCGACACGCGCCGAGGGCGCGGTCGATACCGTCATCACCAATGCGCTAATCATCGATCACAGCGGCATCTTCAAGGCCGATGTGGGCCTGAAGAACGGCCGCATCGCCGGGCTCGGCAAGGCCGGAAACCCGGATACGCAGCCCGGCGTCACCATCATCGTCGGCCCCTCGACGGAGGTGATCGCCGGCGAGGGAAAAATCCTGACGGCCGGCGGCATGGACGCCCATATCCACTATATCTGCCCGCAGCAGATCGACGAGGCGCTGGCAAGCGGCATCACCACGATGCTCGGCGGCGGTTCCGGCCCGGCGCATGGCACGCTCGCGACGACCTGCACGGGCGCGTGGCATATCGAGCGCATGATCGAGAGTTTCGATGCCTTCCCGATGAACCTCGCGCTTGCCGGCAAGGGCAATGCCTCGCTGCCCGCGCCCATCGAGGAGATGGTGAAGGCCGGCGCCTCGTCGCTGAAGCTGCACGAGGACTGGGGCACGACGCCGGCGGCAATCGACTGCTGCTTGTCCGTTGCCGACGAATACGACGTGCAGGTGATGATCCACACGGACACGCTGAACGAAAGCGGCTTCGTCGAGGACACAATCGACGCCATCAAGGGCCGCACCATCCACGCCTTCCACACGGAAGGGGCGGGCGGCGGCCATGCGCCGGACATCATCAAGGTCTGCGGCCATGCCAACGTCATCCCGTCCTCGACCAACCCGACGCGGCCCTACACGGTCAACACGATCGCCGAGCATCTCGACATGCTGATGGTCTGCCATCACCTGTCGTCGTCGATCCCCGAGGACATCGCCTTTGCCGAAAGCCGCATCCGCAAGGAGACGATTGCGGCCGAGGACATCCTGCACGATATCGGCGCCTTCTCGATCATCTCCTCCGACAGCCAGGCGATGGGCCGGGTCGGGGAGGTGGCGATCCGCACCTGGCAGACCGCCGACAAGATGAAGCGCCAGCGCGGCAGGCTTGCCGGCGAGACGGGCGAAAACGACAACCTGCGCATCCGCCGCTACATCGCGAAATACACGATCAACCCGGCAATCGCCCAGGGCCTCAGCCACGAGATCGGCTCCATCGAGGTCGGCAAGCGGGCGGACCTCGTGCTTTGGAACCCCGCCTTCTTCGGCGTGAAGCCCGACATGGTGCTTCTGGGCGGCACAATCACCATGGCGCCGATGGGCGATCCGAATGCCTCGATCCCGACGCCGCAGCCGGTGCATTATCGGCCGATGTTCGGCGCCTTCGGCAAGATGCGCACCAATTCCTCCGTCACCTTCGTCTCGCAGGCGGCGATCGATCTGGGCCTGCGCGAGCGCCTCGGCGTCGCCAAGCAGCTCCTGCCGGTGCGCAACACGCGAAAAATCTCCAAGGCCTCGATGATCCTCAACGACCTGACGCCGCATATCGAGGTGGATCCGGAGACCTACGAGGTGCGTGCGGACGGCGAATTGCTCACCTGCGAGCCCGCGACCGTGCTGCCGATGGCGCAGCGGTATTTCCTGTTCTAAGCAATTCCAGCAAAAGTGCGCAGCGGTTTTGCGTCCGGAATTGCGTAGAAACGAGGAGTTATCTAGCCTCAAAACGGGACAGTTAAACTTGTACCGACTGCTTTAGACGAATCTGAAAGGAACTCGCGTAATATCCTTCCGTTCAAGATGGAGAGATTTATGCGTGGCAGGCTGGCCCTTTGGCTGAGGGCCCAGTGGGAGGTCGGTGTCTTCCGGACACGGGCCGACATTTCGACTTTCGTGCTGAACACCGTTCTGGTGGCGATCACGCTTGCCACCGCGACCTACCTCATGGTTGCGGCAATCCTCACGAATTTCAGCTTTTTCCCCTATCCTTTCAGTGAAGCGCTTGGTTTCAACACCTCCACGACGGTGATGATCGCGGCGAGCGTGTCGGCGCTGCTCGCCTGGCTGCTGGGCACCGCCGTCCACGAAATGGCGCTGTCGCGCGCTGAATTCGAGCGGCTGAGCCGGCTCGATCCGCTGTCGGGCCTGTTCAACCGGCGCGCCTTCGCCGAGGAGATGGTGGCGGCAAACGTTAACGGTTTCTTCGTGCTGTTCGACGTCGACCGCTTCAAGGCCGTCAACGACGTTTATGGCCATGCGGCAGGCGACGAGGTCATCGTCGCCATCGCCGAGGAGCTGCAACGGGTTTTTGCGCCGAACCATCTCGTCGGGCGTTTCGGCGGCGAGGAGTTTGCCGTCTTCATCCACGGCGAGGATCGTGGCGATTGCAGCCTGCTGGTCGAGGAGGCGCGCCGCTCCGTCGCCGCGCGCCGCGTCGAGACCGCCCATGGCACGGTCGCCGTCACCATGTCGGCCGGCATTGCCGACCGGCCGGCGAACCGGCCGTTCGACGCGGTCTTCGAGGCGGCGGACCATGCGCTCTACCTCGCCAAGTCGCTCGGCCGCGACCGGGCGATCCATGAGGACGAGGGCGAGGGCCTGCTGGAGCCGAGCCGCCGGGTCGCGGCGGGCGGACGTAGGCGTTAAGCATTTCCAGCAAAAGTGTGAAACGGTTTTGCGTTCGGAAATGCGAAGGCAAGTCGCCACCTACGGCAAATGACGTAGGTGGCCGTTTCGATGGTTTCCTTGGCCGGGCAAACATGCTTTTCTCGCCGTCCTATGCATCGACGCCCGAGGTCGCCCCTTGCCCTATCGCTCCACGGAAATCCTGCCGCACGGAACCGGCGGAAACCGCACGCCCATCGATATCGTCGTGCTGTCGCACGACCAGCGCCATGTACGCCGCAAGCTCCTGCACATGCAGCATGACGACGTCGTGATGCTCGACCTGAAGGAGCCGGTGCAGCTTTCGCATGGCGACCTGTTGCTCGCCGAGTCAGGCGAGACGATCGAGGTGATCGCGGCGGAAGAAGCGCTCTACGAGGTGACGCCGAAAGACCGGCTGCACCTCGTCGAGCTCGCCTGGCATCTCGGCAACCGCCACCTGCCGGCGGAGTTCGAGGAGGGTCGCATCCTCATCCTGCGCGACCACGTCATCCGCGACATGCTGATCGGGCTCGGTGCGTCGGTGCGCGAGGTGTCGGAACCCTTCCATCCGCTGCGCGGCGCCTATCACGGCACGGGACATGGCCATCACCACCACGACCATGGCTGAGACGGCATCGCCCGTCGCGCTGGTGCGGCTGATGACCTGGCTGTCGCCGGCCTTCCCGGTCGGCGCCTTCTCCTATTCCGGCGGCCTGGAACAGGCGGTGAGCGACGGCGATATCGTTGAAGCCGGCGCGTTGCGCGACTGGCTCGCGAGCCTTCTGTCGCACGGCAACCTCTGGAACGACGCCGTGCTGTTCGCCGAGGCCCACCGTATCGCCGACGACCGGGAGCGGCTGGCGGAAGTTGCGGCCTTGGCGGAGGCGCTTTCGGGCTCGGCGGAGCGGCATCGCGAAACGATGCTGCAGGGCGAGGCCTTTCTCGCCGCGGCATTGAGCTGGCCGCATCCGGTGCTGGCGGTGCTGGACAAGGCGGCCTATCCGGTGGCCGTCGGCGCCGTTTCCGGCGTGCATGGCATAGCGGCCGAGGCGGCGCTTGCGGCCTATCTGCATGCGGTCGTCTCGAACCTCGTCTCGGTCGCCATCCGCTGCGGCGTCATCGGCCAGCGGGACGGGGTGGCGACGCTGGCGGGGCTGGAGGAGCAGATCATCGCGCTTGCGGCAACGGCGTCGGCATCGACGCTCGACGACCTCGGCTCGTCGACCATTCGCGCCGATATATCGAGCCTTCGGCACGAGACATTATCGGTCCGGCTGTTTCGCTCATGAGCCGGCAGATTTTTCAGGACGGAGATTTGGAATGACATCGAAGAACGGTCCCCTGCGCGTCGGCATCGGCGGCCCCGTCGGCTCGGGCAAGACGGCGCTCACCGAAAAGCTCTGCAAGGCGATGCGCGAACACTATTCCGTCGCCGTCGTCACAAACGACATCTACACGAAGGAGGATGCGGAGGCGCTGGTGCGCATGCAGGCGTTGCCGTCAGACCGCATCGTCGGCGTGGAGACGGGCGGCTGCCCGCACACGGCGATCCGCGAAGACGCCTCGATCAACCTCCAGGCCATCGCCGATCTCAACCGACGCTTTCCCGATCTCGACGTGGTCTTCATCGAATCCGGCGGCGACAACCTGGCGGCCACCTTCTCACCTGACCTTGCGGACCTTACGATCTATGTCATCTCCGTCTGCCAGGGCGAGGAAATCCCGCGCAAGGGCGGACCGGGCATCACCCGCTCGGACCTTCTCGTCATCAACAAGAAGGACCTGGCTCCGCATGTCGGCGCCGATCTCGACGTGATGGAACGGGATGCGGAGCGCATGCGCGTCGCCCGCCCCTTCGTCTTTTCCGATATGAAGCGGGGCGAGGGCGTCGAGTGCATCGTCGACTTTCTCAAGGTGCAGGGTGGGCTCTAGATTCGTCGCAAGGCTTCCGGATCGCCGATATGGACGAGGCGGCCGCGCACGTTGACGCCGTGGCTGCGCAGCATGGAAAAGGCGCGCGACAGCGCTTCGGGCGCCAGCCCAAGTTTTCCGGCGAGCAGGCTCTTCTGGTAGGGCAGGCGGAAGCTCGTGGGCTTGCCCTCCACCGGGCAATGGGCAAGCAGGTAGCGCGCCACGCGTTGCGGGGCGGTGTGCAGCCGGTCGTCGGCGAGGCTGGCGAAGGCCCGGGAAAGCTGCGCCGAAAGCGCGCTGGCGAGCGCGATGGCGAGGTCCGGCCGGCGGCTCGCGATATCGCGCACGCGCTTCAGGTCGAAGCGGGCGATCAGCGAGGGTTCGGCGGCCTGGGCGGTCGCGGCATAACGGCCGCCATCGAGCACGACGCTGGCGCCGATGAGGTCGCCCGGGCCGTAGAGTTCGACATCGGCTTCGCGTCCGTCCGGGTCGAGCTTGTAGACGCGCATATAGCCCGAAAGCACGCAATGCAGCATGTCGGCGGGCTCGCCCTCGCGAAACAGCATCTGGCGGGCCGGCAGGTTGCCGATGGCCGCGATCTCCATCATCGCCGCAACGCTTTCCACGCCGAGCACGGACAGGAGGCCGGAATTCAGCAGGGTTTCCCGTTCCCGTGCACCGGGTTTCATCAGCCTGTTCATCGATCTCACTCCATGCTCCCGCAGGCGGTCTCGCTTTTTGATGCGAGGACGATAGGCGAGGGCGGGCAAGTCCGACTTGATTTCGATCAATCAAAACAAAAACGGCCGGTTCGCACCGGCCGTTTGTTTCATTCCGCGGCGAGTGCCGAGTGGTGCACCACGCTGAACGGTTTTCGCTCGCCGTTCTTCTTTTCCAGCGTCTCGATGCGCTTTTCGAGGTCCGAGACGTCGCGGGCGGTCTGGTCGGCGAGGCGGGTCAGCGCCTCCGGCTCCATGGCCAGCAACTCGTCGTCCTTCTTGCCAACGAAGCGGCCGAAGAGCCAGCCGAGGAAGCGGGAGACGTCGTCCATGATCAGGAAGAAGGAGGGCACGACGACGAGCGACAGCACCGTCGAGACGATGATGCCGCCGATCACGGCGATCGCCATCGGCGAGCGGAACGAGCCGCCTTCGCCGACGCCGAGTGCGGAGGGCAGCATGCCGGCCGACATGGCGATGGAGGTCATGACGATCGGGCGGGCGCGCTTGCGGCCAGCCTCGATCATCGCCTCCACGCGGTCCATGCCGTGATGCATCATCTCGATGGCGAAATCCACAAGCAGGATGGCGTTCTTCGTCACGATGCCCATCAGCATCAGGATGCCGATGAGGACGGGCATGGAGAGCGCGTTCTGCGTGAGGATCAGGCCCGCCGCCACACCGCCGATGGCGAGCGGCAGCGAGAACAGGATGGTGAAGGGCTGGATGACGTCCTTGAACAGCAGGATCAGCACCATCAGCACGAGCAGCACGCCCAGCAGCATGGCATTGCCGAAGGACTGCTGCATCTCCGCCTGAACTTCCGCGTCGCCGCTTTCCGCGAACTGCACGGTGGATGGCATGTCGGTGCTGGCGGCGATCTCCTTGAACCGGGCACTGGCCGTATCGAGCGCTACCCCTTGCTGAAGGTCGGACCCGATCTGCACGACGCGATTGCGGTTATGCCGCTTCACCGAGCTTGGGCCTTCGGAATAGTCGATATCCGCCACGGTGGAGAGCGGCACGACCTGGCCGTTCGCCGCCTGGACCTTCAGGTTGCGGATGGCGGCGAGGTCGGTGCGGAAGCTGCGGTCGACCTGCACGCGGATCGGGATCAGGCGATCGTCCAGTGACACCTTGCTCAACTGCGCGTCGATATCGCCGATGGTGGCGACGCGCACCACTTCGGAGATCTGCGCCGTCGTGATGCCGAGGCGCGCCATCTGGTCGTCACGCGGGCGGATCTGCAGTTCCGGTCGCGGCAGCGAGCCTTCCGAGCTGACATTCGAGAGCACCGGATCGGCGCGCAGCTTCGATTCCAGCACGGCGACGGTGTTGTTGAGGTCCGCCTCGTTGTTGGAGAGCAGGTTGAACGCGAGGTCGCGCTCGCCACGGTCATTGAGCTTGATGATGCGCACGTCCGGAATTTCGCGGAGCGTCGCGAAGAGTTCCTTCTCGATATCCCATTGCGGACGGATGCGGCCTGTCGTCTCGACCTTCGGCAGGTAGGGGCCGATCACCGGAATGCGGCCGGCGACATCGTTGACCAGCTTATGGACGAGCGAATGTTCGAGCTTGTGGAGGATGACCGTCACCGAGGCGCGGCGGAGTTCGAGGTCGCCCTTCGGCGACGAGCCGCCGAGCACGAAGACGCTTTCGACGCCGTTGATGCCCTTGACCCGTTCGAAGATCTGCGTGGTCGTGCGGTCGGTATCCTCCAGCATCGCATCCGGCGGCAGTTCGACGGACAGCACGACGCGCGAGGCGTCTTCCGGCGGCAGGAAGCTGCCGGGAACGGTGGCGAGCAGCATGACCGAGCCGATGAGGAAGGCGATGGCGGCAAGCAGCGTCGCATAGCGGGCGTACCACTTGCCCGTCGTTTTGCTGACGAGCCAGGTGTAGCCGCGCATGAAGACGCCTTCCTTCTCCTCGCCATGGCCGTCGGCATCGCCCGAGCGCATGAGATAGGCCGCCATGACCGGTGTTATCAGGCGCGCGACCACGAGCGAGAAGAACACCGCGACGGCCACCGTCAGGCCGAACTGGATGAAATACTGGCCCGGAATGCCCGGCATGAAGGAGACCGGCACGAAGACGGCGATGATGGTGAAGGTCGTCGCGATGACGGCGAGGCCGATCTCGTCGGCGGCTTCGATCGCGGCGCGGTACGGCGTCTTGCCCATGCGGATGTGGCGCGCGATGTTCTCGATCTCGACGATCGCGTCATCGACGAGAATGCCGGTCGCGAGCGTCAGCGCCAGGAACGAGACGAGGTTCAGCGAGAAACCCATCAGATCCATGACGAAGAAGGTGGGGATCGCCGACAGCGGCAGCGCCACGGCGGAAATCAGCGTGGCCCGCCAGTTGCGCAGGAAGAGCAGCACCACGATGACGGCGAGCAGCGCGCCCTCCATCAGCGTGTGGAGGGCGGCTTCATAGTTGCCGTAGGTGAAGTAGACGGCGTCGTCGACCAGCTGGATCGAGACGTCCGGGAATTGCGTACGCACCTTTTCCAGCGACTTCGCGACGGATTCGGCGACGGTCACTTCGCTGGCGCCCTTGGAGCGGAAGACGGCGAAGGTTACGACCGGATTGCCGTTGAAGCGCGAGAAGGAGCGCGGCTCCTCATAGGTATCGGTGACGGTGCCGAGTTCGGAAAGCCGCACGAAGCGGCCGTTCGCCAGCGCCACCATCGTGTTGTTGAGCTTTTCGACGGAGCGGGCATCGCCGAGCACGCGGATCGCCTGTTCGGCGCCGGCGATCTGGCCGCGGCCAGAGCCGACATCGGCATTCATATTGCGGATCTGGCGGCTGACATCGGCGGCGGTGATGCCGAAGGATTCGAGCTTGTCCGGGTTGAGGTCGACGCGCACCTCGCGGTCGGCGCCGCCATAGCGGTCGATCTTGCCGATACCGGCCTGGCCCTGCAACGCGCGCTTCACCTTGTCGTCGACGAACCAGGAGAGCTCTTCCAGCGTCATGTTCGGCGAGGAGACGGCGAAGGTCTGGATCGCCTGGCCTTCCACGTCGATCTTGGTGACGACCGGCTCCTCGATCGAGGCCGGCAGGTCGCTGCGGATGCGGTCGATCGCGTCCTTGACGTCCTGAAGCGCCTGGTCCGTCGGCTTTTCGATCTCGAAGAGCACGGAGGTGACGGAGCTGCCGTCGGTGACCGTCGAGGTGATGTCATCGACGCCTTCGATGCCGGCGACCGCGTCCTCGATCTCCTTGGTGACCTGCAATTCGAGTTCCGCAGGGGCCGCACCACTCTGGTTCACGGTGATGGCGACGACGGGCACGTCGATATTGGGGAAGCGCGTGATGGGCAGCGCATAAAAGGATTGGATGCCGACGAACATCAGCAGGAAAAAGGCGAGCAGCGGCGCAATCGGATTGCGAATGGACCAAGCTGAAAAGTTCATGTCCCCAAAGTCCTCGATAAGAGACCAGACGTTGTTCAGGCTGCCGGCCCCACTCCGGCTTGCCCGTATATGACCAGGCGCCCCACGCCCGGCATTGCCCCCGCTATCCGCGGGGCCTTCACGTCATTTCGTGGCCGAAGCCTGTTCGGCATGCACCGGATTGACCCGGTCGCCATCGCGAACATAGGCGCCGGCCTTGGCGACCACCTCGTCTCCGGCGGCAAGGCCGCTGACGATCTCGATCACCTGGCCGTCCTGGATGCCGGTCTCGACCGGCACCAGCTTGACGACGCCGTCCTCGACCTTGCGGGCCACCGTCTTACCATCGGCCGTCGTGATGGCCGAGAGCGGCAGGACGACGCCCTCTCGCTGCTCGACGACGATCTCCGCGCTGGCGAACATGCCGGCGCGTGCCTTGCCGGGCTCGTCGAAGCGGATATAGACGCGGCCGAGACGGCTGTCGGGGTTGAGCGTCGGCTCGATGAGGCGGATCGTGCCCGTGAGCTTGGCAGCACCGCCGGCGAGCGTCACCGTCGCCTTCTGGCCGAGCGCCAGCTTGAGGATACCGTCTTCGGAGACATCGGCCTTCAGCTCGATCTCGCCATCACGAATGACCGTGAAGAGCGGCGAGGCCCCGCCGCTGGCAATGGCGCCGATCTTTGCCGTGCGAACGGAAACAACGCCGGCCACCGGCGACTTCACCGCCGTGCGGGCAAGCCGCAGGTCGATGTCGTCGATCTGGGACTGGGCCACGGTGATGTCGGCTTCGGAGACCGCGATCGCCTGTTCGGCGGAGTTGACGCGGGCGAGGGCGGCGTCTGCCGCGGCCAGCGCCTGGTCGGCGGCGGCCTGCGACTGCGAGCCGGACTTGACGAGTTTCTGGGCGCGCTCGCGCACTCGGATGGCCTCGTCGGAATTGGCCTTGGCCTCGACGAGCTGCGCCTTGATCTGCGCCAGCGCGGCTTTCGCCTTGGCGAGCGAGGCTTCGGTCTGGCTCTTTTCCAGCACCAGCGCATCGTCGTTCAGGGTTGCGAGCGTGCCGTCGGCTGCGATCGTATCCCCGACATCGGCGGCAAGCGTGCGGATGGAAAGGCCGTCGACGAGCGGCGTCACATAGACTTCCTCGACCGCCTGCACCGAACCGGTCGCGATGACGCGGTCGATGACCTCGCGCGTTTCAGCGGCGGTGACGACGATCGCGGGCAAGTTCTGCACCTGCGTGGTGGCGGCGGCGTCGGTCGTTGCCGCATCGGCGGCGAATAGAACAATCGGATGGACCGTCATGAAAGCGGCGACGGATAGAAAGAGGACTTTCCTGTGTCCAGAAGCCATAGGCCGAACTTTCCCAAAAGCATGACTTTACGATCGAGGTCCGGGCGTTCTTTTTAAGTTCTTGCCGGACTTATGCTGTTCCCGAGCAGATTGGCGGACACGGAAACGGCTTGGCGGCCTCTCCAGGTTCCAACTGATGGGTGTATGTAATCGGCGTCCGTCACCCTTACAAGAGGTAACGGAATGGTGCCTCATTATTTTATGCGTTTGGCATTTCCATGGCAATCGTGACGCACTGTCGCAGGTTTGCCGGGCCTTCAAACGAAACGTGCGGGACCTAGGCCCCGCACGCGAAAAGCCTTCGGAAGGCCGGTGCTACTTCAGGGCTTCGTCCGTCACGGCATGTGTCCAGGCGCCTTCCGGCTCCTTGGAGATGACCGGGTCCGAACCGCCGGCGAGCAGCGAGGCGACGGTGCGCTTGTAGTCCGCCTCGTCGAGCGCGCCGTTCGAGCCGGCCGTCAGCTTGGCGACTTCGCCCATCATGCGCTTCTGGTGCGCCTCGGTCTGGGCGCCGGTCGAATCGTTTTCGAGCACGATGTCGGCGGCTTCGTCCGGGTTCGCTTCCGCGTATTTCCAGCCCTTCATGGAGGCGCGCACGAACTTGACCATCTTCTCCTTGAAGGCCGGGTCGGCGAGCTTGTCTTCCAGCACGTAGAGGCCGTCTTCCAGCGTCGCGACGCCCTGGTCCTCATATTTGAAGGTGATCAGGTCCTCCGGCTTGATGCCGGCGTCGAGCACCTGCCCATATTCGTTGTAGGTCATGGTGGAGATGCAGGCGGCCTGCTTCTGGATCAGCGGATCGACGTTGAAACCCTGCTTGAGCACCGTCACGCCGTCCGGGCCGCCATCGGTCGGGATCTTCAGGTGCGCCATCCAGGAGAGGAACGGATATTCATTGCCGAAGAACCAGACGCCAAGCGTCTTGCCCTTGAAGTTTTCCGGGCCGGTGACGCCGGATTCCTTGAGACATGTCAGCATCATGCCGGAAGACTTGAACGGCTGGGCGATGTTGACGAGCGGCACACCCTTTTCGCGCGTGGCGAGCGCGGAAGGCATCCAGTCGACGACGACATCGGCGCCGCCGCCGGCGATCACCTGCGCGGGCGCGATATCCGGGCCGCCCGGCTTGATCTCGACGTCGAGGCCTTCTTCCTCATAAAACCCCTTGTCCTTGGCGACGTAATAGCCGGCGAACTGGGCCTGGGTGACCCATTTCAGCTGGAGCGTCACCTTGTCGGCGGCGTGCGCCTGGAACGCGGCAAGCGAGAAGGCGCTTGCCAGCAGCAGCGATGCGATCTTCGTTTTCATGTCAGTTCCCTCTTTCTTTTTGTTACGCCTGCCCACCACGGACAGACGGGTGCCAGAACGTGACGATCCGCTCGATGAGCGCGACCACCCCGTAGAAGGCGGAGCCAGCCACCGCGGCGACCGCGATTTCGGCCCAAACCATGTCGACATTCATGCGGCCCACTTCCGTGGAGATGCGAAAACCCATGCCGACGATGGGCGTTCCGAAGAATTCGGCGACGATCGCGCCGATCAGCGCGAGCGTGGAGTTGATCTTGAGCGCATTGAAGATGAAGGGCCAGGCGGCGGGAAGACGCAGCTTCACCAGCGTCTGGAACCAGTCGGCGGCATAGGTGCGCATCAGGTCGCGCTCCATGTGGCTCGTCGCGGCAAGGCCGGAGACGGTGTTCACCAGCATGGGGAAGAAGGTCATGATGACGACGACCGCCACCTTCGACTGCCAGTCGAAGCCGAACCACATGACCATGATGGGCGCGACACCGATGACCGGCAGCGCCGAGACGAAATTGCCGAGCGGCAACAGGCCCTTTTGCAGGAAGGGCGAGCGGTCGATGAGGATCGCGACGAGGAAGCCGAGGCCGCAGCCGAGCGCATAGCCGACGAGCACGGATTTCAGGAAGGTCTGGCGGAAATCGGCCCAGAGCGTCGGCACGGAATTGATCAGCCGCACCCAGATCATGCTCGGCGGCGGCAGCAGCACGGAGGGCACGTTGAAGCCCCGCACGATGCCTTCCCAGAGCACGAGGATCGTGGCGCCGAAGATCAGCGGCACGGCGATGCGTGCGGCGCGATCGGCGGCCGGGTTCACGAATTTTCGGCGCACCAGCCATTCGTTGAACGCCCAGGCGGCGAGCCAGAAGACGATGGCAGCGAGGAGGACGGAGAGGGTCATGTCCGTGCCCCCATGCGCTTGAGGACGCGCGTGTGGGCAATGCCGACGATGATGACGAGCAGCGCGGCGACCGCCGCCGCCATGAAGAGCGCCGCCCAGATCTGCACCGTCTGGCCGTAGTAGGAGCCTGCCAACAGGCGTGCGCCGAGGCCGGCGACGGCACCGGTCGGCAGTTCGCCGACGATGGCGCCGACCAGCGAGATGGCGACCGCCACCTTCAGCGAGGTGAAGAGGTAGGGCATGGAGGCGGGCCAGCGCAGCTTCCAGAAGGTCTGCGCGGGCGACGCGTTGTAGGTGTGCATCAGGTCGAGCTGGATCTGCTCGGGGCTGCGCAGCCCCTTCACCATGCCGACGACGACGGGGAAGAAAGACAGGTAGGTCGAGATCAGCGCCTTCGGCATCAGGCCGGAAATGCCCACCGCATTCAGCACCACGATGATCATGGGCGCGATGGCGAGGATGGGGATCGTCTGGCTGGCGATAACCCAGGGCATCAGCGAGCGGTCCATGGCGCGGTTGTGCACAATGCCGATGGCGAGCAATATTCCGAGCACGGCGCCCATCGAGAAGCCAAGCAGCGTCGCCGAGAGCGTGATCCACGAATGATAGACGAGGCTGCGCTTCGAGGTGATCGCCTTGTTGACGGTGGTGTCCCACAGCTCGGCAAAGACCTGGTGCGGTGCCGGCAGCACCGGCCGCTCCTGCGCCATCGTCTTCGGCAGCAGTTCGATGAAGCCGATCGTCCCGCCGGCGCGCGCCGCCTGGTCGCGCTCGAAGGGCGCGTTCAACACGACGGCGAAGACATACCAGAGTACCAGAAGCGCAAGCAGCACGGTGCCGATGGGAAGCAGGCGGTCGCGGAGGAAGCTGGCCTGTTCCATGCTCAGCTCCTTGCCGGGGAGGGCATCAGCATGAGGCCCATGGCGACGATGCCGAGTGCCACGCCCGCAAGCTGGGTGCCGCTCAGCCGTTCGCCGAAGAACAGGAAGGCGATGATGTTGATGAGAAACAGCTGGGTGATGGCCGACAGCGACACTGCAAGGCCAAGCCCGCCCTCGCGCATCAGCTTCAGCATCATCAGGTTGCCGACGATGTAGAGCGTCATGGAGAGCAGCAGGTAGAGGAGGTTCGTCGTGCCGATATAGGCGCGCGACGAGGTGGCGGCGCCGATGAAGACGGCGGTCGCGGCGAAGAGCCAGAGCACGTAGGGCAGCTTCATCAGGCGTGCTCCTCGTAGCTGTGGCCGGCGCGCAGGCCCTCGCGTACCCGGTGGGCGATTTCGAGGAATTCCGGCGTTTCGCGGATGTCGAGCGGCCGCTCCTTCGGCAGCGGTGATTCGATGATATCGGTCACGCGGCCGGGGCGGGGGCTCATCACGACGATCTTCGTCGAGAGATAGACGGCCTCGGGGATGGAATGTGTGACGAAGCAGATCGTCTTGTTCGTGCGCGCCCAGAGTTCCAGGAGCTGTTCGTTGAGGTGGTCGCGCACGATCTCGTCGAGCGCGCCGAAGGGTTCGTCCATCAGCAGCAGGTCGGCGTCGAAGGCGAGCGCGCGGGCGATCGACGCGCGCTGCTGCATGCCGCCGGAAAGCTGCCAGGGATATTTCTTCTCGAAGCCGGAGAGGTTGACGAGATCGAGCGTGCGCGCGACGCGCGCCTTCTGCTCGTCCCGACTATGGCCCATGATTTCCAGCGGAAGTGCGATGTTCTTCTCGATGGTGCGCCAGGGATAAAGTGCGGCCGCCTGGAAGACATAGCCATAGGCGCGGCGCCTGCGGGCTTCCTCCGGCGACATGCCGTTGATGGTGATCGTGCCGGAGGTCGGCTTTTCGAGATCGGCTATGACGCGGAGAAATGTCGTCTTGCCGCAGCCGGACGGGCCGATGAAGGAAACGAAATCGCCCTTTTCGACCGTGAGGTTGACGCCGGTCAGCGCTGTCACCGGGCCGTCGGCGGTCTGGAAGGTGAGGCCGAGCTCCTTGGCGGAAACGACGGTATCGGACAGGGATCGATCGGACATGCTGGTCATCTTTCGGCGCCCCTCACGGCGCGGTTTCCGGCAGACTGCATGTCCATTTCCAGCATTGCAATCGGCATTGTCTTCATTATCACTTTGGGCACGGAAATCTCACGGGGGACGAAACGATGGCGGTGGAATCGAAGGCCGAATGCCGGGTGGTGCGACCGGGCAGCACCTATGACGGCAAGCAGGGGTTCAGCTATTTCGAGGGCATCGCCCGCGAGAGCGTGGGCGCGTCCGGCATCTGCATGCATCTGCTGACGATCCCGCCGGGCGGACGGGCGAGGGCGCATATGCACGAGAGCCACGAGACGGCGATCTACATGCTCTCCGGCGAGGCCCATACCTGGTATGGCGAGCGGCTGGAAAACCACGTCATCGTCAAGGCGGGCGAGATGTTCTACATCCCCGCCGGCGTGCCGCATCTTCCCGCAAATCTCTCCGACCAGCCGGCCTCGGCGGTCATCGCTAGGACAGATCCCCACGAGCAGGAGAGCGTGGTGCTTCTGCCGCATTTGGAGGCGCTCATTGCGGTTTAGGCGTCGGGGCTTGCAGCCCTCTGACGGTTTGCCTGCGATCTGACGAAGCGGTGCAGCCATTCGATCTCCCCCCTTGAGGGGGAGATGTCCGGCAGGACAGAGGGGGGTGTATCTATGCCCTCCGACCGTCACTTTTCGCACCGCATGATCGGCCCCCAGCGCGTTCCGTCCGGAAAGCTGATCGTGTAACCGCCATTCTCCGGCGTCAGTGTCAGCTCGTAGGGCGTCGTCTCCTCGTAGCCTTCTTCATGGCACTCCGCAGGCACCACCGTGGCACCGTCCACCTGTTTTGCCTCGCCCTTGAATTCGCAATAGGAGGCCGCCGTGGTGACGCCCTCCTTGTTCAACAGGAAGAAGAAATCGGCGCCGGACGAATCGCCGGTCGCCGCATATTGGCAGCCTTCCTTGTTGCCGTAGGAACCGTCGACGACGTCGGCCGCCGCCACCGCCGGGCCGGTGAGAGTGGTGCCGAGAAAGAGGACGGGGAGCAGGCGGCCGGCGCGCATCAGACGCCGCTCGCCGGAATGCCGCTGCGCTCGACCTTGCGCGGCGCGGTGATTTCCTTCCACGTCGACAGTGCCTTGTTGACCGCCGTGAAGGGCTCGCGCTTGACGAACTGGCCGTGGCCCTCGCGGGTCTTCACGGTGCTTTCCTCGATGGCCACCACACCGCGCGTCAGCGTGTAGCGCGGCAGGCCCACCACTTCCTTGCCCTCGAAGACGTTGTAGTCGATCGAGGATTGCTGGCTCTTGGCGGAGATGGTCTTAGAGCGCTTCGGGTCCCACACGACGATATCCGCATCGGCGCCGACGAGGATCGCGCCCTTCCTCGGATAGACGTTGAGGATCTTGGCGATGTTGGTCGAGGTGACGGCGACGAACTCGTTCATGGTGAGGCGGCCGGTGTTGACGCCATTGGTCCAGAGCATCGGCATGCGGTCTTCCAGGCCGCCGGTGCCGTTCGGGATCTTGCGGAAATCGCCGGCGCCGGTGCGCTTCTGGTCGGTGGTGAAGGCGCAATGGTCGGTCGCGACCACCTGCAGGGAGCCCGCGGCAAGGCCGGCCCAGAGCGAGTCCTGGTGCTGCTTGTTGCGAAAGGGCGGGCTCATGACGCGGCGCGCCGAATGGTCCCAGTCCTTGTTGAAATATTCGCTTTCGTCGAGCGTCAGGTGCTGGATCAGCGGCTCGCCATAGACGCGCATGCCGTTCTGCCGGGCGCGGCGGATGGCCTCGTGCGCCTGTTCGCAGGAGGTGTGAACCACATAGAGCGGCGCACCCGCCATGTCGGCGATGATGATGGCGCGGTTCGTCGCCTCGCCTTCGACGGATGGCGGTCGCGAATAGGCGTGGCCTTCCGGCCCGTTGTTGCCCTCGTCCATCAGCTTGGCCTGCATGGCGGCGACGACGTCGCCGTTCTCCGCATGCACCAGGGGGAGGGCGCCGAGTGCCGCGCAGCGCTGGAACGAGGCGAACATTTCGTCGTCGTTCACCATCAAGGCACCCTTATAGGCCATGAAGTGCTTGAAGGTGTTGATGCCCTTTTCCTCGACGATGGCCTTCATCTCGTCGAAGACCTGTTCGCCCCACCAGGTGACGGACATGTGGAAGGAATAGTCGCAATTGGCGCGCGTCGACTTGTTGTCCCAGCGCTTCAGCGCGTCGAGCAGCGACTGGCCGGGATCGGGCAGGCAGAAATCGACCACCATGGTCGTGCCGCCGGCAAGGCCCGCGCGCGTGCCGCTCTCGAAATCATCGGCGGAATAGGTGCCCATGAAGGGCATTTCGAGATGCACATGCGGATCGATGCCGCCCGGCATGACATAACAGCCCGCCGCATCCAGCACCTCGTCGCCGGAAAGGTCCGGCCCGATCTCCACGATCTTCCCACCCTCGACCTTGACGTCCGCCTTGTAGGTGAGGTCGGCGGTGACAACGGTTCCGCCCTTGATGACTGTGCTCATTTTGGTTCGTTCCCTGTCTTGAATCGTTTGTGCACGCAAAGCGTGGGGCCGCCCGTCACGGATTACTCCGCAATCCCCGCCGTCTCGATCACCGCATGGAGCAGCACGTCGGCGCCGGCGGCGGCCCATTCCTTCGAGATGTCTTCCGCCTCGTTGTGCGAGAGGCCGCCGACGCAGGGGCACATGATCATCGTGGAGGGGGCCACCCGGGCGGTCCAGCAGGCGTCGTGGCCGGCGCCGGAGATGAGGTTCATGTGGCTGTAGCCGAGGTCTTCGGCGGCCTTGCGCACGGTTGCAACCAGCGTCGAATCGAAGGTGACGGGGTCGAAATGGCCGACGGCCTCGACCGAACAGCCGACGCCGAGCGCCTCGCAGATTTTTGGCGCTTCCGCCTCGATGCGGGCGCGCATGCCGTCGAGTTTCGCCTGGTCGGGCGAACGGATGTCGACGGTGAAGACCACCTTGCCGGGCAGCACGTTGCGCGAATTCGGCGAGAAGAACACCTGGCCGACACCGCCGACGGCACCCGGCTGGTTTTCCATGGCGACGGTCTGCACCATTTCGAGGATGCGCGACATGGCGAGGCCGGCATTGACGCGCATGGCCATCGGCGTCGAGCCGGTATGCGCCTCGCGGCCGGTCAGCGTGAATTCCAGCCACCACAGGCCCTGACAGTGGGTGACGACGCCGATGTCCTTACCTTCCGCTTCGAGGATTGGACCCTGTTCGATGTGATATTCGAAATAGGCGTGCATCTTGCGCGCGCCGACCTCTTCGTCGCCGATCCAGCCGATGCGCTTCAGCTCGTCGCCGAAGGTCTTTCCGTCCGGGTCCTTGCGGGCATAGGCGTAATCCTGGCTGTGCACGCCGGCGAAGACGCCGGAGGCGAGCATGGCGGGGGCGAAGCGGGCGCCTTCCTCGTTCGTCCAGTTGGTGACGACGATGGGATGCTTTGTCCTGATGCCGAGATCGTTCAGCGAGCGCACGACTTCGAGGCCGGCGAGCACGCCGAGCACGCCGTCATATTTGCCGCCGGTCGGTTGGGTGTCGAGATGCGAGCCGATATAGACGGGCAGCGCGTCCGGGTCCGTGCCCTCGCGCGTCATGAACATGTTGCCCATCGTGTCGACGCCCATGGTGAGGCCTGCGCTATCGCACCAGGCCTGGAACAGGCGGCGGCCTTCGGCGTCGGAATCGGTCAGCGTCTGGCGATTGTTGCCGCCGGCAATGCCGGGGCCGATCTTCGCCATGTCCATGAGGGAATCCCACAGGCGGTCCGCGTTGACACGCATGTTCTCGCCGGGTGCGGCCATGTCCTATGCTCCCACGTCTTCGGGCTTTTGCAACCCCATTTCGTTCCCACCGGCTGGCGGCGCCCTTGTTGTTTTCGCGCCTTCCGATCAGCAGTTGCCTTTACTTGATAACTGTCTGATAATTTGACCGGTTGGTAAACATTACAGCTTCCGTTGTGGCACTCAAGCCGAAAAACCAAAAAGCATATGGGTGCGCCCAAGAAAATGGCGGCTGGTTAAACTGGTGAATTTGGCGGCACTTTTCCGGATCGTCGGTCAAGGCCGGGGGGAGCACGATGGCATTACCGAGGGCGGCCAGGACACAACGGCGCACGCGCATCCAGGAGGCGAAGGAGGAGCAGATCCTCGAGGCGGCGCTGGAGGTGTTTTCGCTCCACGGCTTCCGCGGCGCCACCGTCGACCAGATCGCCGAGGTGGCCGGCATGTCCAAGCCAAACCTGCTCTACTATTTCCGCACCAAGGAGGCGATGCACCGCGCGCTGATCACCCGCGTGCTCGATACCTGGCTCGACCCGCTGCGCGAATTCGATGCGGAGGGCAATCCGGTCTCGGAAATCCGCAGCTACATTCGCCGCAAGCTGGAAATGGCGCGGGATTTCCCGCGCGAAAGCCGGCTCTTCGCCAATGAAATCCTGCAAGGCGCGCCGAATATCGAGGACGAGCTGAAGGGGCCGCTGAAGTCCCTCGTCGACGAGAAGGCCGAGGTCATTCGCGTCTGGGCGAAGGCGGGCAAGATTGCCAAATGCGATCCCTACCACCTGATCTTCTCGATCTGGTCGACCACCCAGCACTATGCCGACTTCGACGTGCAGGTGCGCGCGGTGCTGGGGCAGGAGCATGCCGGCGACGGGCGGTTCGAGGATGCGGCGCGCTTCCTCGAACAGCTCTTCCTCACCGGCCTGCATGTCAGCGAGCAGCCGGCCTAGTTTCCTTGGCAGGTTCCGCCTTTGGCGGGCCGAACAGGCTGGCAGCGATCTCCTCGCGTTCGCGCCAGAGCGCGGGAAGGGCGAGAAGGGCAATGCCGGTGACGGCGATCATCGTCTTGGTGAGCTGCGACAGTTCCGGCGTGCGGCCGTCGGCATAATAGACCGCATAGACGATGGCGACGTGCCAGACATAAACCTGCAGCGAATGGCGGCCGAGCAGGCGCAGGAAGCGCAGGGTGAAGACGGCGGTGACGCCGCCTGCCAGCTTTCGAACCCAGAGATTGTGATGCTTGGGGCCGGCGATCAGCAGCCAGGTGAGACCGATCGCGACGGCGGCGAAGTTGATGAGATAGACCGGGCCGAAATCCGCGCGAATCTCCATCGTCGCGAACTTGTCGAGCACGGATTGCGGCAGCAGGTCCCACGCCGTGACGATGCGCAGCGGTAGGAAGAACAGGCAGATGGCGAGTGCGGCCTTCGGCAGCAGCGTCTTTTCCGGCGAGAAGATGCGCTCCCAGTCGATCTTGTTTTGCGCCGTCAGGGCGCCAATCACCAGAGCGGAGAAGAAGACGATCTGCCAGCCGAGCAGGTTGAAGCTCGTGCGGATGCCCTGGCCGTCCGAGCCGGTGAAGAAGGTGTGCAGCGGATCGGTGATGAAGCGTTGCAGGCCGAGCTGTGCGGCCATCCAAACGATCAGCGAACCCGCCAGCACATGCGCCCATTTTCCGCGCAGGCACAGCCAGACGAGCGGCGGCGCGAAGAGCATGTAGACGATATATTGCGGCAGAATATCCATGAAGGTCGGCTGGAACAGGAAGGTGGCGATGGCCACCAGCCTGAGCGGCTCGTCGAAATTCGTGGTGCCGAGCCAGTTGTACCAGAGCCTGTAGGCATCGGGCAGCACCATCTGCACGACGAGAATGGCCATCACCGTGCCCATGGCATAGCGGTAGAGTTCGAAGGCGCGATTGCGGATGAGCTGGCGCCCGACGTCGTAGCCGTATTTCAGCATCTTGCGGGCGTAGACCATGCCGATGAGCAGGCCGGAGAGGAAGACGAAGCCCTGGGCGTCCTCGACAAAGGCGAACTGACGGTGGTTGACCTCCATCATCCAGTAGCCGCCGACGAAGATCAGGTGGTTGATGAGCATGAAGACGAGGAAGTAGCCCCGCATGCCATCTATGATGTCAAACCGCTTCAAAATATGCGCTCCGTCATTATTTTCCGTGCGCCCCAACGGGGCCCGAACGCACGAGACGGAAGATCGTTCCGAGAAAAATCAGTCGGGCAGGAAAGCCATCAAGGCGAGGCCGCAGGCCGTGATGAGCGCGCCGAGGGCGACCTGCGGGCTCGCCCAGCCGTGGCCGAGAAGGCCTTCGAGCAGGATGATGAAGCTCGGCGTCAGGTAGCCGTAGCCGAGCACTTTGGAGGCCGGCAGGCGCATCGAGGCATATTGCAGGAGCAGGAAGGTGCCGGCCGTGGTGACGACCGCGAGATAGGTGACGGCGGCATAGACGGCGAGCGGCAGCGCGGAAAAATCCGTTTCCACAAGGCCGCGTATGCCCGGCGGGATCAGCCAGAGTGCGGCACCCACAGTGACCCAGAAACCGAAGGCGACGGCGGGTTCGCCGCGGTCGAAGCGGCGGATCAGCGGCACGTAGAGCGCATGGCAGATGACGCCGGCAAAGAAGATCATCTCGCCGGTGCCGACATCGAAGGCGAGGATGGCGTCGATATTGCCGCGGAAGATGACCCAGACCGCACCGGCGGCGGCAATGAGCAGGCCGGCGAGCACACCCGGCCGTGTCCTCTGGCCCAGCACCGGCAGCGCAAAGCCGGCGCTCATCAGCGGCATCAGGGTGAAGACGGCGCCGGTGGCGATGGGGCTCGTAAATTCCAGCGCCCAGAACATGGTCAGCATGTAGAGGGCGATCAGGCCGCCGAGCAGGAGGAAGCGCCAGGCCTGTTTCGGCAAGGCGAGCGGAACCTTGAAGACGCCGAAGGCGAGGGCGGCCATGACGACGATCGTCATGAGGTAGCGCCAGAGCGTCAGCGGCTCGGCCTCCATGGTGCGCGCCGCGAGGCCGCCGAAGGAGAAGGACCCGGCGATCAACACCGCGAAGAGCAGCATGGCGATATGGCCTTTGAGCTTTTCGCGGCCTGTGGCATGAACACTGAGGCCCGCCCGGGCCGGCATACGCTTCGTCAAGAAAATGATCCTATGGTCTCGCCTGCGGCACGGTCATAGACCGCGTTGCCGTTCTGCGCCACTCCACACAGGATTGCCGCAATTCTCGCCCAAATCCGACGGCACAGAAGAGGACATGCAATGACGTCAGCCATCGGCTTCAAGGACACGGACCGCAAGACGAGCGAGTTGCTCGAAGACATCATCCACGCGATCAAGGGCGAGCACATCACGCTGCGCGACCTGCTGTCGATGATGGGCGAAAGCGGCCTGCTGCTGCTCTGCGCCTTCCTGTCGCTGCCGTTCCTGTTTCCGGTCTCCATTCCCGGCGTGTCGACGGTGTTCGGTGCCGGCATCGTGCTGATCAGCGCCGCGATCACGCTGAACCGTCTGCCCTGGCTGCCGCAAAAGGTCGCCGATCGCCGGTTGGAAAGCGGCAAGCTGCGTCCTGTGCTGGAGCGCGGCGTCAAGTTCCTGCGCAAGATTGACCGGTTCTTCAAGCCGCGTCTGACCGGGCTTACCTCCGGTGCCGTGATGAACCGCGTGAACGGTCTGGTGCTGATGGGTGCGGGTCTCCTGCTCATGGCGCCGCTCGGCCTCATTCCCTTCTCCAACACGCTGCCCGGCGTCGCCATCCTGCTGCTCGCCGCCGGCATTTCGCAGCGCGACGGGCTGGTGGTGCTGGGCGGGTACGTGATGGTCGTTCTGACGATCGTCTATTTCGCCGGGCTGGCACTTCTGGCCTATAGTGCGGGGCAGAGTTTCAGCCTCTTCGGGTGAGTTCCGGCTATGACTAAATCGGCAGCACGGCGTCGGGCTTTACGTCCCCCACCGATGCGTAGGTATGGGTCTCCCTGACGCCGGGCAAAGGCAGGATCACCCGCTCCAGAAAATCCTGAAACAGCGACATGTCGGCAATTCTCGCTTTCACGAGATAGTCGAAGCCGCCGATGACCATGTGGCATTCCAGCACTTCCGGCGCCTTCGAGATTGCATCGGAAAACCGCTCGAAAATATGCGGTGCCGTGTGGTCGAGGCGGACCTGGATGAACACCACCGTGCCGCGGCCGATCTTCTTTGGATCGAGGATCGCCCTGACGGCTTTGATATAACCCTCGCGAAACAGCCGCTTGACACGCTGGCTGGCCCCGGTCGGCGAGAGGCCGACCCTGTTCGCCAGTTCGAGCGTGGTCCGGCGGCCGTCTTCCTGAAGAAGTCTCAGCAGGCTGCGGTCGATGGTGTCGAGATCGGCAAGTTCATGATTCACGCTACATCATCCCACAGATGGTGATTTTCACTTTGAATGCAGAAATTCAATATATTTAGCCGCGCACGACTGAGCAATAGCATGTGATTGTCACGGGCCAAGGCCCGTCCCGCCAGGAGGGAGGCACACGTGCATATCGCGACGATCGGAGACAATGCCGGCAGCAAGCGGCTGGCCATTCTGGCCGGCATTGTGTTCGTTGCGATCACCACCATCCAGTTCGTTGCCGCCCGCTTCAGCCTGCGCGAACACCTGACGGCGGCCGATATCGTGAGCTTGCGATTTCTCGGCGCCGCTTTCGTCTTTTTGCCGGTGTTATGGACGACCGGCACCGCAAAGCTGAGGGCACTCGGCTGGCGGAAGACCGTTCCCTTGGCTATTTTGACGGGGTTGCCCTATCCGCTGATCATCAATCAGGGGCTTGCATATGCACCGGCGAGCCACGCCGCCGCCCTGTCGCCCGCCTCCATCCTGTTCTTCTCCTTCGTGTTCTCGCGCATCGTGTTCAAGGACAAGGTTTCCGGCGCTCGCATGGTCGGCATTGTCGCGGTCATCGTCGGCTTGCTGCTGTTCGTTTTCCACGCGGGCGCCGTCGCAGGCGACACGTTGCGCGGCGATCTGCTGTTTGCGGGATCGGGGATCATGTTCGCGGTCTATGCGGTGCTGGTAAGGCTCTGGTCGCTCGAAGCGGTGACCACGACGATCGCCGTCGTCCTCTTTTCCTGCCTGCCGCTTCCCTTGCTGCACGCCCTAGCGCCGAGCGGACTGGCATCGGCATCCATGGCCGAGATCGCCACGCAACTGGTGATCCAGGGTTTTCTTGCCGGTGCGGTTGCGGTGGTGCTCTACACCTACGTGGTTCGTCAGCTCGGCCCGCAACAGGCTTCGCTGTTCATGCCGTGCATTCCGGTGGCGACGGCGGTGGCCGGCATGGCGGTGCTCGGTGAAACACTGACGCTTTTCCAGATCATCGCCATCGCCAGCATAACATTCGGAATGGTCTTCCCGATCTTGAGAAAACGCTGACGTATATACTACAAAGCATCGATCGCAGAACGCGAAGTCCTGCGATCGATCTTGTGAAGGGTTACTCCGCGGCCTGCTTTGCCATCGGGTTGTTCGTGTGCGTCGTCCAGTTGGCGTAGTTGGGATCGACGGGCTTGCCGGTGCGCTGGTCAAGCACGCCGGGTTCGAGGCCGACCATGGTGATGCAGTTTTCGACCGGGCAGACGTTGACGCAGAGATTGCAGCCGACGCACTCGTCTTCCATCACCTCGAAGTGCCTGACACCGTTGACGAACTGCGTGATCGCCTGGTGCGAGGTGTCCTCGCAGGCGATGTGGCAGCGGCCGCACTTGATGCAGGCGTCCTGGTCGATCTTGGCCTTGGCGATGTAGTTGAGGTTGAGATACTGCCAGTCGGTGACGTTGGGCACCGCGCGGCCGCAGATGTCGTCCAGGTCGCGGTGGCCCTTGGCGTCCATCCAGGAGGACAGGCCGGTGATCATCTCCTGCACGATCTTGAAGCCGTAGGTCATCGCCGCCGTGCAGACCTGCACGTTGCCGCTGCCGAGAACGAGGAATTCCGCCGCATCGCGCCAGGTCGTGATGCCGCCGATGCCGGAGATCGGCATTCCGTAGGTTTCCGGATCGCGGGCGATCTCGGCCACCATGTTGAGGGCAATGGGCTTCACCGCCGGGCCGCAATAGCCGCCGTGGGTGCCCTTGCCGCCGACCGTCGGGTTCGGCGCGAAATTGTCGAGGTCGACGGAGACGATCGAATTGATCGTGTTGATCAGCGATACGGCATCGGTGCCGCCGGCCTTGGCGGCGCGGGCGGGCTTGCGGATGTCGGTAATATTCGGCGTCAGCTTGGTGATGACGGGCATGCGCGTGTACTGCTTGCACCAGCGCACCACCATCTCGATATATTCCGGCACCTGGCCGACGGCCGCCCCCATGCCGCGCTCGGACATACCGTGAGGACAGCCGAAGTTGAGCTCGATACCGTCGGCGCCGGTCTCTTCCACCAGCGGCAGGATCGCCTTCCAGCTCTCCTCCTCGCAGGGCACCATGATCGAGGCGATCAGCGCCCGGTCCGGCCAGTTCATCTTGACCTGCTTCATCTCGCGCAGGTTGGTGTAGAGGTCGCGGTCGGTGATGAGCTCGATATTGTTCAAGCCGAGAAGGCGACGGTCGGCGCCCCAGATCGCGCCGTAGCGCGGGCCGTTGACGTTGACGACCGGCGGGCCTTCCTCGCCGAGCGTCTTCCAGACCACGCCGCCCCAGCCCGCCTTGAAGGCGCGCTCTACGTTATAGGCCTTGTCGGTCGGCGGCGCGGAGGCGAGCCAGAACGGGTTGGGCGATTTGATGCCGACGAAGTTGTTGCGAAGATCAGCCATGTCTCATCTCCCTCAAGCGACGGCAAAGGCGGGCTGCGCACCGGCGGCCAGCATGCGGTTGATCGAATCGGCGGCATCGCGGCCTTGCGCGACCGAGGTGACCGTCAGATCCTCGCCGGCCTTCACGCAGTCGCCGCCCGCCCAGACATTGGCGGTGGAGGTGCGGCCTTCGGAATCCACGACGATACGCCCGCCGCTCATCGCCAGCGAACCGAGGCCGGAGGCCTCGAAGGTCTGGCCGATCGCCTTGAAGATCTGGTCGGCGGCAAGCACGCCGGTCTCGCCGGTGCCGGTAAGCGCGCCGTCGCGCATCTCGGTATATTCCACCTCGATGCCGGCGACATGGCCGTCCTTGGCGATGACCCGCTTCGGCTGGAGCCAGTGGCGGATCATCACGCCCTTGGAGGCGGCGAGATCCTGTTCGAATTCGGAGGCGTTCATGTGCTCCTTGCCACGGCGGTAGCAGATCGTCACTTCCTCAGCGCCAAGCAGTTTTGCCTGTACGGCGGCATCCACCGCCGTCATGCCGCCGCCGATGACGACGACGCGCCTGCCAACGGGGATGGCAGCCTTGTCTTCGGCCTGGCGCAGTTCCGCGATGAAATCGACGGCGTCGACGACGCCCGGCAGCGTTTCGCCCTCGGCGCGCAAGGCGTTGACGCCGGCAAGGCCCATGCCGAGGAAGACGGCGTCGAAATTGGCGGTGAGGTCGGCGAGCGAGAAATCGCGGCCGAGCTTCAGGCCGTTCTTCACCTCGATGCCGCCGATCGCCAGCACATAATCGACTTCCTTCTGCGCGAAATCGTCGACCGCCTTGTAGGTGGCGATGCCGTATTCGTTGAGGCCGCCGGCCTTTTCGCGCGCATCGAAGACGACGACGTCATGGCCGTTCATGGCGAGGCGGTGGGCTGCGGCGAGGCCGGCCGGGCCGGCGCCGACGACGGCGATCGCCTTGCCGGTGCGCGCGGCACGCTCGTAAAAGTGCTTGTTCTCCGTCATCGCCACGTCGGTCGCGTAGCGTTGCAGGCGGCCGATCTCGACGGGGCGGTGTTCGGCGGTGTTGCGCACGCAGGCCTGTTCGCACAGCGTCTCGGTGGGACAGACGCGGGCGCACATGCCGCCGAGGATGTTCTGGTCGAAGATCGTCTTCGCCGAGCCGATCGGGTTGCCGGTCGAGATCTGGCGGATGAACAGCGGAATGTCGATGGAGGTGGGACAGGCCGTCATGCACGGCGCGTCATGACAGAAGTAGCAGCGGTCTGCCGCGACCAGCGCCTCATGGTCGTCGAGGCGCGGATGGAGGTCGGAAAAATTCGTCTCGTATTCGGCGGGCGCAAGTCGCCCCCGATGGATCCCAGATTGCGTCGTTCCCATGTTATTCTCCCATTCGCGTGGGCTTTTGAATGACAGAACGGTAACTCAGGTTTATTTTTTTATCAAACGGTAAAATTTACGGAGAAATGCCGGTTTCTCAGGCGGTCCAGCGCGCAAAAACATGAGATTTTAAGTTATGTTTTCAGCGCATTGCTGGTAACGCATGCCGGAGGCTGTCCCTGCTGCGGCATCATGTGACGTTTGACAGAGGGCGTGAAAAGATGCAGCAAATCGTTTGAAACAATCGGGGAAAACCATGGCGAAGCGGACGGAGACAGCCGGGCGGCTGGACGATGCGGCGAGGGCTGGCTGGCTCTATTACGTCGCGGGCCGCACGCAGGACGAGATCGCGTCCGCCATGGGCATTTCCCGCCAGTCGGCGCAGCGCCTCGTGTCGCTCGCCGTCGCCGAGCGCCTGATCAAGGTGCGGCTCGATCATCCGATCGCCGAATGCCTGGAACTCGGCGAAGCGCTGCGCAAGAAATTCGGGCTGGTGCATGTCGATATCGTGCCGAGCGATCCGGGTTCCTCGTCCACGACGATCGGCATTGCGGAGGCGGGTGCGGCGGAAATCGAGCGCTGGCTGAAGAAGACCGATCCGATCGTGCTGGCGGTTGGTACGGGGCGCACGCTGAAGGCGGCGATCGACCAGCTGCCGACCATGGAATGTCCGCAGCATCGCATCATGTCGCTGACCGGCAATATCGGGCCGGACGGGTCGGCTGCCTATTACAACGTCATCTTCTCCATGGCCGATGCGGTGAAGGCGCGGCACTATCCGATGCCGTTGCCGGTGCTCGTCTCCTCCACCGAGGAGCGCGACCTGCTGCACAAGCAGAGCCTCGTGCAGTCCACCTTGCGGCTCGGCCGCGAGGCGGACGTCGCCTTCGTCGGTATCGGCGAGCTCGGCGCGGATGCGCCGCTCTGCCTCGACGGCTTCCTCGATCCGGAGGAGATGGCGCGGCTGATGGAGGAAGGCGCCGCGGGCGAGATCTGCGGCTGGATGTTCGACCGCGATGGCAAGCTGCTCGAAGGCAGCATCAACGAACGCGTCGCCTCCGTGCCGCTGCCGCCGCGCGAGACGACGACGGTGATCGGGCTTGCCAAGGGCAAGCGCAAGCATCTCGCCCTGCTTGCGGCGCTTCGCGGCGGCATGATCAACGGCGTCATCACCGATGAGTCGACGGCGCGCCACCTGCTTTCGGCCTGAGCCGAGCGGGTCTCCACACAGAAATTTCCCATCAAATTCAATGAGCATTGCTCCGCTTTGTGCGGTGCAGCAACGATTCGCGTTGACTTATCATGGCAATTTATGGGTAATTGCTCATGAGCGAAGCAAATGCTCAAAACCCTTCTGGGAGGAAGATGATGAATTTGAGAACCCTTCTGCTGGGCGTCAGCTCGGCTGCTCTCCTGTGCGGTTTCGCCAACGCCGAAACGCTGACCATCGCCACCGTCAACAATGGCGACATGGTGCGCATGCAGGGCCTGACGGAAGCCTTCACGACGAAAAACCCGGACATTCAGCTCGAGTGGGTCACGCTCGAGGAAAACGTGCTGCGTGAGCGCGTTACGACCGATGTCGCGACCAAGGGCGGTCAGTACGACATCATGACGATCGGCACCTACGAGGTTCCGATCTGGGCAAAGCAGGGCTGGCTGGTACCGCTCGACAATCTCGGTGCCGACTACGACGTCGACGACCTGCTGCCGGCCATTCGCGCCGGTCTGACGGGCGACGACGGCAAGCTCTATGCCGCGCCGTTCTACGGCGAAAGCTCGATGGTCATGTACCGCAAGGACCTGATCGAGAAGGCCGGGCTCACCATGCCCGACGCGCCGACCTGGGAGTTCATCGGTGAAGCAGCCCGCAAGATGACCGACCGCGCGGCCGGCATCAACGGCATCTGCCTTCGCGGCAAGGCCGGCTGGGGCGAGAACATGGCGTTCCTGACCGCCACGTCCAACGCCTTCGGCGCTCGCTGGTTCGACGAGAAGTGGGTGCCGCAGTTCGACCAGCCGGAATGGAAGAACACGCTCGACATGTACGTCAAGCTGATGACCGACGCCGGCCCGCAGGGCGCGTCCTCCAACGGCTTCAACGAGAACCTTGCGCTCTTCCAGCAGGGCAAGTGCGGCATGTGGATCGACGCCACGGTCGCCGCATCCTTCGTAACGAACCCGAAGGAATCGACGGTCGCCGACAAGGTCGGTTTCGCCCTTGCTCCCGACACGGGCCTCGGCAAGCGCGGCAACTGGCTCTGGGCCTGGAACCTCGCCATCCCGGCAGGCTCGCAGAAGACCGAAGCGGCAGAAAAGTTCATCGCCTGGGCAACCAGCAAGGAATATGCCGCTCTCGTCGCCGAGAAGGAAGGCTGGGCAAACGTGCCTCCGGGCACGCGCAAGTCGCTCTATGAAAACGCCGAGTACCAGAAGGCGGCTCCGTTCGCCAAGATGACGCTCGACTCGATCGACGCCGCCGATCCGAAGAACCCGGCCGTCAAGCCGGTGCCCTATGTCGGCGTGCAGTTCGTGGCCATCCCTGAATTCCAGGGTCTCGGCACGACGGTCGGCCAGCTCTTCTCGGCAGCCCTTGCCGGCCAGATGACGGTCGACGATGCGCTTGCCCAGGCACAGCAGGTCACGACCCGCGAAATGACCCGCGCCGGCTACATCAAGTAAACCTCCTCCCCAAGGACAGGCTGCCCGGATGCGTTCCGGGCAGCCGAAAACGGGGTCTTTGCATCCGGCGCGGCCATTCCGCGCCGGAACTGTAAAAAACGTGTGACAACGGCACTCGGGCTCTATCCAATATGGATGCGATGCCTGTCCGGCGCGGGGAGCGGCCGGCGAAAAGGGAGGTCACGACAATGGCGACGGAGAACACGCGCGGTTTGGCGCGGATGATGTTGGCGCCCTCGGTGGGGTTGCTGTTGATCTGGATGATCGTGCCATTGGCGATGACGCTGTGGTTTTCGTTCCAGAACTACAATCTCCTGAACCCGGCGAATGTCAGCTGGGCGGGGCTGTTCAACTATCAGTATTTCTATACCGATCCGGCCTTCTTCCAGTCGATCTGGAACACGCTGCTGATCGTCGGCGGGGTGCTGCTGATCACGGTGATCGGCGGGATCGGGATTGCGCTGCTGCTCGACCAGCCGATGTGGGGGCAGGGGATCGTGCGCATCATGATCATCTCGCCGTTCTTCGTCATGCCGCCGGTGGCGGCCCTCGTCTGGAAGAACATGATCATGCATCCAGGATACGGGGTGCTTGCGGACATCAATAGGTCCCTTGGTCTCCAGCCGGTCGACTGGTTCGCGCAATATCCGCTGTTCTCGATCATCATCATCGTCGCCTGGCAATGGCTGCCCTTCGCAACCCTCATCCTGCTCACAGCGCTGCAATCGCTTGACGGCGAGCAGAAGGAAGCGGCCGAGATGGATGGCGCCGGCTTCGTTTCCCGCTTCATCTACCTGACGGTGCCGCATCTCTCGCGCTCGATCACGGTCGTCATCCTCATCCAGACGATCTTCCTGCTCGGCGTCTATGCGGAAATCCTCGTCACGACGAATGGCGGGCCGGGTTATGCGTCCACCAACCTGCCGTTCCTGATCTACCGCACGGCCCTTCTCGGCTACGACGTCGGCGGAGCTTCCGCCGGTGGCATCATCGCCGTCATCCTCGCCAATATCGTCGCCTTCTTCCTGATGCGCGCCGTCGGCAAGAACCTGGACAAGTAGGGAGCAAGATCATGGCTAGAGCCGTTTCAACGAGAAGAACCGTCGTCTTCACGATCGCCGCCTGGATCATCGCGCTGATCATCTTCTTCCCGATCCTCTACACGATCATCACCTCGTTCAAATCCGAGACCGAGGCAATCCAGGGCTTCAACATCGTTCCGTCCGGCACGGTCGAGAGCTACCAGGCCGTTCAGGCGCAGAGCAACTACTTCAAGTTCTTCCTGAACTCGGTGATCCTGTCGCTCGGCTCGACGCTCCTGGCATTGCTGATCGCCGTGCCGGCCGCCTGGTCGATGGCGTTCTCGCCGACCGCCAAGACCAAGGACATCCTGATGTGGATGCTCTCCACCAAGATGATGCCGGCCGTCGCCGTGCTGGTGCCGATCTACCTGCTGTTTCGCGACTTCGGCCTGCTCGACAGCCGCATCGGCCTCACCGTCATGCTGACCATGATCAACCTGCCGATCGTGATCTGGATGCTCTACACCTACTTCCGCGAAATCCCGGGTGAGATCCTGGAGGCGGCCCGCATGGATGGCGCATCGCTCTGGGGCGAGATCGTCTACGTGCTGACGCCGATGGCGGTGCCGGGCATCGCATCGACCATGCTGCTCAACATCATCCTCGCCTGGAACGAGGCCTTCTGGACGATCCGCCTGACGACGACCAACGCCGCGCCGCTGACCGCCTTCATCGCCTCGTTCTCCAGCCCGCAGGGTCTCTTCTGGGCGAAACTCTCGGCAGCCTCCACGCTCGCCATCGCCCCCATCCTCATCATGGGATGGTTTTCGCAAAAGCAGCTTGTCCGCGGCCTGACCTTCGGCGCCGTGAAGTAAAGACCAGGATCGGGGAGGAGCCATCATGGGCAAAATCATTCTGAAGAAAGTCAACAAGAGCTTCGGCGCGACGCAGGTCATTCCGGGCATCGACCTCACCATCGAGGATGGCGAGTTCGTGGTCTTCGTCGGCCCGTCGGGCTGCGGCAAGTCCACGCTGCTGCGCCTTATCGCCGGCCTCGAAGACACCACCAGCGGCTCGATCGAGATCGACGGACGCGACGTCACCGGCGAGGCACCCGCACGGCGCGGGCTTGCCATGGTGTTCCAGTCCTACGCGCTCTATCCGCATATGAGCGTGCGCAACAACATCGCCTTCCCGCTGAAGATGGCGAAGATGGACCAGGCCGCGATCGACAAGAAGGTGACGGATGCCGCGCGCGTCCTGAACCTCACCAACTACCTCGACCGTCGTCCGGGTCAACTTTCCGGCGGTCAGCGCCAGCGCGTGGCCATCGGCCGGGCGATCGTGCGCGAACCGTCGGCTTTTCTTTTCGACGAGCCGCTGTCGAACCTCGACGCGGCGCTGCGCGGCACGATGCGGCTCGAGATCAGCGAGCTGCACCACCAGCTGAAGACCACGATGATCTATGTCACCCACGACCAGGTGGAAGCCATGACCATGGCCGACAAGATCGTGGTTCTCAACGCCGGCAATATCGAGCAGGTCGGCTCGCCGCTCGATCTCTATAACAAGCCGGACAACCTCTTCGTCGCCGGCTTCATCGGCTCGCCGCGCATGAACTTCGTCAAGGGCGAGGCGGCCAAGCCGTGGAACGCGCCGACCGTCGGCATCCGCCCGGAACACCTGAAGCTCTCCAAGGAGAGCGGCACCTGGAAGGGCCTCGTCGGCGTCGCCGAACATCTCGGCTCCGACACCTTCCTGCACGTCAATGCCGAGGGCATCGGCATGATGACGGTGCGCGCCGGCGGCGACTTCCCCGTCACCCATGGCGACACCGTCTACCTGACGCCGGAAGAGGGCCGCATCCATCGTTTCGACGACAAGGGCCTGGCCATCCGCTGAGGCACACCAGAACGAGCCGGGGCCGCACGCGCATCGCGAGGCCCCGGCACGAAGCAGAGACCGGACAACCGGAAGGAATGGACCATGACCACGAAACTGTCGCTCGCCACCCTGACGGATGTCGCAAAGACCGCGGGCGTGCCGGCCTACGGGCGCGAAGACCTCAAGGCGGGCATCGTGCACTTCGGCGTCGGCAACTTCCACCGGGCGCACCAGGCGGTCTATCTCGACGACCTGTTCAACCTCGGCCTCGACCATGACTGGGCGATCATCGGCGCCGGCGTTCTGCCGTCCGACGCGGCCATGCGGGCAAAGCTCGAAGGCCAGGATTTTCTGACCACCGTCGTTGAGCAGGACAACAACCGCTCCGGCGCCCGCGTCACCGGCGCGATGACCGGCTATCTCGCCCCCGGCAATGCGGCGGCGACCATTGCCCAACTCACCGATCCCGCGATCCGCATCGTGTCGCTGACCATCACCGAGGGCGGCTATTTCATCAATCCGGCCTCTGGCCATTTCGACCCGAGCCATCCGGCCATCGCCGCCGATGCCGCCAATCCGGCCGATCCGAAGACCGTCTTCGGCCTCATCCTCGCCGGCCTCAAGGCCCGCCGCGACAAGGACATTCCCCCCTATACCGTGATGTCCTGCGACAACATTCCCGGCAATGGCGAGGTGACGCATGCCGCCGTCTCCGGCCTTGCGCGCCTTTCCGACCCTGATCTCGCCGACTGGATCGACGGCAATGTCGCCTTCCCGAACGGCATGGTCGACCGCATCACGCCGGCGACGGGTGCACGCGAAATCTCCATTGTCGCCGACGACTACGAAATCGACGACCAATGGCCGGTGTTCTGCGAAGAGTTCAAGCAATGGGTGCTGGAGGACAACTTCCCGGAAGGCCGCCCGGAGCTGGAGAAGGTCGGCGTGCAGTTCGTGCCCGACGTTGCGCCCTACGAGCACATGAAGATCCGCATCCTCAACGGTGGCCATGCGGCGATTGCCTATCCCGCAGCGCTGCTCGACATCCACTTCGTTCACGAGGCGATGGAGGATGCGGATATCCGCGCTTTCCTCTCCAAGCTGGAACGCGAGGAAATCATCCCCGTCATCCCGCCGGTGCCCGACACTGACCTCAACGACTATTTCGCGCTGATCGAACGCCGCTTCTCGAACCCGAAGATCGCCGACACGATCCCGCGCCTTGCCCAGGACGGCTCCAACCGCCAGCCGAAATTCATCCTGCCGTCCACCGCCGACCGCCTAGCCCGCGGCGAGGACGTCACCGGCCTCGCGTTGGTCTCCGCGCTCTGGTGCCATTATCTCGCCGGCACGACGGACAGCGGCAAGCCGATCCCCCTCAACGACCCCAATGCCGACCGCATCCAGGCTGCCGCAAGTGCTGCGAAGGACAACCCCCAGGCCTTCCTCGCACTTGACGATATTTTCGGCGCCGTCGCGCAGTCGGACCTGTTCCAGCAGCGCTTTGCCAATGCCCTCACATCCCTCCAGCGGGACGGCACGCGCGAAACCTTGAAGCGCTATCTCGGAAGTTCGCTCTCGAACTGAGAAAACCCCACAAAAGACGGGGCTTTCCATCGGCGGGGGCAGACGTTACCACGGGGGCCAGAAACGGAACGAAAACCATGGCCGCCACCAAGACAGAACTGGTCATCTTCGATTGCGACGGCGTGCTCGTCGACAGCGAGCCGATATCGCTTACGGTGCTGGTCGAGGCATTGGCGGCTGCCGGCGTCGCGATGAGCGAGGAGGAGGCGCACGACCGCTTCCTCGGCCGTAGCCTCAAGAGCATGTCGGAAATCCTGCATGACGAGTATGGGCTGGCGATCGACGCGGCCTTTCTCGAGGCCATGCGCAAGGTGCTCTACGAGCGGTTTCGCGCCGAGCTCCAGCCGATCGAGGGCATTGCCGAGACGGTGGACGGGCTCGGCATCGCCCATTGCGTCGCCTCGTCGAGCCAGCCGGAACGCATCCGCCTGTCGCTTACCGTCACCGGCCTGATCGACCGTTTCGAGCCGAACATTTTCAGCGCCAGCATGGTGGCGCGCGGCAAGCCGGCGCCCGACCTTTTCCTTCATGCCAGCGCCGCGATGGGTGTCGCGCCCGGCCACTGCGTCGTGGTGGAAGACAGCCCGGCCGGCATTTCGGCGGCGAAATCCGCCGGCATGCGCGTCGTCGCCTTCACCGGAGGCTCGCATGCGCGCACGCCGCGCCATCGCGACACGCTCCTCAGCCTGAACCCCGACGCCCTGTTTGACGACATGCGGGAATTGTTACAGTTTGTCCGCAAGGAAGAGGCCGACGGGAAAGAGCATTGATGCGCGATTTGATCGTTGCGGTGGACATCGGCACCGGCAGTGCCCGCGCCGGCGTGTTCGACCGAAGCGGCACGCTCCTGGGGCGGTCCGAACACCCGATCGCCATGCGCCGGCCCAGCCCCGACCACGCTGAGCACGATTCGGAAAACATCTGGCAGGCCGTCTGCATTTCACTGAAGGCAGCACTTGCGGTTGCGGGCGTCGCGGCGGCGCGCATCGCAGCGCTCGGCATCGACGCGACCTGCTCGCTGGTGGTGCGCGACAGGCAGGGCCAGCCGCTTGCCGTTTCTGGTGGCGAGGAGGCGCGCTGGGACACCATCGTCTGGCTCGACCATCGCGCGCTGAAGGAAGCCGACATCTGCACCGCGACCAAACATCCGGTGCTCGCCCATTCCGGCAGCGTCATGTCGCCGGAAATGGAGATGCCGAAGCTGATGTGGCTGAAGCGCCACCGGCCGGAGCAATGGGCGAAAACCGGCTTCTTCTTCGACCTTGCCGATTTCATCACCTGGCGGGCGACCGGCTCGAATGCGCGGTCGCGCTGCACGATGACGGGTAAATGGAACTATCTCGCCCATGAGGAAAAGCCGTGGAGCGAAAGTTTTCTCCAGGCGATCGGGCTTGAGGACCTGCGCGAGCGCGGCTCGCTGCCCGAAGAGACGCTGGCGGTGGGCGAGGCGATCGGGCGGCTGACGGCAGAGGCGGCACGCGACCTCGGCCTTGATACGGATTGCGTGGTCGCGACCGGCCTGATCGACGCCTATGCCGGCACGTTCGGCGTGCTCGGCCCCTTCGCCGGCCAGCCGGAGAAGCTGGAGCGCCAGCTCGCGCTGATCGGCGGCACGTCGAGCTGCATCGTCGCCTTCTCGCGCGAGAAGAAATTCGGCTTCGGCATGTGGGGGCCGTATTACGAGGCGGTGCTGCCGGGCTGGTGGCTGGTCGAGGGCGGGCAATCGGCGACGGGCGCGCTGCTCGATCATATCGTGCGCCTGCACAGCGCCGGCGGCGAGCCTTCGGCGGCAAACCATGCACGCATTGTCGCCCGCATCCGCGAGATGCAGCAGGAGGAGGGCGAGGCCTTCGCCGACCGGCTGCATGTGCTGCCGGATTTTCACGGCAACCGCTCGCCGCTCGCCGATCCGCATGCGCTGGGCGTTATCAGCGGGCTGGCGCTCGACGCCTCCTTCGACGGGCTCTGCCGGCTCTACTGGCGCACCTCAGTCGCCATCGCGCTCGGCATCCGGCACATTCTCGACAAGCTCGGCGACTGCGGCTACGTGCTCGATACGCTGCATGTCACCGGCGGCCATGTGCGCAATCCCCTGCTGATGGAGCTTTACCGCGACGTCACCGGCTGCCGCGTCGTCGTGGCGGATACCAATGATGCCGTGCTGCTTGGAACGGCGATGGTCGCGGCGGTGGCGGGCGGGCTTTATGCCGATCTTCCGGCGGCGGGGGCGGGCATGTATCCGGGCGGCAGCGAATATAGGGCGGATGTGAAGGGTCGCTACGACCGGGATTACCGCCGTTTCCTCGCGCTTTACAGGCACCGGGCAGAGCTAGAAACGATCGAATAAAAAGATCAAAAAAATTTGCAACCGGGCGGAACCAAATTCGTTGTCGCGTGTTTTTGTGTCGTCACCGGTCTGCGCATATCCCCCAAATGCGAGGCCCTCGACTGGTGATCGACCACGATACCGTGTCCCCCTCCGGTCCGTGGATACTCAAGCAGCCAGTGCCTCCCAGGCGCTGGCTGTTTTCTTTTGTGCGGGTAACAAACATCTAAAAAAGCGAAGGCGGCGGTGGGCGTGCCTCCCACCGCCGCCGGCCGCGCCGCCGCTGCGGCCATCCGGGAGCTAGATCAAGCCGCGGCGCGCGCTTGCGGGGTAAAGAGAAGGGCCTGGTTGATCAGGACCTTCACCTGCTCCGGATTGAACGGTTTCGAGACGAGGAAGGCCGGTTCCGGCCGCTCGCCGGTCAGGAGCCGTTCGGGATAGGCGGTGATGAAGATGACCGGGATGTCGGTGCGCGACAGGATGGTGTTGACCGCGTCGATGCCGGAGCTGCCATCGGCCAACCGTACGTCGGCGAGGACCAGGCCGGGGCGGCTGTCGCTCCACAGCGTTTCGGCCTCGGCCTGCGTGCGGGCGATGCCGGTCACGCGGTGGCCCATGCCGTTGACCATGTGGGCAAGGTCGAGCGCGATCAGCGGCTCGTCCTCGATGATCATGATGCCGGTCTGTGCCTGGGCGGCGATTTCCGCGAAGGCGGCGTCTAGCAGGGCGCGGATGGCGATGGTTTCCGCTTCGAGGATTTCCGCGGTCCGTTCCACCGAGAAACCTTCGACGGTTGCGAGCAGCAGCGCCTGGCGGCCGAGCGGCGGAACGCCGGAGAGGTCAAAGGGGGCTTCCCGGCCGGGCGCGATGGCGCCGGCGCGGCGGCTCATCGAAACGGGGAGGGAGGAAATGATGCGGCTCAGGAGCCCGAAGAGCTTCGCCTTGTCGTCCTCGCCCTCCGGCATCACGGAAGGATCGATGAGGATCGTTTCGAGCGTGGCGGCCACATAGGCGTCGCCGGAGGATTGGGTGCCCGTGAGGGCGCGTGCGTAACGGCGCAGCGCCGGCAGGTGCGGTCCGATGCGGTCGGAAATCGGCATGATTGGTCCCCTGTTCTTAAATTGCTGCAATTGCAGTTGACGGTTTGAACGCGGGAACCAAATTTAAGTTCCAAAGCACGGAACCTTTTTTGCTGCGGGGCATTTCCAAGCCGAATTCGTCACTAGGGCGCGATGAACAATGAAAGTGGCCAAGAGTGAATAGCGTGGAACATAAAACGAATGCCGCCAAGCCTCGAAAGAGGCCGGATGATCCCAATGCACAGATCGCGACGAAACTTCGTGCATTCTACCATTCGGTACAGGACGAGACGCTTCCCCAACGGTTCTTGGATCTTCTCGAAAAGCTGGATGCTGTCGAAAACAGCGTTCAACGGGCCGAGTGAGGACGAGATGGAACAGCGACAGACGACTTTCAAGCGTGAACTCCTCGCAGTTCTTCCCAGCCTGCGCGCCTTCGCCATTTCGCTGATCGGCCGCCATGACCAGGCGGACGACCTCGTCCAGGACACGATCATGAAGGCCTGGGCCAAGCAGGAACAGTTCGAGATGGGCACGAACATGAAGGCCTGGCTCTTCACGATCCTGCGCAACGAACTCTACAGCAAGCTGCGCAAGCGCGGCCGCGAGGTGCAGGACAGCGACGGCATCTTCACCGAGAACCTCGCGCAGCATCCCTCGCAATACGGTTCGCTCGACATGCAGGATTTCAAGAAGGCGCTCGAAAAGCTGCCGGACGAGCAGCGCGAGGCGATCATCCTCGTCGGCGCTTCCGGCTTCTCCTATGAGGAAGCGGCTGAAATCTGCGGCTGCGCGCTCGGCACCATCAAGAGCCGCGTGAACCGCGCCCGCCAGCGCTTGCAGGAGCTTTTGCAGGTCAGCGGCGAGGGCGATTACGGGCCGGATGCCATTTCGGCACCGATCACGTCGCGCGCCTTCGCATCGTAATTCTACCAAACGCCGCCTGTCATGATGACGGGCGGCGGAAAGATTGAGGGGATTGGGACGAATCTGCGTCTGCCGGCATGACTGGCTGGTGAAATGGGACGTGGAATCGCTTACCGAAAGTGTATGAAGGATAACGTTCAGCCACTACCGTCCGATTTTGAAGCGGTTCTGGGCGCGCCAGACCGTTTGGCGGCGCTTGAGGCTGTGATGCCGGTCTTTCTCGGCCCCGATCCCGATTTCGACGACATTGCCGGACTTGCCGCGGGGATTTTCTCCGCGCCGATCGCTCTAGTCACCATTCTCGGCCGCACGGACCAGTGGTTCCTGGCGCGCGAGGGCACGCGGGAGATCCGCGCACCCTCGGCGGATTCCTTCTGTGTGCGATTGATCACCGAAAATGTCGACGAACCGCTGGTCGTCGCCGATGCAACCAAGGACCCGCGGTTTGCCGGCCTGCCGAGCGTTACCGGCGAGCCGCACCTGCGTTTTTATGCCGGCGTGCCGATCGTCGTCAGCGGGCAGCCGATCGGCACGGTCTGTGTCTTCGACGTGAAGCCACATCCGCGCGTCCCCCCCGATCTCCTTCCACGCCTGAAGCAACTGGCGTCGCTTGCCACCTCGCTGCTCGGGCTGAAGGAGGAGGCGCGGCGGCGTGCGCTGGCGGCCGAAGTTCTCTCGCGCGACGAAAAGCGCCATGCGCTGGCGCTCGATGCGGCCAATGTCGCAAGCTGGCTGTGGGATATCTCGACGGGCATCGTCTCCGGCAACGAGACCTTCTACCGCATGCTCGGCGTCAAGCCGGCACGACCGATGAGCGCGCGCAAATTCTTCACCGCGGTGCACCCGGCGGACCGCAAGGTCACCATCGGCCGCCTGCGCGATGCGCTCGCCTCCGGCAAGGAGTATGACGGCCTGTTCCGGGCCGCGAAATCCGGGCGCTGGCTGCTCGGACGCGGCCGCGTGCATGAATGGGATGCGGACGGCAAGCCGACGGTGTTCCTCGGCATCAATGTCGACGTGACAGACGGGCAGCTCGCCTCCGAGCGCACGCGTCTCCTGCTGCGCGAACTCAACCACCGCGTCAAGAACACGCTCGCCATGCTGCAATCGCTGGCGCGCCAGACGTTGCGGCAGACGAGCGACCCGGTCGAGTTCATGGATGCCTTCGCCGGACGGCTGCAATCGCTCTCCGAGGCGCATGGCCTGCTCAGCGACCACGAATGGGGCGTCATCCATCTGAAGATGCTGCTGCAGAAGCAGATCATGCCCTATGCGATGGACTATGAAGGCCAGGTCGAGATCCATAAGGACGAAGTGGAGCTCGGACCGGACCAGGCCGTCGGACTCGGTCTCGTGCTGCACGAGCTTGCCACCAATGCCCGCAAATATGGCGGCCTGTCGCTGCGCAGCGGCAAGGTGGTGATCACCGCGCGTGTCCTGAACGAGGACGGCCAGCGCGTGCTCAACATGACCTGGCATGAGGTCGGCGGGCCGCCGGTCAAGCCGGAAGGGCGCCGCGGCTTCGGCTCGGTGCTGATCGAGCGCAGCCTCGACAAGATCCTCGGCAGCAGCGTGCATGTCGAGTACCTGCCGAAGGGCGTCACGGCCGTCATCCGCATGCCGCTCTAAAAAAATCAGGAAAATCAGTCGTCGCGGCGGGATTTGGGCGCGAGCAGGAAGCCCAGTGCGAGGGCCACGGCGGTTGCTGCGAAGGGCTTGCGCACGGCGACGGTGGCGGCGGCCGCCATCAGGTCGCGGCGTGCCGCCAATTGATCGCGGCGGATGCGGCGCAGTTCACGCTCGCGCTTGTTGCGCATGGCGACGACCGCAAGCACGATCAGCGCAAGCAGCAGGAAGCCGCCGGCGAGGCCGAAGAGGGCCGGCACGGTGCCGTAGTGCTGCGCCAGCAGCACGGCGGTCGCCACGACCCCGAGCACATAGGCGGTGATCAGCAGGAGGCCGATGATCAGGCCGGCGATCGCATTGCGCTTGGCAATGTCCATCGTCTCGCCCACCCGGTCCGTGACGCGGGTAACGAGGTTCTGCATGAGAATGGCCCCCAGTGACAGCATGCTATGGCGCTCCGGAAATCAGGAAGGGACGCCGGATGGCGTCCCTGAAACGTGCGAGGATGGGATCAGCGGCGCAGCAGTGCTGCGAGCAGGAAGCCCGCGGCAGCCGCGACGCCGAGCGTGGCGAGCGGATGCTCCTTTACGGCCTTGCGCGCGCGGCGGCCGGAATCCTGGTAGCGCGTCTGGAACTCGGCCAGAATGTCCTCGCCGGCGGCGATCATGTCGCGGATGTCGCCCTGCGCGCGGTCCTTCAGATCATGCGCGGCGTCGCTCGCCTGCGCCTTGACCGCGCGGGCCTTCTTGCGAATGCCGCTTGCGCCGTCCGAGGCGTCGCTGACGAGCAGCTTGGCGAGAGACGCGATCTCGTCGCGCAGTTCCGCGATCTGCTCCTCGACGGCCTGGGCGTCGTCGTGAAGGCCGTTGCGCAGGCTTTTGCTGCGCGATGAAAACAATCCGGTGGCCATGCCGTTTCTCCTTTTGCGGTCGCCCGCGCGGTGCGCGGGCCGAACAGCGCTCCACCCCCTTGGCGGAACGGTCTTTCCGGGGCAGAAAACGTGGGGCGGGGCAAAAAGTTCCGTAAGGCGCTGGAGAATCAGGCCGAAGCGGTGTGCGGCAGCACAAAGGGCACGCCCGTGGCGGGCACGCCGTTGATGCGCATGCGGCAACCGAACACGGCTTCCATCGCATCGTCGGTCATCACGTCGGCGGGTCGGCCGGCGCGTTCGATACGGCCGGCGCGCATCATCACTATGTGGTCCGCGAACATGGCGGTGAGGTTGAGGTCGTGCATGACGGCGATCACCCCGCCGCCGCCCTCGCAATAGCGCCGCGCGAGCTGCATGATGGTCAGCTGGTGGCGGATGTCGAGTGCGGAGACCGGCTCGTCGAGTATCAGGAAACAGGGTTCGCCGTCGAGCACCGGCTCCCAGATTTGCGAGAGCACGCGGGCGAGCTGCACGCGCTGCTGCTCGCCGCCCGAAAGCTCCTGGTAGAAGCGGCCGGCGAAACCGGAAAGATCGACGGCGGCGAGCGCCTCCGTCGTGATGGCGTCGATGCGCTCGGCGTGGCGGTTCGGGCCGACGGTGAGGCCGAGGCGGACGATTTCGCGCACCGTGAAGGGAAAGGCAATCGTGGCGGCCTGCGGCAGCACGGCGCGCTTCACCGCGAGCTGCCAGGGTTCGAGCGCACCCAGCGCCTGGCCGTTGATGGTGATCTCGCCCTTGCTCGGCAGTTCGCCGGCGAGCGCCTTCATCGTCGTCGTCTTGCCGGAGCCGTTCGGGCCGACGATGGCGGTGAGCTGGCCGGCCCTGGCTTCCAGCGCCACGCCATGCACGATGGTCTTGCCGGACAGGCTGACCGTGAGGTTCTTTGCGGTGATCATTATCCTACCAGCCGTTGCGCGTGCGGTCGCGCAGCAGCACCCAGAGGAAGAAGGGCGCGCCGGCCAGCGCCGTGATGATGCCGATCGGCAATTCGGCGGGGGCGACGATGGTGCGGGCCAGCATGTCGGCGCCAAGCATCAGCACGCCGCCGAACAGCGCGGAGGCCGGCAGCAGGTAGCGGTGATCCGGCCCGATGACGATGCGCAGCAGATGCGGCACGACGATGCCGACGAAGCCGATGCCGCCGCTGACGGCGACCGAGGCCCCGACCGCGCCGGCAACAGCGACGACCGCGATATATTTCAGCCGCTGCACCTTCACGCCCATGTGGAAGGCGGCGGCCTCGCCGAGCGTGATGGCGTTGAGGCCGCGCGACAGGAACGGCACGACGAGCAGGGCCACCAGCATGATGGGGCCTGCGGCAAAGAGTTTTGCCCAGGTCATCCCGGAGAGCGAGCCGAGGCTCCAGAAGGTGATGTCGCGTAGCTGCTTGTCATCGGCCATGTAGATGAGGATGCCGGTGATGGCGGCGGCAAGCGCGGAGATCGCGATGCCGGCCAGCAGCATGGTGGCGACGGAGGTCTGGCCGCCGCGCGTTGCGATGCGATAGAGCAGCAGCGTCGTAAGAAGCCCGCCGGCAAAGGCGGCGAGCGGCAGGGCGAAGGCGCCGAGCGCGATCATCACCCCGGCCGGCAGGCTGGCGCCGAGCACGATCATCAGCACCGCGCCGAGCGCCGAGCCGGACGAGATGCCGACGAGGGCGGGATCGGCGAGCGGATTGCGGAACAGGCCCTGCATGACCGCGCCGGACATGGCGAGCGCGGCGCCGATCAGGAAGCCGAGCACCGCGCGGGGCATGCGGATATCGAAGACGATGATGCGGTCGCGCATGCTGAGCGCCGTGTCTTCCGCGCCGCTGAACAGCGCGCCGATGACGTTGATCGCGGAGGCATCCGAGGCGCCGGTCGTGATCGACAAGGCGAGCGCGACAATCGAGACGAGGACGAGGGCCGCGAGCGTCAGGCGCGCGACGGCCGTCCGGTCGCCGGCGTGCCGGGACTGGACGGGGCGCATCAGCACGGAGCCGCGCGCCGCGTCATTGAGAGACATTGCCGTAGAGCTCTTTGTTGAGATCGCGGATGGCGGAGGCGGTGCGCGGGCCGAAGCCGAGCAGGTGCAGGCTGTTCATGCGCAGGATGGCCTTGTTGGCGGCGGCCGGTGTCACCGAGATCGCCGGATGCGCGAGGATCTCCTCGTCGCTGCTGCCGGCGCCGGGGCGCGTCATGATCATGACGACATCGGGCTTGGCCTTGATGATCGCCTCGTCGGTGAGCGGCTTGTAGCCCTCGAAGGCGCCTTCGGTCGCGTTGATCGCGCCGGCAAGCCCGATGATGCCGTCGGCCGCCGTGTGGCCGCCCGCGGCCATGACCTTGCCGTTCTGGAAGGAGAGGATGAAGAGCACGCGCTTGCGCTCGTTTTCCGGCCGCTTGGCGGCGTCGGCAATTGCGGCGTCGAGATCGGCCGCGACCGTGGCTTCCAGTTCCTTGGCCTTGTCGGCGACGCCTAGGAATTTGCCGACGACGTCGATCTTCTTCAGGATCGCCGCACGGTCATAGCCTTCCGGCACGGTCTCGAAGGGAATGCCGGCGCTCTTCAGCACGGCCAGCGCATCCGGCGGGCCGCTGCCTTCGACGGCGAGGATGGCGGTCGGGTTGACGGCGATGACGCCTTCCGGCGAGAGCTGGCGCATGTAGCCGACATCCGGCAACTTCAGCGCGTCTTCCGGGAAGGTGCTGGTGGAATCGCGGGCGACGAGGCGGCCGCCTTCGCCGAGCGCATAGACGATTTCCGTCACCGCGCCGCCGATCGCCACCAGTTTCGAGCTGTCGACCTGCTGCATTTCCTGCGCGACGGCCTTGCGGATGAAACCGTTCGAGCCGGCGCCCGCCAGCGGCAGCAGGAGGGGCGCGGAAAGGGCAAACACGGTGAGAGCCACTTCCCATGGGCGGGCGCGGCGGAAATCGAAGCTCTTGCTCATGGTCGGTTCCTTAACGGGTCGCAAGAGTGTTTTCACGAAACGCGAAAACACTCTGTCTCTTTGTCTTGACGCAATTCTCGGCAAGCAAAACCGCTTCACACTTTTGCTGGAATTGCTTGTTCCTCAGGCGGCGACGCTGTCGGGGCGCGGCAGGCCGTCGAGGATCTCGCGCCAGTCGGCGCGTTCCACCATGCCTTCCTTGCGCTTGCCGAAGAACTGGATGATCATTTCGCCGCTCGCGTCATAGGCCTCCAGCGAGGTGACATGGCCGTCGACGGTCGGCTTGCGCACGACCCAGCACTCGGCGATGTGGTCCATGCGCAGGTGCATGTGGAAGGTCGGGTCCATGACGTTGAGCCACGGCCCCATCGGCTGGATGTTCTTCACCGGGCCGGTGTGAATCTGGATCGTGCCGTTGTTGCCGACGAAGCACATGATGTCGGCATCCCGCTCGGCGGCAGCGCGCATCAGGTCGCCGACGGCATCGGCGCGCACCTCGTGGGCGAAATCCTCGCCGACGCTGCGCACGGCATCCTGGCGGCCGATCTTCAGCTTCTTCAGCAGGCCGAAGAACTGGTGGGTATCGGTCATCGCCGCCCAGCTTTCCCGCAGGGCTGCGACATCGACCGGGCCGGTGTCGTCGACCTTCTGGGACACCACCTCGACGAAATCCTGCGACTGGTCTTCCAGGCGGAAGTCGGCGACGATGGCGTCATAGGCTTCGAGGTTGGAGGCGGGGCGCAGGTGCACCTTGTGCACGGCCACACCGGCCTTGTCGAAGAATTGAAGGCTGCGGCGCACCTGGTCGCCATCGGTCTTGGTGACTGCGAAGCCATGCGCCCAGGTGCCCGGGAAGATGCGCAGGTCGATGTTTTCGCCGAGCACGATCGAGGCATGTTTGCCGGTGGTGATCTTCTCGAAGACGCCGATCTTCTCGTGCACCACGCTCTCGTTGCGCGTCAGCGCCATGACCTCGCCGAGCGCTTCCGAGCGCTCGAGGAAACGGTTGGCATCGCCGTCGATGCGGACCGCGGTCAGGCCGACTTCGGCCGCAACGAGGGCGGCTTCCGAAATGCCGAGCTGGGCGGCGATGTCGCGCTCGCGCATTTTGGGGTTCTCGGCGCGGAAGGCGCGGATTTCGGCGGGGGTCGGTCGGGTCGTGTTGCTCATTGCTCGGCCTTGATCGAATGTCTGCCACGCCGGCCCTTCACGGTAAATTCAGTTGCCGGAACAGGGGTTTGACGGGGATTTTGCGTTTACTATCTTGACTTCATTACTCATATTTATCTATGCACGCAATACCGGCGCCACAATGGGATGTTAATTCTTGTGTGAGGCAGCCGGCAGGAAAGACCGCGGCCGGCGCTCTCGGCCGACCTTAAAACCGGTATGAAACAGGCGGGCCAATGACCGTACGCACCATTCTTCTTTCGGCGATGCTTTCTGCTGCCGCCATCACGCATGCCGCAGCGCAGGATGCGCCCAAGGGGCTGGACGTCGAGCTCAATGCGCTCGCAAGCTCGCAGAAGGGCTGCCTCTTCACCTTCGTGGCGGCCAACGGCTTTGCGCAGAACGTCTCGAAGGTTTCCTTCGAATTCGTCATCTTCAACGACAAGGGCACGGTCGAGCGCCTGGCGCTGCTGGATTTCCGCGACCTGCCGGCGGGCAAATCCAAGGTGCGCCAGTTCGACGTGCCGGGCATCAAGTGCGAGACGGTGAAGAACCTGCTGATCAACGATGCGCCGGTCTGCGAAGGCGAGGGCCTGGAGAAGGGCCGCTGCATGGACGGCATCGTCACGCGCAGCAAGGCGACGGCCAGTCTCGAAGGGTGAGTATAGCGTTCGCGGCGCATGAGGTGCTGCGGTGCATGAAACGGAATGACGGGTGATATCATGTCTGGAAGCAAGTGGCTCTGGGTTGGCGGAGGCGTCCTTTCCCTGCTGGCGCACGCCACGGCCGCCGCAATCCTCACCATGGCGCCGGCGCCTGAAGAAGAGCAGGCGCTGATCGCCGGCGGCGTCGTCGCGGAAGTGGCGATGCTCGGCAACGGCGCCTTCGAGGCGGTGGAATCCGGCAATCCCGAAGATACGATCACGCCCGAGACGATCCAGCCCGACATCACCGAGCCGGTGCCGCAGGAAGTGGCGGAAATTCAGCCGACCGAAATCGAGCCCGAAGTGACGGAGATGGTGCAGCCCACCGATCCGATCGTTTCCGAGCCGGTCGAGGAACTGCTCGTGCCCTCTGCAGAGGTGGAGATCGCCGCCATCCCGGTTCCGGAAATCAAGCCGGAAATCGTGCCGGAAGAAGCGATCGAGCCTGTTCCGGAAGTGAAGAAGGAAGAACCGGTCAAGAAGGTCGAGCGCAAGAAGCCGAAGCAGAAGCCGGTCAAGAAGGCCGGCGAGAAGGGCAAGGCCAAGCAGAACGCCACCAAGGGCGAGGTCGATGGCTCGGCGGATGTGAAGACCGCGGCGGTCGGCGGCCAGAAGAAGGGCAATTCGTCCGCGGCCGGCAATGCCGCCGTCAGCAATTATCCGGGCAAGGTGCGCAACAAGATCAACCGCGCCAAGCGCCGCGTCTCCGGCGGCGATCGCGGCAGCGTGGTCGTGAGCTTCACGGTCGGTTCCAGCGGGCAGGCGAGCGGCATCCGCGTCGCGCGCAGTTCCGGCAGCGCGGCCCTCGACAAGGCGGCGGTCGATTCGGTGCAGCGCGCCGCACCCTTTGCCAAGATTCCGGAGGCTGCCGGGCGCTCGTCCTGGGCCTTCAACGTGCCGATCGTCTTCAACTGAGACGCGCATTCCCGCGATGGCGTTCATTGCGGGAATTTTTTGCACGAAAATATGACTTTCGTAGTCATGTTTATACTTTACTCTCAAACTCAGGTTTTGTAGGTTGCCCCTGACTGAGGCTTCGTGATGCGGAGTGCCAAAGGGGAACTTGCATGAATTACGTGACTGCAGGCCGCGCGGAAGCGGTCTTGAAATCGATGATCGCCGAGCGCGACCGGCGCATCTCGGACCTGGAACGCCAGGTCGCCACACTCAGGAAGCAGGTCGCGGCCGCGCCAGAAACCAAGGTGGCAGATGTGCCGGCCGTTGCCCCGCGCGTCGAAGTGCGGGTGCCCCAGGCGCCGCGCAGCGTGGAAGTCACCAAGATCAAGCGCCGGACCGGCGAAGCGGAGAGGAAGGCGATGCGCGAGAAGCACAGGCAGCAACAGCAGGCCCGCGGCCACCAGGACGATGCGGCCCAGAAGGCGGACAGCAAGGCGACGCTCGAAGGGCGCAGCTTCCTCTATGTCGGCGGTCGTGACTGCCAGGTGGCGCATCTGCGCCAGATTGCCAGTTCCTATGGCGCGAACCTCATCCATCACGATGGCGGCCTGCGCGAGGCGGTGTCGCGCATCGACAACGTGCTGCCCTCGGTCGACTGCGTCTTCTGCCCCATCGACTGTATCAGCCATGATGCCTGCATCCGCGTGAAGACGGGCTGCAAGAAGTGGGAGAAGGCCTTCGTGCCGCTGCGCAACGGCAGCAAGTCCTCCTTCGAGCGCGCCCTGCAGAGCATGAGCCAGGGAGAGACTGCGCAGTGAATGACGAAAGACCCGAAGCCTTCATGATGATCGGCCTGCACAAGCTGGCCGCACAGAACGGCGACGGCCTTGTGCCGGAACTTTACGCCCTGCTGACGCGTCGTGCGGAGGTGCTCGAAACCGAGAATGTCACGGAATTCCCGGTCCAGAACGCCCGCCCGCCGTCGCGCACGGCGAGCTTCGAGGGCACATCCGCCCTTGAAGCACGCAATGACAATGTCGTAGCCTTCCCCGTGCCGCGTCGCGTGCGGCGGGATTCGCTCTGACATCAAGGTGTTCTCATGTTCTTCGCCATGAACCGCTTCCGGATCGCAATCGGCCACGAAGAGGCCTTTGAAAATATCTGGAAGGGGCGGGATTCCAGTCTGGCGGACACGCCCGGCTTCCAGTCCTTCCACCTGCTTCGTGGCGATACCAATGCGGAAGAGGGGTTCACCCTCTTCGCCTCCCATTCGATCTGGGCGAGCAAGGACGATTTCATCGCCTGGACGAAATCGGAAAATTTCCGGCAGGCGCACAAGAATGCAGCGGCCGACAAGGGCATCTATCTCGGCCCGCCGAAATTCGAGGGCTTCAGCGTGGTCGAAGGCGCATGAGCGTGCTCGACGATCCCGACCGCGTCGAGGTCCTGCCCGTCCTGCCGTCGCTGGATATCCAGGAAACGAAGGCCTTCTATACGAAGCAACTGGGCTTCGAAGAGGTCGTCTACGAGGCGAACAACTATCTCATCGTGCGCCGCGTGGCCGGCATGGAACTGCATTTCGCGCTCGTTGATGACCGATCGCTCTGCGAGAACACGACCGTCTATCTGCGCGGCGGCGGCATTGAAGACCTGCACCGCGAATTCACTGCACGCGGGGTTCCCAGCCTGACGCCGATGGCGGTACGGCCATGGAACATGGAAGAGTTCTACATCCATGATCCGCACGGCAACCTGCTGCGCTTCGGCCGAATTCCGAAGAACTGATCAGGTTTCCTTGCGCGGCAGAAACGCGCCGAGCGCCACCGCCAGCCAGCCCGCCATCATGACCACGCCGCCGGTCGGCGCCGACATCGGGAAGAGCCCGTGGCCTGCCGTATGGCGGAAGACGAGGTCGCCGGCAAAGAGCGCCGTGCCGACAGCGAGCAGCAGGGCGGCAAGCGGGGCGATCCGCATGGTCGGCCACGCGGCATAAAGCGCGATCAGTGCCGGGGCATGGGCGAGGCACATGGCGGAGGCGCCGGCCATCAGGCGCGGGTCGCTGCCGTGCGAGGCGGCAGCCGCGGTGACGACGCCCGTGATACCCATCAGGCCGGCGACGAGCAGTGTCGTCGAACGAAGCGAAAACGACATCGGGGTTCCTATTCCTGGTTCTGCATGTGGTGGGCGAGGCGGGTCACCGGCTCAAGGATGATGGCGCGCAAGCCCTCGCTCGGCACGGTCTCCTCCAGCGCGCGCCCGAAGCAGAGCAGCCATTCGTCGCGCTCCGCCGGCCCGATCTGTGCCACGAAATGCCGGCGGCGCAGCATGGGGTGGCCGCGCTTGTCCGTATAGAGCGGCGGTCCGCCGAGCCAGCCGGTCAGGTATTCGTAAAACTTCTCTTCGCTTCCGGAGAGATCCGGCGGATGGATCGCGCGACAGCGCGCCGCTTCCGGCAGGGTGTCCATCAGTTCGTAGAAGCGGTGCGTCAGCGCCCGCACGCCCGCATCGCCGCCGATCGCCTCGTAGAGGGTGATCATTTCGCCCTGCCGTTCCTCGCTGCCGGTCGTGTCCGCCATCGCCGCTTTCCCGTTTCTCCGGTCTTAGCGCCCGGCCATCCGGCAGGCAATGGCGGCCTTTTGCCTGCGACGAAGCGCGCGGTTTTGGCGGATTGACAAGAAACCGTCCAGACGGTATGTTTTAAGCATGAGCAAGGCACATCACCGCAAGAAACATCCGGAAGCCGTCCGCCAGCAATTGCTGGAGGTCGCCGCGCGGTTGTCGCTGGAGAAGGGGCCGGGGAGCGTGACGCTCGATGCAGTCTCGCAGGCGGCCGGCGTCAGCAAGGGCGGCCTGCTGCACCATTTCCCCAACAAGCTGTCGCTGCTCGACGGCCTGTTCAGCGACCTGACGGAAAAGCTCGACCGGGTGCTGGCGGAAAAGATGCAGTCCGACCCGGAGCCAAAAGGGCGCTTCACCCGGGCCTATGTCGCGGTGTTCTTCGTGCCGGAGGGCATGGACGACAGCGAGCAATGGAAGGTGCTGACCATCGCGCTGATTTCCGAGCCGCACCTGCGGGAACGCTGGCGACAATGGGTCGAGCGGCATCTCGCGGAAAACATCGGCACGGATTCCTCGCCGGATGCCGTGCTCGTCCGCTATGCCGTGGACGGCCTCTGGCTCGCCGACCTGCTCGGCGCGCCGACACTGGACGCCGAAACGCGCACCGCCATGCTGGGCCGGCTGCTCGCGCTTTCGCGCTCCTGATCCAACACTTCGCGCCCGCAGGCGCCCATTGGCGCGATGCGCGCCGGAGACACGTCATGAGCCTGCCCCTCGTCTATGCCGCCCTCGTCGTCGCCATCATCTTCGAAGTGCTTGGCACTTCGGCCATGCAGGCCGCGCAGCATTTCACCCGCGTCGTGCCGACGGCCGCAATGGTCGTCTGCTATGCCATCGCCTTCTTCTTCCTGTCCTGGAGCCTGCGCTACGTGCCGGTGGGCATCGCCTATGCCATCTGGAGCGGCCTCGGCATCGTGCTGATCTCGGCCGTCGGCTATTTCGCCTTTGGCCAGAAGCTCGATCCGGCAGCACTTTTCGGCCTCGGCCTCATCATTGCCGGCGTGCTTGTGCTGAACCTTTTCTCCAAATCGACATTCCACTGAAAGGCGGCCGGAATCGACAGGCCCCCCGCTTGCCAAGAAGCGGGTCTGGTCTTAATCGATTCCGGCAAATTGAAAGCGGTTTCAATTTCCGGCTTTAAGAGGAATGGCACATGGCTATACGCACCATCGTATGGGGTGAAAACATCCACGAGCAGACGAACGAGATCGTGCGCTCGATCTATCCGAACGGCATGCACAACACGATCGCCGACGCGCTCAACAGCGATCCGGCGATTAGCGCCACAACGGCGACCTTGCAGGAGCCGGAGCACGGCCTGAGCGAGGCGCGGCTTGCAGAGACCGACGTGCTCGTCTGGTGGGGCCACAAGGACCACGGTGCGGTGGATGACGCGGTGGTCGAGCGTGTTGCCAAGCGCGTCTGGGAAGGCATGGGCCTGCTCGTGCTGCATTCCGGCCATTTCTCGAAAATCTTCAAGCGCCTGATGGGCACGCCCTGCGCGCTGAAATGGCGCGAAGCCGGCGAGCGCGAGCGCCTGTGGGTCATCAATCCGCGCCACCCGATCGCCGAAGGCCTTGGCGAAAACTTCGTGCTGGAAAACGAGGAAATGTACGGCGAGCAGTTCTCCGTACCGGAGCCGCTGGAAACGGTGTTCATCTCCTGGTTTGCCGGCGGCGAGGTTTTCCGTTCCGGCATGACCTGGCGCCGCGGCGCTGGCAACATTTTCTACTTCCGCCCCGGCCACGAGACCTATCCGACCTACCACGACGCCACCGTGCAGAAGGTGCTCGGCAACGGCGTGAAATGGGCCTTCAACCCGCAGGGCACCTATGCGGCGATCCACGACGCGCCGAACGTGCCAGTGGAAAACGCGCTGGAGCCGATCGTCGAGCGCGGCCCCAAGCTGCATGAAGCCGGCGAAGCCGGTTACCGCTGAGGCCCATTATGCGTCTTCTCATCCTTGGAACCGGCGGCATGGCGAACAGCCATGCCCAGCATTTTTCCGCAATCGAGGGCGTCGAACTGGTCGGCGCGGTCGATGTCGACCCGTTGCGCGCGAAAGCCTTCGCCGACACGCATGGCATTCCCAACGTGTTTACCTCGCTAGAGGACGCGATCGCCTGGAACGGCTTCGACGCCGCCACCAATGTGACGCCCGACCGTGCGCACCACCCGACGACGCTGGCGCTGCTGGCGGCGGGCAAACACGTCATGTGCGAAAAGCCGCTCGCGGAAAACTATGCCAAGGCGGACGAGATGGCGCGCGCAGCCGACGCTTCCGGCCTCGTCACCATGGTGAACCTCACCTATCGCAACGTGGCCCCCTTGCAGAAGGCGCGCGAGATGGTGCTGGCCGGCGAGATTGGCCATGTGCGCCATGTCGAGGCGTCTTACCTGCAAAGCTGGCTCGTCTCCAAGGCCTGGGGCAACTGGGCGACGGAAAGCCAGTGGCTCTGGCGGCTGTCCACCCGGCACGGCTCGAACGGCGTGCTCGGCGATGTCGGCATCCACATCCTCGACTTTGCGAGCTATGGCGCGGCAAGCGACGTGGAGCATGTCTTCGCGCGGCTGAAGGCCTTCAACAAGGCGCCGGAAAACCGCATTGGCGAATATGACCTCGATGCCAACGACAGTTTCACCATGACCGTCGATTTCGCCAATGGCGCGCTCGGCGTCATCCATTCCAGTCGCTGGGCGACCGGGCATCTGAACGAGCTGCGCCTGCGCATGCACGGCGACAGGGGTGCGCTGGAAGTCCTCCACTCCACCGAGGGATCGCGCCTGCGCGGCTGCCTCGGCGAGGATGTCGAACAGGCGGTCTGGCGGGAACTCGATGCCGGCACGGTGCCGACCAACTACCAGCGCTTCGCCGCCGCCGTGACCGCTGGCAAAAGGATCGAGCCCGGCTTCCGCCACGCCGCCGAGCTCCAGAAGGTCCTCGACCTCGCCATCGAGACCGAAAAGGACCGCCGCGAGCGGAAGGTCTGAGGTTCAGCCCGGGGCAGGGCCTGTCGATCCGCGAATGAGGAAATCGACCGGCCAGACCTCCTGCAACCGCTCCAGCGCTTCGCCCTGCAGCAGCTGCAAGACCATGTCGCCGATCCGCGCGCCTGCCGCGCGGATCGGTGATTGCGTCGTGGTGACGGCTGGCATGAGATTGTCCGGGCTGAGATAGGGGAAGACGTCGTCATGGGCGATGAGGGAGACGTCCTGCCCGACGGTCAACCCCGCAATGCGGATCGCCCGCATTGCGCCAAGCGCCGACATCATCGACCCGGCTATGACGGCGGTCGGGGCAGGGCGCTGCGCCAGGAAAGACTGCATGAGGCGAAAACCGGTCTCGTCGGTGAATTCGCCATGGCCGATCAGCGCCGGATCGACGGGGATGCCGTGCGCTGCGAGTGCCGCATGAAAACCGTCGTCGCGGTCGCGCGCATAGGTGCTCACCGTGTCGCCGTTGATGAGGGCGATGCGCCGGTGGCCCAGCCCGGCAAGGTGCTGCGTCGCTGTCTCGATCGCCCCGAAATTGTCGATGTCGAGAAAGGCGAAGGGTTTTTGCGCCGCGCTTCGCCCATGCACGATGAAGGGCAGGTCCAGTGCCTGAAGAAGGGCGATGCGGGCGTCAGTGCAGGCGGGCATGTGCAGGATCACCGCATCCACCCGCTTGCTGGCGGCAAGCCGGCGATACGCGGCTTCCTCGTCCGCCTCCGTCTCGACGGTCGAGACGAGAATGTCGATGCCATCCTCTTGCAGGCGGGTGGAAAGCCCGCCCATGAATTCGCTGGAATGTGGCCCGAAGCGCCCGCCGCCCTGGAAGACGATGCCGATCGCGCCCGCCCGGCCGGTGGCGAGCCGTTGCGCGCTGATGTTCGGGCGATATCCGAGCCGTTCCGCCGCCTCCAGCACGCGCGCCCGCGTCTGCGGCTTCACCTCCGGATAACCGCTCATCGCCCGGCTTACCGTCGTGGGGGACAGGCCGATGCGGGCGGCAAATTCCTTGAGGTTCATCCTGCCTCCCTGCGGCTTTTCGATAGGCTCCAGCCTTTATGAACGTCCGGGCGCGGGGCAGCAAGCGATGGCCGGAATGGCACATCCGGACAATTAGCGGAGGTTGTATAATCCGCCTTGAATTTTGATAATAGCAAGTTAAAGTCTAAATATTAGCGATAAGGTTGTATTTCGCGGGTGCAAAACATCCGCGAAAGATTGACGTTAATGGGTGGTGGGCCGAGGAGGCGAACCTCGTACACCGCCCCATTCCTTCCGCGGCAGGGACGGTCCGGAAGGCGTTTGGCGACCATTTTCGGGGGAATATCATGCAGGCGGGCTCGGAGCTGCCGGCTGCAACGGGTCCATCTGCGCGATCGGACCTGCGGCCGGACAATCGTGGCACATCGACAGGCCGATGGCTGTGGCGGACACGCAAGGTAAAGGGGACGATCTGTCCCGACGCGCCACTGCTTTATTCGCGGCGGGAGTGTGGCCGCCGCCCCGCCTATTTGCGTCATCTGGAACGTCTGTTCGGCGCCCGACGGGCGGGTCTGCGCGACCTCCTGTTTTCCCGCGCGCCGGTACTCTTCCTGATGGTGGAGGAGGCTTTCCTGCTTTATGTGGCGGTCGGCCTGCTGCGGGCGCTCACCGGGCGGCGCACTGCGGGCCTGCTGCTCCGGCCGATGCCCATCACCGTGTCGCCGCGCCGGCGCTACCGCTGGAAACGGCGGGTGCTCGGCTGGCTGAAACGCTTTCACGCCATCGAGACGCTGACCATCCTGCCCTTCAGCGTGCTGCCCGCATCATCCGCCATCGCCAAGGGCTGGATTTACGATTTCCAGCTCTGGGACCTGACGGATGCGGAGCGCGAGGCGGTGGAACTGCTGCGCAGCGAGCGACGGCCGGGCGACCGGCTGGTGCTGACGGCGATCGGCACGCAGAGCCCGCACAAGGGTTTTGATCTCTTTGCCGATATCTACGCGCGGATCGCCGGCCTGCGCACGCGCTTCCAGTTCATCGCCTGCGGAAAGTTCGCGCCTGATGTCGCCGACTATGCCGCGGCTTTCTGCGAGGCGGGCGGGGTTACGGTCGACCGCGCGGTCTCGGATGCCGAGCTGCTCGGCGCCTATGCGGCGAGCGATGCGGTCTGGTGTCTCTATCCGCCGGTCGGCGACCACGCTTCCGGCGTGCTCGGGCGGGCAGCCCAGCTCGGCATACCCGTCGTCGTGCGGCAGGGGTCGCTCGCGCATCGCCTCTGTATCGTCGAAAACCTCACCCATGTGCCCGCAACGGCGGATGGTGTTGCGGAACGGCTCGCCGGGCCGCTGCCGCCGCGCGACGAGGCCCGCGGGCGTCTCGCCGCAAACCGCTTCGCCCGGCAGAGCGAGGCGACGCTGCGTGCCGCCCTGGGCCTGACGGCGAGGCGAGCGCCGCTGGAAGGCTAATCACACGAGGCGCTTGCCGTCCTCGCCGATCACCTTCTCCCCATCTTCCTTCGCGAAGGCGCCCTTGTGCGTGTCCGGCAGGATGTCGAGCACGAGCTCGGACGGACGGCAGAGCCGCGTGCCGAGCGGCGTCCTCACGAAGGGCCGGTTGATCAGGATCGGCTCGGCCAGCATGTGGTCCAGCAGGGCGTCGTCGGAAAGCGACGGGTCGTCGAGACCGAGCGCCGCATAGGGCGTGTCCTTCTCGCGAAGTGCTGCGCGCACGCTGAGCCCCGCCGCCGCGATCATCGCCTTCAGATCGTCTTTCGAGGGTGGCGTGGCGAGATAGTCGATGACCGTCGGCTCGATGCCGGCATTGCGGATGAGGGCGAGCGTGTTGCGCGAGGTGCCGCATTTCGCATTGTGGTAGATGATCGCGTCCATGGTTCCGGCCTTTCGAGAGCGGCGTTTGTACGACGATGGCTTACGCGATGCCGGCCGATCGTCAAGCCCGCCCGAGCCCTTGACGTCTTCTTCGGATAAAAATATAACGCGTTATATAACTTGGAATGGATGTGGTATGGAAGACATCGTTCGCGCCCTCGGCTACCTCTGCCTTGGCAGCCGGCTCAAGCGCATCGGCGAGCAGGTGCAGTCGGATACGCAGCGCATCATGGAGCGGCTGGACGTGCCCTTGCAGGCAGGGCAGTACCCGCTCCTGGCCGCCATCGACCGGCTCGGCCCTCTTTCGATCGGCGAACTCGCCGAAGCGCTCGGCGTCACGCAACCCGGCGTGACGCGGGCGGCGGGCCTGTTGGCCGAAGCGGGATACCTCACCGCGCGCAAGGAGAAGGACGACCAGCGCATCCGGCGCCTCTCGCTGACTGAGGAGGGCCAGGCGCTCATCGACCGTTCGAAACAGGACATCTGGCCGGCCATCGAGGCGGCGGTGCGCGACATCTGCGACGGGCTCGACGGCAGCTTCATCGCTCAGCTCGACCGGCTGGAGGATGCGCTCCAGGAAAAACCCCTCCATCGCCGCGCGCTTGAAAACGAAGGACGCCCATCATGAAAGCCCTGCTCGACAGACCGATCTGGAGCGCGCTCGCCACCCGCCATAGAGAGCTCGGCGAGGGCGCCGGCCTCGCCCGTCGCTACCGGCCCGGCATCCTGCCGCTCGCCGCGACTGAATCCGATGACCCGCAGGCGCTGGCGGATCTGGCGGCGCTGACGCAGCCGGGCGAGACGCTCATTTTCCTGATGGCCGACCCCATCGTGCCGCCGGTCGGTTTCGAAGTACTGACGGCCGCGCCCGCGGTCCAGATGATCGCCCGGAACGTGCCGCCCGCCACCCCGGACGAGGCCATCGTGCCGCTCGGCGAAAGCGACGCCGAAGAGATGCTGGCGCTGGCGACACTGACGAAGCCCGGCCCATTTTCGCTGAAGTCGCAGGCGCTCGGCCGTTTTTGGGGCGTGCGGGAGGGCAAGACCCTCGTCGCCATGGCCGGCGAGCGCATGAAACAGCCTGGCTTCACCGAATTCAGCGGCGTCTGCACCCACCCCGATCATCGCGGCAAAGGTTACGCCCGGCGGTTATCCCTGCACGTCGCCGCCCAAATCACGCAGGCCGGCGATCAGCCATACCTGCACGCCTATGCCAGCAACGCTGCCGCCATCACGCTCTACGAGGCGATCGGCTTCACCCTGCGTAGCCCGATGCATGTCGCCGCCCTGCGCAAACCCGTCTGAGCCTTCCTTGTAACGTTCAGCGCCCTGTCAGCCGCTTGCCTGATCCTGCCGTCACGATTGGCAGGACAGGACCTCATGAACCGACATTTGAAAAGGGCGGGCCTCTTTCTCGGCACCGCAGCCGCCGCGCTCGGCCTCTACCTCACCGTCATCCAGCTTACCGGCAATTTCGCCACGGTCGTCCCCGGCGAAGTCTACCGCTCGAACCAGCCCACCAGCGCCGACATCACGACCTACGCCGCCCGCTACAACATCCGCACCATCATCAACCTCCGCGGCCGCCACGAGACGGCCAGGTGGTACAAGGACGAGGCCGCTACAGCCACGAGCCTCGGCCTGAACCTCATCGATTTCCCCCTGCAAGCCGACCGCCGCCTCGACCCCGCGACCGCCGCAAAACTCCTCACGGTCCTGCGCGACGCCCCGCGCCCCATCCTGATCCACTGCCGCTCCGGCGCCGACCGCACGGGCCTCGCCGCCGTCATCTACCTTGCCCGCATCGCAAACATCGACGAGGAAACCGCCGAGCGCCAGCTTTCCCTCCGCTACGGCCATATCGGCATCCCCTTCCTGTCGCCGACCTATGCGATGGATGAAAGCTGGGAGGATCTTGAGCGGGCGGCAGGTTCGGCCAGCTAGATCGGCCCATGATGTTCCTCGCGGGGTAAAGCGACATTTGATAACGTGCTTCCAAGCGACAACATGCTAAGTGTTTGGGTTGATGGGTCAGAACTACGAGAATGATGTTGAGATGGTTCGCCAAATTCCGGCGGTGCCATCGATCCTGGATGTGGTTTGCAAGGTCACCGGTATGGGCTTCGCGGCCGTGGCACGGGTGACCGAAGATCGATGGATCGCCTGCGAGGTCCTGGACAATATCGACTTCGGCTTGAAATCCGGCGGCGAGCTGCACATCGAAACCACGATATGCAACGAAATCCGCGATAGCCGGCAGGCCGTGATCATCGACCACGTGTCTGAAGACAAAACGTTTTCCAGCCATCATACGCCGGCGCTGTATGGCTTCCAAAGCTATATATCGATGCCGATCATTCTAGCGGATGGAAGTTTTTTCGGTACGCTATGCGCCATCGATCCGCGACCCATGCGCTTGAACACGCCGGAAACCATCGGCATGTTCAAGCTGTTCGCCGAACTGATCGCCGTGCATGTCGATGCCCGGTCTGCCCTCATTGCCTCGCGAGAAAGTCTCGTCCTTGAGAATGAGAGACTTGCCGCGTCTCAGGGCAAATTGCTGGATGCGCAAGCTGCCTCGGAACTCCGCGAACAGTTCATCGCCGTTCTTGGCCACGACCTTCGCAATCCACTGGCCGCAATCAGCGGCGGGACGAACTTCCTCTTGCGCAGGATCGACGATGATCAGTCAAGATCGGTCCTGCAGAAGATGGCCGCCAGCGTTCAGCGAATGGCGGGGCTCATCGACAATGTCATGGATTTCGCACGGGGCCGCCTCGGTGGCGGTTTGACGTTGACCAAAACGACCAAATCGCTGGAGCCGATGCTCGTTACCGTTATGGACGAGATCAAAGCCGCTTTTCCGCATCGACAGATCGAAATCAGTCTTGCGCTCGCCCATGACGTTCATGGCGATCACGCCCGTCTCGGGCAGCTCTTCTCGAACCTTCTCGGAAACGCGATCGCGCACGGCTCGGAAGACAGCCCCGTCCGCGTTGAAGTGACGACCAATCCGGCCGGTTTCACGCTGGTAGTCGAAAACGGCGGCACAAAAATCCCGCCCGAAACCCTGGAGCAACTTTTCCAGCCGTTCCGAAGGGGCAAAGTACGCGATAGTCTTCAGGGCTTAGGGCTCGGCCTGTTCATCGCCTCCGAGATAGCCAAAGCGCACGGGGGAACATTGACTGTCGTGTCGGACGATGAGCGCACACGCTTCACGCTGATGAATGCGCGACGTTGATTTGTCGCTGAGAGAGTTTCAGCCATTGATTTTTAAGGGTTATTTCGAGCACCCTCTAGAAGGTTTGGTCGATCCGCTCCAATAGGTTTGTCCTATTTCAGCAACGGTTCTGGCGCAAAGCAACAAAAAAAGGGTCCGCTATTGCGAACCCTTTCGATCACTCGATGAATTTTCAGGCTTATAGGTATTTTCGGATGTCGGCTCGGCGGTAGAACTCAGCGGTTCGGCTTCCAACCTCTGACTGTTCAAAAATTGGGCGGATGCCAAGGTCGTAAAGTTTATGTCGCAGAAGCCGAGGAGGAGTTCCGCACTCGTTGGCAAGTCCCGACAACGAAACGTGGTGTTTCATGAACGTGGCCAACGATTTTCGTGTCGTGTACTTTTTCTTGCGCCACGTTGTGGGGCAAACGGCGTCCACCTGCTCTAGAAATCCGAGTTTCAGCAACTCATGTCCGGTGCAGCCGGATGCCTTTAGCCTGCGCGTGATGTCTTCGCCGTCGATGAGATTGTCGCCGGCGAACAGCGAAGAATTGTCGTCGCGTCGACGCGCGGCCGCAATCCGCCGGCGCTTCTCGACAATCGCTTCGCGAAGTTCCGCAGGGTCGACTTTAAGGCCCAACAAAGCTCCGTCGCTATCCCTGGATCGGTAGAGCTTGATTTGCCCCTGCACGGCGAGTTCGAAGATTTCGGGGTTTCGGCACCGTGCGCGCATGCACGCCGCTGGTGTGTCCACGAGCTCGGTGGATTGTCCCGTGTCCAGTATACGAATATCCAGCTTCGCATAAAAGGCATTGTAGTCCTCGAGGCGGACGCGGGAATAGACCCTTGAGCGTCCGACGTTCTCGACGCGAGGGATGAGACCAGCGTCAAGGATTGTCCTGGCAACGTCGATATCGATGCCCAAATGCCTCGCGATGTCCGACGTGTTAAGTGTCTCAGCGGCCTCTGCAAGAACGCGGTTTCCCTTCTCCGCGTCGAAGTAGATTCGGCTACTCGGTAGATCGGACTTTTGAACCAGTCCCGCTCGCAGCAACAACTGATAGACCCGTTCCTCCATAAGGTTGTATTCGATGCTTGCGGATCGAAGCGAGTGAAGATGCCGTTTCCTTGTCGGCAGAACGAAGACGTCTTCAGGGCCCAGAGGCATATGCCTTTCTGCAATATCCTGGAACAGCTCGACGACCGACGAGTATTCCGTTCTTTGATAGTTGCGCAACAACCAGACACGCAGTTTCCCAAAGACGCTCTTCGCCTCCGACGCTTGAGGTTTTACGCGATCAATCGCCTCGGCCACCACCGCTTCAATGCGCGCCGGACCGGACGATGCGATCACAAAGCCCTCTTCTGTCTCGCCCGGGCGCGGTCCCGGGGGCCTTCCGCTATCGAAGTTCGCTCTGTGGAAGTTTCCAAGGTACTTACACAGGTCGAAGGCGACAAAAGTCTCCAGACCGTCAAGGTATGCGTTGGCCGTGTGTCCCCTGATCCTGCCTTCGATGTATCTATCCAATTCGAAGGCGCGCGCTGGTTTCGCAGCAGCCGACTGGGCCATAATACGATCCCTATGAGCCGACACGAACCTCGCGAAGTCCCCCAATTCGTGAGGTTCGCATCTCTCCTCGACGATCGAACAACCATGCTGTGGGCAGTGTCGGATCGCCCTGGTGGTCCAGGTTACGCGCACGTAAGCCCCGAGATGTGAGTCGTTTTCGCGTTCAGTCAGGTCGCACGCTACGCATTTGGGGCAGTACCTGTGACGGTAGCCTGGAAGCATATCCCGGCTCATCATGGCCTCGCCTAGTTTCCACGTCGCACCCTGCTGGACGGTTTTCAGCCGGTGCGCCGAGAGAACTTCAGGATCGAACCCGGACCAACCTGAAAGCATCGCGATTGCATCAGGTTCGCCGAAGTGGATCGAACGAATGGAGGTCCCGGTGATGGTGACGAAATTGTGCATCGACTTGAAACCGTTGGCCGCGGCGAGACGGGAAGTGAGGCTCAAACGAGCCTCACCATTGCGAAATTCGACAGGGTTGCGAAGCCTCATGCCGCGTCCTTCCCTGGTCGGCGATTTCGGCGCTCGGGGCGAAGGAGATCGGCAAGGGCTTTCGCGCGGTCGATATCCTGCCACGTTTTGGCGGTGATGATGTTGTCGAGTTCTCTGCTTCCTGAGAACCTGGAATAGGCGAATGCGAAGTCTTTGGGGCCGAGTGCCTTGTGACCTTTGGAAAGAGCCTTGTAGCAAGCCGCTCGGATGAATTCGATCAATGTCCCGATGCCTCCGCCGGCTGCTTTGACAACGCGCCCGAGGAAATCGTCCGTAAGTAGAGCCGGCGATAGCGTCAGACCGCAGTGATCGCTAGCGATGTCTTGTAGAACGTTCACCACGATGGCTTTGTCTCCCGGGAATAGAAGGTTCTCGAAACGCATTACGGTTGATCGATTTGCCAGCTGCTGGTCCCCCGTAAACAGGGTGGCAAGGTCAATCACGCCGCTCAGGATCAGGTGCAGAGGCCAGTCCTCAATTGAGAGGAGGCTTTTAAACCGGTCCTGTAGTTTTCGGACCGCCGCCGCCGTATCGGCGGCGAGCAGATGTTGCGATTCATCAAGATGGACCAAGATCGTTCCGCATTCCCGTAGCTGGGCTTTGACGGCTTGCCACAGGTCATACTCATTCGCGGAATGGCTAGCTTCAACGCCCAATTCCTGAAGGATGCGGATCGCGATGTCCTTGGTCGTGCAGGGTCGGGGTACCTCGATCGAAATCATCGGGATGATCAGGCGACCGGAGGCGTCTCTATACTGTTTCATCTCGGGGAAATCCCCGAGTACGTACTTGAGGGATGTGGTTTTACCGGTGCCGGATTCACCGATGATAGCGAGGATACGTCTGCGGCTACCACCCCCTGCTAGGCACACCTGGGCATGTTCCCAGAGCTCGTCGACGCGTGTGCGGAGATGATCGCATCTTTTGAATGACACGTACCTCGTATCCTCGAGGATACGTAGGTCACGCAGTTCGTTAGAAGTCCTGGCCATATCAGTAGTCCTCGTCGAAGTGGTTGAAGTTGGATGCGTGGGCATCCGTCTCTGCGAAGAATTCCTCGTCGTCGTCCTCCTGCGTCGGCTCTGCTGAGGGTTGCTCCATTCGATCCTTCCCGAATAGATCGCCACGTGTCGCCGCAGCGAGGGCGAGTGGGTCCGCGAACGTGTCAAGTCCATGAAGGGTAGGGGTGGTGATGTCCGGCGTGACGGCCCATCCGGCGAACATTTCCTTCTCCCATTTGAGGAAATCAGCGCTCGTCGGAATTCGAGGTGAAAGGTTGGCGCGAATTGTGGCGGCTTCTCCGGTCTCTCGAAGCCGATTGATCGCGTCGTACATGATAGTCAGACCCGTCGCGTTTGCGGTCGAGTAATGGTCACGCAGTTCCTTGCGGGCAATGACCCACTCGGCGAAGCTAACATCGTCATCCAGCCCGACCGTGTTCCGCGCAACAAACCAGCCCTTATCGGTCTTGAACGAAACCTGCGCGGCGCATTCCTCGTCGAATTTCACGGGAACCTCGACTTCACCGTGTTTTCTTCGCGTAGCCTGCAGTTCCGGATGGTCGTATGTGATCCCCATTACGATCACACCGGATGGCCCAACGGTGCGCTTTGTGAGATGGCCGAAGATATGGAGCATCTCCTGCGGGCCGGGTGGATAGTCGATGTCATACTCCTTGCATGCATCGACCCACGCATTGTGGGGTGTGTTGCCGCCCAATCCCTCGTGCGGCTTGTTGTGATAGATGTCGCAAATGGCGAAGATGAAAACCTTGATCAGCTCATCGACGACCAGCGATGCATGCGCCTGTGGATCGTAATTGCCTTTCTCAACGACATTGTGGAATGTCCGGCCGTCAAAGTACGGCGCAACAAGCAGCCCGATCGTGTGGAAGAGCCGTTCAATAAACGGGCGGAAAGTGGGCTGGCCAGCGGGCGGCCGGTTCGCTTCCATCCGCGCCAGCGTCAGGACCCGTTGCGTGCGTTTCGCCGTGAATTCGGTCCCGTTGTCATGCGTGATAAACTTCGGCCTGAGTTTACCAATCCAGGGGGTCTGTGCCCCCACGTATGAAGACAGGTGCCGCTTGTCGCTCATCACCATTCGAAGTGTTGCGACGGCGGCTGCGCCGGACGGCGTCAGGCTCGCCTTGAATGCTAGAATGTACCTTGTCGCGACATCGATGGCTGCCCCGAAGTAAATTCGGACGCGTGGAATTCTCTCCTGAATCTCCGGAGGGAGAATCTCCCAAATGCCCGTTTCCACGACCAGTGACATCAGATCGACGTTCACGAAGTCCATCTCGACACGCTGACCAGGCGCGACGATTTTGAAACTGCGTTTGATTGCCATGAACTTCTGTACGGCGTACTTCTCGCCGCGGCGGGCGGCGGCGACGTGGAACGCGTCGAAATTAGAGATCATCGTCTCGAATTTCCTGCGCGATACCTTCTGGAGATGAAGGTGAGGTAGCTCCGTACGATTACGCTTGGCGAGTGCCGCTAGATATTGCCGATAAATATGTGCCTTCGTCGGTCGGCTGCGCGAAAGGTAGGCGCAAGCCTCTTGGCGGGCAAATGCGATTGATCGCGGATGGAACGAGAGAAGCTTGGACCCGGGGCCGTGGTGCCGCGGTAGCAGTGCCATAACATCCATGCCGCACGAATGGTATCGGTCGTGCCAGCGCGCGAACGTTTTCGCCGAGGGACGTTTGAAGATCGCGACCTGGGTGACCTTGTCCGCTCTGCCGTCCTGAGCGGCCTCGAGGATTAGCTTCGAGTTGATGCTCGCCGTGTAAGCCGTCAGTTTGGCTGCGAGTTTAGGCTCGGACAACGGGATAGCTTTACCGAGCGCTTCGCACTCGGCGTCGTACAGTTGGATCATCTGCTCGCGGTATAGAGCGATGGCCTGGGATGCCGGCGTAATTTCGTCCCAGGTCTTGTCCCCGATGACGTTGCGGATGATCTGCTGCGCGGGGCTATTGTACCCGTAGTTGATGGTGGCCTTCTTACCGTCGAGAGCCGCGTAGATTTCGGCATGGGCCAGAAAGATGACCCGTTCCGGGTTGGTTTCCGATTTCAGCAGGTAGCCGACCTCGTCACGCGAGATCGGGATGTAGTTTTCTTCCGTTTCGAGCGAGTGATAGCGGTCTTCGGGAGACATACCGACCAGACTGTTGAAGAACTGTTTGGCGGGTACAGGTCGAAAAATCATGTTCATGGTGGGTCCTTTCAGGTTCCGCTCTTCGAGTTACTGTGCGGCTCGGAGCCAGGAGAGTTCGTCGATGCGTCCAAGATTGACGGGCTGGAGGAACCCCAGATCGATCAACCGCCAAATCGCGGTGCGCCGCGTCCGGCGCGATGAGCAATCAAGTAGAAGGTGACCGAACCGGACCTGACCCGGCATCTTCTCCAAGACGTTCCGAAGCTGCCTCACCTCCGCGTCGTCGTGGTGGGAGCGAGACATCAGGATGAAGTAGGTGTTTTCGAACAGGTCGTAGGTCGCTTCGTGTTCGGTGACGAGAATGATCGCGTCGACAACGGCGGTCGTGCGACGGCCGCCAGTCCCCACACCCGTGATCCCGTTGTCGCGGATACGTTTCAGAAGGTCCTTCATTTCGTCCCGTTTCCGCGAAGGCTTTACCGCGACGCCGATACGTGTCCCGTCGGTCAGTTCCACGAAATAGTCGAAGGTGTGCTGGTGACGGATGCCCTCATCGTCGAAGTATTCCACCCGCGGGTACTGGGACATCAGCGTTTTGATGTTCCTATATGTGCGCAGGAGCGAGCTCACGCGCTGCTCTAGGCCGCTTTCGTGGTACACGACGATGTTGCCGAAGACAGAATGACCGCGATTGGTTTTAGCCTGTTTGAGTGCCGGTTTCCGTGTAGCCCGAGCCGGGCTCGGCTCGACGAAGGGAGTACGTTCATAACTCTCGTTGGAACCGGTGCCCGACGAACATGCGCCGTCGTTCGATAGGGAAGAGGGAAAGGCCAGTGAGCCGAGGCCCACCCGTTTCATCTTGATGTATTTCGAGATTTTGTGGGTATGTCGCATGTTTAAAGACCTTCGGTTTGGCGCATAGCTCCGCCATCGGGCATTCGAGCCACGATCGACGTCTATGCGAGGATTTTTCAGGTTGACTGCTCGGACGCCAACCGCGGGTACGCGCCACCGAACACGGGTCCGCGTAGCCGAGGCGGCCATTGGCAAACTATGGTCGTGATGGAGCAATGTGGCTCGAACGAGCCAGGGCCCGCGGTGGTGAAACCGCCTTTACCTTATGCTAGCGCCTAGCCGGATTGCTTAATCCGGCTAGGTGGATTAGCTCTGGCATGGTATTCGCACCCGCTCTCGATGCACGAGAAAGATCGCGCCCAGATTGTATAGCGAATTTGGAATAGGGGAGGTGTAGTGACGCATTGTCGATCTCCATACCCGGCAGTCGATGAGTTTCCGCCGCTGACCCCATGGGTGCGGTGGTCAGGCGCTATCGCTTCATATGCGGTAGGCTATGCTCATCTTGCTGCCTTCCTGTCGCACCGCGACCCGTGGCTGGATGTCACTCCTGCAACGGTAGTCACGTTTCCCTAAATAAGCGGTTAATGAACCAAGTGGCGAGCTTGAGCTGTCGCAAAACTCGCCGCCTGTGGCCGCTATCGAGCGGACCGTGCCGCTCCTGTTCGAAGATGGAGGGTGCACAGATAAGGATCGTCGGGGAATTGTTCGGCCATTTCGTCGAACGTAAGTTCGCCCCAGAATTCGTCAGAAGGAATGATTGTGGTGTCCGTCGGCATGATTGGCTCCGTAGATTGAATGCGTCAGAGGGCGGCAGTCGCCATGACCGCGGCTTCGGGCATGATTGCGGAGACAACTGGTCGTATGATGGGGGCACGGTCGCTGTGCACGCACAGTCGAGTACGCCTCAACATGCCGGTTTTCCAGTTGCCTTTGCCGGCACGACGGACTATATACGGAGCGTCGCGCACGTGGGCGGACCTGGGTCGGTACTTCTACCTCCAAGTTCGGTCGTTCTGGTTCGACGCAAATTCCGTTTGCGTCGCGCGTTGGAGCACCCCGGCTAACAGGCCGGGATGGGTGGTGCGGTGTTGGCGGACGTTTGAAACGGGTCCTGCCTATGATTATCGGGCCGCCCCTGCAAGGGTGGCCCGTTCGCTTTTGGATCGGCGATTTTCCTGAACCACCATATCCATGACGCTTGGTCTGCTGAATTTTTTCGCGTTTTGCAAGAAGGTCGGCCGCATATTCAGAGCGTCGCCTTCCGAGCGAGAACATCCTATCGGACTGATGTTAAGGCATGTCCATTGAGGCGGGCGGCTTAGTTCGTTGTGTCTTCAGCGGCCCGCGATAGGAGGTTCGATGGGACCGTCTCGTGCCGACGAACACATTACTCCCACCTCTCGGGCAGCGTTCGGAGATCGGCTGCACCTTTCCAGAGACTATCGGAAAAGTTGCGTTTTCGTCCAGACTGCTTCATCAAGCGGATTACATGGTGCTGTCTTCGATTTCTGTTGTCGAGACGCCCTTCCGAAATCAAGACGTCACGATACGCGTAGCCTCTTGCGCAGTGCCGAAGATGATTTTGCCGAAGTCATCAATTTCAGAGATGGACAGATAAAACGTTCAATGCCGGCTTGGGTTCATCATTCTACCGGCGTCGAGATGGGTAGATTTTTCCGCGTGAGCGAAGTCTTCTTTATTCGATAGAGCTTCGTTCCAATCCGACGCCGAATGGTGCCGTCTATCAATGCGACTACGTTTTTATTCGAAGACACCGGGGTTGTGGCTAAGAGGCGCAAAATTTCAATCGTCTGGAAAAAGCGACTACGCGTCTCTTGATCGGCGCTTCTCTCCTTGCGTGTAGGTCGGTAAACGATTTTCGAGCGCTCTTGGAAACTGTCAACGAGTGGGACCTGGAAGTTGTCGGAGGCTATCGGTTCTCTGGACCAACCGCTGCCGACACGATCGATCGCTCTGAGATTTGATATGGGGGAGTGGAGAATCCCCTCTAAGAACCCCGAAAAAAAATCTTTCATCGGCGTTTTCTAAACCGTTTCGCGGGTCTATCTCGCACCAGAAAGGGAGAAGCACTCATATTTTCATGCCGAATAACGAGGTGATTCGTAGCCCCGTGGTCTTCCGTTAATCCATTCTATCCCGATTCGCTGCCCTCTCACGCCGCTAGCTGTGCACGCTGAAGATTTCCCCAGGTTTCGCCCATGATCGTGATCGCCGCGCTGCGGTTTCCTGTGGAAAGGGTTAGGCCCGTCAGACATCAGGCCAAACCAGTTTAGCTTGCATGCAACTGTCCTTTGCCTGACTTCTCGTCAAGAAAGATCAGGTGCCGTCTCGTCAAATCCGACGTCCCAGTCCTTCTCCCGCTTCTTGCCAGGTGGCGTCCTGTTGACCGTCGCATCTTCCGATCCAGTTACTGCGGTCGGCTTGGCACTAGCGACGCCATCGGCCTTCGGGTTCGCTTGTGACTGAGCAAACGCGCCCGTGTCAGGCTCCTTCCTACCCATCGCCGTGGTCCTTGGTTTTGAAGGCATCCGAAGGTCGATTTCGCTCAGGCGACTTGTTGGTTTCACCGACTGCATCTGTCTCGATGTCCGGATCGTCCTTCGCAGGGAGGTACCCTCGCGGCCGAGTTTCTTCAGGTCCCTCCCACCTCGGTGATTGATCCGTCGTTCCGGGCGCGCCATCGCGCGGTTTATCCATACCCATGTCGAAGCTCCCATGTTTGACCTACACCCCTAACCCAACCGTTTCGCCAATGTTCCCCGCCACGCTGGCCTTCCACTCGATAGCGCACCGAGCGCAGCCAAAAACTTTCCCTGGAACATTGTAGGTGCGCCACGGTTGAGTGGGTACGAAACACCCTTCGCGCACCTCCAGACTCTGCACTCGATCTCGGCCCTTGCAGGTGAGGAGTGCGAAAACGTAGGGCTCTGACGCAGCGCCCCGTCCTAGACAACCAAAAGACGGCGAGGAGACGAATATGAAGGCTTTGACCTGGCACGGCAGTGGGGACATTCGCTGCGAGGAAGTCGCGGACCCTGTTATCCAAGACGACCGAGACGCGATTATCAAAGTGACAAGCTGTGCGATCTGCGGTTCCGACCTCCACCTTTACGGTGGCTTCGTCCCAGGAATGCACCATGGTGATGTCATGGGTCACGAAACGATGGGCGAGGTCGTTGAAGTCGGTCGTGGTAACTCGAAACTAAAGGTCGGCGACCGTGTCGTGGTACCGTTTACGATCTCTTGTGGCGAATGCCGCCAATGCCAATGGGGTCAGTATTCTTTATGCGAACGGTCTAATCCGAATGGGGCCGAACAGTCCAAGCAGATCGGATATCCAACGGCGGGCTTGTTCGGCTACTCCGAACTCTATGGTCGCTTTCCTGGTGGTCAGGCGCAGTATCTTCGTGTGCCTTACGCCGATGTCGGCCCGATTAAGGTGCCGGACGGTCTCAGCGACGAGCAGGTCCTCTTCCTTTCCGACATCTTCCCGACAGGCTACATGGCGGCGGAAAACTGCGATATCCAGCGGGGACAGACGGTAGCTGTCTTCGGCTGCGGCCCCGTTGGCCTTTTCGCGATCAAGTCCGCCTTCCTCCTTGGAGCAGAACGCGTCATCGCGATCGACACCGTTCCCGAACGCCTCGACCTCGCCCGGCAGTCCGGCGCTGAGACACTTGATTACGCCGACGAGGACCTGCAACAGCGTATCCTCGAGATGACAGGCGGCAAGGGCCCAGACGCCGTCATCGAAGCGGTCGGCCTGGAAAGCCATGGTGCTGGCGGTATCATGGAGTCGCTGCAGTCGAAGCTGACCTCCACCGAGCGTCCCTATGCGCTTAGCCAGGCAATCATGGCATGCCGTCCCGGCGGGACGGTTTCGCTACCCGGGGTGTTCATCGGCCCAGCCGTTCCGACCCCGCTGGGCGCGTTTGTCGGCAAGGGACTGACCCTCAAGACCGGGCAAACGCATGTCCAGCGCTACCTGGAGCCGCTCATGAAGCTGATCGTCGAGGGCAAGATCGATCCATCGTTCCTCATCACCCACCGGATCGGCCTCGAAGAAGGCCCGGAAGCCTACAAGACCTTCCGGGACAAGTCGGACGGCTGCGTGAAAGTCGTGATCCGGCCAAACGGTTGATCAAGAAGCCGCCAATTTTCAGACCGAAAGCAGGAGAATGGAATGACCCTCGAAGGCAAGAAAATCGCGATCCTCATCGCACCGCGTGGCACCGAAGAGCCGGAATTCACAGAGCCCAAGGAGGCGGTGGAAGCCGCCGGAGCGTCGGTAACGGTTATCGGACTGCAGGAAGGTGAAGCCCGCACGAACAACAGCGACCTCGACCCCGGTGGCAGCTACAGGGTCGATCGGCTGGTGAGCGAAGTCTCGGCCAGCGACTTCGATGGTCTGGTTATTCCCGGCGGCTGCGTTGGTGCCGACAAGCTCAGAGCCGACGCGGATACGGTGTCCCTCGTGAAAGCCTTTTTCCAACAGGCAAAGCCCGTCGGCGTCATCTGTCATGGACCCTGGTTGCTGGTGGAAGCCGATGTTCTCCAGGGCCGGACGGTGACGTCCTATCCCACCGTCCGCAAGGATATCGAAAACGCGGGTGGCCGTTGGGTGGACGAGGAAGTCGTCTGCGATCAGGGACTGGTTACCAGCCGTAACCCCGATGATCTCCCGCCATTCTGCGCGAAGATCGTCGAAGAGTTCGGGGAAGGCAAGCATCCCGAGCAGGCACGGAGCGCATGAGAGTTCTGATGCGCGAGTTGGTGTCCATTTAAGGAGGAGTTTTAGCCATGGATGACAGAGAACAGCAGCGCCGCGAACGCGCCTATAAAATCTGGGAAGACGAGGGCCGACCGGAAGGCGCTCATGAGGAGCACTGGCGACGCGCTGAGGAACAGGGCGCACTAAGTGAACAGCAGTCCGAAGACGTCACGAAGGTGAATCAGAAAGCGGACAACGAGTTCAAGAAGGGCGGCAAAAGCGCTCAGAGCGCACCCGATATCAGGCCGCCATCGACGGTCAGCCCGGATTGAAAGGGACGCGAACGTGAGCACGAATCTGAAAAAAGGCGATCGGGTCACCTGGGAAACAAGCCAGGGCAAGACAGAAGGTCAGGTCGTGAAAAAGCAGACCTCGGACACCAAAATCAAGGGGCATAAGGTAAAAGCCTCAAAGGCTGATCCCCAGATCATCGTCGAGAGCTCCAAGTCGGGCAGACGGGCCGCACATCGGCCGCAAGCCCTAGACAAAAGATAGCTCGTGGTTGTTCACGGCGCGCAGGGTCATCGGATGTGGACGGGGTCTATCTCGAAAAGCCCCACTATCTGAAGCCGGCTCGTTATCCAATCTCAACGATGGAGGCTTCCAGTGAACGTTGACGATTTCGCTGAACAACGCCCGCTCTTCGTTCTGGAGAATTTCTTCTCCGGTTCCCTGCGGGGGTGGGGGATCACGCTTAGCCGCATGGGCAGCTTCCAGAACCGCTTCACGATCGAGGCCCATGGCCGATACGAGGCATCCGCCAATACCCTGTCCCTGAAGGAGACATACTCTTTCGAAGATGGCCACCGGGACGTACTCACGTGGACCATCATCAACCGCGGGGACGGCAATTACGACGGGCGCGAGACGTTGATCGACGGAACCGCTAACGGCAGGCAAAGCGGCAACGCGTTTCAGTGGAAGTATCATCGTGAGGTGCCTGCTGCCGACGGTTCGAAAACGAAGTTTGGCTTCAATGACCGGTTCTTCCCGCATGACGAAAATCATATGACCGTTCACGCGTCGTTGACGAAGCTCGGCATCGAGTTCGCCACAATCCACGCGTTCTACGAACGGATTTGACCGCATCCATCGGCCGGAACCCTATCTGCACTGGAACATATCAATGGAGACACGGTTGTTGAGCCGTCATCTAAAAACGAGGAGAGCACAATGGTCACCATGGTCGGCAATGAAGACACCATCGATAAGCTTGTCACCAACCTCATCTATCTCGAACACGACGCCATCGCCGCGTACGAATCCGTGATCGAGCGTCTCGACGACAAACAACTCAGCGCGCAGGTCGCCACCTTCCGTGACGACCACCTCCAGCATATTCAGGTTCTCAACGATATGGCGCGCGAAATCGGCACGGACGCGCCGACCGAGGGGGACATGAAGCAGATGCTGACCACGGGCAAGATCGCGCTGGCGGACCTGTTCGGTGACTCGGCGATCCTGAAAGCGATGAAGACCAACGAGGACGACACGGTCACGGCCTACGAGCGGGCTTCCCGGCACGAGGATGCTATCCCGCAGTCGAAAGCCTTCTTCCTGAAGGCATTGCACGACGAGCAGCGTCATCGCGAGTGGTTCGAGACGACGGCGAAAGCGTTGTGATCTTGAAATCGAGCAGTCGAGCTCTCATCTTAGGCTCACACCCCGATCGATAGCCGCCTGCTGTGACGATGCCGTCGCGCGTTCGTGGCTGTCCGGGTTCGAAGGGCGCTCCCCGTGATCGGGTCGAGCGCCCTTCGCGTGTCCAGGCGAATGACAGACCTGCCGCCAGTTGCGGCGTCTTTCAGGGATATCAAGTTGAAGTCGAGATCACGGAATTTTCTAAAATCCGCCATCGCACTTGTGATGGCCATGACATCGCTGTCCCATCCCATGAAAGCCGTGGCATCGGAACGCACTGATGTTGCCGCTGGCCGCCGTGTTCAGGGAAGTAATGCCGACGTCAATGGTGCAGCGTCGGAGTCCCGGCAAGCCCGCCGTCTGGTGATATTCTTCCACGGTATACGCGGGCGCGGCTCCGTTATGGCTGCGATCGGCGAGTCATGGAAAGCGACGTTGCGTGAGACGGAATTCGTGTCTCCCGACGCCCCGTTCGCCCATCGGTCCGGCGGACGGCAATGGTTCACTGTCGATGACCAGGTCCTCCGTCCGGATCGCATTCAGGCCGCGCGGCGTGCGTTCGACGAGTTGGTCACCGACATCATCGAGCGCGAAGGTTTTGGGAACGACTTGCAGAACGTCGCGTTCGTCGGCGTTTCCCAGGGGGCGATCATGGCACTCGACGCCGTCACTTCGGGACGGTGGAAAGTCGGCGCGCTCGTAAGCTTCGCTGGCCTAATGCCGTTACCCCCGACATCATCGTCATCCGACACCTCAATCTTACTGATACATGGGGGAGCCGACGGGACGATACCGTCTACGGCATCCGTGGCGGCAAGCGGACAGCTCAAATCCGCTGGCTACGATGTCACGCTCAAAATCTTCCCGAACGTCGGTCATACGATATCGTCCGAGCAGGCACGGCAAGCGGCCAGCTTCCTGAAGAATCGGCTTGACGGCTAACCAACGGGCATACCGAGCGGCCGATGCCTAAAGTAGGTTGCCATTGAGAAGACATCCGGCCGCCGATTACCTAAACGCGAGCCGCGAGGTCAAGCGGGGTGTAATGGCCCTATTTGACGAGAGCCATCACCCGCGCCTGGCATTTGTCGCCGTCTTCGGCGCACATTTTATCGCAAGCGCCGACAAGGCAACGGCGCAGGCGTGACAGGGTGATGCTCGCACGATAGCGCTTCACGACGTCTTTCCGGTCCAGCTCGCCGTACATGCGGCAACACTTGCATTCGACCGCGATAACCGCACCCTTCAGCGTCCTTAGCGTTGGATTAGCCTGCACGCATATGCCCGCCGCTGAGGAAACTGCAGTCTACTTTGGTCCGGTGTCGTGCGTTTGCGGCGAGCGGCGCAGTGGCGGGGTCACTGGCGACGACTTTATCTTGATCCGTCGTCCGAGCGGCTTCCATCCGCCCGCTTCGAGAGCTTCGCCCAGCGATCCCGAATAGGCCTTCAAGTCCTTTCCCGATGGTGTAGCGCGCGTCATGGTCAGTCAGCCTCGGCAGATTGAGGTGCAAAATGAGCTCTCTCGGCATTTTTGACAAGGTTGCATCTCGCCGTCGGAAAAAATCTTCAATAACGCCGGTCACTTAGCGCTTCTCCTTAGAGTCCTGATTCATCTAGGCTTTCGACGAAGATCGCCATCTGTTTGCCTGGTATCGTTTGATTCAGCCGGCTTGACTCTGCTTTTAGATGGGAACAGAAGAAGAACGTCAACCATTTTTCAGGATATGAAGTCCTGTCCAACGCGAACCGTGGAGGTCCGTGAATGAGAACATTTGCCCGGCCTTCAGCCGTCATTGAAGAGCTTCGAGAACGGATTTCCAAGATCGAAAGCGTGTCCGCAAGGAAGGCCGAGTCGCTACCGTTCGGCATCGCCGAGATCGACACCAGGCTTCCGGGCGGCGGGCTGGCCTTCGGGGCACTTCACGAATTCGCGGGCGGCGGAGCAGGGACGGTCGACGGGGCGGCGGCCGCGCTCATGGTAGCCGGGATAGCGGCCCGGACGAAGGGTAAAATCCTGTGGTGCATGAGCAGGCCCGACCTGTTCGCACCGGCGGTTTCCCAGGCGGGCCTGCATCCGGACCGCATCATCTGGGTTGAAGCCGACCGGGAGGAGGATGTCCTCGCTTCCTTCGAAGAGGGGCTGAGCTTCGGCGGGTTCGGAGCTGTCGTCGGCGAGATCGTGCGTCTGCCGATGATGATCTCCAGACGGCTTCAGCTGGCCGCCGAGAAATCGGGGACCATGGGTCTGGCTCTGCGGCGATGGCGACGGCAGACGGAAGCCAACGATTACGGCCAGCCGACCGCATCGGTGACGAGATGGAGAATAAGCCAGCTGCCGTCGGAAGACCTTCCGGTCGCAGGCGTCGGGAGGCCGAGATGGCTGGCGGAGCTGATGAGGTCGCGTGCGGGCGAGTGTGCCGAGTTTTGCGTTGGAGCATGTGATGGCAAGGGTCGTCTCTCTATATTTTCCCCGATGGCCTACGGACAGGATCAGAAAGGCAGGGGCCGATGGCACACCGCCTCCTGACAAGCCCATGGTCGTGATCGCCAGATCGGGTTCGAAGCGGACGGTCTGTGCAGCCGACGACGCCGCGCGCGCTCTAGGCCTCCGGGTCGGCATGCCCGCGAGCAAGGCGCAGGCCCTCGTGGCCGACCTCGCCATGTACGACCACGACCCGAACGGCGATTACGCCGCGCTCGACAGGATGGCCCTCTGGATGCTCAGGCAATACAGCCCGGTCGTGACGATCGACGGTATCGATGGCATTGTCCTGGACACCGAAGGCGCGGACCATCTCCAAGGCGGGGAAGAGATGATGCTCTCCGGCATGGTCAACCGCCTCAGAGGTGTGGGCGTGACGGCGCGGGCGGCCATCGCGGACACCTGGGGCGCGGCGCACGCGATCGCCAGGGTAACATCCCCCGAGTGGACGGTTGTTCCCGTGTCCGAGACGGCAAAGGCGGTTCTAGGGCTTCCCATCGTCTGTCTGCGGCTCGCGCCCGAGACAGTAAGCGGCCTGCGCGTTCTGGGGATCGAAACGGTCGGACAATTGTCGGCGATGCCGAGAGCGCCGCTGACGTTGCGTTTCGGACCGCAGGTTGGACGCAGGCTGGACCAGATGTTCGGGAGGGCGGGCGAACCCATCGATCCGATCCGTTCACCGGAGATCGTAGAAGTGAGCCGACCGTTCGCGGAACCTATCGGGGCCGCCGAGACAATCGCCAGATACGTCGGTCGGCTGGTGAAGGAACTCTGCGCAGGCCTCGAGACCCGCGGTCTCGGGGTTCGCCGTGCCGACCTCATCGTCCACCGTGTCGACAATACCATTCAGGCTATCCGGGCGGGCCTCGCCAAACCGGTTCGGGATGACACGCGCCTGACCCGGCTGCTTACCGACAGGATCGAGAAGATCGACCCCGGTTTCGGTATCGAACGGCTTTCGCTCGTCGCCGTCTGGGCGGAGCCGCTCGAGGAGCGGCAGCAGTCCTCGTCCCTGATCGAGGAAACGGTGCTGGATGTTACCCCGCTTGTCGATGTTTTGGGTAACCGCGGGCTTCGCGTCTACAGGATCACGCCCGTGGCCAGCGATGTGCCGGAAAGGAGCTTCAAAAGGGTCGCGCCCATGTCCGAAGAGACGGGGGCCGACTGGCAGTCCAACTGGCCGCGGCCTAGCAGATTGCTGGCGAGGCCGGAGGAAATCGAGGTCATGAACGTCCTTCCCGACAGCCCACCGAGGACGATGACATGGCGCGGCAAGCGCCGCCGCATCGTTCGCGGCGACGGGCCGGAACGCGTGTTCGGGGAGTGGTGGCTGCGGGATGCCGAGGTCCAAGCCGTCCGGGACTACTATGTGGTCGAAGACGAGAACGGGGAAAGGTTCTGGGTCTACCGACAGGGGGACGGTGTCGATACGGCAACCGGATCACATCGCTGGTTTCTCCACGGGATTTTCGGATGAGGTATGTGGAGCTCCAGACGACGACGCACTTCTCGTTCCTGCGGGGTGCCAGCTCTGCCGATGAACTGTTCGCTCAGGCGGCCGAACTCGGCATCGAGGCTCTGGGGATCGTGGACAGGAACTCGCTGTCGGGGATCGTGCGTGCCTGGGAAGCTTCGAAAGCGACGGGCGTAAAGTTGGTTGTCGGATGTCGCCTCGATCTCACCGATGGCATGGCGATCCTCGTCTACCCGACGGATAGGGCGGCCTACGCGCGCCTGTGCCGCTTGCTGTCGCTCGGAAAGTCCCGCGGCGGCAAGGCCAGGTGCATCTTGGATTTCAATGATGTCGCTCTTTATGCCGAGGGCCTCGTCGGCATCCTGGTTCCGGACGAAGCCGATGACACGTGCGCGATACAGCTGCGGAGGATGTCGGAGGTATTCAAGGATCGCGCCTATGTCAGCCTTTGCCTGAGACGGCGGCCGAACGACAAGCTTCGGCTTCACAATCTCTCGAACCTCGCCGTCAGGCATCGTGTCCGTACCGTCGTGACCAATGACGTACTTTTCCACGAGCCCGACCGTCGGCAGCTCCAGGACATCGTCACGTGCATCAGGCACAACAAGACAATCGACGACATCGGTTTCAACCGCGAGCGACACGCCGACAGATATCTCAAGCACGCGAAGGAGATGCACCGACTGTTCGAAGCCTACCCAGAGGCACTCGCGCGCACCGTTGAGATCGCGAGGCGCTGCACGTTTTCGCTGAGCGAACTGGAGTACCAATATCCCGAGGAGGCTATCATACCGGGGCTTGGCGTCCAGGCGACGCTGGAGAAGTTCACGTGGGAAGGCGCGGCCGAGAGGTATCCCGAAGGTATCCCCAAGACGGTGGCGAAAACCATCCGGCACGAACTTCAGCTCATCGAGACAATGCGGTACGCCCCGTACTTTCTCACGGTCTTTAACATCGTCCGTTTCGCGCGGTCCAAGGGAATTCTGTGCCAGGGGCGGGGGTCGGCGGCAAACAGCGCGGTCTGCTACGTCCTCGGTGTAACGAGCATCGACCCCGAGACCAATGACCTCCTGTTCGAACGCTTCGTCAGCCAGGAAAGGGCGGAGCCACCAGACATCGACGTCGATTTCGAACACGAAAGGAGAGAGGAGGTCATCCAGTGGATTTACGACACCTATGGCCGTACCAAGGCCGCCTTGTGTTCCGCCGTCACGCGGTATCGTGCCAAGGGAGCGCTGCGTGATGTCGGAAAGGCGCTCGGCCTGCCGGAAGACATGATCCGCCAGTTGTCATCAGGGGTGTGGGGCTGGAGCAAGGAGGGCGTGTCCGAGAAAGAGGTCAAGGACAACAACCTGAACATGGGAGATCGAAGACTTCGACTGGCAATCGAACTGGCGCAGCAGCTGATGGGCGCGCCGCGGCATCTGAGCCAGCACCCGGGTGGATTTGTCCTGACGAACGACCGACTGGACGAGTTGGTGCCGATAGAACCGGCCGCGATGGACCACAGGCAGATTATCGAGTGGGACAAGGATGACGTCGAAGCGCTCAAGATGATGAAGGTCGATATCCTGGCACTCGGCATGCTGACCTGCATGTCCAAAGCCTTCGCGCTGATCAGGGAACACAAGAACGACCCGCTCGATCTCGCGGGCATCGAACAGGAAGACGGGTCGACGTACGCGATGATCCGCAAGGCGGACACCTTGGGCACATTCCAAGTGGAGTCACGCGCGCAGATGGCGATGTTGCCTCGACTGAAACCACGGACATTCTACGACCTCGTGATCCAGGTGGCCATCGTTCGACCAGGGCCCATTCAGGGAGACATGGTTCATCCTTACCTGCGCCGCCGCGAGGGCAGGGAGCCTGTCGAGTATCCGACGCCCGAACTGGAGGCGGTACTCGGTAAAACTCTCGGAGTGCCGCTTTTTCAGGAGTCCGCGATGCGAGTCGCGATGGTCTGCGCGGGCTTCACCGCAGGTGAGGCGGACCAGCTCAGAAAGAGCATGGCGACATTCAAATTCACGGGTGGCGTGAGCCGCTTCAAGACGAAACTGGTCGAAGGGATGGTGCGCAATGGGTACTCGCCCGAGTTCGCCGAGAAGACGTTTTCACAGTTGGAAGGCTTCGGCTCTTACGGTTTCCCCGAGTCTCACGCCGCTTCCTTCGCTCTCATCGCCTACGCCTCCTGCTACGTGAAGTGTCATTACCCCGACGCCTTCTGCGCCGCGCTTCTGAACTCGCAACCAATGGGTTTCTATGCTCCCGCGCAAATCGTCGCCGACGCTCGCGTGCATGGTGTCGAGGTGCGCCCGGTCTGTCTCAATGCCAGCCGATGGGACTGTACACTGGAAGCAATCCCCGGCACGACGCGCCATGCGGTCAGACTGGGGATGCGGATGGTGAAGGGGCTGGCCCTGCGTGATGCCGCCCGCATCGTGGTCGCCCGCGCCGACGAGCCGTTCGTATCTGCCGACGACGTTTGGAGGCGGTCAGGCGTGCCGACGGAAGCCTTGGTCCAGCTTGCCGAGGCGGATGCCTTCAGGCCGTCCCTGAAGCTGGAGCGCCGCGACGCCCTATGGGCGCTCAAGGCACTGCGGGACGACCCGCTGCCCCTGTTCGCGGCGGCCGCCGAACGCGAAGCCGAGGTGGTTCCCGAGATGGTCGAGCCATCGGTCTCGCTGGTTCCCATGGTCGAGGGGAGACAGGTCGTCGAGGACTATGGGCATACAGGATTGACGCTACGAGACCATCCTATGAGTTTCCTGCGGGAAGACCTGAGGCGGAAGAACATCGTCACCTGCGCGGAGGCTGCGGGACATCACGACGGGAAGTGGCTCTGGACGGCGGGCATTGTCCTGGTTCGCCAGAAGCCGGGAAGCGCCAAGGGTGTCATGTTCGCGACGATCGAGGACGAGACGGGCGTCGTGAATGTCGTCATCTGGCCGTCGCTCTTCGAGAGGCAGAGACGAGTAGTCCTGTCGGCCTCGATGCTGGGGGTCAATGGAAAGATACAGCGGGAGGGCGATGTCGTTCACCTGGTCGCCCAACGGCTGTTCGACTTCTCCAGCGATCTCGGTAGCCTTGGCGAACGTGACGGGGCATTCCCACTGCAAAAAGGGCGCGGCGATGAGTTCGCGACAGGATCGGCTGGATCGCCGGATTCCAGGGATCGGCCGAAGGCTGGAGTACAGGCGAGGGACATCTTCATCCCCGATCTGCACATCGATACCCTGAAGGTAAAGGCACGAAACTTCCAGTAGTCTCGATCGCCCTGCCAAAGCTAACGGTTGACATTCTCGTGGAAAACCCTATCTCAGGTTTATCGATCTTTTGCTTGCTGAACTTTGGCTACCGCGCGATTGGCACCGCGCCTGACAAACTTTTCCTTTCAAAATCAATCGCTATCACCATCCGCTGAACTCTTGTTCTGCGGTCGCTTAACATTGCTTTGAAAGGGTTCGTCATGACCACAGGCACGGTAAAATGGTTCAATTCCACCAAGGGCTTCGGCTTTATCCAGCCCGACAACGGCGGCGCTGACGCGTTCGTTCACATCTCCGCTGTCGAACGCGCCGGAATGCACGAAATCGTCGAGGGCCAGAAACTCGGCTACGAGCTGGAGCGTGACAACAAGTCCGGCAAGATGTCGGCCTGCAACCTTCAGGCTGCATAATACAAACTGCTTCTCCTTTGACCACGGATGTACTGGCACTGTGGAAGCTAGTTGATTGAAAGGCCGGGCATTCGCCCGGCCTTTTCATTTTTCTGCACTGGATACATATTGCGGCGGCCGGAGGACGTTTGTCGCTTCCGGTGATGCAAGGCGATCTAACGAGATTGGACACGTACGTGAACCGAAGGCCCGACAACAGTGAATGGGACATCGGGCATCTCCGGCGCGCGATCGAGGCAGCGGGGGTGGCGCTATGGTCATGGAACGTCGATACGGATGCGTTCGAGATGGATCGCCGGGGTTACGAACTCTGGGCGGTACCCGATGACGTTCAGTTGACCTTCGAGATACTCTCGGCAAAAATCCACCCCGCGGATCGCGACAGGGTCAGAGCGGCCTTTTATTCGACGCGGGCGACGTTGGGTCGCTATGAAATCGACTATCGCATCCTCGTGGGCGATGACGTCAGATGGATATCCGCGAGGGGGCAGGGCAGCGACGAGGGAATCACCGATAGGTGCATGACGGGCATATTTTTGGATGTCACAGGCCGCAAGCAGGCAGAGGAAAGCCACGAGCTTCTCGCAGGTGAGATGAGCCATCGCGTCAAAAACCTGCTGGCGATTGCCTCAGGGCTAACTACGATCTCGTCACGGTCGGCCGCTTCGGTTGAAGAGATGGCCAGACAGCTGACTGGTCGACTGACCGCGCTTGGGCGTGCCCATGACCTGGTCAGACCGCTAGCGCAAGGCCAAGGTAACGCTGCTTTGCTCGGCGACCTTTTTTCCGTACTCCTTGCACCCTATGACGACGACGGCGCGTTTGCTGGGCGGATCAGGATCGCCGTTCCAAGGGTCGGGGTCGGGGAGAGAGCCGCCACAGGCTTGGCGCTCGTCATTCACGAACTCGCTACAAACTCTCTCAAATACGGAGCGTTCTCCGTGCCGGAGGGTACGCTCGACGTATCGGGAACCATGAGCGGTGACGACGTGTCTATCACCTGGACAGAGCACGGAGGCCCGAAGGTCGAGGCTCCGAGCAAGGGCGATGGCTACGGCAGCACTATGCTTCGGCGGACGATCGAGGGGCATCTCGCGGGCAACATAGAATACGAGTGGGCCGAGGACGGTCTGATCGCCAGGCTTCTCGTGAGCGGTGAGCGTCTGTCCAGCTAGGTTCGAATGGCCAACGAGGTTATGGTTTCGTAGACATCGCCTTCAGCCGCGAGATCACCGTTGAAAAATCGTATGGTTTCGACAGAAACTCGGCCGAGCTGGGCCAGTTCGTCGGGCCTCATTCTGCCCGAGGCGACAAGTATTCCCGCTTCGGGAAAACGCTCCGCAACCACCTTCGCGAGGTCGACTCCGGATAGTCGGCCCGGCATCTGGATGTCGGTGAAGAGAAGGTGGATCGTGTGGTCTTCGATTATTTGGAGCGCATCGTCCGCCGTGGCAGCCACAATAACTTCAAACCCCGCTTCTTCCAGCGCGTCGATGACGGTCAGCCGGATCAGGAACTCATCCTCGACCACGAGAACCTTGCGCATCCGTCTCTCCAGTTTACTGTCGCAATCAACACGAAACTAGACGGGAACGTTCCGGATATAATTCGATTCAGGTCGGATGGAATGCAGTTGCGCGCGCTGCCCGGATTGGTCAGCTGCAGTCACGACGCGGTTGGGTATGGAGAATTTGGTCATGTGCAACTTATACACGGTCCGCGTTTCCGCAGCCGAGGTCGCCGCGCATTTCGGTAGTATCGGCGCATTGCAGACAAACGCCCCGGAGGAAGTCTATCCTGGTACACCGGGGTTGGTGGTCACCGAGACCGTGGGCGTCCGTGAATTGCGGTCTATGGTGTGGGGCTTTCCCATGCGCTTCAAAGGCATGAAGCCCGAAGCCAAACCGAAGCCGGTCAACAATGTCGCCGATTTGAGTAAGGGGGTATGGGTCGGATTGGCGCGGAAGCCGCAATGGCGCTGTTTGATACCCGTAACGGGATTTGCGGAGGCGGAGGGCGCGAAGGGAAAAATGACCCGGACCTGGTTCTCGCACAGGGATGATCCGATATTCGCCTGGGCAGGCCTTTGGCGGGGGAGCGATGAATGGGGGCCCGTGTACAGTGGCGTGATGACCGACGCGAACGAGGCGATCAAACCTGTCCACAATCGGATGCCCGTCCTTCTCCAGCAACACGAATACGAGCAATGGCTCCACGGGAGCTTCGAAGAGGCACTCGCGTTGCAGCAGAGGACCTTTCCGCCGGAGTTGATCACAATCGATCGAACAAGCGAGCTGTGGAACAAGAAGAAGGTGTCAGACGCTCCGCTGCTACTATGAGCCGACGGCCTATCAAACCACCGCGGTTTCCCGACCGCGGAACCATTGGTCGCATTCGAGGTTGAGTAGCACCGCGGAAAAATTCCTGCCGCCGGACCCCCACCTTAGTTTGGAGACGACAATGGCTACGAAGACCCTTGAAGACCTGTTTATCGACGGCGTGAAGGATATTTACTACGCCGAACGCAAGATCGTCGCCGCTCTCAAGAAAATGACCCGAGGCGCGCAGTCCCAAGACCTGAAGTCCGCTTTCGACCTTCACCTCCAGGAAACCGAAGGGCAGATCGAGCGCCTCGTTCAGGTGTTTGAACTTCTCGGAAAGCCGGCACGCGGTAAGACCTGCGCCGCCATCGACGGGATTATCGAGGAAGGCCAGGAAATCCTCGAGGAGTTCAAGGATTCGCCGGCGCTGGATGCAGGCTTGCTCGCCGCCGCGCAGGCGGTCGAACACTACGAAATCGCCCGCTACGGTACGCTGCGCAACTGGGCGCTGGAACTCGGCAAGGAAGACGTGGCGCAGCTTCTCGGGCAGACCCTCGCAGAGGAAGAAAAAACGGACCAGGCCCTTACCCAGCTCGCTGATGCCAAGGTCAATCGCAAGGGCAAGACCAAGGCTGCTTGATCGTGCGCGCGGGGCGGCAAAACCTAACGCCCCGCCTTTTTTGTGGCTTTGGAGCGGGTGATGCACGACTGCGCTGTTATCGGTGGCGGACCCGCGGGCCTGACCGCCGCAATATATCTGGCGAGATACCATCTCTCCGTCGCCGTGTTCGACGACGACACCAGCCGCGCGGCGTCGATTCCGATGAGCCACAATCACGCAGGATTTCCCGACGGCATTAACGGGCGCGATCTCTTGAACAGGATGCGGACGCAGGCCCTCAGACACGGTGTCGACATCCGGGCGGAAAAGGTGACGGAACTTCATCGCACGAACAATGGCTTCAGGGTGCTGTCCCATGAACCACTGGACGTGCGATCCGTCCTGCTCGCGACCGGAGTCGTGAACAGACGCCCTGCCATTTCGGCCGAGCTTCACGACACGGCCGTGTCCGCGGGTCTCGTCCGATACTGTCCCGTGTGTGACGGGTTCGAAATCACGGATAAACCGATTGCCGTCATAGGCTCCGGCTCGCGGGCTTTCAAAGAAGTTGTCTTTCTTCGTAGCTATACCAAGAACCTCACTTTGGTATCGGATGTGGCCGAGCATGGGTTATCCGCGGAGGAGGCGGCACGGTTGGAAGAGTTGGGGGTGGCCGTGAGGACGGGACCTGTCGAATTCGTTTCTGCCGACGGTGGTGCGATCGAAATAACGGCAAGGGGCCAACGTTTTTCGTTCGCGGCGGTATACCCCGCCCTTGGCTCAGATGTGCGCTCGCACCTCGCGGAAATGGTCGGTGCGGAATTGTCAGACGAGGGATGTGTCACGGTTGACGCGCATCAACGAACCACCGTTGTCGGGCTTTACGCTGCCGGGGACGTGGTAATCGGCCTCGACCAGATCAGTAACGCCATGGGACAGGCTGGCGTCGCCGCGACTTCGATACGGAACGATCTCTGTGATAGCATGCCCTTGATCCGTCCATGAAATAGGCTCACATGACCGTAAGTCGTGGGGCGATTCTTCACGGTGTCCCAACCGACAGCTAGCCGGATAGCAACTGTGCGTGGCGCAAAGTTCCGGTTATTCCTCAAGTGCGTTCGCTATCGCCAAGGCCTGCATACCACTCTGCGTAGGCAGTATTTTTGACGAGGTGACGGTTGTAGTCCGGGTCGCCGTCCAGCCACCAAACCGGTCCGCGTTCACCGAGAGCAATCTTCGCCTTATCGACCCGCCGTCGCGCGTCGGCACGCGCCACTGGATCGGCCCCGGCCGTTCTTACCGCCCGGCGCGCCATCATGAGTTCCAGCACGAGAGCGTCGCGCTTGTCACGGTCAAGCCCAGGGTTGGACTTCCTCCACAGACGACCTCTGACAACGAAATAGCGGCCGTCCGGGGTGTCGGGAAATGCGTTCTTCTTCATTCACTCGCCTCCTCGATAGAAGAAGGAACTTTCGAGCGAGGCGGAGGTTTCTTACCAAGATCGCGGCGTGTCAATCGGACACGACGGAGATGGTGAACACGGGGATTTTTCCGATTTCTCTCCGTGGGCAACGAAACGCCAGGCGAGCACCCAACCTGTCCGCCGCGATCTGACCCTAAACGGAAGCCGCCGATGATCGACCCTCCCACCAGGGAAACCGGTACGAACGAACGGAAGGTCGAACTCGATCAGACGGTGGACTATGCCGTCCAACTCCTCGAGGAGGAGGCCCATCTCATCGGCTGGCAGCGCGCGGAATTCCTGGCGTCTATCATCGACGTAGCAAACGCGAGGTTGGCGACGCTGGAGGAGGAGGCGCGCTTGGCAGGTGGGACTCCCGTCGGCGACAAACGCAACGGCAAGCGCTTACCGTGAAGATAGCAACCTATAACGTCAACGGCGTCAACGGCCGCTTAGAGGTCCTGCTGAGGTGGCTGGAGCTTGCTAAGCCCGATGTCGTATGCCTCCAGGAATTGAAGGCTCCCGACACGAGGTTTCCCGCCCGGGAGATCGAGGCGGCCGGATATGGCGCTATCTGGCATGGGCAGAAGAGTTGGAACGGTGTGGCAATCCTCGCTCGGGGCAAGAAGCCGTTGCTCACCCGGAAGGGCCTCCCCGGCGACCCGGACGACACGCACAGTCGCTACATCGAGGCGGTCGTCGACGGAATGGTCATCGGCTGCCTATACCTTCCGAACGGAAATCCGTACCCCGGGCCGAAATTCGAGTACAAGCTAGCGTGGTTTCGCAGGCTTGCCGCCTATGCCGCCGAACTGCTCGAACTTGAGGTCCCCGTTATCCTGGCAGGTGACTACAATGTCATGCCGACGGAGCTGGACGTTTATAAGCCCGAACGTTGGATAAACGACGCACTCTTTCGCATCGAAGTTCGGTACGCCTTTCGACAGCTGGTCGAGCAGGGCTGGACCGATGCCATACGAACGCTACATCCGCACGAGACGATCTACACGTTCTGGGATTACTTCCGGAACGCCTATGCCAGGAACGCGGGCCTCAGGATCGACCATTTTCTGCTCAGCCCCGACGTCGCGGCGAGGCTATCGAAAGCGGGTGTCGAGAGGGAAGTTCGCGGGTGGGAGCACACGAGCGACCATGCGCCGACGTGGATCGAACTCTCGGACAAACCGAAACGAGGAAGGAAAGCAAATGGACGGTGACGACTGGCGCACGGCCTTGCGGCTCGAGATCGAAAAGGCGGTAGACGACGCGGTTATCGCCGGAGGGACGCAGTCCGACATTTTCGCGGAAATCCTAAGCGAGGTCGATCGGCTGCGCGCGGCCCTCGAACGCGATCCCGACCCAGCCGAGGACGATACCGACGAGATCGGAGAGCCTTCGAACGACTGGCCCTCCGCCGAGCCGTGAACGACCGGGACGAACCCTAACCGCTTCTCTTGGTCTTCATCTCGCTGGCGACTGATTTGCGAAGGGCGTCCATGATGTTGACGACGTTCGACGGGGCAACGGCCTGGCCCTTGGCCTTCGCAGGCTTCTTCGGCGATCTGAGGGCCTTCTTCTTGTCGGCGATCAGTTTCAGGAGGCTTTCTTGAATGGGGTCACTGACCATGTCCGGCGACCACCGCTCCGTTTTCTGCTTGATGAGTTTTTGGACCAGGGGGACGAGGTCAGGGTCGGCTTCGTCCTCGATATCTTCGAAGTAGTTCTCTTCCGGCCGGACCTCGTCGCCGAAGCGGAGTGTCCATAGGACAATGCCCTCGTCGCGTGGTTCGAGGATCACGGCGCGCTCTCGACGGCCGATCACCAGCTTCGAAACCCCAACGACCTTATCGGCCTTCATCGCGTCACGTATGACGGCAAACGCTTCGTTTCCGACCTGGTCATTGGGGACGAGATAATGCGGTGTATCGAGGTAAACCCACTCGATGCTATTGGCCGGCACGAATTTCTCGATGTCGATTGTCCGAACCGTATCGAGAGCGACCGCATCGAGATCGTCGTCGGTGAGAATTACGTAGTCGTTTTCCCCTCGGGCGTAGCCCTTGGCTTCGTTTTCCTCCTTCACGGGCTTTCCGGTCACGGAATCGATATACTGGGAGATAACGCGATTACCAGTCTCCTTGTTGATCGTATGGAAGCGGACCTTCTCCGCCTCCGAGGTTGCGGGGGACATCGCGACGGGGCATGTCACGAGCGAAAGCTTGAGATAGCCCTTCCAGTACGGTCTTGCCATTGCCAGGTCTCCTAGCTCGCTTTGCGCTGCGACGCGGCCGATACGCGCGGTTTGGCGGTGGATGCGCGCCGGGGCTTGCCGCCGTCCTTACCCGCGTTGGTGTTCGCGGCGGCACGCTTAGGCTCCGACCCCTTCTTCGACAGCCCGGCACTCTCGCGGAGTGCCGCCAGGAGGTCGTTGGGCTTGGATACCGCGACGGGCTTGCGCTTCGGCAACGCCTTGCCTTCTACCTTGGCCTTCACGAGCTCGGCGAGCGCTTCCTCGTAGCGATCGTCGAAGGCCGCCGGGTCGAATTCCCCCTTCTTCGTCGAGATGATATGTTTGGCGAGGTCGAGCATCTCTCCCTCGATTTTCAGTTTCGGCACCTCTTCGAACGCTTTCTTCGACGAGCGCACCTCATAGTCATATTGCAGTGTCGTGGCGATCAACCCGTTGCCGTGGGGACGGATGAGAACCGTGCGGAGACGGCGAAACAGCACCGTTCGCGCGATGGCGGCCACCTTCGACTTCCGCATGCCGTCGCGGAGCGCCGCGAATGCGTCCTGACCGAGCCTGTCCGGTGTGAGGTAGTAGGGTTTGTCGAAGTAGACGTCGTCGACGTCGGAGCAGGGGATGAAGGCCTCGACCTCCAGCGTCTTGTTGCTTTCCGGGATCGTGGCGGCGACTTCCTCTGGATCGACGAGGATGTACTGACCGTTCTCGATTTCGAAGCCCTTCGTCTGTGCCTCCTTCGGAACCGCCTCTTGCGTATCGCTATCCACGAACACGCGATTAACGCGATTGCCCGTCGCCGTGTTGATGGTGTTGAACGTGATCCGGTCGGACGTGGAAGCCGCAGTGTAGAGGCCGACCGCACAAGTCACCTCGCCGAACTTGATAAACCCCTTCCACTGCGCTCGCTGTGCCATGACGCTTTACTCCCAAGACTGATTCGCGAATCAATCATTACGGAGGCGATTCGTTCCGCGCAGAAACGAATCGTTTTTCAACGTCTTATCGGTTCTTATGGATTCTCGACTTGAGTTGCTAACACCTCGTTTATCAGTCTTCTCGCCCAGCGAGAAGACGCGAAGGTTCGACGAGATGTTGCCACTCCGCGCATACTACGAGCGGCGGAGCTGACGGTGGTTTCCTCAGAGTGTCACGACAGCATTCCATGCCTGTTCAATAGCGACACGCAAATCCTCGGTCCCATATGGCTTTGTGACGACGACCGCATCGGACGGGATCGCCGCCGACCTCCGGTCGTGTCCGGTCGCGTAGACCACACCCACCGACGCCTGTCTCGTGCGCGCCTCGCTCGCAAGCTTCAAACCGTCCATGTCGGGCAGCCCCAGATCGGTGACAAGCACATCGATCGCGCGCGACCCGAGGAGTTCGAGCGCTTCGCTACCCGATCCCGCTTCGGCGACCGAATGACCCAGCTCGGCGATCATCTCGGCCGTATTCAACCTGATCAGCATGTCGTCTTCGACAAGCAATATGGAAAGCGACAAGGATCGCGCCTCCTCTACGCGTGACGCGGGCACCGGAGGCGATCCGGAGGCCTGAGAGCGTTGCGCGCGATTGGCAAGGACATGCCTTAGCTTTCGGGCGAGCGCCTCGCGCGTGTAGGGCTTTGACAGCAGCTCCACGCCCGCGTCGAGCCGACCACCGTGAACGATCGAGTTTTCTGTATATCCCGAGGTATAGAGCACGGCGATATCGGGCTGCCGTTCACGCGCCTTCTTCGCCAGTTCCGGGCTTTTTAGCGTGCCTGGCATGACAACATCGGTGAACAGCAGATCGATGGCGATGCCCGCTTCCACGACATTGAGGGCGGCATCGGCGTTCGGGGCTTTCAGTACCTTGTAGCCGAGGTCCGTCAGCGTCTCGACCACCGTTTCCCGAACTTCGTCGTCGTCCTCGACTACCAGGATCGTTTCCGTGCCGCCGACAATGGGTCCGGACTGCAGAACGACCTCGCGATCTTCCTTCTGCGTTGCCCGCGGGAGATACATCTTCACCGTCGTCCCGTGGCCGACCTCGCTGTAGAGCTTGACGTGACCACCGGACTGGCGAACAAAACCGTGCACCATGGAGAGGCCGAGGCCCGTACCCTTGCCCTCTTCCTTCGTGGAGAAAAAAGGTTCGAACACGTGCTGGAGGATGTCGGCGGGAATACCCGTGCCCGTATCCGTGACAGATAGGACCACGTATTGACCGGCCGTGACCTCGTCATGCGCGCGGGCGTAGTCGTCGTCGAGATAGGCATTACCCACCTCTATCGTCAGTTTTCCCGCGCCGTCCATCGCGTCGCGCGCGTTGATGGCCAGATTGAGGAGCGCGTTTTCCACGTTCGTAGGGTCTACCAGGGAATTCCACAGGCCGCCTGCGATAACGGTTTCGATCTCGATCGCCTCGCCGAGGGAGCGGCGCAAAAGGTCGTCCATCCCCTGGACGAAGCGACCGATGTTGATCACTTTCGGATCGAGCGCCTGCCGCCGTCCGAAAGCGAGGAGTTGACTTGCCAGCTTCGCACCCCTGCTGACGCCTGCAAGCGCGTTCGCCACGCGACGCTCCGCCCTCTCGTTTCCGCTCACGTCTTTCATCAGGAGCTGGAGATTTCCGGCGACCACCTGCAGGAGATTGTTGAAGTCGTGGGCCACGCCACCGGTTAATTTGCCGAGCGTCTCGAGCTTCTGCGACTGCTGGAGCTTTGCCTCGGCCTTTCGACGCTCTTCGATCTCCTCGGCGACGCGGCTCTCGAGGTTCTCGTTGAGCTGACGAAGCTGGTCTTCCGCTCGCTGGCGGTGGCGAACCTGCCGCTCGAGGTCTTCCGATCGTTCAAGTAGGGCCTGCTCAGCAATACGCTGCTCGGTTACGTCGGTATGGACGCCGACCCATTCGGCGATCTCGCCGTTTTCCGCGATAAGCGGAACGGCGCGGATCGCGAACGAGCGCCACACGCCGTCTTTCCGCCGAACGCGATGCTCGTGAATGAATGTACGCTTCTCCGCGACCGCCGCTTCCCATGCACTAACCGTCGGCGCGCCGTCATCGGGATGAACCGCGTCGGCCCAGCCATATCCCTGGTACTCCTCGTAACTCTGCCCGGTGAGCGCGGCCCAGCCAGGCTGTTCACCGACCATTCGTCCATCGGCGCTGTTGGTCCAGAGAACCCCGTGCATCGCGTCGACAGCTGCGCGGAAGCGACTGTTGCTCTCGGCGAGATCGAGTTCGAAACGCTTGCGGTCATCGATGTCGATAATGAGGACATAAATGCCCTCGACGCCGTTTTCCGTTTTACGCGGAACGTAGCGTGTCTCCGCGTGACGGCTCTTGCCATCAGGGCGCACGATGGGCGAGTCGGTGACGACCGTCTCTCCGGCCAAAGCCCGTCGGAGCAGTGGCAGGCGCTTCTCGAAGTATTCCGGAGCGATGATTTCGCTGACACGGCTGCCGACGACTTCGACGGGACTACGGCCGAACCATTCCATGTAGGCGTCATTGGCAAACCGGTAGACGAGGTCTGTATCGACAAAGCCCACGAGGATCGGCAAGGCGTTTGTAAGTCGCACCAGTTCCGAGCGACTTTCGGCCAGGGCGCTCAGTGCGTCGAACTTCTCCGTATTCTCGAGTACGGTACAAAGCACGCCATCCACCCTACCGTCCTCGGCGTAGATCGGCGTGTAGAAGAGGTCGAAGATTACGGTCTCCGGCTTGCCCGCCCGGTTCAGGACCATCGGCTGGTCTCTGAACGCCTGGACCTCGCCCCTGAATCCCGCCTCGAGGACCTGCCTGTTCCAGTCCCAGATTTCCGGCCAGATATCGGGGACACGGCCGCCGAGGGCGCGCGGGTGATATCCCCCTGCGATTTCCGCGTATCCGTCATTGTAAATCATGACGTGGTCGTCGCCCCACATCAGAACCTGCGGAATAGGCGAGTTGACGATCGAGTTCACTTTGATCCGGAGATGCTGGGGCCAGGTCGAAACGGGTCCGAGGGACGTCTTGGACCAATCGAAATCGCGCACCCGGCCGCCCAGTTCGCCGCCGCCGATCGGCCACTCCGCCGCGCTCTCCATCCTCAAAGCCATTTCGTCGCCCATCCCCGTATACGTCAGCGGGCATAGATAAGGCGATTTCAAAGTTTTTTCCAGCGTCGCCATGTAGTTAGGCTGACCGCGTGATCCGAAAATGCCAGGTTGACGAACCTTAGGGCGTGACGCTCTCGCGAATGTCTTGCCGTGTGCAGAGCCACGACATGGCGTTGTCTGTCAGCCCTTCGTATCCGGGAGAGCCACGATTTCCATCTCGGCGGTGAATACGGTCCCGTTTCTCCGCTCATAGATGTGTTCGCCGTGCAATTGGCTGATCACACCGCGTACCAGTCTGGTGCCCATTCCAGCCGTCGAGCTAGACTTATCGAAACCGACCCCGTCATCCGCGATCACGAGGCATGCCCGTTGACCAGAAAGTCGTTCCAGCGAGATCGAGATCACGCCCTTGCGTTCTCCGGGAAACGCATACTTGAGAGCATTCGTGACGATCTCGTTTGCGAGGAGTGCGACGGGTGTCGCGTGGTCCGCGGAAATGGAGATGTCCTCGATATCGTAGGTGACGCTGACGCGATCGCCGCATGCTGCTATCAAAGTGTCGACCACGGCGGGGATCAGGGCCTTCGCGGAGACAGCGCTAAACTGGTCGTGGCTGTAAATCTGTTCGTGCACGGCAATCATCGCGGAGATGCGGTCCAGCAACGACTGCTGCATGTCTTTTGGAAGTTGCTGGGTTCTGATGAGCGCCTGCACCGACTGAAAATTGTTCTTAACCCGATGGTGGATTTCCCTCATGAGAAGCTGGTTCTCCTCCAATGCCTCTGAGAGCCGCTCGGATTTGGCGGCGTCCCGTGCGTGAAGGTGCCTGATCCATGTTCCGGCCGCGAACGATCCGACGGCGGCGAGAACCAGAACTGCCCCCGCCACGAACGCGTCTTTCCAGAACGGTGCCATCCCGGCCGCCGTGCCCGCCGATCCCACGGCGACGAATTCCGTTCCATCGACAACCTTGTAGGCGACGATGCGACTGACTCCGTCCGCCGGGGAGACCGCATCGTAGGTTCCCGAAGGGGCCTTCGGGATAAGATCGGTGAAAAGAACGTAGTTCGCCATATCGACCGGTCCTGCCGGCGGCGGAAAGCGGGCGACCAACTGGCCGTCGCGACGAATGATGCCAACAGTGGAGTCAGGACCGAGATCGACTGTGGTCCAGACCTCCGCGAGCAAGTCGCCCTGAAAGGACACCATCGCGGCCCCGGCGAACTGGCCATCACGTTCCAATCGGCGGCTGAAGACGAAAATCTGCTGGCCATTCAGACGGCTCACCAGAAGACTGGAAACATACGTCGGTTCCCCCTTGGCAAGCGCCGAGAAATACTCGCGATCCGTGATGTTCATGGGTTTGATCGCGGGATCGGTCGATAACAGCGTATTTCCGTTGCGGTCTACGACATATGCCTGGACGGTCCCGGGTAGGTCCGAAATCATCGCATCGATGTCCCTCACGGTGTCCGAGGCGATCCCTATTTCGGGTCCCAGCGCGCTGTCGATTTTCTGAAGCGCCTGCCAGGCAAGGGCGTTTATCCATGTCACGTTCGTCGCGACGATCTTCGAGGCGGCGATTGCCCGTTCCTGCGTGCGTCGGACGGAAGACGAGTAACTTTCATAGAGCCACAGGCAAAGAAGAACGAGCAGGGCGGCGAACATCGCCACGATCACCGCCGTCGCCGCAGTGGCGATCTTCTGCGAACCAAACCCCAGCTTCATCTGTTTTCCCACCCGCGTGCGTTTCTCCTTGAATGTAGTGAAACACCAAGGAGTTGTCACCGGAGCGGGAACGAACGGAGGAGGTGGCGCGCACAGGTACCGTGGCGACGTTTGGACGCCGCCACGGTGTCAGAGCGTAGTCTCGTCAGATAACATCGGGCCTTGAGGAAGGATGACCCGTATGCCCGTTGGCACTGTCGTCATCGCCGTCTTCCGCAGGAAGTTGGCCATCCGGGGTCAGGTCGTTCACCGCAGTCGGGAGTTCCTGGCTGAGGCGCTTGAGGATTTCCTCCCGTGAAAGCCCTGTTCTGGCTACAAGGTCATCGAGGATTTCGGGGCCGAGCACTTCCGACAACTGAGTGTCGTCGATGGGGGCGTTATCGCCTGGCTTTACCCACGTGTCGGCCGTTTCGCCCTGACCCTTCTGCTGGAACTGGCGGAGCAATTCGCCAAGGCTCCCCGCAAGGCCGCCCCCCGCAGCTCCGGTAAAGAGCCCGCCGAGGCCACCGAGGCCGCCGAGACCTCCGCCCGTGCCGGAGTTGCCTGTCAGGCCCCCGAGGATGTCGTCGAGGCCGCCGCCAGACTGCGGTTTTCCGTCTGGACCGGGCTGTTGTGGGCTACGCAGGCCCTTCAGGATTTCGGCGATCTTGTCACGGTTCTGATAACCCGCGACGGCCAGTACGCCCAAAAGCGCTTTCAATGCACCGCTTGCCATTTCGTTTCTCCTTCGTAAAGCGAAAGGCCGGAAGATAAGAGCTCCCGGCCTCGACAAGTCCCAGGGATTAAACGCCGCGCGCCACGTTCTCCGTGACGATGACATTACGCTTCGTGCCGAACGAACCGCCGAACCACGCCGCGATCGCGCCGAGCGCCAGGGCGATGAAACCGAGGATCGCGCCGGCCGACACCGCCGCGGTAGCGGCCTGAGCGGCTTCGATCGCCTGCTGTTTTGCGGCTTCGACGTTCTCGCGGTAAGTCTTTTCGTATTGCTCGACCTGCGTACGAGCCTGATCGACGGGGATGCTCTGCGCGCGTGCGACAGCTTCCGCAGCACGGTTACGGGCATCCTCTGCGGTCGCTTCGTCGCCCGTTACCAGTGCCTGAACCGACGCGACAGCCGCGCTCTGCAGGGCCTGGGGATCGTTGCCAGTCGTGGAGCGAATCTGCTGTTCGATCCCGGCCATAGGATTGGCGGAATCCGCGAGAGCGGGCGCGGCCGCAGTGACTGCGGTTGCCGCCGTCTGGCCGACGCCGCTAACGATGCTCGTCAGGCCGTTGAAGGTACCGCCGATGAGCGCGCCGACGGAAGTCGTGAGAAGGTAGAGTACGACGAGTGTGGTGACGGCCCAGGTCGTCAGCCCGTGGTAGCCACCCGTCGAATTGCTCGGCCGACCGGAAAGCCTGCTCGCGACATAGCCGCCGAGGAACGATGCGATGATGCCTGCCACGACGAACCAGATGCCACCGCCAATGGAAAAGGTACTGGCTGCAGGGTTGTCGGAAGTCGCCGGGTCGAGCACCGCCGCGCCTATGCCGACGCCGAGGAGGTTCAGCAAAAACTGGGTGGCGAGCGCGATCGCCACGCCCGCTAGTATCGCGCCCCAGCTGACCTTGTTAATGGCGGCGGCCGTCGAAACGCTCGTCTGGACGGCTTCGTGGGGAAGGGCGGTAGAGACGGGTATCGTCATTTGGCGTGCTCCAAGGCTGAAACATCACGGGTTCGTGATATGCGGCGGTAACGCCTTGGTGGTTCACATGTTCCCCTTGGCGGGGTCACGGCACGTTAGGGCGCGGCCACCGCCTGGGAGGAAGGATGATCGTTGGCATTTTATTAAGTTTGTTCGCAAAGAGCTGATGTCGGGGACGACCAAACCGATCGGGTAACGAGTTGACTGTGTAACGAACCGCGGAGGCGAGCATGTCACAGCGTACCGTCCTAGTTGTCGATGACGAGCCAATGATCCGAATGGTGTTGGCGGATGCACTGGAAGACGAGGGCTACCTCGTGATCGAGGCCTCTAACGTCTTGGAAGCCGTTGCCGTTTTGGGAAATCGGCACGTCGATTGTCTAGTAACCGACATAGATATGCCTGGAGGGCTGAACGGGCTCGACCTCGTGAAATTCGTGCGGGGCTTCGATGCCGGCATGACCGTCGTAGTAGCCTCCGGGGGTAGGACACCAAATGACGTTAATTTTCCCAAATCCTGCCAGTTCGTACCCAAGCCCTACCGACTTGAAGCGATAATCGAAAGCCTTGGAACTAGCACAGACCAAGTCCTGAGCCGCGGTGCGTGCTGAACTGCGGCAACCCAAAAGTCTTTCATGCGAGCCATGCTTCCATCCAGCGGTGGAGGTGAGAGTTTCGAAGGGTGGCGATTTTCTCAGGATTGACCGATACTGGGACGCGAGCGGAACGATCGTTTTGAGTGACGCCAGCAGCTTTCTCAGCTTCGGCTCTTCAATCAGGATGGCCGCGTCTGTACGCTCGAACCATGCCTTCGCGACCTCACCTCTCTCTCTCTCTCGGAATTCTGTCCTCTCCTCATCGAACCTGAGGAGAGCAACGGTTTGTAGCAGTCAGGTTACCCAGCCCAGCCTGCTTACCTCTCCTTGTGCGGGACAATCTGAATTCGAGTTCCACTCTCGACAACAATATGCAGGTCCCGAAGCATCTCTGCCGCATGGAGCAGACCGTGATGCCACTCCTCGGCGGGAACTCGGTCGGCTCCTGCGGCGACGGTTTGGATGTATATCAACGCGTCGCGGCCCTTGATTGGCACGATATTGGCGGCCTGCCGCAATTCGGTGATCTTCGAGACGGCATGATCGAGCAACCTGCGAACCTCGATCGCACCGATCTTATCGGTTTGGTTGGCGGCCCTTACCAACCTGGCCACGACATCATTCGTCAGCATCGACTGGTGTAGCTCTCATGTTATCGTAGATTGTCCGCGACCGCTCGGTAACAGGCATCAGACAAGCCCACGTCGACCTTCCGCACCAGGCTCCACGTTTTCCTGTCGTAGTCGAAGAACTCCACAACACACTTGTTTGCATTGTAGTCGAGCCATTGCGCCGCCAGAAGGCGACTTCCCAACTCGAAGTGAAGCTGCATGGATGGATTGTCCTCGCCGCCACGCGGGAAGTTGGCCGGCTTTCCCGTGTTGTTGTCGCCAACTATTGCGAACAGACATCCCGTGCCACAACCGATCTGCACGACCGAATAGTGACCCGCGAAGTTTGGTCCTTCGCGCATCCCGTCGCGAATTCGCGTCCGGAAGGAATTGAACGGTCGGTCCCTGCCACGGAAGTCCGGTAGCTTCGTCTTCCCCGAAAACCGTCCGGTCACGGGATACTGTGCCGAGCGCGGGATCGAGGCTTTAGATGAGAGAGCCACCGCGGAGACATTTTGGTCCCCGGTGCCACCGCACCTTTGCCAATCAAGCTGATACCCTGCTTTTCCCTCGGCGTCGTGACACCAGCCGACCGCATTGAGCTTTGCCGCGATAGCTTCCCTGTTAGCGCAGGCAGCAGCCGAGGCCTCTGAGTTGCCAATCCCCCCTCGGCACACGGCGTTCTGGTCATACCACTGGGAGAGGATGCGGAGCGGAGACACCGCGTTCTTGTCCATTTCCAGGACCTCACCGCTCTCAGTGACGATCTTGCCTGTGGACGGGTCCCAAGAAATCAGGAAACGCGCAGAACCCGAGGAGATGGTCTCCCCTATATCGCGCTTCGCATACCAGTCGACGATACCGACGACGGCGCAATATGTGCCGCATGATACCGTGGCTGTACCGGGCTTCACGTTGTAGGCCCGAACAGGCCATCTCATGACGAATTTGACTTTTTCGTCGACGACATAAACCCGCGACTTCGGCTTGCCGTAGAAGCTTATGGTTTCGCTGTACGCACGATCCATGAAGGTCAGGGCTTCGGCATTGCCTCGGGACCAAGCCTCGTAATAGCTCGCGACAAAGGCCAGTGCTTTGTCCTCATTGGAGAGGGGCTCAACGACTTCTTCGCGAGCAGTGTGTTCGACGGTTGGGGTCGCGATGGCGGCCGAGGACGATACGCCCTCGGGGGCCGCGTCTTGAAAGCCCGCTGTAACCTTGTATTCCGCCATTTCGGCGGCGGTCAGGTACCGCATATCGTCTGGCGGGACCGAAAGGCTCAACTGTAATAATTTTGGGTCGACGCCCATCTCAAGAAGGTAGGTCATTATCTGGGCCGTCATCTGCTGCACGGCGGCAACGGCCGTGTGCCCGTCGAGGATATCGCCCGGCGAGAATGATGACTGATGTACCCCGATCGCGCCAGGTTCGGCATAGCGGATCGTACCGCCGACGAAGGCGAGGGCGCATGCGGAGGCGCATTGCCCTGAACGCAGTTGAAAAGTGGATAGACCCACAGCGCGGATCACCCGACCGTATGCAATAGCGGTGACGACGTTACCGCCGTCACTGTCGAAGGTGATGACCTTGGCACCTGTCGTGGCCACCTCGCGAGCGAGTGCCTGAGGATCATCTGACAGCGCAAAGGACCCTCTAAGAAGGAGGAGAACGCCCTTCTCGGTTGTGATCCTCTCAAGAGCGATATCCGCTCGAGCAGAGTGCGCAAAAATACCGGACGCGATCAGTGCCAGCAGGAAGAAACGCAATACACCCACTTTTGCCCCCATAACCGTGGACAGTATCCTAGCAAGTTGTGCGCGGAGTTCAATCAGCGCGCGATCCAGGCATGAGAGGGAGTTATTCGTTTTCGACACGTTCTGCAGGCCCCTCGGTCGGGAGGAATGAAACCGTTGACATAGTGTATTTTGTTCTTTATATGTTCCGATTATGAGGAACATTACCCGATCCGCTTCCCGAATACGTTGATGGCCACCCACGCGAATGGCGTGGACCATGATGAACGTTATCGAGTTGTGAGTGCGTTATGTATTCTCGCAGTGTTGAGCCCGCCTCTGCGGCCGCCGAGGGACAGCCTCCGGCATATTTTTCTGATAATCTCCCTACACTTAAATGCGTTGGGAAGCCGTTGTTTAGATCACGGGAGTCGCGTGACCTCGCATGTCTTCTCGACGTAGACCCGAATATCAGATGTTGGTCGACACCAAGCCCCGCGTTCCTGGTTTCAGAATGTTTTCATAGAGCCGAATTCTCGACCACCGACCACGCCGGTACGGTCTCATTTCTCGATACAATCAAGGTGGCGCATGTGCAGTCGGTGGACATCGATGCTGCGGCGCGACGGTTAAATGCATCATATCGCCTGGTGGAGCGCGAAGAAATCTACGACAGCGGCTTCCGGTTACCGAATGCACGCGACTTACTCAAATACGCCAGGGTATCCGTCACTCTGGCTGATCGGGTCAGACTACTGGGGCTGCTGGACCAGGAAGGTTCGTTACCGATGTCGGATTGCCTTGGGGCGATCCGGAACACCGAGCCTGTCGCCGCAATCGCATCCATGATCCTCCACCGTTTCATCGACGTGGAACTGGACGAAGCGATTTTGGGGCCTGAGACGATGGTTCGTCGAATACGGGGGTGAAGCAAACAGCTTTCGCCCTTCGTAATCGATAAACAGTGAGATGTTCCATGCCATCCATCGTAAATTACACTCTTCAGCGCCAGTCGGAAAACCTAGCTATCGTGGCTGCCGCTTGTTCGCTCCGCCGATATCTCCGTCAACTCCTAAAGCACAAGGAAATCCATTTCGCCGTCATGCTCCATGTGCCCGAGCCCGGTGACTGCTTCATCTACGAAGAGGCTTGCAGGCTACTTTTCAACGTTGACAGAGACTTCGAGACGGAGCGCGAGGTCATGACCGCGGTCTATGGCAGCAGGTCGTTCGACACTTCTCCGCAGACGCTCATTGCCAACATCTCGGCACAACGGCAAACAGTGATTTGCAACGACGGGCACAGACCGGTCAATGAAGATGTCCGGTTGGTGCTTGATCTCGAGATCGAAATCGCGCGCCCGTCGGCCACCCATTTTCTAGCGGCGTCGCGTTCCGTTGCGGGATTTCGCCTGTCCGCTGACGATGCACGTTTTCTTGCGGAACATCCTCTTCGGAGCGTCCGGCTCGCCACGCATCGGCGGCGTTCCATGAACAGAATTCGAAAGGCTCTATCCCCGTCTCCCGAGGTGGTGTCTCAAGAGACCTCGCCCGAGGTCCCCCCGGTACCCGTCACACTTGACAGGCTATCGGGGTTCGGCGAGGCGGCGAAGTGGGGAATAGAGTTAGCGTGTGACCTGGCGGATTGGAAGGAAGGGAAGCTGAATTGGGAGGACATCGACAAGGGTGTGCTTCTGAGTGGCCCCCCGGGCGTCGGTAAAACCATGTATGCGCGCGCCCTCGCGAACACATGCGGCGTAAATCTTTTTCTGGAATCGGCGGCGCGATGGCAGTCTAAAGGTCACCTGGGTGATATGTTGAATGAGATGCGACGGGTGTTCACCGCCGCCGCCAACGCTCGGCCATCTATCGTCTTTCTGGACGAATTCGACTCTTTCGGGTCCCGTGACAGTGGCGACTCCGGGTACAATCACGATTACAAGACGCAGGTGATCAACGCCCTACTGGAATGCCTGTCACCCTCCGAGGGCAGAGAGGGCGTGATCGTTGTCGGCGCGACCAATAGACCGGATGCCATCGATCGGGCGCTATTGCGACCGGGACGACTGGAGAAAATCATCACTGTTCCACTCCCCGACGCCCAGGCGCGGGCGGCGATTTTGCGTCATCACCTCGGCGTTGGCGACGAGCTCGACATGACAATCGCGATGAGACACACGAAGGGATGGAGCGGAGCCGATTTGGAGAAGCTCGCTAGAGATGCAAAGCGCAATGCTCGCAGAAGAGCAGGGCAAACGGTCACCGACGCCGACATCCTGAACGCGATGCCACCCGTTCGGTCGTTCACAGCGGAGGAGCGTTTCAGGATCGCGCTACACGAAGTCGGTCATGCGCTCGTCGGTACGATCCTGAATGTCGGTAACCTTGTTGGCATCAGGATCGACACATGGCGCTCCGAGAAAAGCTCGGGCATGAGCGTTGGAGCGGCTAGTTTCGATTCATTGCTTCCGATGCAACCGCTGGAGAGTGACTTCGAGGGTCTTATTTCCATGCTCCTCGGAGGCGTGGTAGCCGAACGACTGGTCCTGGGTGGGCACTCGGCTGCGGCCGGTGGGGACGCCAGCTCGGACCTCCCACGGATTACGGCGCTCGCGACGATGATGGAGAACATGTTCGGGTTCGGTGACCACATGTTAGCCGACGCGACAGACTCGAATTCGCTGACCAACATCGGGGCCCTTCCGGCCAACGTGGGATTGGCTGTAAGGGCTCGCGTCGATGCGTGCTTTAGGCGTACGATGGGCCTTCTCGAACCCAGAACCGATGTGCTTGTGAGCGTCGCCCACTCCCTCGCGGAGGAAGAAGAGATGACCAGCTCCCGCTTTCTGAAGCTTGTGGCCGACGCCGAGCGCAGGCATGAAAGTTGCGGCATCCCGAAAGGTGGCAGTGCAATGAGCGGCGCGGCTTCGCCACCACCAACATCAAGCAAGAATACCGGTCTGGAAAGTATAATCTCCTTCGAGGCAGAACTGGCGGGAGAACAGAGCCGCCCGAGCCTCAGACCTCGGAAAGTTGCACGGGGCGCAGGCGGTCCGAAACCCCGAAAAAAAGTTGAGTTCATTAAATCGTCCAACGACGACCGAGACAAATAGCAATTGCTCGCACTGGCACCTGTATTTTGTCACTCGATCGACACGGCGCGCGATATCGTTTCATGTAAGAGAAGAATCGGCTATCAAGGAAAGGTAAAACTGGAGTAGAGGCCACGTGCAGAAGATCGCGCACAGCTGGGACAGAACTGAAGCTGAGCTTCATATCGGCACCTTGTTTGACGCTGCCCGTTCCGGGATTACACAAACCGTAAAGGATAAAGAGGGCGTGTTTGAAGTGACCTTCAAGGCTTCCCCCAACGAGCCTGTTGGTAAGGTATTGTCTCGTGGTGGTCCTTTTGCGCGTTAGGCGACTTCCATATCATCCGTGACCTCGATTGGTGCGTTCTGCCTCTTCGGCACAACCCAGCTGGAGAAGGCGGGATTATAGACGCCAGGCAAATGTACGTGCCTATTGATCAGTGCGAAATCCTTGGCGTCGAGTGACGCGATCGGTATGTCGTGCGCGATAGAGATCGCGGCGATGAAAAGGTCTTGCCCTGGCTTTCGCTTCCTAGCGTTTTCCGGGTCCCTATACCATAAGTGGCGCAGTTCGTTGTGACAGTATAGCGTCGCGAGAATTCTAGAAACTTCCCTATTTATGTCCGGATAAAAGAAGTCCGCGGATAGAACGTCATCAAGCCAACCAAGAATTTCTTCGGCGAGGAGCGGTTTGTTTTTCTGTGCTTCGTAAATTCCTATGTATACCTCGAGGATTACGGGGAAGGGAATTGCTAGGTGACGTTGGCCATCAAGCCATTGTCCTACTGCTGGATGTTGGCGACTGTAATGCGCATGGCTGAGAACGCTTGTGTCCAAAAGAAACATGCTGCCCCCTGTTGAGGTCTATGCTCGCTTCATCTCGTCTTCAACGGTCGCCGGTTACGGTTAATAATCCGTAAGCGACGCGATATTGTGCGTACCGACGAGAGATGTTGTTTACAGGAAGCGCGTTGAACTGCGTATGTAGGGTAAATTTCAATGGGGATGAGTTTTCACCCCGCCGCCTCTCCCGCGACGGAGCCCAATGCTCCGGTCGGCTATCGGCCCACAGCAGCCATCGGCGATGGTTAAGAGTCGCATTGAACGAAAGTTGGCACCCGTCCGGCAGCGGTACCTATTGGAGATAGATGTATTCTTGGGGCATTACTACTTGCAGAAGTTGCTGCAGCTAACGATTCGTGTTTACCGTTTAACGGGAACGGAGGCGAACTATGCCAATGAAGCTGGAAGACCTGGCCAAGGAAATCAATCCAAGGAACACGGTGCTGTTATTCGGCTCGGGCTCGTCAATTCCTTCCGGCGCTCCTTCGGTCTTTACGCTGATCGACAAATTTTCGAAGGCTTTTGGCGTTGAAGCCAACGGATATAATCTGAGCGAGATGGCGAGCTTGTGCGAGGCGAAGAAAAGCCGACGCAAAGTCATCGATTTGCTGCGGGAACTCTGCGATGGATTAAAGCCTACGGGCGGCCTCAAGAACCTGCCGCTCTATCCTTGGAAGAGCATTTTCACGACTAACTACGATGATTTGATCGAGCAGGCTTACACTGGCAAGGGCAAGAAGGTGAGGGTTTATCACTCCAACTTCAGCTTCACGACTGGCGATGAGTCCGAGGACGGTTTCCTTTTCAAAATCCATGGCACTATCGAACATGACATATGCGATGGCCACACTTCCCGCATCATTCTCTCTGAAGCAGACTACGAGCAGACCGAAACGTATCGGGAAAACCTGTACGACCGACTGAAGGGCGACCTCGCGGGGTCGGACCTCATTATCATCGGTCACTCTCTTGCTGATCCCGACCTCAAGGCAGTTATAAACAGAGCTGCTGCGATCAACGCGAAAATTCTCTCACCAGGTCGAATTTGCCTCCTCATGTATTCGCCGGATGAGGGTAGAGCATCTCTGTTCGAAACAAGGGGAATCAAGGTAGCATTCGGCGGGATCGATGATTTCTTTGCAGCTATGTCACCCAAGATTCCCAAGGCGACTAAGATCGGTGCCGATCTTCCGATCCTCGAAAGGTTCCCGGCTCTTGAACCGGTGACTGTTGACGTGGCTCATGCAGCCGCACTACCCGCCGACATCAGCGGCATGTTCAACGGCAAGTCCGCTACATTTGCTGACATCATCGCTGGTCATACCTTCAAAAGAAAAGTTGCCCACGAGATCGTCGCCTATCTGGCAGGTGATGCGACCATTACCGCAACGCTGCTGGGGGCGAGCGGGGTCGGGAAAACAACCGCCGTCCGCCAGACGTTAAATGCACTGAGGACCGCGGGCTACGTCTGTTTCGAGCACAAAGGCGATCACACGCTCAATTTCCTAAAATGGCGTGATGTTGCCCAGGAACTCAAAGAGAGGCAGGAGGTTGGCGCACTTTTTATAGATGACGCTCACCGACATCTACAGGAAGTGAATGATCTCGTCGATCTCTTGGTACAGTTCGATAACCCGCACTTGAAGGTCATCCTTTCATCGTCAAAAAACCATTGGTTCCCGCGCATCAAGACGCCCAACATGTATCGGTACGGGAAGACATTCACGATCTCAAAACTAGCGCCCGACGAGATTGAAGCGCTCCTCGCGCTGCTGGATACAAACAAGGATGTTAGAGGTCTCGTGGAAGACCAATTCGAGGGGTTCAATCGTGAGGAGCGCCGTCGAAGGCTCTCTGTGCGATGCGAAGCGGATATGTTCGTCTGCCTGAAAAACATATTCGCCAATGACAACTTCGATGACATCATGCTCAAAGAGTACGCCGACCTCGCGCAGCCTCTTCAGGATGTGTACCGAAACGTCGCAGCGATGGAGACGGCGGGCATCCGGGTTCATCGCCAATTGATCATCCGATTGCTCGGCATTAATGCTGCCAGCGTTTCTCCGATGCTCGACAGCCTGACGGAGATCATCACCGAGTACAACCTCGATGAGCGGAAGGGAATTTTCGGTTGGCGTTGCCGTCATCCTGTCATCGCGGGTATCGTCACCAAGTACAAGTTTTCGGACCTCGAAAAGACCATCGCATTGTTCGAGTCCGTGATCACGAATATTTCGCCAACGTATGACGTTGAAATCCGCTCGCTGAGAGAACTTTGTAACGTGGAAACTGGCATCGCTCGGATTCCTGACAAGAACGTTCAGAACCGGCTGCTTCGGATGATGATGTCCAATGCACCGGGCGAACGCGTTCCGAGGCATCGATTAATCCGCAACCTTATTGACCAAGGGCAGTTCGAAAAAGCCGAAACCGAAATACGTCTGTTCAACAAGGATTTTGGCGGCGACGGCCCCGTACACCGCTACAAAATCAAGCTGCTCGTCGAACGCGCCGCCCGCTCAACCGGACTGCTGAACGAGGACCGGGTCGCCATTCTTGAGGAGGCTCATTCTCTCGCGGTGCAGGGTGTGATCCGATACCCAATTAACAAGAATATTCTCTCAGCATATGCCGAACTCGGTATCGAGTATTACCGCAAAACTGGAAGCTACGCGTATTTTGACGAGGCAATCGCGGAGCTTACTGCTGCTGAGGACAAGCTCGGTGACCCCCAGATCAGCTCGACGATTGCCCACTTCCAAAGACGGATAGCGGGCGTGGCGTTACCGGAACCTGTTGAACAGGAAGACCCGGCATCGGTCGATTGATAATTGGCCCGTTCAGATTCACCGTGACGTGACGACTGCTATTGGCGCGAAGAAGACGCCATCCAAATGTCAGCTCGAGCCAATAAACGCTTTGGTTGTTTCGACTGCTCACTTTACCAGTAAGCTGCTTTGTGCATGAATCCCGATCGTAAGAGGGGGCAGCATGACCGATATTGCAGACACCAACGATAATTCCCAATCAGTTTTCCAGAGCAGCCTTTCAGTCGAAGCGAAAATTGAACGTGCTCGCACGGAGCTACTGGACTTCTCCGCACGCAACCGTCTTCTGAACGTCCCGCGGTTCTCCAAGAGCGCGAAAACCATCGACATCGTGGACGAGCGTGCCTCAGAGGTTTTTCGTATCCTCGTTGCCGAGGGTAAGGCGATGACGTTTCTCGCCGGGGCCAAGGGACGCGAGCCGAAGGACGGTGAAGGACAGGAAGAGCTGATTGAACTAGCGCTTCCTGACGATGACGACCGTGACGAAGGAGGGCGGCTTCTTCGTCACGGGGATACCAAACTCCAGACGCGGATGACACCGAACGCGCTGCAGAAGCGTTTGCTCGATCTCTATTTCGACGCGCGGACCCTGGAGGAGGAGCAGGGTGTCAATATCCTCTACCTCGGTTTCGGCACGCTCAAATGGATAGACCCGAACAACGCGCAGAACGTACGGTATGCGCCGCTTGTTCTCGTCCCGGTCCAACTCGAACGCGGTAGCGCCGCCGAGCGGTTCAAGCTCCGGGCGCGGCAGGAGGACTATGCGTCGAACCTGTCGTTGGAAGGTTTTCTCGACCGGGTGCACAAGATCACCATGCCAACCTTCGAAGCGTCGGACCAGTTCGACTTCGAGGACTATGCGGCGCAGGTCGCCGCCGCCGTCACTATCAAGCCGGACTGGTCGGTCCAGCCCGACGACATCGTGCTCGGATTCTTTTCCTTCGCCAAGTTTCTCATGTACCGCGATCTCGACGCCAGCCTCTGGCCGACCGGCGGAAAGTTCACGGATCGCCCCCTCATCACGTCTTTGGTGTCGAACGGTTTCACATCGACGGACAGTCTTCTCGAAGAGGACGCCAAGATCGACGGGTTCATCACACCTTCCGAAATGACCCATATCGTCGATGCCGACAGCTCGCAGACTATCGCTATCCACGAGGCCCGCCGAGGGCGAGACCTGGTCATTCAGGGGCCGCCGGGGACCGGAAAGTCCCAGACGATCGCGAACATAATCGCGGCAGCTGTCGCTGACGGGAAAACAGTGCTCTTCGTCGCTGAAAAGATGGCCGCGCTGGAGGTCGTCAAGCGCCGTCTCGATCAGACGGGCGTCGGAGACGCCTGCCTCGAATTGCATTCGAACAAGGCCAACAAGCGTGCATTGCTGGCCGAACTTCAGCATACCTGGGACCTCGGCGCGCCCCGAGGGGAAAGTGTGGACGCCGTCGACCGAGGCCTCACCGAGGCCCGTGACGCGTTGAATGGCCATGTCGCTCGCCTTCACAGGGTCTACCGTCCCTACGCCCTGTCGCCGTACCAGGTCATAGGCCATCTATCGCGGCTTCGAAGGCTCGGAATGCCGCCGTCCGATATCGAGCTATCCGCGTCCGTGAATTGGGAGCCTGAAACCCGCATCCGGATAGCGTTGCTGCTATCTGAACTGGCCCAGCGCATCGACGACATAGGCGTCCCCACCGAACATCCCTGGCACGGTGTCGCTCTGACGGGGATCACGCCGCTTGACCTCGAACGTCTCACTAACCGCCTTCAGGAAACCCACTCCCTCTCGATTGCGCTCAGCGAGAAAATGGCATCGATCGCGGATGCGCTGGAGCGGCCGTCCGCGCAGAGCGTTTTGGAGTTCGAGGCCCACGTCGATCTGGCGCGGAGACTGGCGACACGACCCTCGGGAATTACGGGCGGGGCCCTTGGCCATGAAGTGTGGCAGACCTCTCTCCAGCAGGTCGAGCGTCTCGTCCGCGACGGCGCGCTGTTTAGCGCTTCTGCCGGGAAGCTGGCGGAGACCGTCACCGACGCGGCATGGAACTCGGACCCGACAGCGATGCTAGGTACGTTCAAGCGTCTTCCAAGTGGTTTTCCACATTCCGGTTTTGCGCTCGTCGCGCGGCTCGGCGATCTCGTGCCGCGGTTCCTGAACGCGGCGTCTTCTTTGCGCGCCATGCTCGGGGTCAACGCGTCGCCGACACTTGGCTCCCTCGCCCGTCTGGTCGCTATCGGAGAGCGGGTTGCGGAAGCTCCCGACGTAAGCCCCGACGCCTTCGTCGCGGCGATCTGGGAACGCGGCCTTGAGCAGGCCGGCGATCTTGCCGAGGCCGTTTCCAGCTATCGGAAGATCAGGTCCGAACTCTCCGGAAAGATCGCCGATCAGGCCTGGGACATGGACCTCATTGCCACACGAACGGCCGTTGCCGTCCATGGTGACAGGCTCCTCAAGTTCGCGAGCGGAGACTGGCGGAAAGCCAAGGCACTGCTCAAAACCCTCATGCCGGAGCAGCCGCCAGCGGAGACGGTACGGCTGCTCGACCTTCTTCAGAAGGGAAAGGAGGCTCGGTCCAGCATCAAGGAGGGCGACAGCCTCGGTCGGTCAGCGTTTGGCGCGGACTGGCGCGGCGAAAAAACAGACCCCAAGCCACTGGAAAATCTGGTACTCTGGATGCGGAGTCTCCGGGGTGTCGGGGCTGAAGCGCGGACGATCGCCAGCCGTCTGACCGACAAGTCGGCGGTGGCGGCGAGATGCGAACAGGTTCGCGCGCTTCTCGACGAGACGCGACGTCAGTTTCTCGCGCTCTGGGCCGACCTCGGTGATGAAGCGAATGCCCTGTTTCCCGGTGCTGTCGATGTCGACGAGGTCGTGCTGACACAGGCTGTTCCGGCACTCAAGGAAATCGTCGCTGCGGAGACTGCTCTAACCGAGTTTCTGCATCGTCCTCTTTCTGACGCGCGAGAGCGGATAGCGACGCTGGACGCGCTGGCGGCGGCCCAGGACAAAAAGCGGAGTCTCGAAGCCCTAGACGCGATAGGAAACACAGCGTTCGGCCCTCTTTGGCGCGCAGGGCAAAGTGACTGGACGAAGCTCGCCGAAGTCGTGGCATGGGTCATCGGCAATGCGGATATCAGGACACTCGCAGCCCGGTTCGACAACCCGGAGGCGCTCCGCGATGTAGCACGCGAAACTCTCCACGACGGCCGGGAAGTCGTTTCGAGGTTGGCCGCTCTCTTGGACTTCGTAAAGACCGAGCCTCGCACGCAACTCAATGTCGATGCTCTCGAGACAGCTCCCATCCAGTCTATAAGCGCGCGGTTGGCACGGTGGATCGCGAACGAGGAGCAACTCTCGAAGTACGCAGCGTATAACGGTCGCGCTCTCGACGCCTCCAATGCCGGCGTTGGCCTGATCGTGGATCGTCTCAGGGATGGTCGTCTGCCGACGGATAGAGTGATTCCCTACTTCGAGATGGCCTTTTATGAAGCCGTCCTGCGCCATCAGCATGCCAAGGACCCTGAGCTTGCCCGCTTCGACGGTGAGGTCCATGGCCGTCTGGTATCGGAATTCTCCCAGCTCGACCGCGATCGCATGCGTCTTTCCCGACTGGAAGTCGTCCGCGCGCACCACAGGAAAATTCCGGCGGTCAGCGGTATTGGTCCGGTCGGGGTTCTCCGTGGCGAGATGGCACGACGGCGAAATCATATGCCCATCCGGCAGTTGATGCAGCGTGCTTCGCAGGCGGTCCAGGCGCTCAAACCAGTCTTCATGATGAGCCCATTGTCGATCGCACAGTTTCTGCCGCCTGGAGTCCTGGAATTCGATCTCCTCGTGATGGACGAGGCCAGCCAGATTCAGCCGGTCGACGCGCTCGGGGCTGTGGCCCGCGCCAGGCAGGTGGTCGTGGTGGGAGACGAGCGCCAGCTTCCGCCGACCAGGTTCTTTTCCAAGATGACGTCGGATGGCGGCGACGAGGACGAGGACCAAGACGGAGCCAAGGTCTCTGACATCGAGAGCATCCTCGGATTGTTTTCCGCTCGCGGTCTTCCCGAGCGTATGCTGCGTTGGCACTACCGCAGCCGTCACCAGTCGCTCATCGCGGTATCGAACAGCCAGTTCTATGACAGCAAGCTGTTCATCGTCCCGAGTCCATACACGCAGGAAGCCGGAATGGGTTTGCGCTTCCACCACGTGCCGAACGGCGTGTTCGAGGACAGCGTCAATAAGGTCGAGGCCAAGGTCGTTGCGGAGGCGATAATCAGACACGCGCTCGAGTCTCCGACCCTGTCGTTGGGCGTCGCGGCGTTTTCGATCAAGCAGCGTCGCGAGATACAGGACCAGCTTGAGCTGCTCAGACGTTTGAACCCGCAGACCGAGGAGTTCTTCCATTCGCATCCGAACGAGCCGTTCTTCGTCAAGAACCTGGAAAACGTGCAGGGCGACGAGCGAGACGTCATCCTGATCTCAGTCGCCTACGCGAAGAACGCGCAGGGGTATATGGGAATGCGCTTCGGCCCGCTGGGGGCCGAAGGCGGCGAACGTCGCCTGAACGTTCTCATCAGCCGTGCCAAGCGACGTTGCGAAGTCTATGCGTCGATTACGGACGAGGACATCGATCTTGAACGCGGCAAGGGAAAAGGCATCTTCGCGTTCAAGCTCTTCCTCCATTTCGCACGCACCGGACGATTGGCGATGGCCGCCAGGGCGGACCGCTCGATGGACAGCGTGTTCGAAGAACAAGTCATGGCAGCTTTGCAGGAGCGGGGTTATCAGGTCCACCCGCAGGTCGGCATAGCCGGGTTCTTCATCGATCTCGCGATAGCCGACGAGAACGTTCCCGGCCGCTACCTGCTCGGCATCGAGTGTGACGGCGCGTCTTACCACGACGCGCGCTCCGCTCGGGACCGAGATCGTCTCCGCCAGGCCGTGTTAGAAGACCACGGCTGGAACATCCACCGCATATGGAGCACGGACTGGTTTCAAAGACCGCGGGCCGAGCTCGAGCGGCTGGTGGATGCGATCGAGAAAGCAAAAGCCGACGCGATAGCTGGCGGCGAGACAGTCGTGCGGGCGAAGCGCGCGGTGAACGTCGAGGTGATCACGATCGAGCGCGAGACGGTCACCGAAATCGGTCTCCAGCAAGTCGGTGACGAGGTCGATCTAAGCGGCTTCTATGTAGAAGCTGTTCTGACACCGGACACCTCTGTCGAACTCCACGAGGCTCCGCTCGGAATACTCGTGAACCTGGTGAAACAGACGGTCGAGGTCGAAGGGCCGATACATTCCGACGAAATCGTCACACGCATTCGGACGGCATGGGGCCTCCAGCGTGCGGGAAACCGCATCGACGGTCATATCGGCAATGCGATACGGCACGCCGTCGGCTCGGGGGATATCCTGAGGTCGGGCGACTTCCTTCTTTGGCCAAGTGCGACCGTGGTTCTGCGGGACAGAAGCGTGGCGTCATCGACGAGCCTGAGGCGGCTGGAGCTTCTTCCGCCAATGGAAATCGACGAGGGGTTGAAGTCGCTGATCGCCAATAGCCTTGGAGCGACGGAAGACGAAGCCGTCAACGCAGTCTCTCGCGGTCTCGGATTCAAGGCGACCAGCAGTCAGCTCAGGGAGACCATCCGCAACCGGATAGCCGTGCTGAAGACAAACGGCGATCTCGTTGACCGCGAAGGCATGTTGATGGGGACGGACAGGCCAGCCGGACAATGATCAGTCGCAATGAGTTTTGGCGCGGCTTTCTGTACGGAGTCTTTGGGCTTGGCGCAGCGTTCGCACTTTCGAACGAGGCTTTCGCTGAGAATTTCCCATGCAGCGGGAAGAAAGGTGGCATAGCCAGGTGTCAGGGAGAAACCTTCATATGCAACGACGGGTCCATCAGCGGGAGCAAGAAATCATGCTCTGCTTCCATTGGTGCGTCCGGACTGCTGGGTCGGAGAAGTGAGAATATGAAGCAGACACCTAACGGCGATTGCAACTGTCGGGACGGAGCATATTGCGTAGGCCCGCGAGGTGGAAAGTTTTGCCTGACAGACGGCGGGGCGAAGAGCTATCTACAACAATAGCGATGTCGAATGTAGTATTCAGAATGCCAAAAGAAGGGTGGTAAATCGTAAAATCTCCGGTTTCGGCCCATTGCGGCCATTGGGTCGAGTGTACTGATGCGCCGCCGCTAACCGCCCGGCGTAGTGGGAAGTTCACGTAAACTCGCCGTCCGGGGAAGGGATATCGAGTTCGGCCAGTGTCTGGAAAAGGGCGCTCTCGGATATGGGTTTCGACAGAAATCGTGCTTCCTCGGGGAGGCTTCCCTGAGAGGGACTATAGCGCCCCGAGATTACGATTATCCTGCACGAGGGCCACCGCTCGGCCACCCATGCGGCGAGAGCGATCCCGTTAAGGCTTCCGGGCATATCGATGTCGGTGAGCAGGGCGTCTATCCGCGAGGTCTCCAGGACTGACATCGCCTCGTCCGCGTTAGCTGCCTCGAGGACGTCATACCCTCGATCTGCCAGCGTGTCGGCAAGGTCCATTCTGATCAGGCCGTCATCCTCGACGACAAGCACGGGAACCGACATCAGTGCTCCTTCTGGAAGCTTTCGAGTTCACACGAGAGAAGGCAGCGAAGCCCGGCGGTGGCGTACTCAATCTTGACCGAGGTATCGGTGGTACCGTTCAAGCCGGCGGATATAAGACGCGTCCCGGTACCGCGCAGAACGTCGGGCTTTACCAAGGGCCCGCCTTTTTCGATCCATGTCATTTCGAAGCGGTCATGGTCCTCCCCCGCGACATGCCACCTCAGTTCGACGATGCCGTCGGCGACAGAAAGAGCCCCGTATTTCATCGCGTTAGTCGCCAGTTCGTGGAGGATCAGTGAAAGCGAAAGCGATGGCCGCGATCCGATCTTGAGGTTCGGTCCTGACGTCCTGAAGCGAGGGCTTGCCAGATCGTCGTACAAGCGTAAGCGCTGTTTTCAGGCCACGGCTTTCAGTTCGTGCTTTGCGGCATAGGCCCAAGGCAGCAGGTCGTCGATCTGGCTATTTGGATGATTGTTG